>CAZTAA010000294.1:0-1506 GCA_964611465.1 uncultured Mycobacterium sp. | reverse complement strand
CTTGGCGCCCGGAACCACGATGCGGCGGGTCACGACCTTCTTGTCCCCGTCAACGCTCTTGGTGACGACGGGGGTGGTCGGCGGTGCGGTGATCCGGCCCTGGACGGGAGCACCGTTCTTCACGACGGGCACGGCGACCCGCTTGGTGGCGGCCTTGTCGTCCTTGCCACCCGCACCGCCTCCGTGCATGCCGTGAGGCATCATCGGCACGCCGCCCATGCCGCCCATCGCGGTCGGGGGATGAGCGGTGGTGGCCATCACCGGCGGCGGTCCCGCAGCAACCCGGCCCGCGGTCGGTGCGGTTGTCGCCGCGGGGGTGGCGGCCGGACCGAGCATCGCCATGGGTGTGGTGCCGACCCCGCCCCCGCCACCGCCGCTGGCACCCACCTCGCCGCCGGCTCCGCCTCCGCCAGCGCCGATGTCACCGAGGCCCGCGCCACCGCCGCCGCCGAAGTCGTCGCCGAGGTCACCGGCCATGAGGTCCTCCGTGCCGAGTCCCGCGGCCCCGCCGGCCTGCTGGAACGCACCCATCCCGGCCTGCATGAGCTGTTGGGCCGTCTGCGCGAATTGTTGGGGCATCTGCATGAGCGGCTGCATGGCGCCGCCGACCGCGCCGCTGAGCGCGCCAGCGACACTGCTCATCATCTGTGGGATCTGCTGGGCCATCTGATCCATGCCCTGGGCCTGTTGCTGGTCGCCCTCGGGAAACTCGCCGGCGGCGCGGCCGGCCTTCTCGCTCCGCTCGCCGTGCCCTTCGAGCGCTTCGGCGGTATCGGTGGGATCGCCCATGTTCGCCGCGCCGAACAGAGCCGCCGCCGCCATTTCGATCCAGGTGGCCGCCTCGGGCGGAATGTCCGACGTGATCGGCGGTGGCGGCGGGACCGCGAGTGCCTGCTCGTAGCCGCCTTCTTCGGTGTGGAACGTGTCACCGGCCATGAGTCACCGATCCTGCTGTGCGGTGTGAAGCGCCCGGAACCAGGCGAAGTGGTAGTTCAGTGCGGTCTTCTGGCCGCTGACGAGCGCGTCGATGGCGGCCAGCAGTTGCCAGGTGCCCACCGACTGGGTGTCGACGGAATCGGGGTAGGCGTTGCACACCTTGTCACTGATAGCTCGCAAATGCTCACGCAGCAAGTCAGTCTCGGTGTCGAGGACTCCGGTGCCCCCAACGACAGCCTTGGTGAGCGTATGCGCGAGTCGGGGCAGTCCGTCGCGCCAGTTGGTCGCCTGGGTGATCTCCCAGTTCAGATCGTCGACCGTCGGCAGATCGCGTGCCCTCAGCGACATCGCGACCGGCTCCGTTTCGTCGTTCGGAAGGAGCTGGCCGGGACTCCAGGTTTCGATGATCACCGCGTCGCGCAGTAGTTTCTCGAATCCACCGTGGCGGTGTTCCGGCGCGAGAAGTGTTACCCCAGTAGGAATTTCAATGCCGGCTGGAATCCAGCCGGAATCCAGGTCGGTGACCAGGACGGTGGTTCCGTCCTCCCGCTCGCCCACGGCCCAGCGCAG
>CAZTAA010000293.1:0-1548 GCA_964611465.1 uncultured Mycobacterium sp. | reverse complement strand
TTCGGGATCGATCCGGACGACGTGCGGGAGCGCTTCGCGTTCGTCAACGGCTGAGTTCAGCGCCCCACGAACACGTCGAGTTCCGGTGCGTCACCGCCGGTCAACTGGCGATGCATGGCCCAGGCGGTCCGGCGACCCAGGACCTTGGCCTGTTCGGCGACCGGACCGCGGTACATGGCGTCCACGGTGTCGATCCACAGCGTCAGCCAGCGGATGAAGTGCCGGTGCGTCAGCGGGTGTTCGGCATGGACGTGCTGGTGCGGGGACAGTGCGCTGCCCTGATAGAGCTTGGCGCGGAAAAGCATCGTCTCCCAGAAATCGCACATCACCGGCAGGTGCGACTCCAGGCCCTTCGCCCGGATGTCGGTGAACGCATCGGCCAGCAGGTCGTCCGCCAGCGCCCGGCCGTAGAAGGCGGTCAGCAGCGCGTACACGTCGTCGCGGTCGGCCAGATCACGCGTCGGAATCTCGGCACGCGTCAGCGTCGTATCCATGGATTCGCTCCCTTCGGCCGGCGAGCAGCAGGACGCCGCCGACGATACGCCCCGTCCACACGCCTGCGACGATGCGCGGATCACGCGGACTGGCCGGCGTGTTCCGTACCGACCCGCACGCTCGGCCTGGAAGGGCTCGGCATCGGGGCATACGTCGTGGTGCGCTGCCGCGCCGGCCGGCCGATGCCCTCGGCGATGGCGACGAGTTCCTCGACGGTCTTGGCCGAGCCGTTCTCCGAACCGGCCATCCGCGAGATGGTCTCCTCCATCAGGGTCCCGCCCAGGTCGTCGGCGCCCCCGCGCAGCATCACCCGGGTGCGCTCCACCCCGAGCTTGACCCAACTGGTCTGGATGTGAGAGATCCTGCCGTGCAACATGATCCGCGCCAGGGCGTGGACGGCCCGGTTGTCCCGGTGCGTCGGGCCGGGCCGGGACGCGCCCGCCAGGTAGAGCGGTGAGGACTGGTGCACGAACGGCAAGGGCACGAACTCCGTGAAACCGCCGGTGCGGTCCTGGATGTCGCGCAGCACGTTGAGGTGGCCGACCCAGTGCCGCGGGGTGTCGACGTGGCCGTACATCATCGTCGAACTCGACGGCAGCCCCACCTCGTGCGCGGTGCTGACCACCTCGATCCACATCGACGTCGGCAACTTGCCCTTGGTCAGCACCCAGCGCACCTCGTCGTCGAGGATCTCCGCGGCGGTGCCGGGAATGGTGTCCAGGCCCGCCTCGCGAAGCGCGGTCAGCCACTCCCGGATCGACAATCCGCTGCGGGTCACGCCGTTGGCGATCTCCATCGGGGAAAAGGCATGCACATGCATCGACGGCACCCGGGCCTTGACCGCGCGCACCAGGTCGGCGTACCCGGTCACCGGCAGTTCGGGGTCGATGCCGCCCTGCATGCACACCTCGGTGGCCCCGGCGACGTGCGCCTCCCAGGCCCGGTCGGCGACCTCGTCGGTCGACAGCGAGTACGCGTCGGCGTCGCCCTTGCGCTGGGCGAAGGCGCAGAACCGGCAGCCGGTGTAGCAGATGTTGGTGAAGTTGATGTTGC
>CAZTAA010000292.1:0-1553 GCA_964611465.1 uncultured Mycobacterium sp. | reverse complement strand
CGGCGACCCGGCGCAACCGTGGGCACAGGCGGTGGTGGTGCGCGGCCGCGACCTGGTGCACGTGGGCACCCGCGATGGCGCCGACGACTTCATCGACGCCGGCACCGAACAGATCGACCTGCGCGGCCGGATGTGCCTGCCCGGCTTCATCGATGCGCACAACCATCTGGCCTCGATGGCGCTGTCCAAGTTGGGCGTCAACCTCGCCGGCATCGTCGGGCGCGACGCGGTGCTGGCCGCGATCCGCGACTGGGTGGCGGAGCAGCCCCCGGACGCGCCACTGCGCGGCCACGCCTGGATGCCGGACTCCTTCGAGGAGCGGTCCCCGCGCCGGGAGTGGCTCGACGAGATCACCGGCGATCGGCCGATGTACCTCTTCTCCGCCGACGCGCACGACTCGTGGTTCAACACCGCGGCCATGCGCGGCGCCGGCATCGGGCCCGAAACCCCCGATCCCGACCCCGGTTCGCAGTACTGGGTGCGCGACCCCGACGGCACTCCCACCGGCCACGCGGTGGAGGCCGCCGCGACGATCCCGATCCTGGTCGCCCAGGACCTTTTCTCGGTTGCGAATGTCCGTGCCGCACAGCAACTCACCCTGCAGCCGGCGGCCTCGTGGGGGATGACGGCCTACTTCGAGGCGGGCACGATCGTCGGCGCGACGAGCGACGACTCGCGCTGGGTGTTCGCCGACCTCATCGACCAGGACGAGGCGGGCGGCCTTCCGGTGCGGGTGGCCGGCTCCTACTGGACCCGCACCCCGACCGACGACCCGCAAACCATCGCCGAGGGTCTGACCCGCTGGCATCGCGAGCTGCGCTCGGAACATGTGCAGATCGGCACCTGCAAGTTGTGGGCGGACGGGACGTTCATGAGCGGCGGGGCGGCGCTGCTGTCGCCGTGCTGCGGCCACGCCGCCGATGACCTCGGAACGATGACCTTTCCGCCGGAGGCGATCACCGCCCAGATCGAGGCGGTACAGGCCGCCGGTTTCGACATGCACATCCACATCGACGGCGACGGTTCGGCGCGGGTGGTGCTGGACGCCTACACCGCCGCGCGGCAGGCGCCCGGTAGTGCGGGCCGTCGGCATGTGCTGGCGCACAACTCGATGGTGGACCCGGCCGATGTCGACCGGTACGCGCAGCTCGGCCTCATCGCCAACTGCACCCCGCTGTGGGGGACCGACTACAACGGCCAGTACCGCGACATCTACACCGCGATGCTCGGCGCCGAGCGGGTGGAGGAACGGCTGTTCCCGTACGGCGACCTGGTCCGCTCCGGCGCGACCGTCACCTACGGCAGCGACATCCCCGGCGTCGACATCCCGGAGATCCCGCCACTGATCCAGATCGAGGCGCTGCTCACCCGGCAGCGCCCGGGGCATCCCGACGACCTCCCGCTGGTGGCCCGCCAGCGCATCGGGCTGCACGACGCGCTGCGCGGCTACACCGCCAACGGCGCCTATCAGCTGCGGTTGGACCACCGCACCGGCACGCTGACCACCGGCAAGGCCGCCGACCTGACCGTCCTCGGCGCCGACCTGTTCCGCG
>CAZTAA010000291.1:0-1599 GCA_964611465.1 uncultured Mycobacterium sp. | reverse complement strand
TGGACGACGAGGTCGAGATCGCCGAATCTGGTGGCAAGGTTCAGCACCGTGACCGTGGACAGGGACTCGGGGCTGGTCTTGAACGGCAGGGGTTCGACGTCATCGCTAACGCGGATCCGTGCATCCAGATCTTCAAGCGCCGCAATCAGGTTCGTGAGATTATCGGCTTGTCTGCGCGGCGTAATGTCGAGATCTCTGGTGGGCAGCGTGGATCCGTGCAGCAGTGCGGCATAACCGCCGATCAACACATATTCGACCGCGTGCCGGTCGAGAATCTCCAGAATGGCCGCCGGCTGGAAATCAGCGTCCACGGCGGGCGAAGACCTGCTTCTGTTCAGCAACCGCAGCGACTCGCTGCGCATCAGAGCGTCGCTGGTCCCGCTCCCATAGGACGTCGTCGTGATCGTCGTACGGTTCCAGACGCGTCGTCAATGCCAAGCCGACGCTGGCGAGGATCTTCGCCAGAGTCGGGTGGGTGGGCTGACGTTGTCCAGACTCGATCTTGGCAATGGTGCTCGGGGGAACTCCGGCGGCCGCCGCGAGTTCACGCTGGGAAAGACCCTTCTTCGCCCGGGCCAGACGAAGAACATTGCCCGCCCATGCCTCCACCGCATGTTCGGTCGCCGGGCTCATTGTGGTCATCACCATATGCTACCCGAAAAGGTAGCAGTGGGCCGGTGGTCCGGACGGTCTAGTCGCTCGGCACCCAGTTGCCGTGGAACCCGGCCGGAACCCGGTGCGGGAGTTTCACGGTCGCCACGTCCTCCAGCGTCTGCGCATCGATGATCGCCAGCTCGCTGCGGTCGGTCGCGGCGTCGTAGACGTAGCCCATCAGCACGCCGTCGTCCTCGGCGGCGTCGGCCGAGCGCGGGTGAAAGACGAACTCGCCCAACTGCTTCCCGGCCCCGAACGCTCGCGTCGCCGACCCGTTGCCGACGAAGTCGTGCTTGTGCAGCCGGTCGGTGCCGTTGTTCTCGTCGCCGAACGCCGGTGCGTAGCCGTAGCGGTGCCGCTTGCCGACCAGTCGCTCGTCGACGCGGGGGAACTCCTGGCCGCGGTCGTCGATGCGGGATTCGCGGACCTTGCCGTCGGCGAGGTCGACCACCCAGCGGTCCAGCGTGGGCGGACCCTCATCGGGCCCGAGCAGTTCGGTGTCGAACATCTTCGGGTGCCGCGCCACGTCCAGCACGATGGTGTCGCCGTCGTCGTAGGCGTTCATCGGATGGAAGACGTAGCAGGGCTCGACGTCGAACCAGCGGACGTCGGCGTCCCCACCGTCGCGCGGCATGACACCCACGCGGGCCGGGTAGCGCGGATTCCACCGGTACGGGAAGCGGCGATCGGTGCCATCGGACTTCGACTGACGCGCCATGATCGGGTCCGGGATGCGGATCCGCCCGATCAACGCCGACATCATCAGCCGGGCCGGCACCCGCAGCGGCTTCGGTGCGGTCATCTCGGCGGCCAGCACCGGGTCGAAGGCGACCGGCAGGTCGTAGAACACGACATGCTTCTCGGTCAAGGAGAAGTCGTGCATCATCGGACTGCCGTGCACGGTGATGTCGACGGTGCGCCGGGCCCGGCCGTCCACGCCGATCA
>CAZTAA010000290.1:0-1609 GCA_964611465.1 uncultured Mycobacterium sp. | reverse complement strand
AGCAAGGGCAACGAGTACTTCCTGCGCCACCTGCTGGGCACGACGTCGAACCTGCAGGCCGAGCCCGCCCCGGAAGACTTGAGGCCCAACGATGTCGAGTGGACCGACGACATCCCCGAGGGCAAGCTCGACCTGCTGATGTCGGTGGACTTCCGGATGACGTCGACGACGCTGTTGTCCGACGTGGTGCTGCCCGCGGCCACCTGGTACGAGAAGGGTGACCTGTCGAGCACCGACATGCACCCTTATATCCACGCGTTCAGCCCGGCGATCGACCCGCCCTGGGAGACCCGGTCGGACTACGACGCGTTCGGGACCGTCGCGCGGGCGTTCAGCGCACTGGCGGCGCGGCACCTGGGCACCCGCACCGATGTCGTGCTTGGCACCCTGCAGCACGACACTCCCGCGGCGATGGCCTATCCCGGTGGCTCCGAGCACGATTGGCGGACCGAGGGCGAGACGCCGGTGCCGGGCAAGACGATGGGACCGCTGGCCGTCGTCGAACGGGACTATGCCGCGATCGCCGACAAGTGGTCCGCCCTGGGGCCGCTCGCCGAGAAGCTGGGCCTGACCACCAAGGGCATCACCATGCATCCCGACGTCGAGGTGGAGCAACTCGCCGCGAAGTTCGGTGTGCTCGATTCCGGTGCGGCCCAGGGCCGGCCGGCGATCACCACCGCCGAGCGGATGGCCGATGTGATCCTGGCGCTGTCCGGCACCTCCAACGGCCGGCTGGCCGTCGAGGGGTTCCGGGAACTGGAGCGCCGCACCGGCCGGCCGCTGGTGCACCTGGCCGAAGGCAGTGAGGAGCGGCGCATCAGCTACGCCGACACCCAGGCCCGGCCGGTCCCGGTGATCACCAGCCCGGAGTGGTCGGGCAGCGAGACCGGCGGCCGGCGGTATGCGCCGTTCACCGTGAACATCGAGGAGCTCAAGCCTTTTCACACCCTCACCGGCCGGATGCACTTCTATCTGGACCATGACTGGCTCGAGGAACTCGGCGAGCAGCTGCCCACCTATCGGCCGCCGCTGGACATGGCACGGCTGTTCGGTGAACCGACCCTCGGCAGCGCGGGGGTCGGCCTGACCGTGCGCTACCTGACGCCGCACTCCAAGTGGTCCATCCACTCCGAGTATCAGGACAACCTGTTCATGCTGTCGCTGTCGCGCGGCGGGCCGACGATGTGGATGAGCCCGGCCGACGCGGCCAAGATCGAAGTGCGCGACAACGATTGGGTGGAAGCCGTCAACCGCAACGGTGTGGTGGTCTGCCGGGCGGTGGTCAGCCACCGGATGCCCGAGGGTGTGGTGTACGTCTATCACGCCCAGGAGCGCACCATCGACGTGCCGCTCACCGAGACGACCGGAACCCGTGGCGGGATTCACAATTCGCTGACCCGGCTGCTGATCAAACCGAGCCACCTGGCCGGCGGGTACGCCCAGAACGCCTACGCGTTCAACTATCTCGGGCCGACCGGAAACCAGCGTGACGAGGTGACGGTGGTGCGCCGGCGCTCGCAGGAGGTGCGGTACACGTGAAAGTCATGGCGCAGATGGCGATGGTGATGAACCTCGACAAGTGCATCGGCTGCCACACCTGTTCGGTGAC
>CAZTAA010000289.1:0-1613 GCA_964611465.1 uncultured Mycobacterium sp. | reverse complement strand
AGTACTTCGCCGCCGGTGTCATCCAGGGCTAGGAGTTGTGTCGCAAACAGTGGCAACCCGGTACTGGTGTCGACCTTGGGGCTACCTGTCTCGAAATTCAGCCGAGGTTCTGCCGCCCGCGTCACAATGAACCGGGTGCCTGATGTGTCAATTCTCAATCGCATTGCTGTGCTGTCCCTTCTTGGTTTCGCACGCGGTCGTCGGTGTCCGCGAATCCAAGAACAGCGTGTGGACGGCAATCGCCGGAAGTCACCACCAGTAAGAGCCAGTAACACCCCGGCACGCGCACGATTGCCTGACCTGCGCTGATGTGTGAGGCATGATCGGAAGATGGCGGCAGTCGATCCACACCGTGCGCTCAACGCGCAGCGGCTCCGACGTGCCCGCCTGGAATACGGATTCAGTCTTCAAGAACTGGCAGCCGAGGTCGAAAACGTGCGCGGGATGCGCAGTGACCGCGATATTCCGCCGCGCGAATCCTTGCGTCAGATGATCATCAGCATCGAACGCGGCGGCCCATTCGGCGAAATGTGGCGGGCAGACCTTGCCGCAGTCTTCGGCCGCGACCCCGACGAGATATTCAGCGTACCGGTCCAATCACCGCTGCCGCACCCGTTGCTGCTGGAGTTGCCGGTCGACGAGGATGTGTTGTCGGTAATCACCACACAGCGGGCTGCGCACATCGAGGCAGAGCACGCCTTCGGCGCTCAACACGCGCGGCCGTTGGTCGAGCGCGATCTCGACACCGTCGAAGCGCTGATCAAAACCGCACCCCGCCGACTCAAACGTGCCATGGCAGAGGCAGCCGGGACCATCGCCGAAGTAGCTGGCTGGATCGCCCAAGACCTAGGCGATCATGCCGCCGCCCAAACGCTGACGCATAAAGCGTTCCTGCATCTGCGGGCTGCTAGTCCCGAGCTACGTGCGATGATCCTGATGCGGCAATCGAACATTCTCACGCGCAGCGACGCCAGCTTGGCCGTCGACCTCGTAGCCGATGCCGCCGAGTTCATCGACGGCCGCGACGCAGGGCGGCTGACGGCCAGCATCGCCCGCCAGCAAGCCCTCGCCGCGCTGCACAATGACGACGAGCGGGGCTTTCACCGGCACGCCGCCGAGGCCCTTGAGCTCGGCGACATCGAGCCCGCCACCGATGACCGGGCACCCTACGCCCACGCCGCTTACGTCGCCAGTGACATCGCATCCGGATACTTACGCCTCGGCCATGCTGAGAAAGCGCTGGAGCTGCTGACCAGCCACCACACCAGATGGACTTCACAACAGCACCGCGACCGTGCCGTCGCCGACATGCGGCTGCTGCATACCTACATCGCGATCCGGGACTATCGCCTCGCGCTTGCGCTAGCTGACACCGCCATCCCCGCCTACCTGTCAGCGCCATCGCAGCGAGCGCGCCGACACCTCGCTCAGGCGGGCAAACTCGTCCGTGACCGTCGACGAAGAGACACCAGCCCTGTCCTGCAAGAACTTGCCGCGCGCATCAAGAAAGCCACCCAAGGAGCACATACGTGAGCCGCCACATCATCCCCGATACCACCACCACCGATCCTGCTGCCACCAATTCCGTGGCAGTGCTACCGGTTGGTTCCTTC
>CAZTAA010000288.1:0-1619 GCA_964611465.1 uncultured Mycobacterium sp. | reverse complement strand
TGTCGGACAGGTTGAGCTGCCCGGTGAACCGCGGGTCGGCCATGATCATCCCGGAACGGAACACCGCCACCGGCAACCCGCACAGGTCATGGGCCTCCCGCAGCAGCACCTCACCGGCCCACTTGCTGTTGCCGTAGCCGTTGGCGTAGCCGCCCTGGTTGGCGCGGTGGGCACTGATGATCCGGATGTCGGCATCCTCGGTGAACTTCGCCGGCTCGATCCCATCACCAACATTCAAGGTCGAGACGTAGGTGAACGCCTTGAGCTTGGTCGTGATCGCCAGCCGGATCAGCTCCGCGGTGCCCACCACGTTCGGCCCGAAAAGCTCGCTGTAGGGCAGCACACCGTTGACCAACGCCGCGGAATCCACAATCAGGTCAACCGATTCGGCCAACCCGGCCCAGCGCTGCTCATCGAGGCCGAGATTGTGCCGGCCCTTGTCGCCGGCGATCACGCGCAACCGGCCGTCGGCGGCCAGGGCCCGGAACTGGGCCAGCAGCGCGGCATCACCGGTGTCGAAGGCCCGCTCGAGACGCTGGCGGGCGGCCTCGTCGGACTCCCCGCGCACCAGGCAGATCAGCGTGCCGCCAACCGGAGCCAGGCGCTCCAACCATTCCAGCACCAGAAAACGCCCCAAGAACCCGGTTGCCCCGGTCAGCAGAACTGTGGACACCCCACCACTTGGTCCAGACAGGTTCGGCGCGCCCAACAATGTGGCACCGTCGATGAACTTCTCCAGCTTCAGATCGCTGGCGTATAACTCAGTCGCAGCTCGACCGTGCACCTGAGCGAAGCTCGGCCCATGTAGCGTGGAAAAGTCACCGGCCCCGGCTTGTATCTGCCGCCCCAACCCGGCCACCGTCGGCGCCTCGAAGATCGCCCGCACCCGCAACTCGCCATCCAGGGCGGCGTTGACCGCGGTGATCATCCGCATCGCCGACAACGAATCCCCACCAAGGTCGAAGAACGAATCATCCACCCCGACCCGCTCGAGTCCGAGGATCTGCGCGTAGATCCCGGCCAGAACCTCCTCGATGGCGGTGGACGGCGCCCGGTACCGGCCGGCGCCGGTGTATTCCGGAGCCGGCAACGCCCCGGTATCCACCTTGCCGTTCACCGTCAACGGCAACGCGTCGAGCACCACCACCGCGGCGGGCACCATGAACCCCGGAAGACGCTGCCCCACCACAGCGCGCACCCCGGCCACATCCACCGCCCCCGAATGGATTTCCGTGACATACCCCACCAGACGTTTATCGCCCGGCTCATCCTCACGGGCGATCACCGCCGCAGCCGCCACCCCCTCCAGCGCGGCCAACGCGGCCTGAACCTCCCCCAACTCAATGCGATACCCACGAACCTTGACCTGCTCATCAGCACGGCCCACATACTCCAACTGCCCGCCGGTAGTCCAGCGCACCACATCCCCCGTGCGATACATCCGCGACCCGACACCGGCGAACGGACACGCCACGAAACGGGTCGCGGTCAGTGCGGACCGGTGCAGGTAGCCGACGCCGACACCGCGCCCGGCCAGGTAGAGCTCACCCACCACCCCCGGCGCCACCGGCTGCAACCACGGGTCCAGGACGAACGTCGCCGCCCCGGCGATCGGGGAA
>CAZTAA010000287.1:0-1645 GCA_964611465.1 uncultured Mycobacterium sp. | reverse complement strand
GGTCTGCAAACACACGTTGTCTCGCGCCCGGTCATGACGGCGGCCGGTGGCGGGGGACCCGTCGGCAGCAGGTGAGGAACAGGTCTCATGCCTTCGTCCAATCATGAACTCGCGGTGCGGATGGCCGAGTTGGCCCGGGCGACCGCGCCACCGCGCAGTATCGACGAGGTCCTGGCCGGGGTCACCGCCGCCGCGGTGGAGATGATTCCCGGGACCGACACCTGCGGGGTGCTGCTGATCGGCAAGGGTGGCAAGTTCGAATCGCTCTTCGGCACTTCGGATTTGATCTACAAGCTCGATGAGCTTCAGGAGCAGTGCAACGAGGGGCCGTGCATCACCGCGGCCGTCGACGAGCTGATCGTGCGCACCGACGACTTCACCCACGAGCGGCGCTGGCCCAAGTACAGCGCCGCGATCGCCAACCTCGGTGTGCGCAGCGGGCTGTCGTTCAAGCTGTACACCGGAGCGCAGACGGCCGGCGCACTCAACCTGTTCGGCCTGCAGCCACACGCGTTCAACGCCGAGTCCGAGGCGATCGGCTCGGTGCTGGCCGCCCACGCCGCCTCGGCGATTCTGGCCAGCCGCCACGGCGAACAGCTCGAGTCGGCGCTGAACACCCGCGACACCATCGGTCAGGCCAAGGGCGTGATCATGGAGCGCTACAACGTCGACGCGATGCGCGCCTTCGAGATGCTGCGCGAGCTGTCCCAGACCAGCAACACCCGGCTGGTGGACATCGCCGATCGGGTCATCGCGACCAGGGGCGCCTAGCCAGGCGCTACTCCTGGTTGAGCAAGGGCGGTCCGCACCGTTCCCGCATGTCGGCCAGGGGTTGACGGATGCTCTGGACCTCGGCCTTGATCTGGGGGTTTGCGTTCAGGTAGTCCTGCACGACGGCAGGCACCTCGTCCACCGGCTGACCGGCGAGGCCGGTCATGAACTCGTTCACATCGGGATGGGCGAACAGATAGGCCGAGGTCGCCGCCTGCACACCGGCGGAGATGCCGGCCCGGTCGGCGGCCGTGCAGTTGGGCGCGGGATCGGCGAGCGCGGCGGGCGAAGCGCCGAAAGCTCCTACGACTCCGCCCAGCGCGAGAATTCGGACGAGCGTGCGATTGGTGACACGAAACACGTTGGGACTCCTCGAAAGTAGTTTTGGGGACGGCTAGTTTCTGCCGCCGCCGATGCTGATCCCGCCGCCACGACCGAAGTCGAGATAAAGGCCCGGATCGTAGTTGTCGTAATAGCTGCACGTGTAGCCGTTGCACGGGTACGGGTTGTAGGTGGGACGCGGGGGTGCGGAGCCGCCCCGCACGGTGCCGGTGCTGGAGCACAGCGTGGATCCGCCGCTGTAGTTGCAGTCGGCCGCGGCGGGCGCGGCCAGGCCGACGCCGATGGCGGTCGCAGTGATGGCGAAAACCGGTATCAGGCGCAGCGGTCGAGGTTGCATCGTCGAAGTTTACGATTAACGGCCCCGGCCGCGGGGGTTTTGCCGCGTGCTCGAGACGGCGATCGAAGGTCCCCGTTTGGGAGTCGGCAACCGGGGATTCATGACGGCGGCCGGCACGAATTCCATTGACGTGCCCCCGGCAGTGTCTGATTTCAGGACATAGTTGGCAGCTGTCTCGGGACATAGTTGACACCT
>CAZTAA010000286.1:0-1669 GCA_964611465.1 uncultured Mycobacterium sp. | reverse complement strand
CCCAGCGCTAACCGGCGCACCCAACCCGTACACGAACGGAGAACAACCATGACCATCAAACTCGGAGCCCCCGCCGACGTCATCGCCGCTGCCCCCGCCCTACTGGGCTTCACCCCCACCAACAGCGTCGTGGTCTACCTGCTGGGCACCGAGCCCGACGGCACCCCCATCATCAAAGTCACCATCCGCTGCGACATCACCATCAGCGCCAGCCAAGCTGCCAGCTTCGCCCGCACCTGCCACCTCAACGCCGCCAAATACGACGGCGCCCTGCTCCTGGCCGTCTGCAGCGCCGAGCTCGACGACCACGCCGCAGTGGTCCTCGACGGCATCCGCGACTCCCTCACCGAGGCCGGCATCACCGTCCGCCGCCGCCTCACCACCCGCGACGTCACCGCCGCCGGTACCTGGATCGACCCCGACACCGGAGCCACCGGAACCACCTACCCCTACACCGACTCGCTGCTGACCGCGCAGCGCATCCACGACGGCGCGATCCTCACCGCCCGCCGCGAGGACCTCGTGCGCGAGTTCGACCCCATCACCCCCGCCCCCGCCGTCGCCGTCGGAGACCACGCCGTCCTGGTCTCCACCACCATGGAGGACATCACCGACGCTCTCACCGGAGCCAGCCGCTACATCAGCGCCACCCTGTCCACCCGCGCCGGCATCCTCATCACCAGCCACCCCGCCCTCCGCGACGCAATGCTGCACCTCGCCCTCGACCACGAGCGTGCCGCCACCAACGTGTGGACCCACATCGCCCGCCAACTGCGCGGGCGGCCCCGCACCGAAGCGCTCACCATCGCCGCAGTCTGCTACTGCCTGATCAACGACACCGTCCGCGCCGGAATCGCCGCCGACATCGCCATCACCGAGGCCACCGACGCCGGCGACGAACCGCCCACCCTGGCCGCCATGCTCCTGGCCGCCCTCGAATCGGGCATCGAGCCCGCCCTGATCCGCCGCGTCCTCACCGACACCCACCCCGGCACCTAACCGGCACCCACCCGGCCGGTGTCCGCGCAGGGTGCGGGCATCGGCTGGTGTGGTGTCTTCCGGTGCGCGGTCGCCGGCGCACTAGGTGCGACCGGCGGAGGCCCGCCTGCGGCGGGCGTGGTCCGTAGCCCCTCACCTTTAACCGTTCAGCTGGGTCGCCCAGTGTGACCGACGAGGCCCCGTCACGCGCAACCCACACCCGCGCCGAACTCCGCAGGCCGAGTGACCTTTTCGGCCCTATCAAGCTCGCTGCCGCTCGCGGGCCGAAAACCCTGCTCCGCTCGTCACGGCCTCTTCGAGGTTGCGCGCGCCACCCCGCCGGTCCCCCGCAACCCCAGCGCTAACCGGCGCAGCAAACACCGCAGACGAACGGAGAACAGCCATGACCCTCGCCGCCAACCCCTGGGCCGTCACCGACCACGACCCCATCAGCAACCTCAACGCCGGCCCCAGCACCACGGCGGTGCTGGCCTACGCCCGCGCCGACATCCACTCCGCCGTGGCCGCCGCCGGCGACTCGCACCGCCGCCGCCAATACGCCCTGTCGGCCCGCGACAACGCCGTCACCGTCCTGCTCGCCGGCGACGCCAGCCCCGACGAGCTCCGCCACGCCGAGTACTACCTGGCCGACGCCGAAGCCTTCATCGCCGCCACCGCCCCGACCCACTAG
>CAZTAA010000285.1:0-1731 GCA_964611465.1 uncultured Mycobacterium sp. | reverse complement strand
TTCGACTTGGGGAAGCAGCCGTTCGAAGGTGGCCGCGAGCAGCTGTGACGAGCTGTTGAAGTGGCGGTAGAGGGTGGTTTTGGCGACTTTGGAGGCTTTGGTCACCGCATCGACGGTGACGGCTTCGATGCCGCCGCTGGTGAGCAATGCTGCCGCGGCGTCCAGGAGCCGGTTGCGGGATCGGGTGCGACGTGGGTCGACATCGTCGGCGCCGTCGCTGTGGACTTGCGGCTGCGGGTTGCTCATTCTTCCTCGCTTGACGGCTGCCCGTCCTCCGGCGTACGGGTCCAAACGGATGCCGGTAGAGTACCGGCAGTATCGTAGCGAAACTCATGGTAGCGAAAGGCGGTCTGTGTGACTGATCGCTTGGTCGACGAGGGCAGCGCAGTGGACGGCTCGCCGGTGTCGGTCCCGCAGTTGTTACCCTGCCACACCTCGACATGTCTGGGTTGTGGGCCAGACAATGTGCATGGCCTGCATTTGGTCGCCTACCGCACAGCCGACTCGGTGTACGCCGACGTAACGTTCACCGACCGCCACGTCGGTGCTCCCGGGCTTGCCCACGGCGGCGCCGTTGCTACGGCGTGCGACGACGTGCTGGGTTTTACGCCGTGGCTCATCGGAACGCCAGCGGTCACTCGCCGCCTGACCGTCGAGTACTTGCTGCCGGTTCCACTGAACCAGCCCCACCGGATCACGGCCCACATTGAGATGCGACAAGGCCGCGCGTTGCACGTCCGAGCCGCTGGCGTCGGCGATGGGATCATCCGGTTCACCGCCGAAGCGGTGTTCGTGGCGGTCGACGCCGAACACTTCGCTGCTCACGGTGACGTCTCCGGTTTTGGTGGCCTGTTGGAGCAATTCGGCCGCGATGGGGTGCCGCGAAACGGCCTGGCGCGATGAGCTCACCTGACGTACGCGCTCAGTCCGCCAGGCAGAAATCCGGCGCCACCGCGTCGTCGATGTGCGGCGTCAGCGCGGCTGCGCACCTCGCGGCCGACCGATGGGAAGCGTTGCTGGATGAGGCGGTGCGGTTGGCCTCGGCGGGCGGCTACGACGCCGTCCAGATGAGGGTGATTGCTAAACACGCCGGCATGGCCGTGGGCACACTGTATCGCTTCGTTCCGTCGAAGAACTATCTGCTGGCCGCCGCGCTGACGCGTCAATTTCGACGTGTGGAGGCGGGATGGGGATGGACGGCCAGCGCCGCTACGCCCGCGCAGCGCCTCGATCAACTCAGCGACTATCTGCACGACCGCTGGCAGACCGACCCCCTGCTCACCGAAGCGATGGTCAAAGCTTTCCGGGTCACCGACCGCACTGCGGCCGACGTGGTGAACCAGGCCGCCGCAATTATCGAAGACCTGCTAGCGCGGACCCTCGCCGGCGGCACGCCAACCGTTGTGGATCGGCGTGTCGCCGCGGTCATTGCCGATATCTGGTTGGCGAATTTGACCGCGTTCATCGGCCAACGGGCCACGGCGGCTCAGACCCGCGAACGCATCACTGAAGCCACCCGGCGGATACTGGCCAACCTGGCATTGTCATCAACGGCTTGACGCCCGCGACCCAGGCGGCGGCGTAAGGCACGCCCGTCGGCGCGGCATCGCTGAGGGCTCTGCCGGCGGTGGCTGGTGTCGGTGTCGACGCGACAAAATACTGCTAATGTCGCACCGTATAGCGGTTGCGCCGCCCGTTCGCTGTCGCCGCTGGGCGGCCCGGGTCAACGTG
>CAZTAA010000284.1:0-1731 GCA_964611465.1 uncultured Mycobacterium sp. | reverse complement strand
GCCAGTCCACGTACTCGTCGATGCCGATGCCGTCGTCATGCGGGTTCATCACGTGGTAGGTGACGAAGCCGTCCTTGACGTTGGCGCCCAGCGTGGTGATGGCGTCGGCGACGAAATCGACCGGCAGCCCGTCGAAGTGGGCGCGCTGGCGCTTGCCGTTCGCGCCGAGGCGGTAGAACGAGCCCGGCGCCACCCCGGTCAGCATGACGCTGTAGATCATCCGGGTCACGGTGTCGGTCAGGTTGAGCTGCCCGGCGAACCGCGGGTCGGTCAGGATCATCCCGGAGCGGAACACCGCCACCGGCAGCCCGCACAGGTCATGGGCCTCGCGCAGCAGCACCTCACCGGCCCACTTGCTGTTGCCGTAGCCGTTGGCGTAGCTGCCGTCGACCACCCGGGTGGCGCTGATCTCGCGGATGTCGGCGTCCTCGGTGAACAGCCCCGGCTCGACCTGGCGGCCTACATCGGCGGTGGAGACGTAGGTGAAGCTCTTGAGCCGGCTCGTGATGGCCAGCCGGATCAGCTCGGCCGTGCCCACTACGTTCGGGCCGAAGAGCTCGCCGTAGGGCAGGACCGCGTTGACCAGGGCGGCGGAGTCGACGATGAGGTCCACGGATTCGGCCAGCTCGGTCCAGCGCTGCTCGTCGAGGCCGAGGTTCTCCTCACCCTTGTCCCCGGCGATGACCTGCAACCGCCCCCCACCGGCGAGCGCCCGGAAGTGGGCCAGCAACTCGCGGTCACCGGTGTCGAAGGTGCGCTCGAGGCGCTGGCGAGCGGCTTCGTCGGACTCGCCGCGGACCAGGCAGATCAGCGTGCCGCCGTCGCGCTGGAAGCGGGCCAGCCAATCCAGCACGAGGTAACGCCCGAGGAACCCGGTCGCCCCGGTCAACAGCACCCTGGAGATCGCGCCCGTGGGCCGCGGCAGGTTCGGGGCGGCCAACAGGGTCGGGGCGTCGATGAACTTCTCCAGCCTCAGGTCACCGGCGTGCACCTCGCTGGGCGCCAGCCCGTGGACGTCGGTGAAGCTGGGCCCGTGCGTGGGCCCGGACTCCCCGGCCCCGGCATCGATCTGACGGCTCAACCCGGCCACGGTCGGGGTCTCGAAGACCGCCCGCACCCCCAACTCGACATCCAGCGCCGTGTTCACCGCAGCGATCAACCGCATCGCCGAGATCGAATCCCCACCGATCTCGAAGAACGAATCGTCGGCACCCACCTGCGCCAAGCCGAGCACCTGCGCATAGATATCGGCGATCACCTGCTCGACCGCGCTCTGCGGGGCCCGGTACTTCGCCGCGTTCTGGTATTCCGGGGCCGGCAGCGCCCGGCGGTCCAGCTTGCCGTTGACCGTCAACGGCAAGGTGTCCATGACCACAATCGCCGCCGGCACCATGTAGGCGGGCAGCCGCTCACCGAGCCGGGTGCGGATCTCGGCGGGATCGGTGGATCCGGTGACGTAGCCAACGAGGCGTTTATCCCCGGGGCGGTCCTCGCGGGCGATCACCGCGGCCTGCTCGACACCGTCGAGGCCGGCCAGCACGGTCTGGATCTCACCGAGTTCGATGCGGTAGCCGCGGATCTTGACCTGCTCATCGGCGCGGCCCAGATACTCCAGCTGACCGTCGGCCCGCCACCGCACCAGGTCCCCGGTGCGATACATCCGCGACCCGGCCGGGCCGAACGGGCACGGCACGAACCGCGAGGCGCTCAACCCCGGGCGGTTCAGATAGC
>CAZTAA010000283.1:0-1740 GCA_964611465.1 uncultured Mycobacterium sp. | reverse complement strand
CTCACCGTTCCGGTCGACTACGCCGATCCCGACGGCGGCACGGCGACCCTGGCGCTGCTGCGGTTCCCGGCCACCGGCGACAAGATCGGCTCGCTGGTGATCAACCCGGGCGGCCCGGGCGGCTCCGGCATCGACCTGGCCCTGAACCTCGTCGACTCGCTGCCGAAGCCGGTGCGTCAGCGGTTCGATCTGGTGGGATTCGATCCCCGCGGGGTGGGCTCGTCAACCCCTGCGCTGCAGTGCAATTCCGACCACGACAACGACGTGCTGCGCACCGATCCGCAGGTCGACTACAGCCCCGCCGGCGTCGCGCACATCGAGGACACCGAGAAGCAGTACGTGCAGCGCTGCGTGGACAAGATGGGCAAGGAGTTCCTGGCCAACGTCGGGACCGTCAACGTCGCCCGGGACCTGGACCGATTGCGCGAGGCGCTGGGTGACGCGAAGCTGACCTACCTGGGCTACTCCTACGGGACGCTGATCGGCGCGACCTACGCGGAGGCCTACCCGGACAAGGTGCGCGCGATGATCCTCGACGGCGCGATCGACCCGCACGCCGATCCGGTGCAGGCCGAGATCGACCAGGACGCCGCGTTCCAGAAGGCGTTCGACGACTACGCCGCCGACTGCGCCAAGCAGCGGGACTGCCCGCTGGGCACCGACCCGGCCAAGGCCGTCGACGTCTACCGGAACCTGGTGGACCCGTTGGTCGGCAAGCCGGCCGCCACCAAGGACCCGCGCGGGCTGAGCTATCCCGACGCCATCACCGCCACCATCTCCGCCCTGTACTCACCGGAGACCTGGAAGCAGCTGAGCGAGGGATTGACCGAGTTGACCAAGGGCCGCGGCGACACCCTGCTCGGCCTGGCCGACGACTACTGGGGCCGCGACGAGGACGGCGGCTACAACAACGGCAACGACGCCGAGACCGCCATCGACTGCGTCGACTCCCCGCCGATCACCGACCGCGCGGCGGTGGTCGACGAGGACCGGCGCGCACGGCAGGCGGCGCCGTTCATGAGCTACGGGGAGTTCACCGGACACGCACCGCTGGACACCTGCGCGTTCTGGCCGGTGCCGGCGACCAGCGCGCCGCACACGGTGTCGGCAGCCGGGCTGCCGCCGGTGCTGGTGGTCTCGACGACCGACGACCCGGCCACCCCGTATCAGGCCGGGGTCGACCTAGCCAAGGAACTCGGCGGCGCGCTGCTGACCTACAAGGGCACCCAGCACACCGTGGTGTTCGACGGCGACTCGTGTGTCGACAACTACGCGGCCGACTATCTGGTCGACCTCAAGCTGCCGCCGGCCGGCGCCACCTGCTGAGGTGCGTTTGACCGCACCCGCGCGGCGGTTGATACCGTCGCGGTGCAGAGTTGTTCAGCCAATGACCGGGTAGGGGCCGCGCGTGACAGTCGATCGGCGACCCGACGGGCCGGCGGCCGACGAGGAAGCGCGCCTACTGCGGCGGCTGGTCAACAACATTCCCGCGATCGTCAGTTTCTGGGATCGCGACCAGCGCAACGTGATCGCCAATCAGGCGTTCGTGAACTACTTCGGGATCACCCCCGCCGAAATGCACGGCCGCCACGTACGTGAGGTTCTCGGCGAGGAGCTCTACAACCTCAACCTGGCCGACATCGAGGCGGTGCTGCGTGGCGAGCAACGGGAATTCGAGCGGGCGTTCCAGGACCGCGACGGGCGCACCCGGTACATGCAGACGGCCTTCGTTCCCGAGGT
>CAZTAA010000282.1:0-1762 GCA_964611465.1 uncultured Mycobacterium sp. | reverse complement strand
TGTCGGACAGGTCCAGGGTGCCGGGGGTGAAACCGGTCGCCTCGAACCGCCGGCCGCGGCGGGACTCGGCCTCGACGGCGTTGACCGGCGGTGTGTCGTAGGACCGGCCGCCCGGGTGCGACACGTGGTACGTGCAGCCGCCCCGGGACGTCGCGGTGGCCATGTCGACGAGCTCGAACCGCAGCGGGCCGTCGACGGTGATGGTCGGGTGCAGGGCGCTGGGTGGCTGCCAGGCGCGGTAGCGCACGCCGCCGACCTGGATGTCGGGGTTGTCGGTGGCCAGCATCGGGATCGGATGGCCGTTGCAGGTCACGACGTAGCGCTGCCGGTCGGCGCCGATCAGCCGCACCTGGAGGCGTTCCACCGACGAGTCGACGTAGCGGGCGGTGCCGCCGGCCGTCGACTCCTCCCCCAGCACGTTCCACGGTTCGATCGCGCCGCGCAGCTCGAGTTCGACGCCGTCGAACACGGCGGTGCCCACCCGCGGGAACCGGAACTCGGTGAACGGATCCAGCCAGCTGGTCTCGAATTCGATCCCGTGCGCGCGCAGATCGGCGGCGACGTCGGCGATGTCGTGAATCAGGAAGTGCGGCAACAGGTATCGGCCGTGCAGGTTGCCACCGTGCCGGATCAGCGGCGCCCGCAGCGGCTCGTCCCAGAACCACGCCACCAGCGACCGCACCAGCAGCGACTGCACCATCGCCATCTGGTAATGCGGCGGCATCTCGAAGCCGCGCAACTCCAGCAGGCCCAGCCGGCCGCGGTTGCCGTCCGGGCTGTAGAGCTTGTCGATGCAGAACTCGGCGCGGTGCGTGTTTCCGGTGATGTCGGTGAGCAGGTGGCGCAGCGCGCGGTCCGTGATCCACGGAGCGACGCTTGCGGAGCGACCATGATCCGGAGCGACGCTTGCGGAGCTGAGCCGGGCGATCTCGGCGAACGCGATCTCCAGTTCGTAGAGCGCCTCGGCGCGGCCCTCGTCGACGCGCGGCGCCTGCGAGGTGGTGCCGACGAAGCGGCCGGCGAACAGGTAGGACAGGGCGGGGTGGCGCTGCCAGTAGGTCAGCATCGACACCAGCAGATCGGGCCGGCGCAGCAGCGGCGAGTCGGCCGGGGTGATGCCGCCCAGGGTGATGTGGTTGCCGCCGCCGGTGCCGCCGTGCGTGCCGTCGACGTCGAACGACTCCGTGGAGAGACGGGCAAGGCGCGCCTGTTCGTACAGCGTCTCCAACTGCGCGCGCTGTTCGGCGAAGCTGGCCGTGGGCGCGACGTTGACCTCGATGACGCCCGGGTCCGGGGTGATCGTCATGGTCTGCAGCCGGGGGTCCGGGGGCGGCCCGTAGCCCTCCACGACGACCCGGCAGCCCGCGGCCGCCACCGCGGTCTCCAGCCGGGCGATCAGGTCGACGAAGTGGTCGGCCTCGTCGGTCGGCGGCATGAAGACGTAGAGAAGGTCGCCGCGGATCTCGGCGACCATCGCGGTGGTCGGCGCGTCCGGGGCGTCGTCGACCTCCACGTCGGCGTCGTCCGAACCCGAGCCCAGTTCGTCGCGCTTCGCCAGCGGGTCGCCCTCGAACGTCCGGCGCGGCGGCTTCCAGTTGATCGAGTCGAGCGGCAGCCGCAGGCCGGCGGGCGAATCCCCGTCCAGCAGCACGATCCGGCCGCGGCGCAGCCGCCAGTCGGCGCTGGCCCAGCCGGTGTCGTCGTCGCGCCGGTGCAGCGGCAGGACGTAGGCGCGCGGGTCGGCGACGGTCGCGTCCAGCCG
>CAZTAA010000281.1:0-1773 GCA_964611465.1 uncultured Mycobacterium sp. | reverse complement strand
GCTGATCCGCCGCGCGGCGCGGCGCTCCGGTACCGACAAGCCGTCGACGAAAAATCCGTACTTGGTTGTACTTGGAATCGTCGCAGTCGCATCTTTCGTGGTTTCGCTGATCCTCACCCGCGACGTACCTCCCATGGCGTTCTTCTCGCTGCCGACCAGGGCCTGGGAGTTGGCGGTCGGTGGCCTGGTGGCGCTCACGGCCGAGTTGTGGCGGCGACTGCCGGCGATGCTTGCCGCGATCTTGGGGTGGGCGGGCTTGGCGCTGATCCTGCTCGCGTACGTCGAATTGGGCAGGACCACGCCTTATCCCGGTACCGCCGCGTTGCTACCCGTGCTCGGCACGGCACTCGTCATCGGCGCCGGCTGCGCTGCACCTCCCCTCGGGTGTGGCCGCATCCTGGCGGTGTCGCCGATGCGGGCAGCGGGCCGGTTGTCCTACTCGTGGTATCTGTGGCACTGGCCGGTGCTGATGGTGCTGCTGTTCATCCCGATCTTTTGGGTTTATCCGCTGTTGTTGGTGCTGGCGCTGTTGGTGATCTCCGGCGTCCTGGCCTGGCTGACACTGCGCCTGGTCGAGAACCCGTTCCGGTTTGCGCCGCGGTTTCGGCGCTCGCCGGGCCGCAGCCTGGCGCTGGGCGGAGCGGTCACCGCCGTTGCGGTCTGCGTGTGCGTAGCCGCGCTGGTCATTCTTCCCAGCCCGATAGGCCGCGGTCCGGCCGGAACGGCAATGGCCGTTGCCATGCCACCCAGCCGCACGGGTCAGACCGTTGAGGATTACCGAACGGCGGTTCGGGACGGGTTCGCACAGGTCCAAACGGCGGTGGCGGCGTCCGCCGACCTGAAGGCGGTACCGTCGAACCTGCAGCCGTCGTTGACCGATGCGGGTACCCAACCGAGCTATGTGAACGGTTGCCTGCGTGACGTTCTCGAAGTCGATCAGCATGAGTGCGTATTCGGCGACCTAAACTCACAGACCACGATCGCGCTGGTTGGCGATTCCCACGCGCAGATGTGGATCCCGGCTTTCCGGGACATTGCCACCCAGCGGGGATGGCGGCTCGAGACGCTGGCGAAGGGCGCCTGCCCGATGCTGAATCTGCCCATGTTCGAGCCCACTCTTCGCAGACCGTATCGCGAATGTGACCAGTGGCGGCCCGGCGCCATCGCCAAGTTGAAGGCGGAGCACCCGCGGCTGATCGTGCTCGGCATGTCTCGCGAATACGGTAAGCACATCGACTACAACTCGAATTTCGACACCTACGACTCGACGTGGAACACCAAGCTCACCGAGATGGTGAAGGAGTTG
Source organism: uncultured Mycobacterium sp. (assembly GCA_964611465.1). Taxonomy (GTDB): domain Bacteria; phylum Actinomycetota; class Actinomycetes; order Mycobacteriales; family Mycobacteriaceae; genus Mycobacterium. The sequence continues at coordinate 467 of CAZTAA010000281.1, read as the reverse complement.
CGCGGCACCGGCGCCGAGGTGCTCGTGCTCGGGCCGGTACCGAATCCACAGGGTTGGGTGCCGAACTGCCTCGCGCTCCATCTGTCCGATGCAATGGCCTGCTCTCCGGCGAGGTCAAAGGCGGTAAACCAAAAGGGGATAACGGCCGAGACGGCCGCGACCCGAGCCGGCGGTGGGCAGTACGCGGATATCACCGACCTGTTCTGCACGCAAGAGCGGTGCCCTGCCATCGTCGGCGACACGTTGGTGTACCGCGATTACAGCCATGTGACGGTCCGCTACACATTGCAGGTGGCGCCGGTCATCGGGGCTTTGGCTGACCTGGCACTGGCCGGCGGCTGAGCCTCGGTCCGCAAACCGGCCGTAGTCGACGAATCCGTCAAATCAGGCGAGACGCACGGTCTCGGTCACCTACGCTGCACCTTGGCCAGCCAGTCGGGCGCGGCCGAAAGGGAGTGCACCGCTAT
>CAZTAA010000280.1:0-1790 GCA_964611465.1 uncultured Mycobacterium sp. | reverse complement strand
CTGCTGGCCAAACTCATCGTGACCGGCGCCGACCGCCAGCAGGCCCTCGAGCGGGCCCGCCGGGCACTCGGCGAGTTCGAGGTGGAGGGCATCGCCACCGCGCTGACCTTCCACCGTGTGGTCGTCGAGGATCCGGCCTTCGCGCCGCTGGACCCCAAGCAGCCCTTCACCGTGCACACGCGCTGGATCGAGACCAGCTTCGACAACCAGATCCCGCCGTACGACGGCGGGGTCGACGCCGAAGAAGGTGACGGCGACCGCCAGGCGGTCACCGTCGAGGTGGGCGGGAAGCGCATCGAGGTGACGCTGCCGGCGGCCCTGTCGGTCGGGACCGCCGCTGCCGCGAGCGGCGGCAAGCGCCCGACCAAGCGCGCCAAGAAGTCCTCCGGCGGGGGCGCCTCGGGCGACTCACTGACCGCACCGATGCAGGGCACGATCGTGAAGGTCGCTGTGGAGGAGGGTCAAAGCGTCGAAGCCGGCGAATTGATCGTCGTCCTCGAGGCGATGAAGATGGAACAGCCCTTGAATGCCCACAAAGCGGGCACGATCACTGGGCTGAATGCCGAAATCGGAAGTACAGTTCCTACAGGGACAGTTCTCTGCGAGATCAAGGACTAGCCACCTGGAGGCGGGCCATGCGACGGGTGCTCTTCGCTCTACTACCTCTGCTCCTCGTCGGATGGGTCGCGAACCCAGCGGCGGCCACGACTGTCGATGACGTCGTGAGTGCGCTGCAGTCCGACCCGGTCTACAACGACCCGGAGGCGGAGAACGCGCTCACCGACGCGCAGGCCGCCGACCTCTCCGACCAGATCCGCAGCAGCGGTTCGTCGGTGTTCATCGCGATCCTCCCGGAGGCGGCGAAGGGGTCCCAGAGCACCGAGGACGTCGTGACGTACCTGCAGAGCAACGTCGGCGAGCCCGGCGTGTACGCCGCGGTGGTCGGCAACCAGTTCCGGTCCACGTCACCCGCGGCAGCCACCGCGGCCTTCCAGCAGCAGCAGGGCAACGGCGTGTACGCGGTGTTGAGTCAGTTCGTCACCAACGTCGAGAGCATCGACAGCGGCGGGACCGTGACCGAACCTGCGACTGAGAGTTCCTCGGGCGGCAGCGCGCTGGTCCCGCTGCTCGTGATCGGTGGACTGGCCGCAGGCGCCGGCGGACTGGTCTTCATGAGTTCACGACGCAAGAAGAAACGGGAAGCAGAGGCGCTCGCCTCGGTCAAGGAGACCATCGACGAGGACATCACAGCCTTCGGCGAATCGCTGGACTCGGTGGATTCCGCGGCGATCACCACCGACGAGAACCGGGCCGATTGGATGGCGGCGCTCGATGAGTACGACAAGGCCAAGCGCGCCTCTGACACGATGACCAATCCTGCCCAGGCGGCCACGGTGACCGAGTCCCTCGACGAAGGACGCTTCCGGGTCGCTTGTGTGCAGGCCCGGCTGGCCGGGGAACCCCTGCCGGAGCGCCGCCCACCCTGCTTCTTCGACCCTCGCCACGGTCTGAGCGTGCGCGATGTCAGTTACACCCCCATGGGCACCGCACAGGCCCGAGACGTCCCGGCGTGCCCAGCGTGTGCCGCGGCCATCGACGACGGCCTCGACCCCGAGATCCGGATGGTCCCCGCAGCGGCCGGGGGCCGCCAGCCGTACTGGCAGGCGGGACCGCAGTACGGCGGCTACGCGAGCGGGTACTACGGCAACAGCGGGATGGACCTGTTCTCCACGATCCTGGTCGGCACGATGCTCGGCAACATGATGACCGGCGGCATGTACGGCGGCTAC
>CAZTAA010000279.1:0-1838 GCA_964611465.1 uncultured Mycobacterium sp. | reverse complement strand
CGAGGTGCCCGACGGCACCGGAACCCCGACGCTGTTGGTGTTCTGCGATTCGCTGTCCTACTACGGGCCGACCGGCGGGCTGCCGTCGGACGACCCACGCATTTGGCCGAATATCGTTGCCCGGCAATTGGGCTGGAATCTGGAACTGATCGGGCGGATCGGCTGGACCTGCCGTGACGTGTGGTGGGCGGCCACCCAGGACCCGCGGTCCTGGGCCGCTCTGCGGCACGCCGGCGCGGTGGTCTTCGCGACCTGCGGCATGGATTCACTGCCGTCGCCGCTGCCGACCGCGGTTCGCGAACTGATCCGGTATGTCCGGCCGGTGCCGCTGCGCCGGTGGGTGCGGGACGGCTACGGTTGGCTGCAACCCCGGCTCTCACCGACCGCCCGTGCGGCACTTCCGCCGCGTCTCACCGCCGCCTATCTCGAAATGACGCGGGCTGCAATCGATTTCAACCGACCCGGCATACCCGTGGTGGCGTCATTGCCGAGCGTGCACATCGCCGACACCTACGGGCGGGCCCATCACGGCCGCGACGGCACCGTGGTGGCGATCACGGAATGGGCGACGGCGCACGACGTTCCGCTGGTCGATCTCAAGGCCGCGGTCGCCGAGGAGATGTACGCCGGCCGCGGCAACCCCGACGGCATCCACTGGAACTTCGTGGCCCACCAGAATGTCGCCGACCTGATGCTGAAGGCCCTGGCCGAGGCCGGCGTCGTGCCTCCGGACCGGGGTGCCTGAGATGCCCGTCGTGGTGGTCACCGACTCCAGCGCCCGACTGCCGGCCGACCTCGTGGCCGCCCACGGCATCCGGGTGGTGCCGCTGCACGTGCTGATCGACGGTGCCGATCTACGGGACGGGGTCGACGACGTCCCGTCGGACATTCACGACCGCCAGGCCAGCACGGCCGGTGCGACGCCCGCGGAGCTGTGCGGGGCATACGAGCGGGCTCTGATCGCCAGCGGCGGCGACGGTGTGCTGGGTGTGCATCTGTCGGCCGCGTTGTCGAGTACCTATTCGGCGGCCGAGGAGGCGGCCCGCCCGCTGGGCGCGGCAGTGGCCGTGGTGGATTCGAAATCCGCCGCGATGGGCACCGGCTTTATCGCCCTGGCCGCGGCACGTGCGGCCGCCGCCGGAGCCGACCTGCACACCGTGGTCGCGGCGGCCCGCTCGGCGGTCGACCGCACCCACGCCTACATCGTCGTACAGCGGCTGGACAATCTGCGGCGCAGTGGACGGCTCGGCGGTGCGGCCGCCTGGCTCGGCACTGCGCTCTCCCTGAAACCGTTGCTGCGACTCGACAACGGGAAACTCGTTCTGGCGCAACGGGTACGGACGGCCAGCAAGGCGGTGGCCACGATGCTGGACCAGGTGTGCGGTGTGGTCGGCGACAGCGCCGCGGCGCTGGCGGTGCATCATGTCGCCGATCCCGACGGGGCCGCCGAGCTCGCCGACTCCCTCGCGCACCGACTGCCGGCCTGCCCGCCGGCGATCATCACCGAACTCGGCCCGGTGCTGGCCCTGCACGTGGGTGCCGGCGCACTCGCGGTGGCCGTCCAGGTTCCTGCCGATAGTCCTGACGCGCAACGTCTTTCGTGAGCGCCGAGTTCGACGGTCGGGCGGCCGTCGCTCGGCCTTTTCCCCCGCGGGTACGTTTCGGGGTCAGGGGGCGAATCGGCCGGTGATCGGCGGCAGGTCGGCCAGCGTCACGATGCCCGGCGGCGCGGCGACCACCGCGGGAACGGCGTTGGTCACCGGCATCGCCGTATAGATCATGCCCAGGCCCATGAAGCCGGGTTCGGTCCAGTCCCTGGGCGGCAGGCAGTGCAGCAC
>CAZTAA010000278.1:0-1851 GCA_964611465.1 uncultured Mycobacterium sp. | reverse complement strand
GGCGGGGGTGCTGGCGGCGGGTGCGCTGATCTATGCGGGGCGGCGATTGCGGTAGGCATCCACCGCGGTGGGCAGCGTCGGAAAGATGCGGTCGGCACCGATCCTGTCGAGCAACCCCGCGGCCGCCAGCATCACCCGCAGATCCTGCTTGACCCGGGCCATCGCGAACACGATGCCACGGGCCGCGAGGTCCTGGCGCAACTGCTCCAGGGCGTCCAGCGCGGTCAGATCGACGTCGACATTCGCCTCGGCGTTCAGCACGAACCATTGCACCGGGTCAGGGTTGACGTCGACGGCCGCCATCGCCCTGGTCCGAAAGTCCTCCGCGTTGGCGAAGATCAGCGGCGCGTCATAGCGGTACACCAGCAGGCCGGGCTCCAGCCGGGCCTCGGGGTAGTCCTCGATGTCGTGCATGCCGGCCAGCCCTGGGACGAACCCCTGCACGCTGTCGTGCGGCCGCGCCACCCGGCGCAGCAGGTCCAGGATGGAGAGGCCGACCGCGGCGAGTACGCCGTACAACACCCCCAGGCCCAGCACCGCGACGGCGGTCAGCAGCGCGAGAAGGAACTCGCTGTGGCGGAACCGGGCGAGTCTGCGATATTCGCCGATGTCGATCAGCCGAAGGGCGGCGAAAACCACCAGCGCACCCAGCGCGGCCGTCGGAAACATCGCCAGCAGGCCGTGCGCGGTCAGCATCACGACCAGGACCAGGGCAAGCGCGACAAGCGAATACATCTGGGTGCGCCCACCGACCAGGTCGCTCAACGCGGTCCGGCTCGCGCTGGAACTCACCGGGAAGCCATGGCTGAGGCCGGCTCCAACGTTGATGGCGCCCAGCGCGCGCAGTTCGGCATTGGGATCGATGGGTTCGCGCTGGCGCGCCGCGAACGTCCTGGCCGTCAGCACGGTGTCGGAATAGGCGACGATCGCGACGCCGCCCGCCACGGCGGCGAGCATGCCGACGTCGTGCCAGGGGACCGGGGTCAGCCCGAACGCCGGCAATCCGGCCGGCACCTGCCCGACAACTCGAATTCCTCTGTGGTCCAACGAAAGAGCTGCGACGGCTACGGTCGCCAGCAGGACGGCGATGAACGGGCCCGGGTAGCGCGGCAACCATCGGGCCAGCGCCATCAGCACGGCAAGTACCCCCGCGGAGAAGACCAGCGTGGGCCAGTGGACATCCTGGATCGAGCCGGCCAGCGACCGCACCTGGTCGATGATCCCGTCACCGTGAGCCGGAATGCCGGTGAGCTTGCCGAGCTGGCTGCCGATCATGATGAACGCCACCCCGGTCATGTAGCCGACCAGGACCGGGCGCGAAAGCAACTCGGCGATGAAGCCCAGCCGGATCAGCCCACCGACGTAGCAGAACAGACCCACGAGGACCGCCAGCATCGCGGCCAGCGCCGCGTAGCGGGCGGCGTCCCCGGCGGCCAGCGGGGCGAGTGCCGTTGCGGTCATCAAGGCGGTCGTCGACTCGGGTCCGATGGACAGCTGCCGCGACGAGCCCAGCACCGCGTAGATCGCCAGCGGTAGCAGCGATGCCCACAACCCGACCACCGGGGAGAAGCCCGCGACCGTCGCGTAGGCCATCACCTGCGGCACCAGGTAGGCGGCCACGGTGAGGCCGGCCGCGACGTCGCCGCGCAGCCAGGACCGCCGATAACCCCGGAACTGCGCCAGCCCGGGGGCCAGGGTGGACCAATTCATGGGGGCAGCATGGCACTTCGGACGCACTCGGCTGGTCTGATCGCGGTGCACGCGGGCCCGAGATGGTGTGTAGTTGCAGACCGTGATCCCGCTGACCTGGACGCGCGTCGATGCCCATCCCGACGAGGACTTCGTCGTCGC
>CAZTAA010000277.1:0-1859 GCA_964611465.1 uncultured Mycobacterium sp. | reverse complement strand
CGCCTCACCGACGGTCCGGTGCACGTCGACGCGCCGGCCGGGGTGGCGGGCGCGGGCGCACTGGGGGCACTTCTGGCACGGCGACTCAGGGAGAACGGCCGGGAGGTCCGGCTGTCGAACGACCGCCGGTTGCGGGCCGCGGCACTGGCCGTCCCCGCGCCGGCCCCGCCGCGACGCCGCTCCGTCCGCCCCGCCGTCCGCATCGTGGCGGCCGCCGCCGCGGTCTGTGTGGTCGCCGGCCTCGGTATCCACGCCGGGGAGAACCACGCGGCGACAACGGATCTCGTCGAAGGCCGGATCGCGGTCCGGATTCCGGCCGACTGGAACGTGCGCCGGGTGACCGACGGTCCCGGGTCGGCCCGCGTCGAAGTCGCCTCGCCGGCGGATCCCGACGCCGTCCTGTACATCACCCAGTCGCGGGTCCGGGACACCGATCTGACCGCCACCGCCGCCGCGTTGCGAGCCGCCCTGGCCGGACAGCAGCCGGGGGTCTTCGCCGATTTCACCGCCGACGACCGGCGGGCCGGGCGTCCCGTGGTGACCTACCGCGAAGTGCGGCCGGGACGCGAGATCGACTGGACCGTGCTGATCAGCGGCGGAGTCCGCATCGCGATCGGGTGTCAGAACGCGTCCGCGGCCTGCGCCGAGGCCATCGGATCGGCACGCGAAATCGGTTGAGCCGAAAGGGAACCAACGGGGCCGACGGCACGTCAAACCAGATAACGACGTACAAGGAGGAAAACATGGATACCGGATCAGGCAGGCTGACAACCGATTTCGCGCTCATGCGCGACGTCGCGGCGGCAACCGACGAGCGCTCCGCCGAGATCCGGGCGATGCTCGGCGGGTTCATCGCCCGGGTCGGCGCGGTTCCGGCATCGGTGTGGAGCGGTCCGGCCGCGGCGCGGTTCCGCGACGTCGTCGACCGGTGGAATGCGGAGTCGGCCCGACTGTGCCAGGCGCTGGACGACATCGCCGCCACCATCCGGACCAACGAACGGCTGCTGCACGAGGCCGCCCTTGCGCACGAGGGCCGCATCGGGGCGGTCGGCGCCGACGTCGCGGGGATCTGACCGTGGATCCCGTGCTGTCCTATGACTTCGCCGAGATCGAGTTCTCGGTGCGCCAGGAGATCCACACCACCTCGGCCCGGCTGAACGCGGCGCTCGAGGACCTGCGGTCGCGGATCGCGCCATTGCAGGAGCTGTGGACCCGGGAATCCGCCGCGGCCTACCGGCTGGAGCAGGACCGCTGGCAGCAGGCCGCGACCGCGCTCAACGACATCCTGTTGCGGCTCGGCAACGCGGTGCGGGACGGCGCCGGTGACATCGCCGACACCGACCGCCGCGCCGCCAACGCCTGGCGGTAGCCCCAAAGACCCGTGGGTCCTGCGGGGAGGAGAGCCCCGCAGGACCCACAGCGGCATATCGTGGTGAGTGACGACCGACACACCGCTTGGCACGAGAGGCATCCCATGACTGTCTACGCACGTCCCGGCACTGACGGCGCTCTCATGACGTTCGAGTCGCGCTACGAGAACTACATCGGCGGCGGCTGGGTGCCGCCGGTGCACGGCAGGTACTTCGAGAACCGCACCCCGGTGACCGGTGAGGTTTTCTGCGAGGTGGCACGCTCCGACGAGGCCGACATCGACAAGGCGCTGGACGCCGCCCACGCCGCCGCGCCCGCCTGGGGCAAGACCACCGCGGCCGAGCGCGCGGTGATCCTCAACAAGATCGCCGACCGCATCGAGGAGAACCTGGAAGCGATCGCGGTCGCGGAGTCCTGGGACAACGGCAAGCCGATCCGCGAGACGCTCAACGCCGACCTCCCGCTCGCGGTCGACCACTTCCGCTACT
>CAZTAA010000276.1:0-1892 GCA_964611465.1 uncultured Mycobacterium sp. | reverse complement strand
GACACCCCGCGCCCCGAGCGCGCCACCACGCTGGCCGACCCGTTCCGCGCGCTGCGGCACCGCGGCCTGCTCGGGGTTTCGGTGACCGCGCTGCTGTACAACTTCGGCTTCTTCACCCTGCTGGCGTTCACCCCGTTCCCGCTCGACATGAGCGCCCACCAGATCGGGCTGATCTTCTTCGGCTGGGGTGTGTGCCTGGCGTTCACGTCGGTGGTCGTCGCGCCGCGGCTGCAACACCGGTTCGGCACCGTGCCGACGCTGGTGGCCAACCTGGTGTGCATGTCCGCGACGCTGACCGTGATGGCGCTGGGCGCCGATCACAAACCGGTGCTGGCGACCGCCGTGGTGGTGGCCGGCCTGTTCTGCGGCGTCAACAACACGCTGATCACCGAGACGGTGATGAAGGCGGCGCCCGTCGAACGCGGCGTGGCCTCGGCCGCCTACAGCTTCCTGCGGTTCGCCGGCGCGGCGGTCGCGCCGTGGCTGGCCGGTGTGCTCGGCGAGACGGTCAGCGTGCACCTGCCGTTCTGGGTCGGCGCCGGCACCGTCCTGACGGCCGCGCTGTTGCTGTTCGCGGTGCGCCGGCACCTGGCCGGAGTCGACGCACCCGAGACCGAACTCGAGGAACTCGAAGATCAGGCCGAGGCGTTGACGCTCACCTGACCCCGGCGCCGCTCAGACGACGCTGCCGATGAGGTCGCCCACGGCGTAGGTCGCGGCGATCGCGATCAGGCCGAATGCCAACTGGCGCAGTGCGCCGACCCAGATCGACTTCTTGGTGATGTATGCCGCCGCACCGCCCGCCAGCAGCAGACCGACACCGCCGAAGACCAGACCGAGCCACAACGATTCGTGGCCCAGCAGGTACGGAATCAGCGGCACGATCGCGCCGACGGCGAACATGACGAACGACGAGAACGCGGCGACGTTCGGCGACGGCTTGTCGGTCGGGTCCACACCTAGTTCCTGCACCAGATGGAATTTCATGGCGCGCGCCTCGTCTTGATGGAGTTCCTCGGCGGCCTTGGCGGCGGTCTCGCCGGACAGGCCCATGTCCTGGAACATCACCGTCAGTTCAGCCTGCTCGGCCTCCGGGTTCTGCCGGAACGCCCGCTTTTCGACATGCACCTCGGAGTCGATCTGCTCGTTGGCGGTCGTCACCGACGTGTACTCGCCCAGCGCCATCGAGAAGGCGCCGGCCAGCAGTCCGGCCACCCCGGACAGCACGACGGTGTGGGCGTCGGCGCTGGCGGCCACACCGGCGATCAGGGCCGTGTTGCTGACCACACCGTCCATCGCGCCGAACGTCGCAGCGCGCAGCCACCCGCCGGTCACATTGGCATGGGTGTGGTCGACATCATGCGGCAACTGCTGCTCGGTCATGGCGATATTGAACCGCTCCCGGGCGCCGCCGGCCAATTCAGGTTTACCTGAGTTGCCTTCGGGCTAACGTGGGATATGACTTCGGATGGCACGACTGCCGAGCATCTGCGCAACGCCCTCGACGGACGCTGGCGCGACGTCAAGAACCGGGTGCGCGCCGAGTTGGCCAACGAGATCTTCCGGCCGCACTACACGCCCAACACCGTCATCGCCCGAACCAAGGTCGCCGAGCAGTTGACCATCATGGCCGCGGCGGGTGCGGCCGAGGACGGGTTCAAGAAGGAGCACGGCGGCAACGGTGACGTCGGCGCGGCTGTCACCCAGATCGAGATGCTGGCCACGAGCGACCTGTCGCTGATGGTCAAGGCCGGCGTGCAGTGGGGCCTGTTCGGCGGTGCCATCGAGAACCTCGGCACCGAGCGCCACCATGAGGCCTACGTGCGCAAGATCATCGACCTCGAACTGCTGGGCTGCTTCGCGATGACCGAGACCGGCCACGGCTCCGATGT
>CAZTAA010000275.1:0-1905 GCA_964611465.1 uncultured Mycobacterium sp. | reverse complement strand
GTCAAGGATCCGCAGAATTACGTCGCGCTGCCCAGGCAGCCGTGGCTGGACGGCATCAACGCGGGGGACGGGTTCATCCGCCAGTTCGTCGCCGTTCCGCTCGGTTCCGGCGCCACGGTCGAAGGGCAGGTCACCGGACACGAGACCCATGGTGGGGTGCAACTGCGGGCCGTCGGTCTGACCGAGCAGGCGCTTGCCGAGTGGCAGGCTGCACAGGCGCTGCGCAGAGAGTCCTGCGCGGATGGCGGCCCGCTCCCGGCGCCCTTGCCGAGCATGGGGCTGGGGGCCGGCGGTCGGATGCGGCAGGAGGTCTACGTCGACGGGCGTCCGCTCGCCGACTACGACGAGAGCGGAGCGCTACGGGTGTTCGTGCACTTGTGCTCGGCCGCGCAGTGGACCGCCATCACCGGTGAGGTGCCGCCCTCGACGCCGGTCGACCGGGACGCATACGTGGACGCCGGACTGCCGTGGTTCGATTACTACGACGCCGACGCCAACGACCTTGCACCGTCCGTGATCTTGGCGAAGGTCGAGAGCGTCGGCAAAAAGCTTGGCGCCAAAGAAGATCCGTTTGTGCCCGTCGACCCGAAGACGGTGATCACACTCGGCAGTGTCAGCTCCGACGCAGTCACTGACGGGAAGTGGTAGCCCGTCTGGTGATTAGCCGAATGGCTCAACCGAACCGACTGCCCCTTCGGGTGATAACTGGTCTCACTCTTGACTGCGAGGGTAGGTCGCCGCGGCGATTTGGAGGATCTCCTGCCGATCCGCGGGCAAGAGGAACCCCGACCGGATGGCCTCGTCAAGCGACTCCGTGAAGCGTTCGAGGTACTCCGCCGCCCCGTCCGGGTACAGGCGGCTGAGCGTTGCCGCATCGAACGGCTCGCCGGAACCGAACAGGTGCGACAACGGGCTCTCGCCCGTGCCGATGCCCGACGTCCGGGCGATCGGCACGTCCACCCACGGAGTTCGCACACCACCCTTCGCGAGGCCGTTCGCGTCCAAAACCAGCTGCGGCGGATCGGTGTCACTCAACTCCATGCCAGCCGCCTGCGACGGAGCGACGCCGTCGCGTATCCACGCGTGCAGACCGGCGATCGCCGCCTGCAGGACGTAGTGGTGCTGGGGCGCGAAGTTGATGAAGTGCGGCAACTGCTGACCCATCAGGGAGTCGGTCGGGGCATACGCCGCCACCAGCTCATCCAGCGGTGCGAAACCGGTGTCGATGCGGCCCACCTGAATCGTGTAGTTGTCGGCATGAGCGGTGCCGGGGATCTCCCAGGCCCGCAGCCATTCGGTGTCGTCCTGCCGCGCCAGGTAGTAGCCCGGCCGCAGACCGCCGACGACGTCGGTCTCGGTGAGAACGGTCATCAGTGGGACGCGCAGATCGGGTCGGAACTTGACGGCTTCAGGGGCCGAATCGTCGGGCGCGGCGAAGATGGAGCCGCCGTCCAGCGGTGCGGCCGGCCCGAACCGGGAATGGATCAGGAATCCGTCGAAGATCTTCACCAGCGGATCGACGGCGTTGACGTAGGTCGTCAAGAACATCGCCGATTGCGACTCACCCACCGCCACAACGAATTCCGGGTCCAGCGGCCCGAGCACCTCGGCAGGCCGTTGTCGGATCAGCTGTCCGACCTGGGAGAAGATGTCGTACGAATATGCGTCTTTGGGATGGCTGAGATGCCAATACCGTTCGGGGTCTTGCTTTTTCAACGACATATCGAACCCGAGGCTTGCACCGCCCTCGACGCCGACCTGTTGCGCCGAGACCGCGACGTAGGCGTAGCCCTCGCGAACGAACTCGCGATGCGCCATGAACCAGACCGCGGGTGCGTCTATCCCACCGCTGACGTTGAGCCATTCGACGATGACGGTTCCGTTGAACTTCGTGACATCCGAGGG
>CAZTAA010000274.1:0-1912 GCA_964611465.1 uncultured Mycobacterium sp. | reverse complement strand
CGGGCTTCTTCGACACTGGTGACCGTCATCGCCGTCGTCACGCCCGCGGCGCGAAACCGGGCCAGCACTTCCGGATCCGGCAGGGCGAACGTGAACGACACCACTTCGGGCTTGAGTTCGAGTAGCAGTTCGACCTTCTCGCTCCATGCGTCGTCGTCCCAGCGGGCCTCGCCGGGCTCGACGCCGTAGCGTCGGCCCAACTGCTGCAGCGCGATCCGATAGCTCTCCAGGTCGCGCGGATCGGCGATGCTTCGCTGCGGAACGAAAAGGTTTACCCCGAGCGGTCCGCTCGTCAACGAGCGCGCCGTGCTGATGTCCTCGGCCAGCCGCTGGGCGCTCAGGTAGCCGCCGGGCAGAAATCCCAGTCCGCCGGCCGAGGACACCGCGGCGGCCAGCCGCGGAGTGCCTGGCCCGCCAGCCATCGGAGCGCCGAACACCGGCAGCCCCAGATCGCCCGGCGCGAACGACACCGGCTAGCCCGCGATGGCCCGAAGTGGTTTGGGCAGTGAACGTTTCGAGCGGTACGGGCCGAGCACCGCGGCGCCGTAGGGGCGGGTCAGCAGCTTGCGTGCGATGGCGTTGACCTCGTCGACGGTCACCGCCTCGATGTTGGCCAGGCTCTCGGACAGGCCACGGTGCTCACCGTAGTTGAGCTCACTGCGGCCCAGCCGGTTCATCCGGGACGCGGAGTCCTCGGTGCCGAGCACCAGTCCACCGCGCAGCGATCCCTTGGCGATCCGGCATTCCTGTTCGGTGATGCCTTCGCGCGCAACGGTTTCCAGAACATCGGCCGTCACGGACGCCACTTCGGCGAACCGCTCGGGCAGACATGCCGCATACACCGACAGGGCGCCGGCATCGGAGAACATGTCCACCGTGGAGTAGACCGAATACGCCAGGCCCCGGGATTCCCGGATCTGCTGGAAAAGCCGGGAACTCAGGCCACCGCCCAGCGCGCTGTTGAGCACTGTCAGCGCCCAGCGGTGCTTCCAGTGCCGCCCCGGCGTCCGCACACCGAGGAGCATGTGGGTCTGCTCGGCGTCCCGGTTCACCAGCAGCACGCTCGGTTTGCCCGGCACCCGGCCGGTCCCGCCGCGCGGACGCTGGGCGGTGGCGCCGGGCACCATGTGGCGCCCGAAGTGCTCGCGCACCAAAGCGACGACCTCGTCGTGGTCGACGTTGCCGGCCACCGCCACCACCATCCGCTCGGGGGTGTAGCGCCGGACGTGGAACGAATGCAGTTGATCGCGGGTGATCGCGGCGATCGAGTCCATGCTGCCGATGACCGGGCGGCCCACCGGATGTGGCCCGAACATCGCCGACAGGAACACGTCACCGAGTGCGTCCTCGGGATCGTCGTCGCGCATGGCGATCTCCTCGAGCACGACGTCGCGCTCGACCTCGACATCGGGTTCGGCGCACTCGCCGCGCAGGACGACGTCGGCCGCCAGATCCACCGCGAGCGCCAGATCGGTGTCGAGCACATGCGCGTAGTAGCAGGTGTGCTCCTTGGACGTGAAGGCGTTGAGTTCGCCGCCGACCGCGTCGATCGCCTGGGCGATCTCCACGGCCGTGCGCGTCGGTGTCGACTTGAACAGCAGGTGTTCGAGGAAGTGCGCGGCCCCGGCGACCGTCGGGCCCTCGTCGCGGGATCCGACCCCCACCCAGACGCCGACCGAGGCCGACCGCACGGACGGGACGAACTCCGTGACAACCCGCAGACCGCCCGGCAGCAGGGTGCGCCGGACGGTCTGATCGGTTGCCGCCGAGCCCTTACGCGTCGGCGGTCGCAGCGTCGGCAGGTGCCGCCTCCGGTGAATTCGATGCCTCGGCTGTGTCATCTTCGGCGACCAGCACCAGCGAGATCTTGCCGCGGTTGTCGATGTCGGCGATCTCGACGCGCAGCTTGTCG
>CAZTAA010000273.1:0-1927 GCA_964611465.1 uncultured Mycobacterium sp. | reverse complement strand
CCTCGACCAGGGGTCCGAGGTCGACGCAGCCCGGCCCCTCGCAGGTGTCGGCATGCGCGGCCGGCGCGGAGGCTATCCCCAAGGCCACCGGTAGTACCGCCGTCGCGAGGGCCGTCAGCAGCGCGGCGAAGTAGTTGTTCATGGACCCAGAATAGTCGCGAGCGTCAGTTTTGTGCGATCGCCGTGCCGATGAAATAGCTGCCGAGCAGGCTGACGGCGATGATCACCAGCCAGGCGTCGGTGAGGCGGCGCAGCAGCGCCGGTGCGCCGCGGACCTCCATGAACTCCCGAAAGATGATGCGCACCTTGACAAGTGCGATGAGGATCGCCGCCACTGTCACGACGGTGCTGGGGACCGGCGACCCGCCGTGGTCGGCGGTGCGGTCGATCCAGAGGTAGCCCAGGGTCAGCCCGGCCAGCACCAGCCAGGCGATCAGGAGCCGCTTGTCGGAGGTCGTCATCGCTCACCGCACCACGTACAGCAGGGCGAAGATCAGCACCCAGAGGAAGTCGACGGTGTGCCAGTAGGTCGCGCCGGTTTCGATGAGGTTCTGCGATCGCCGTGCGGGACCGCGGATCTGGTAGCCGACGATGGCCAGGACGACGAAGCCGATCAGCAGGTGCAGGAAGTGGATTCCGGTGAGGAAGTAGTAGAAAGTGAAGAACTCGTTGCCGGCGACCCCGTTGCCGCGGCGGAGTTGCCCGATCCACTCCGACACCTTCGAGACAGCGAACACCACCCCGAACAGCACCGTCAGTAGGGCGTCCCGGTGGGCTGATCCGTACGCCCCCGCGCGCGCCGACTGGACGCAGCGCGCCACCGACCACGAGCTGAGTAGCAACACGATGGTGTTGAACACCCCGACGCGCGGGTCCAGCTGGGCTTGGGCGTGCAGGAAGGCCTGCGGTGCCCCGGTGCGCTGCAGCAGGTAGACGCTGAAATACCCGGTGAATATCAGGGTTTCGAACAGCACGAACGCCCACATGTCCGGCTGGCCCGGCACATGGGTTGCGGTTCTGCCGGTGTCGCGTCCCACCTGGAGGCCGGTCACGCGGCCCGCACCAGGTCGGGCAACGCTGCGGTGCCGAAGTCCTCACGGCGAATCATTTGACGCAGCAACACGATGAACGCGCCGGTGTACACCCCGAACACCACGATGTTGATCCACCAGCAGATCAGGCCGTTCCAGGCGAACACGCCGCGGTGAAAGATCCACGCCGGCGCCACCACGACCTCGGTGAGCGCATTGCACAGGTTCAGATAGCCGAACCACTTCGGGAACACCCGATTGCGGTCGATCAGGATCGCCGCCATCCATAGCAGCGAGCCGATCAGGAAGACGCCCATGGTCCCGGAGAACGAGAGGAACGCGAAATCGTAGAGCCACTGCAGCAATTCGGGGTCGCGGTTCGGCCGCATCGCGCCGGCGGTCAGTGCCAGACACATCAGCAGCATCCCGGGGACCGCGCTCAGCGAGTAGATCACCAGGTAGGTGTAGGCGAAGGCGGGGCTGATCGACATTCGCCGCATCGAGTAGGCGATGAGCGCGTTGCACATCGACGTCATGCCGGTGATCACGAACATGATGGCGAACCCGATCAGCAGGCCGTCGCGCCGGGCGCCGAACCACGCCACCACGGTCGGGATGTCCGATCCCGGGTTCGGTGGCGGCTGGGTGCGGGTGATGACGAAGAACACCAGGAAGAACAACTGGTAGAACACCACCATCGTCCACCAGGCCAACCACAACTCCCGCTTGGGATCGGACGCGCTCATCCGGCCAGACGCTCACGACGTATCGCCTGGCCCAGGACCGCTCCCATGACGACGATCCAGGCCCCGATCGCGATGTTCTTCAACCAGAACGACAGGACGCCGTCCCACGCCACCGGGCCGGACAGCGTGAGCGCGACGAACGCCGCGGGC
>CAZTAA010000272.1:0-1930 GCA_964611465.1 uncultured Mycobacterium sp. | reverse complement strand
CTAGGAGACTGCTGAAGAAGGCGTGTTTCAGTTTGGGATGAGCGGGACGGGCGGGTCGCCATCACTTTGGCCGTCGGAGCGGCTCTGGTAAGTCACAGCGCGTGGCTGGACACGAGGTCGACCCGCCCGCCGGGGCCAATTCTGCTCCTCGGTGAGGCCGCAGGCCAAGGCTCCTGCCGCCGTCTCAGGCGGTGGCCATCGCCCAGGTTCCGCTGGTGCGGTGCAGGCCCAGAGTGAGTAGGCGCTTGAGGTTGATCGCGGCGGCGCGGTGGGCGAGCCAGTGGTCGTTCTTGGTGATTCCGCGGTAGCGGACCTTACGGTTGCCGCGGGTGAGCCAAGCGATGGAGCGTTCGACCATCGGCCGCAGACTGCGGTAGGTCTCTTGAAACGCTGGCTCTTGGGCGTGGGCGCGGTGCGCGCGCTGGAGCGCGTCGTGGGGGTGGAGGTCGAGCTTGCGGCCTCGGGCTGAGGTGGTGCAGCGATCCCGCAGTGGACACCCGCGGCACCCGGCGCCGAAGGTGACCTTGCGCTTGGGACTGATGGTGCGGGTCAGCCCGTTCGGGCAGGTGACGGTGCCAGCGGTCTCTTCGACGGTGAAGTCCTCCAGGGTGAAACCGCCCGGGACGGCCGGGCGCAGCGGCCAGGGCTTGATGATCGCAGTGTGCCCGGCCGCGTCGAGCGAGGCCAAGGCCTCACCGGTGCCGTAGGCGGAGTCGGCCAGGACCTCGACCGGGATCTGCTGGGTCGGCTGCTCCTGCCCGGCGGTGGCTTCCGGGGCGTTCCCAGCCTGCGCCGCATCCTCGGCCTGCGCCGCACCCCCGCCACGCTCGGGCTGCTCGGGCTGCTCGGGAGTCAGCGTGGTGTCGGTGGCCAGCAGGTCCGTCCCGACGGTCCCGTCGGCAGAGGCCGGCCCAGCGGCCTTGGTCAGCTTCGTGGCGGTGAACAGCCCCGTGGTCGGCTCGACTACGACATGAGCCTTGAACCCGTCACGGCGCTGAGCCACCGTCTTGTGCGCGTGGCGGGTCTCGGGATCGACGGTGGAGATCACCCGGTCGAAGGCCACCTTGCGGGCGATGCGCCAGCGCCCATCGGTGCCGTCGGAGCCCTCGGCCGGCTCCACGTCCTGCCCGGCGACCACCGCCAGCAGCGCCACCACCTGGGCCTCACCCTCATCCAAGCCCTCGACATCGATGTGGTCCAGCAGCGCCAGCGCGTCGCTGACCAGCGCCGAGACAAGCTCGTCGCGGGCGCCCGGGTCATCCCAGGCGATCCGCGGCTTGCCCGGCGAGGAGTAGTCGTGCCGGGTGCAGTGCGCCGCGACCAGCTCCTTGCCGCCGCTGACCTCCCGGGCGACCCGACGGATCGCAGCGATCAGCTGGGTCACGGTGTCCTGGGTGGCCACCGCGTCCTCCAGCACCGTGGAATCCAATGCGCGGCGGTTCTTCCCGCGGAGCACCCCGGTCTCCAGCACCACCGCGTTGACCGCCTCGAAGATCCGGTTCGGACGCTCGGACTGGGCCAGACGGCGACGCCAGTACGTCAACGTCGTGGGATGGAACGCCGGCACCTGCACACCCAGCCCGCAAGCCGCCTTCCACCGCAGATCGAAAGTCACCGCTTCGGTGGCCTCGCGGTCCGAAAGACCGTGCAGCGCCTGCAGCACCAGCACCGTCGCGACCACGTCCGCCGGCACCGACGGCCGACCGCGCGCCGAGCGGAACAAGTCGGCGAACATCTCCTCCGGGAACAGCGCCAACCGTTGCTCAGCCAGGAACGCGAACACACTCCCCGGCTCAAGCAACTCCCCGGCCATCGACTCCGCATCGAACAGATCCCGCTGATCCCGCGATCGCCCCTGCACACGACCAAGGCTCCCGCACCCGGCCCCACCACCCGGGCACAGACACGCACTTGTTCAGCAGTCTCCTAG
>CAZTAA010000271.1:0-1934 GCA_964611465.1 uncultured Mycobacterium sp. | reverse complement strand
AGCAGGTTGGCCCGCCAGAGGTTGAGCACCCGCGGCCAGTTGCGCGGGTTGTCCGGGTCGGTGACGGCGAGCTTGAGCGCTCCGGAGCCGAGTTGCTCGGCGACGTACTCGGGAATCTCGCGGCCCTGCGCACGCGCCTCGTCGGCGAGATCCAGGCTGGAGCGGTCGAACTGCGGGAAGAACGGACTCCAGCCCATCGCGGCCGCCGACGCCAGCACGTCCATGGTGTGCCGGCCGCGGAACCGGCCCCGGCCGACCGGGCTTGCCAGTGCGTCGGCGCGGTAGCCGTCATAACGCCACTGATCGGTGTGGGCGTACCAGTACGACGTGCCCGCCATCTGCCGGGGCGGCCGCGACCAGTCGGTGGCCATCGCCATGGTCGCCCAGCCCGTGACGGGCCGGCACTTCTCCTGCCCCACGTAGTGCGCCCAGCCGCCGCCGTTGCGGCCCATCGACCCGGTGAGCAGCAGCAGCGCCAGGACGGCGCGGTAGGTGGCGTCGCCGTGGAACCACTGGCAGATGCCGGCGCCCATGATGATCATCGAGCGGCCGCCGGATTCCTCTGCGCTGCGGGCGAATTCGCGGGCGATCCGGATGGCCTGCTCGGCCGACACGCCCGTGATGGATTCCTGCCACGCGGGGGTGTACGGCCGCTCGGCGTCGTCGTAACCGGTGGGCCAGTCACCGGGCAGGCCCGACCGGTACACGCCGTAGTGCGCCAGCATCAGGTCGGCCACCGTGCACACCAGGTGTTCGCCGACCCGCCGCACCGGCACGCCGCGCTGCAGGGTTTCGCCGTGGCCGTCGAGGGTGTCGAAGCGGGGCAGGGTGATCAGCGCGGTCTCGCCGCCGTCCGTCGCCACCGTCAACGCCGGCGACAGGTCGCCCAGGTCGAGGTTCCACTTGCCCAGGCCCTCGTCGCCGTAGCGGAAGCCCAGCGAACCATGCGGTACCGCAACCGAATCCGTGGCGGAATCGAGGAACGCCGGTTTGAAGGCGGCGTTCTCGGTGCCGCTGAAGTCCGGCCCCAGGTCGGCGGCGGTGAGGTTCTTGCCGGGCACCAGTGTCCCGTCGCGCTCCTCGAGCTTCACCAGGAAGGGCAGGTCGGTGTAGCTGCGAACGTAGTCGACGAAGAACGGAACACGTTGTTTGACAAAGCATTCCGTGAGGATCACGTGACCCATCGCCATCGCGAGGGCACCGTCGGCGCCGGCCGCGCACGGCATCCACTCGTCGGCGAACTTGGTGTTGTCGGCGTAGTCCGGGCTGATCGTCACCACCTTGGTGCCGCGGTAGCGCACCTCGGCCATCCAGTGCGCGTCGGGGGTCCGGGTGACCGGCACGTTGGAGCCCCACATCAGCAAATAGGCGGCGTCCCACCAGTCACCGGACTCCGGGACGTCGGTCTGGTCGCCGAACACCTGCGGTGAGGCCACCGGCAGGTCGGCGTACCAGTCGTAGAACGACGTCATGACCCCGCCGATGAGTTCGATGAACCGGGAGCCGGCGGCGTGCGACACCATCGACATCGCGGGAATCGGCGAGAAGCCGGCCACCCGGTCGGGCCCGTACTCCTTGATCGTGTGCACGTGCGCGGCGGCGATCATCTCCGCGGCCTCGGCCCAGCTCACCCGCACCAGTCCGCCCTTGCCGCGGGCGCGCTGGTACCGGCGGCGCCGCTCGGGGTCGGCCTGGATGTCGGCCCACGCCAGCACCGGGTCGCCCAGCCGTGCCTTGGCCTCGCGGTACATCTCCACGAGCAGCCCGCGCGCATAGGGATAGCGCACCCGGGTGGGCGAATAGGTGTACCAGGAGAAGGCGGCCCCGCGCGGACAGCCCCGGGGCTCGTACTCGGGACGGTCGGGGCCGACCGTCGGATAGTCGGTCTGCTGGGTCTCCCAGGTGATGATGCCGTCCTTGACGTACACCTTCCA
>CAZTAA010000270.1:0-1942 GCA_964611465.1 uncultured Mycobacterium sp. | reverse complement strand
GACACCGCTGATCTCGGTCTTGCTCCGAGGTGCCGGAGGTGGATCCCTTCGCAGTGTCAACGCCGGTCGCGGGCGATTGTGACGACATGCATCGCACGAATATACTCGCGCGGGAGAGTCTCGTACCTGTGAAGCCACTGACGAGGGGGTCTGGCGATGCACAAGGGGTGGGTCGTTCTTCTCATGGTCGCGTTGACGGTGACGGTGCTCGGGGCACTGACGCCGGCAGCAGCGAACGCGGCCGGCACCAAGCCGGCGGATACCGTTTACCGCAACGGCTTCGTTTACACCGTTGACTCGTCCAAGCCGATCGCGCAAGCGGTGGCCGTGCGCGGTGGCAAGATCCAGTTCGTCGGCTCCAACCGCGCAGTACGCGGCTACATCGGCGCCCGCACCAAGGTGGTGAACCTCAAGGGCCGCCTGCTCATGCCGAGCTTCATCGATTCGCATGCGCACGCGAGCACCGCGGTGAGCAACGTCTACGAGGTCGCCTTGTGGGGACTTGGCTCTCTCGAGGCCTACCAGGACGCCATTCGCGCCTTCGCCGAGGACAACCCGGACCTCACCGCTGTGCGCGGCGCCGGCTGGGACCCCGTTCTGATCGGCGGTATCGGACCCCGCAAGGAGGACCTGGACTCGATCGACTCCACGCGACCAATGGCCTTCACCGACCAGGACATCCACGCATTGTGGGTGAACTCCAAAGCGCTCGAGGCCGCCGGCATCACCGGCGACACGCCCAATCCCGACGGAGGTGTCATCGAGCGCGTGCCGGGCACCGTAGGCACTCCCGGCAATCAGTACGGTGAGCCCTCCGGCACTCTACGTGAGTCCGCCGTCGATCTCGTCAACGACATACTGCCGCCCTACACGACCGAGCAGTACGTCACCGCGCTCAAGTGGTTCCAGCGCGAGGTCGCCAACCCCCTGGGCATCACGACGGTGTTCGACCCGGGTGTCGGCATCGGGACGCCGGAGACGCGGGCGTACGAGCAACTCGCGCGCGCAGACCGACTCACCATGAGGATCCGATCCGCTCTGTGGCTGAACCCTGAGGATGACCTGTGGACATGGCTGCCGACGGCTGTCCGCGAGCGCGCCAAGCACAAGCGCAGCCTGTTCAAAGTGACGGCCGTCAAGTTCTTCGCCGATGGAGTGCTCGAAGGACACACCGCCTATCTCAAGGAGGACTACACCAACGAACCGGGCTTCCGCGGCGTGCCGATCTGGCGACCGGCCCAGCTCGACGAGGCCTTCGCGGCCGTGGACAAGGCCGGCTTCCAGATCCACGTCCATGCCATCGGTGACGCTGCCACCGATGAGGCACTGAACTCACTGGCTTATGCGCGCCAGAAGAACGGCAAACGCGACTGGCGTGCGGGCATCACGCACCTCGAGTACGTGGACCTGCGAGACATCCCGCGCTTCGCCAAGCTTGGTGTGACCGCGCAGGTGCAGCCCTACTGGCACGTGAAGGACTCCTACTACTTCGACAGCCAACTCCCGTCACTGGGACAATGGCGCGCCGACCATGAGTACCCGATGAAGAGCTTCTTCGACACCGGCGCCCTGGTGGCGTCCTCGAGCGACTGGTCGGTCACCATCCCGCCCGACCCGCTGATCGCGATCCAGATCGGCGTCATGCGCTGGTTCCCGGAGTACTCGCTCGTCGACGAGCCCCTGTGGCCGGCCGAGCGCTGCACGGTGCGGCAGATGATCCGCAGCTTCACCATCAACGGCGCCAGGACGAACTTCCTGGAGCGCGTGACCGGCTCGCTGCGTGTCGGCAAGAGCGCCGACATGATCGTGCTGGACACGAACATCCTGAAGTGCAAGCCGGAGAGGATCTCGGAGGCCAAGGTACTGCGCACCGTGTTCCGCGGCAAGACCGTGTACAAGGCGGAGTAGCAACCCGGCTCGGTCACGGACACGCTTCCGGCGC
>CAZTAA010000269.1:0-1960 GCA_964611465.1 uncultured Mycobacterium sp. | reverse complement strand
GGCAGACCCGCATCGAGGAGCAGTTGCGGCGGCGACGCATGCAACGGATGTCGCGTGCTCGCTTCGGTGTGGAGAACACCGAGGACCACGAACTCGACGTCGTGCCCTCGCGGCTGCGCCGCCCCGGTGCGGCCGTGCTGGAGATCGACGATGAGGACCCCGTCTTCGAGCATCTCGAGTACGCGTCGTTCGCCCGCGAGTACGACCTCCCCCGCGCCTCGGGGCAGTGAACCGCTGGTTTCAGGTTGGTCCTGGTCGGCTGATAGCCTGCTAGCGACCAAGGGGCTATGGCGCAGTTGGTAGCGCGACTCGTTCGCATCGAGTAGGTCAGGGGTTCGATTCCCCTTAGCTCCACAGAAGAAACCCCCTCCGGGCTGCATCGGAGGGGGTTTTTCGTACCGCTGCAGGCTCAATTTCTTCGGCTGGCCTCGAATTCATCGAACGTGCGAAAACCGGCTATCTCGGCCGCGATGTCGACGAGTTTGGTGTTGCTTTCCTGCGAGAGGCGTCGGAGTAGCTCGAACGCCGCCACGGCGTCGATGTCGAACTGATTCATCAGAATGCCTTTGGCCTGCCCGATGAGATCTCTGCTGAAAGGCGCACTCCGAAACTGAAGTTCGCGCCGCTTGGCATCCCAGGCGAGATGACTCGGCTTGCCCGGTCAACGCTCCCTCCATCAGAGTTTTTGCGACGACCGTACTTCCGAACGACGGGATCGTTGGTGCGCAGAACGAAAAGGTTCTCCTCCTGCCATCTTTCGGTTCGCGGATAAAATCGGCACCATCGGCTCAGCCACGACGCCGCCGATGCCCGTTGTTCATGAGGAGCTGCATTGTCATGAGCGTTGTCCTCCTTGACACGACAGACCTCGGCGAAGCCGAGGAGGTGCTCAGCGCGAACTATTCGAAGATGCAGTTCGCGGCGTCGGCGGATCGACCAACCCGTACTTGGGCAAAGCGCTCGCCCCTCGGGTCGATGGCTTTCGACGAATTGCGATACGACTACGTCTTCCACTACGAAGGCGACCCGATGGACGGCATCGTGCTGACCCGTGTCCGGTCGGGTGCGGTCATACATGAGCAGCCCGGCGGCGGCCTCGACATTTGTCATTCAGGGACGGCGACCGCGATCGCGTGGCGTGAAGGCGCTCCGTTCAGCGGCGAGGTTCTTGACGGCCACTTCGACACGGTACTCATCGACCGAGGTCTGTTAGACACTGTGGCCGCGACCGCCCCGAGGGTTGGCGCGGCCAAGCCGGTCAAGCTGACCGGGGGGATGCCGGTGTCGGCGACGGCCAACAAACAGATGGCCGATGCGGTCGACTACGTCGTCCGCGACGTCGTCACCAATCCCGACGCCGTGAAAAGCCCACTGGTGGCCGGTGTGGTTGCGCGCCTTCTTGCCGCCAACATGCTGGCCGCGTTCCCCAACACCGCGCTGCTGGAACCCACAATCGAAGACCGCCACGACTCAACGCCCGTTCTGCTGCGTCGCGCCATCGCGTATATCGACGACAACGCCCAGGCCGACATCACCACCAAGGACATCGCCGACGCCGTGTACGTCACACCGCGCGCGTTGCAGTACATGTTCCGCAAGCACCGCGATTGCACACCCACCGACTACGTGCGTCGGGTCCGCCTGCATCATGCCCACCTGGACCTGGTCTCGGCAGACCGGGAGCGGACCACCGTCGGACAGATCGCCCGCCACTGGGGGTTCTTTCATTCCGGCCGATTCGCCGTCTACTACCGCGAGCAATACGGGCAGAGCCCGCACCAAACGCTACGCGACTAAAGGCGTCGTACGGGCGCCCCTAACCGCCGCCGGCACCGTTTCGACCATTGACGCCGTTCGTGCCGAACGACCCGGTGCCTCCCACGCCGCGCAGGCCAGGAAAGACGGTGTCGCCGAAGGCGTTTCCGCCCGCGCCACCGTCACCGCCGGTTGTGTTGAACCC
>CAZTAA010000268.1:0-1993 GCA_964611465.1 uncultured Mycobacterium sp. | reverse complement strand
GGGGTCGTGGGACCGTGTTCCGCCGACCCAAACAAGAAAGCAGCCTAATCGGCGATCTAACGGGCGTAACACAGTCCTCGGCCGGTCGCACCATAACTAGACACAGAAAATGGACTCAGGACGCGATCGGCGCCCACAAAATGCCACCTCAGATCGTGTGCGAGACCAACTCGATGGGGTAGGATCGAGTCGTATCTGAACGGCGGCAATCCCCCGCCCGTGAATCCCACCGAGGAGCTGTTCTGTCGATGGTTGCTGCAAAAAATAAGGTCGAGGGCTCCTATGACGGGTCGTCTATCAAGGTCCTCAAAGATCTGGATGCGGTCAGGAAACGTCCCGGCATGTACATCGGATCGACGGGAGAACGGGGCTTGCACCATCTCGTGTGGGAGATCGTCGACAACGCAGTCGACGAGGCGATGGCCGGCCACACCACTGCGATCGCGGTTCGGTTGCTGGCAGACGGCGGCGTCGAGGTGTCCGATGATGGCCGCGGCATTCCGGTAGAGCTTCACGAGTCCGGTCGGCCGACCGTCGACGTAGTCCTCACCGAGTTGCATGCCGGAGGCAAGTTCGACGACGGCGCCTACAAGGTGTCCGGTGGCCTGCACGGTGTCGGCCTCTCCGTGGTCAATGCTCTGTCCACCCGCATCGAGGTTGATATATGCCGCAACGGCTTTGAGTGGTTCCAGTCCTACGACCACGCGGTGCCCGGCACCCTGTCGCAGGGTGGTCCGACGCGGAAGACGGGCACGGCCGTCCGGTTCTGGGCCGATCCGGACATCCTCGAAACCACCGAATACAGCTTCGACACCATCGCCCGGCGGCTTCAGGAGATTGCCTTCCTCAACAACGGGCTGACCATCACGCTCTCCGACGAACGGGCGACACCGTCCGACGCCAAAACCGTTCCGGCGCAACGCCAGACCTACCACTACGCCCAAGGGCTCGTTGATTTCGTCAAGCACCTCAACGGTGCTCATTCGCCGATCCATCCCAGCGTCATCGCTTTCGGTGGCACGGCGCGCGACCGCGATCAGGATGTCGACGTCGAAGTCGCAATGCAGTGGAACTCAAGCTACGCGCCGTCGGTACGTACCTTCGCCAACACCATCAACACTCATGAGGGCGGCGCCCACGATGAAGGCTTTCGGGCGGCGTTGACATCGGTGGTCAACAGGTACGCCAAGGACAAGAAGCTGCTCAAGGGCAAGGACCTCAATCTAATGGGCGACGACATCCGCGAGGGTCTAGCCGCGGTGATCTCGGTGCGGCTCGGTGACCCCCAGTTCGAGGGCCAGACGAAGGCCAAGCTGAGCAATACCGCCGTCAAATCCGTTGTCCAAAGGGTGTGCGGTGAGCAGCTCCGATCGTGGTTCGACGCGAATCCCGCTGAGGCCAAAACGATCGTCACGAAGGCGGTCTCCTCGGCACAGGCCCGGATGACCGCGGCCAAGGTACGTCACAAGCGCACTCCGGAGCTTGGTGGGCTGCCGGGCAAGCTGGCTGATTGCCGCTGCACCGACCCGCGCAAATCGGAACTGTTTGTGGTGGAGGGTGATTCGGCCGGTGGCTCGGCGAAGAGTGGCCGTGATTCGGAGTTTCAAGCGATCCTGCCGTTGCGCGGCAAGATCATCAACGTCGAAAAGACTCGTATCGACCGCGCCCTCAAGAACACCGAGGTTCAGGCGGTCGTCACCGCGCTCGGTACCGGTATCAGGGACGAGTTCGATATCACCAAGCTGCGCTACCACAAGATCGTGCTGATGGCCGACGCCGATGTCGACGGTCAACACATCTCGACCTTGCTGTTGACGCTTCTGTTCCGGTTCACGCGCCCGCTCATCGAGAACGGCCACGTATTCCTGGCCCAGCCACCGCTGTACAAGTTGAAATGGCAGCGCCGGGCACCGGAATTCGCCTACTCCGACCGCGAACGCGACGGGCTGCTCCAGGCCGGCCTGGCCGCCGACTGGAAGATCAACACGGACGA
>CAZTAA010000267.1:0-2000 GCA_964611465.1 uncultured Mycobacterium sp. | reverse complement strand
ATCGCCGCGGCCGGGCTCGCCGCCTACGGCGCCTACTGCTTCGTGCTGGCACGCTTCGCACGTATGTAGCCCCGATGTAGGGGTAGTGGCCGACCGGAATTTGAGGCAACCGCCCCATGACCGGCCGGCGCCGCCGACGCCAACATCGGTGCATGAACACAATCGTCACACCCCAGGCCGCGGTGGCCGCCGCCACCGACTCCCCCACCCTGCCGTCCGGCGCCGACGAACGCGTCGCCGGCTTCGGGGTCATGGGCCTCCCGTTCAGCAGCGGCCACTATCTGGCGTTCCGGCACTTCCCGGCGTCGTCCTTCGCCCCCGCGTATCGCTCGGTGTGGCACCGCACTCCATCCGGGGAGTGGACCTTCTACGCGACCACACCGGCCGAGCAGAGCTGTTCGCGTTACTTCAGTTCCGCCACAACGGTTCCCGCTGTCGAGTGTGAGATCACGATGACGTGGACGACTCCGTGGTCGGTCGCGATCACGATCCCGGGACTTCTCGACTGGACCGTCGAGATGAGCGAAACGGCGGCGACCCGCACCATGAGCCGAGTCGGACGGGCGGTGCCGGAGGCGGTCTGGGCCCGCGAATCGGCACTGGCAGTGATGAGCAGGCTCGCGGGCCCGTTGCTCAGGGTGGGTCGGTTACGGCTCACAGGCAAGGTGCCGAACGGTCAGCACTACCGCGTGGCACCGCGACAGATGTGGGTGGTGAGCGACTCGACCGCCACCATCGCCGGCGTCGAACTCGGCCGGCCGGCGCCCTTGAGCGAACCGGACCGGCTTGCCGACTTCCGGCTGCCGCAGCGCGGGATCTGTGTCATCGGTTCGGCGCGCTTCGACACCTTCGATCCCGCCCGCCACCTGCCGGGGACCCGCACAGCGCCAACACAGCCCCGCACATCGTGCTAGGGAGGACAATCAAGCGCGTGTCCCCGCCGACCGCCCGGGACGGTCCCCGGCCCAGCACACCGAGCCGGGCCGAAGTGCTGGCCGCGCTGTCGGTGGCGATCGATCTCGGTCTGGGGCAGCCCGCCGAACACATGCTGCGTGCGGCGCTGATCGGTACCCGCATCGCGGACCGGCTCGGGCTGAACAGTGAACAACGTGACTGCGTGTACTACGCGACGCTGGTCATGTGGATCGGATGCCACGCCGACTCCCACGAGTTCGCCCAGTGGTTCGGTGACGACATCGCGGTGCGCCGGGACTCCTACCAGGTCGACTGGTCCGGACTGCCCTACTACCGCTTCCTGGCGAGCAACATCGGCCGCGGTGAGCCGCTGCTGCAGCGACTGCAGTCCATCGCCACCCTGTTCGTGGACGCCCGCGGCAACATGTCCCGGCTCATCCACTCGCACTGCACCTCCGCCGCGCTGCTGGCCGAACGGATGGGGCTGGGCGCCGGCGTGCAGCACGCGATCGGCTTCAGCTTCGAGCGCTACGACGGCAGTGGCCTGCCCGCGGGTGCCCGCGGCGACGAGATCCCCATCGAGATGAGGGTCGCGCACCTGGCCGACATGGCCGAGGTTCATCACCGCGCCGGCGGCGTGGCGGCCGCGGTGGAGATGGTGAAAGACCGCAGCGGCAAGCATTTCGACCCCACGGTGGTCGGGGCGTTCGTCGCGGACGCTGCGGCCATCCTCGACGGACCCCAGCCCGGCGACGCCTGGGACGTGGCGTTGCGCGGAGCCCCCGACCATGACCTCCCGCTGGCGGCGGCCGAGCTCGACGAGTTGCTGGTGGCCCTCGGTGACTTCGTCGACCTCAAATGCCCGTTCACCCTGGGCCACTCCCGCGCGGTGGCCCGGCTCGCCGGGGATGCCGCCCACGCGGTCGGGCTGAGTTCCGATGCCGTGACGCTGACCCGACGGGCCGGTCATGTGCACGATCTCGGCCGAATCGGCATCTCCAACCAGATCTGGTCCAAGCCGGAATCCCTCTCGGCCGCCGAGTTCGAGCGGATGCGCCTGCACCCGTACCTGACGGTGCGAATCC
>CAZTAA010000266.1:0-2082 GCA_964611465.1 uncultured Mycobacterium sp. | reverse complement strand
CAAGTTCGACAACAAGTACGGCACCCGGCACTCGCTGATCGACGGCATCAACCGCGGCACCGACGTGCTGATGGGCGGCAAGAACGTGCTCATCTGCGGCTTCGGCGACGTCGGCAAGGGCTGCGCCGAGTCGCTCAAGGGCCAGGGCGCGCGCGTCTCGGTCACCGAGATCGACCCGATCAACGCACTGCAGGCGCTGATGGAGGGCTTCGACGTGGTGACCGTCGAGGAGGCGATCGCCAACGCCGACATCGTCATCACCTCGACCGGCAACAAGGACATCATCACCCTCGACCACATGAAGGCGATGAAGGACAAGGCCATCCTGGGCAACATCGGCCACTTCGACAACGAGATCGACATGGCCGCCCTGGAGCGCTCCGGCGCCAAGCGGATCAACATCAAGCCGCAGGTCGACGAGTGGGTTTTCGACAGCGGCAAGTCGATCATCGTGCTGTCCGAGGGCCGGCTGCTGAACCTGGGCAACGCCACCGGCCACCCCTCGTTCGTGATGAGCAACAGCTTCTCCAACCAGGTGATCGCGCAGATCGAACTGTGGACCAAGAACGACGAGTACGACAACGAGGTCTACCGGCTGCCCAAGCACCTCGACGAGAAGGTGGCCCGCATCCACGTGGAAGCGCTGGGTGGTTCGCTGACCAAGCTGACCAAGGATCAGGCCGAGTACATCGGCGTCGACGTCGAGGGCCCGTACAAGCCGGACCACTACCGGTACTGATCTTTCCGATCTGTTCAGTAACCCCTGCGAAATCCACTCGCACAACGTCGCAGCCGACGCTGAACAGATGAGGGTGGGGCTGACCTACGGGATCCGTAGCTGACCGCCCCGGCCCGTTTGTTACCCTACGGTGGTGAAACGGGTCGGGGCGGTCGTTCCTGCTGTTCTATTGTCTTGCATCGCAATGGTTTTCGCGCAGACGGCCCGCGCTGACGACTGGTATCCGTATTACAACGAAGACGAATACACCCAGTTCTACACGCCACCGAATCCGTTGCCGCCGGGCCAGCCGGGCGACCTGGTGCGCAGTGAACCGTCCCGCCTGATCCTCGAGCCGTCCGGCGTGGTCGGCAACTACAACGCCACCGGAACCCGGATCATGTACCGCAGCACCGACGCCCGCGGCAACCCCGACGTCGTCACCGGCACGTACTTCGAGCCGTACAACGCCTGGCCGGGCAAGGGCCCCCGACCGCTGATCGTCTACGGCCCCGGGACGCAGGGCCAGGGCGACCAGTGCGCGCCGTCGCGGCAGTTCAACCAGGGCATCCACTGGTCGCCGTACGCCGACCTGATGGTCAACTACGAGGGCGCCTTCGTGAACACCATGGTGGACCGCGGATTCGCCGTGCTGATGACCGACTACGAGGGCCTGGGCACCATCGGCGTGACGCACACCTACGTCAGCCGGCTCTCGGAGGGCCACGCGATGCTCGACGCCGCCCGGGTGGCCCGCAAGCTGCCCGGCACGTCGCTGACCCCGGACGGGCCGGTCGCGTTCTGGGGCTACTCGCAGGGCGGTGGCGCGTCGGCGTCGGCGGCCGAGCTGGCCGGCAGCTACGCGCCGGAGCTGAACGTGGTGGGCAGCTACGCCGGCGCACCGGTGGCCGACCTGATGGAACTGTTCCCCTACACCGACGGCAGCCTGCTCGTGGGCGTCGTCGGCTACGCACTGAACTCCGTCATCCAGTCCTACCCCGAACACGAGGCCGAGATCCGGGCGGTGCTCACCCCGCGCGGCGAGGACATGCTGGCCAAGGTCAAGGACCAGTGCATCCCGGAGACCATCGCCAAGTTCATGTTCCGGCACCTGCAGCCGTACTTCAACCAGCCGATCGACCAGCTGCTGAAGAACCCGGTGTTCACCGAGCTGTTCAACGAACAGCGCATCGGCACCCTGAAACCCAATGCGCCCGTGCTGATCAACAGCAACCGGTACGACCCGCTGGTGCCGTGGACGGCCGCCGTGCAGATGGGCTGGGACTGGTGCGACAAGGGGGCCGACATCGAATTCCGCACCAACGAGGAACCGCCGTTCCTGAACAAGGCGATCATCAACCACG
>CAZTAA010000265.1:0-2095 GCA_964611465.1 uncultured Mycobacterium sp. | reverse complement strand
CGCGACCCGTATCCCGGCCTTCATGTACCTCACCGACTACCGGGAGAACACGCTCAAGGATGTCATCACCAAGCTGGAGCCCGAACTGTTCAGGGCCGTCACCGGACTCACGGTTGATGACTTCAACCTCTTGGTCTCCTTGAATGTCTTCAACAGCGCCCACATGAACCAGGCCGTCTTTGACTTCCGCCGCTACGAGGATGCCTCCCTGTCCTACACCGGCATCGACAGTCACGAGGGGCTACGCCACTTCGGGCTGTACGACACCGTGATTGCCCGAGAGGAGTAGCGCGCTCGCGCTTTCTTGCTGCCCTCTTCGACAACAAAGGATCATCGAAATCCGCGGGTGGTGGGGCCGCGGGGGCCCCGTCTCACGGTGAGACGGTTCAGCGGTTCGAATTCCGCGGTTTCAAAAAATGAAAGTTGTGCCCGAGTCTGGCATTCCGGCCGGACCCGAGCCGAAAGAAAAGTCCGCACGGCCAAGGTTCTGCAAAGCGGCTGGCTGCGATCACTGCGACGCGTCTGCTCGGGGCGGCCTACAACTGGGTTGGCGCATGCGGGGTTTCACCAACTCGCGGCGGGCCTCGCGTCTTAGTAACTGAGGTCGTAGCCGTCGTCGCGGCTGCGGTGGCGGTCGCGGGTGCGTTCTTGGCGGCGGTAGCGCTCACGGTATTCGGCGATGGCTTGCTCGGCGTCGTGGTGGGCGGTGATGAGGCCGGTGTGGGCCTGCACAAGCCTCCCGACAGTCGTGGTGGCGGCCTGGTGCTGGGTGTCGGCGGTGCGGTCGAAGTGGTGGGCGGCCCAGGGAGAGGCGACGGCGAGGGTGTCGGTGAGGTGGCGTTGCGGGCCGGGGCGGTTTCGGTCGGTGATGAGCACGAGTTTGAGGTCGTGGCGGGCGGCGGTGTTCAGCCACCAGATCAGGGTGTTGGTGGGCAGGTGGTCGGCGCCGTCGAGGACGATGCGGCTGCCTGGTGGGGGTTTCCAGGTCTGGCGGCCCAGGGTGTCGGCGGCGGTTTTCCCGTCGAGTAGGTAGCGCTGGTAGGGCTGGCCGGCGGCCTGGCCGACGGTGGTGGGTCCAATCGGGATCACTGCCATCTGCACCCCGGGTCTGCCGGTGCGGGCCAGCGCACCGATCACGGCGGCTTTGTCGTGGCCGCCGTCGTCGCCGGTGTTCAGGTCCAGGGTGTGCACCGTGGTGGGGCTCAGAGCGATCCGCTCGACGGCCCGGCGGGCGGCGGGGTCCAGCCTGGCCAGGACGGGCTGGACCGGCGGGAGGCCGATCACGGCGGGGCTGCGGCGCTCGGCGGCGGTGGTCAGGGTGTGGCGCAGCCAGCGGGGCAGTTCCTCCTGGCCGGCCTGCGGGGTATCGATCCCGGCTGCCGGGGGTTGGGTCGCGGCGGTCCAGGCTTCGGCGCGGTCAACGATGCTGGGTGTTGTTGGGGTGGGGCCGAGGCGTTGGGCCCAGGGCAGGCTGGCGAGGGTGTCGGTGAGGTCCCGGCTGGGCCCGGCGGTGGTGGGGTCGCTGAGCAGCAGCAGTTTGGTGTTGGTGGTCCCGGCGTGCAGGCATAGGGCGGTGAGCTGCTCGGTGGGCAGCTGCTCGGCGTTCTCGACGATGAAGATTCCGCCGATGGGCAGTCTGCGGTGCGGGTCGGCCATCGCGGTGAGGGCTGCGGCCGGGTCCATCACGCTCACCCCAGACCGTTGACGGGCGGTCTCGTCGAGCTCCTCGGTCGTGGTGCTGGTCTGCGCCAGCCATGCCGGGTGGCCGGACTGTTGTGCGGCGGCGGCGACCGCCTCGATGACAGCGGCGCGCTGCCCGGGATCGGCGCAGGCCAGCGGCTGCACCGCTTGGATGCTGGTGGTGACCTCGGCCACCGCCTGGCGGGTGGACTCGTCGAGGCCGGCGTGGTCGGCGGTCGGGTCGGCATAGACGGCGGCTCCGCTGCGTACCGCCGCGGCGCAGACGAAGGCTTCGACCGCGGCTTGCAGATCGGCGGTGCGCTCGTCCAGCACCGCAGCGCTCTTAGCCTCGGTGTGTTCGTGGTGGGCGGCCCGCACCGCGGCCAGGGCCTGGGTGCGCACGTCGAGCAGGTCG
>CAZTAA010000264.1:0-2147 GCA_964611465.1 uncultured Mycobacterium sp. | reverse complement strand
ATCCGTGGCAAGATGGCGTGGCGCAGAAAGGCTGGCAATGATCGGTGTCCTCTTGATCGGGGCGGGGGCGGTGGTCGATGAGCATTACTGCTATCCGCTGCGCCGCCTGGAGAAGGCCGGTGCGCTGCGAGTACTGGGCGTGGCGGATCCCAACGAATCCAGTGCGCAGCGAGTAGCGGCTCAGTTCAAACAGGCCCGCACCCATGCCGACGCCAACCTGGCCCTGGTGGCCGGTTCCTATGACCTGGCCATCATCGCTTCACCGCCCGGCCTGCACGCCGACCACGCCTGCGCGGCCCTTGCGCAGGGCTGTCATGTGCTGTCCGAGAAACCGATGACCACCAGGATCGCCGATGCGACTCGGATGAATACCGCTGCCGCGCAGGCACAACGAGTGCTCGGCGTGGCCTTCTCGAGGCGTTATTCCGCCAACTTCGCCGATGTTGCGAAACTGGTCGCGGAAGGCGAACTCGGCGATGACCTCCAGTTCAGCTATCACGAAGGCAGCACGTACCGATGGGCCATCGCGACCGGCGCGGCATTCGACCGCGAGCGGTCCGGGGGTGGCGCGCTGATGGACCGCGGTGTGCACATGCTGGACCAGTTGAACTGGGTCTTCGGCGACCCCGTCGTCGTCGACCGGTGTTACGACGACAGCCTCGTCGGCGGCGTCGAGACCAACGCCCGGTTGGAACTGTCGTTTCCTCGCGCTCGGGGCACCATGCAGGTCAGCTGGGAATTCCCGCTGAACAACGGCCTCCATATCCGGGGCTCACGGGGTGAGGTGAAACTCGACGGTGACGACATTCGCAGTTACCGGCGCAAGACGCGGGAAGGCTGGACGGTCGTTCCAGCTGTCAGCGATTGGCCCGCGGACATGGCCCGAACCGGTGGCAAGCGGATCCGGCCGGCCAACTCACACGCCTGTTTCGAACCCGAGTTGATCGCAATGCTCAGAGCCATCACCTATGGCGAGCCCTTCCCGGTGACGGGTGTTCAGGCGGCCGCCGTCCAGTCGGCCATCGAGCAGGCCTACGCCTCGGCCGAACCGCTGGAGTGCCCGTGGCTGCCGCCGGCTGAGCAGGCCGCCGCACGCGCCAAACACTGGAAGGCGGTGGACGTGCGATGAAGCCGATCGCGGTCATCGGTGCCGGCGGTTACGTCGGTGCCCGGCTGATCGAACGCTCCGAGCTCCTCGGCCGGCCCCAGCTGGTGTCGATCGTCCGGACTTGGCTCAGCCAGGGTCGACTGGCCCGCTACGGCGTTCGTACGGTGCGCGGCGACGCCGGTGACCGGGCTTCGCTGGTTCCCCTCCTGGAGGGGTGCGGCATGGTCGTCAACCTCACCCTGGGCGACGACAAGCGCATCGTCGGTGACGTGCAGGCCATGTACACCGCATGTCGCGACGCCGGCGTACCGCTGTTCGTCCACATGAGTTCGGCCGAAGTGTTCGGCAGGGCCGAGGATCCCGCGCTCCGCGAAGAATCCGCACCGGACGGGCAGCACTGGATGGAGTACGGCCGGGAGAAGGCGGCCGCTGAGGCGTGGCTGCGGTCCCAGTGGGATGGACCGGTGAAAGTCGTCATCCTGCGTCCGGGCCTGATCTGGGGACCGGGCTCGGGATGGCTGGTGGAACCCGCCAAGGCACTCGTCGACGGAACCGCCCTGCTCTACAGCGAGGGCCGCGGAGTGTGCAATCTGATCCATGTCGACAATGTCATCGAACACCTGATGGTGTTGGCGCAGAGCGAGCCGCAGTCGGGCGTGTTCAACATCGCTGACCCCGAAACACTCAGCTGGGCTGAGTATTACCACGCCATCGCGCGCGAAGTGGGGGCCGACGAGTCAGCCATCCGGCTGGCGCCCGACTCCGATTTTCGAGAAAGCCCGTGGAAGAGGCTGATGCAGTTGCCACCAGCGATGGCCGTCAAGAGCCGGATGAGCGGTCAGGCCAAGGTTCGTGTCAAGCAACGGCTGAAGGATTTGGTTGCGTCGCGACACCCCGAGAGCCGGCCGTTCGTGCCGCAGCCGTCGGTGTCCAAGCAGTTCTGGTGGGTGCAGGGCACGGCGCGGAAACTGCCGTCAAGCGCCTTCGCCGAGCGCTATCCGACAGTGCGGCTGCAGTCCTTCCCGGACCTGATGGCCGC
>CAZTAA010000263.1:0-2161 GCA_964611465.1 uncultured Mycobacterium sp. | reverse complement strand
AATCTACGGCAGCTGCTCCACCAGGTATTTGCCGCCGCTGGCCGGCCCGTGGCTCAACAACCACTGCACGCTGAGCTTGTCGGAGGGCTGATCGGGCACGTAGCCGGGCATCAGCATGTACTGCATACCGCGGCCGGGCTGAGCGAACCACGGCGCGATGGCGCCGGCGTCCACGTCGAACGCGTTCTGCACGCAGTAGGCGTGGTAGTTGCTCGGCGGGACGATGGTGTTCTCCGTCCACATCTTGCCTTCGTAGTCCGGCCGGGTGTGGGACGGCGTTTCGAGTGCCTGCGGCGGCAGCGCGCGCTCGGGGAACGGGGTGCCCTTGGGGGCGAGGAATTTTCCGGCGGCGAAGCCGAACCGATCGAGTTGGGTTCCGGGCTTGAGCGTGATCTTCGCTCGGTCGACCTGCCCGTAGGGTCCGCCATCCTTGAGTGCGAACCCGTCCGAGGGCGGCCAGTTCCACTTCTTCCCGTCGACGATGTAGTCCTGCTTGAAGGCATCGGCTTTCAAGTCGCCGAACCGCTCGTACCCGGAGACCACGGCACCGACGGGGCCTTCCTTGGGCAGCTTCGCGGGGCCCAGCAGGAAGTTGCTCTCATAGAACTCGGTTGTCTCCGGAGTGTCGGGCAGGCTTCCGCCGTCGCCGCAGGCATCGGCCTTCGCCGTACCGGGTGACATCACGGGCAGTAGTAGGAACGCCATCGCGGTGGCGACAAGGGGACGGAAACGCACGGTTGCTCCTTCGCTGAATGTTTGCTGACGATCGTAGGCAAACCGAGGCTTACTTGCGAGGCGAACGACCTCAATCGTCTTGGAGCTCATCCGCGACGAGCCCGACGGGTGTCATGAATTGCGGTGAGATTGCCGCAGCGCGACGGTCTACGTGAGTATGGAGATCGTGGACCTTCCCGTGCTGCCGCCGGTCGAACCGATGCTCGCCAAGGCGCAGGCGAAGGTGCCCGACGAGGCCGGCGTGTGGTCTTACGAACCCAAGTGGGACGGCTTCCGTGCGCTGGTGTTCCGGGACGGCGACGAAGTGGTTGTGCAGTCGCGCAACGGCAAGGAACTCGGCCGCTACTTCCCGGAGCTGATCGAGGCCCTGCGCGACGAACTGGCGCCGCGCTGCGTGCTCGACGGGGAGGTCGTCGTCCCGCGTGAGATCGACGGCCGCATCCGGCTGGACTGGGACTCACTGTCGCAGCGCATCCACCCCGCCGAAAGCCGAGTCCGAATGCTCGCCGAGCAGACGCCAGCACACTTCATCGGCTTCGACGCGCTCGCCACCGGTGACACATCGCTGCTGGCCGAACCGTTCCGGGTACGGCGCGAGGCCCTTTCGGAGGCGATCGCCGGCACGCGGTGGTGCCACGTCACCAGTACGACCGACGATCCCCAGCAAGGGGCCCGCTGGCTGACCACCTTCGAGGGCGCCGGTCTGGACGGGGTGATCGCCAAGCGACTGGACGGACCCTATGTGCCCGGCAAGCGCGAGATGGTGAAGGTCAAGCACGCCCGGGACGCCGACTGTGTTGCCATCGGCTATCGGATCCACAAGAGCGGGGAGGGCGTCGGCTCGATCCTGCTGGGCCTGTACCGCGAAGACGGCGAGATCCAAATGGTCGGCGGCGCAGCATCATTCACGGTCAAGGACCGGATCAAGCTGCTCGCCGAGCTCGAGCCGCTGCGCAAGGGCGCCGACGTCGTGAACGACGGCGAACCGAGCCGGTGGAACTCCGCGGCGGACAAGCGCTGGATCCCGATCCGACCGGAGAAGGTCGCCGAGGTCGCCTACGACCAGATGGAGGGTAACGCCGGTTGGCAACGCTTCCGGCACACCGTGCGGTTCGTGCGCTGGCGTCCCGACCGGGACCCGGCCGGCTGCACCTTCGACCAACTCGATGTTCCGCTGAACTACGACCTCTACGACGTGCTGGAGACCCGCTGATGGCGACCAAGGCCTCCCAGAAGGCCACCGAGATCGACGTCGACGGCGTCACGGTGCGCTTCACCAATCCGGACAAGGTGTACTTCCCCAAACTGGGTGCAGCCGGGACCAAGGGCAAGGTCATGGAGTACTACCGCGCCGTGGCGGCAGGCCCGCTGCTCACCGCGCTGCGCGACCGCCCGACCCATCTGCAGCGCTTCCCGGACGGCATCG
>CAZTAA010000262.1:0-2177 GCA_964611465.1 uncultured Mycobacterium sp. | reverse complement strand
GGCCCGGGGATGCCCATGGACCAGTAGTTGTCGGCCATGCCGCGACGCTGGATGCGCTCGGGCGGCAGCCCCGCGACCTCCTGCCAGAGCTGTGCGGCTTCGTCGTCGTCGTAAAAGACTGTCGCCCAGAGTCTTTCGGGATCGAACCCGTAGCCGCCGTCGTCCACCGGCTTGGTCAGCAGCGACCAGGCCAGTTCGATAGCACCGCGCTTGAAGTAGTCGCCGAAGCTGAAGTTGCCCGCCATCTGGAAGAAGGTGTTGTGGCGGGTGGTGATGCCGACCTCGTCGATGTCGGGAGTGCGGATGCACTTCTGAATGCTGGTGGCCGTGTCGTACGGCGGGGTCCGCTGGCCGAGGAAGAACGGCACGAACTGGACCATGCCGGCGTTGACGAACAACAGGTTGGGGTCGTCGAGGACCACCGATGCGCTCGGCACCTCGGTGTGGCCCGCGTTCACGAAATGATCGAGGAACCTCTTCCTGATCTCGTGTGTCTGCACGTCTTCACTTCCCTGGATCTTGTTGATCGATCGCCCTACCCTACCGTTCTGCTGGTCAACCCCCGACGAAGCTCAGGCGTACCGAGCGGCGGGGGTTGTCGCTGTTCAGGTCAACGAGCACGATCGACTGCCAGGTTCCCAGCAACGGCCGTCCGGCCTGCACCGGGACGGTGACCGACGGCGCGACGATGGCCGGCAGCACGTGGTCGGCGCCGTGCCCGTACGAGCCGTGCGCATGGCGGTAGCGGTCATCGCGCGGCAGCAGCCGTTCCAGGGTGGCGATCAGGTCCTGCTCGGAGCCCGCGCCGGTCTCGAAGATGGCGACGCCGGCGGTGGCGTGCGGCACGAACACGTTGCACAACCCGTCTCCGTGCCCGGCGCAGAAGGTCTGCACCTCACGCGTCAGGTCGACCAGTTGGCGGCGGCTGGTGTCGATGTCCAGAACGTCGGTTTTCACACGTCCAGCGTAGGAGCGGGCGGACGGACGCGGCACGCCCGTTTATCGAGCCGAACCGCAGGGTATGTCCGCTGCACTCGACGCAACTTGGAGGAGCAATGACAATCACCGGAATCATCAGCGCGATCATCGTGGGAATCGTGGTGGGCATCCTCGGCCGCCTCGTCGTGCCAGGCCGGCAGAACATCTCGGTTCTGGTGACCATCCTGGTCGGCATCGTCGCGGCGTTCATCGGCACGGCGATCGCCCGCGCGATCGGCATTCCCACCGCCACCAGCGGGGTGGACTGGCTCGAACTGCTCGTCCAGGTCGTGGTCGCCGCGATCGGCGTCGCTGTCGTCGCGGCGCTCATGGGCCGCAGACACGGCGTGATGCGCTGAACCAGTACCGCGGGCTACGTCGGGAACCACACCCGACGTAGCGTCGCGTTATGGGCCGGCAGCTACTGGCAGGTGCGATCGCGGCGGCGGGTGCCGTCGCCGGGTACGAACGGCTCGCCAAGCCATGGATGTACCGGTGGGGCGCAACGCGGGACGAGGTCGGCGCGACGCTTCCCGGCGACGACCTGGTCGAGCCGACCACCCCCAAGACCACCCGCGCGGTGACCATCGAGGCACCGGCCGAGGCGGTGTGGCCGTGGTTGGCGCAGATCGGTGAGGACCGTGCGGGTTTCTACAGTTACGACCGGCTCGAACGGTTGGTGGGCGCCCGCATCCACAACGCCGACAGGGTCCACCCGGAGTGGCAGCAGTTGCGCGTCGGCGACACCGTCTGGCTGGCTCGGCGGTACCGCAGCATCGGCAGGCAGATCGTCGCGGCCGTCGAGCCCGGATCGCATCTGGTACTGATGTCCGACTCTGACTTCCGGCGCGTCTCCGAAGGCGCCAAAGCATCCGGGTCGTGGGCGTTCCACCTGCAACGCCACGGCGCCTCCACCCGGTTGCTGGCCCGCGGCAGCGCCGGAGCGGTGGGCCAGCCGATGTTCGACGTGGCGCATTTCGTCATGGAGCGCGCCATGCTGCTCGGGATCCGCAATCGGGTGATGGCCCATCTCGCTACCGGCGGATAACTACCCCCGGCTTGTTGGATGGCGTTGCACTGCAACATCGTTCGGTGGGCGCTCAGCTGGTGTCATTGTGGGCGCGGCGGTTCTTGATCCGGGTGGCCAGGTCGGCGGCGCGGGTGCGGCGTCGTTTGGGCATCTGCAGGCCGCGGTTGGC
>CAZTAA010000261.1:0-2234 GCA_964611465.1 uncultured Mycobacterium sp. | reverse complement strand
CCGCCGGCCTGGTGGCGGTGTACGCGGCGACGGTGCTGGTGCGCCGGGTCAGGATCGGCCGATGAGCGCTCGCGCGAAGAGCATCGGCGCGGCATGAACGTCGCCGTGTGGGCCGGGGTGTTCCTGATCGGCGGCCTCGGTTCGGTGGCGCGGTTCATGGTCGACCGGGCCGTCGCGCGCCGCGCCGCGCGCTCGTTCCCGTTCGGCACCCTGACCGTCAACATCAGCGGCGCGGTGCTGCTCGGGTTCATCACCGGGCTCACGCTCAGCCACCAGGTGGCACTGCTGGTCGGCACCGCGTTCGTCGGCGCCTACACCACCTTCTCCACCTGGATGCTGGAGACCCAGCGGCTCACCGAGGAGCGCCAGATCCTGCCCGCGCTGGCCAACCTGGTGGTCAGCGTCGTCCTCGGTGTCGCCGCCGCGGTGGCCGGCCAGTCGATCGCCGGCCTGCTATGAGTGACGCCTACCTCAAGCTGACCGCGTACTTCGGCGAACGCCAGCGCACCGGCAAGCGGTTCGTCGCCGAGGCGATGCTGGACCTGTTCGCCGAGCGTCAGGTCGCCACCAGCGTGATGCTGCGCGGTATCGCCAGTTTCGGGCTGCGCAAGGTCGTCCGCAGCGACCAGTCACTCACCCTCTCCGAGGACCCACCGGTCGCGATCGCCGCCGTCGACACCGAGGCCACCATCACCGCACTGCTGGACGACGCCGTCGCCATGACCACCCAAGGCCTGCTCACCCTGGAGCGGGCGCGGCTGGTGACCGACCCAGCGCGGACACCGCTGCCCGACGGCGACGCGGTCAAACTCACCGTGTACGTGGGCCGGCGGCGGCGGGTCGACGGTGCACCGGCCTTCTACGCGGTGTGCGACCTGCTGCACCGCCACCACTTCGACGGCGCATCGGTGCTACTCGGGGTGGACGGCACCGCCCACGGCGAGCGGCGCCGCGCGCACTTCTTCGCCCGCAACGTCGACGTGCCGATGATGATCATCGCGGTCGGCAGCACCGCGCAGGTGCGCGCCGTGCTGCCCGGGCTGACCGAGATACTGGGCGAGCCACTGGCCACTGTCGAACGGGTGCAGGTGTGCAAACGCGACGGGCAGCTGCTGGCCCGCCCACCGGTGCTGCCCGCCGTCGACGCCGACGGCCGTCAGGTGCGCCAGAAGCTGATGATCTTCACCTCCGAGGCCACCCGCCACGACGGAGCACCGGTCCACCGGGCCCTGGTCCGGCGGCTGCTGGAGTCCGGCACGGCAAGCGGTGCGACGGTGCTGCGCGGTATCTGGGGCTTCCACGGCGACCATAAACCGCACGGGGACAAGCTGATTCAGTTCGGCCGTCAGGTGCCGGTGATCTCGATCGTCGTCGACACCCCGGACCGCATCGCGCGCAGCTTCGACATCGTCGACCAGGTGACGGGCGGCCACGGGCTGGTGACCTGCGAGATGGTGCCCGCGCTGCTGGTGCTGGACGGCGGGCGCCGCGAGGGCTCCACCGACCTGGCCGACTACCGCTACTGAGCGGGGCGGCTGTCGGCGAGCACGGTCAGCAGCACCACGGCGTCCTCGTCGGCGTGCAGACCGTGCCGTTCCTGCGGGATCACCAGCAGATCACCGGCGGACCCGTTCCAGGTCTCACCGGCGGTGGTCAACCGCACCCGGCCCCGCAGCACCTGCAGCGTGGTCTCCCCCGCACTGTTGTGGTCACTGAGCTCACGCCCGGCGGCCAGGGCGATCAACGTCTGCCGAAGCCGGTGATCGTGTCCGCCGTGCACGGTGTGCGCGGCCCGGCCACTGTGCGACGAGCGCGCAGCATCCAATTGCTCGTCGGCGAGTTGAGAAAGCGAAACCGATTCCATCACAACAACCTCCAGGCTCAGGACAGCAGCAGGATGCCGCCGACCAACAGTGCCACCACCTTGACGACTTCAAACCCGACGTAGACGAAATGCGCGTTGGAGCGCCCGGATTCGGCCTGGGCGGCGTCGGCCAGCACCGCATCGGACCGCCGGGTCAGGCAGGGACGCACGGCGATCACCTGAACCAGCAGGGCGCCGATGGCCACCAGCGCCGCTGCGGTCACCCCCGCGCTGGGCTTGCCGATCACGAGGGCGACGACGATCAACGCCGCCAGCGCCAGTTCGCAGGCGTTGAGGGCGCGGAACACCAGCCGTCCGATTCCCAGGCCGAGCTGGATGGTGACGCCGGGGGCGCGGAACTTCAGTGGCG
>CAZTAA010000260.1:0-2242 GCA_964611465.1 uncultured Mycobacterium sp. | reverse complement strand
ATCGGCAACTGAACCGGCTGGCCGACCTCAAGGCCGGTAGGCCGACGCACTGGTACGGCTGGCAATTACCTGCGGAGGTTCAGCCGGTTGACCGCGCCAAGCTCTACACGGTCACCGACACCGGCATCGTCCCGGCCACCATCACCCGGTGAGAGGTGGGGACGGGAATCGAACCCGCTTCTACGGTTTTGCAGACCGGTGCCTAACCATTCGGCCACCCCACCCGTGCAGTCCAGTGCGAGAACATACACGCGCGGCGAACCTCGTCCGGAAAACCGGAGGAAGTTACCGGTCCATGGCCGGTAATGTCCAGCCCTTCAATATCGGCACCGGACCCGTCTTGGATGACGCTGCTTGCGTAGGCCGGTGGCACCTTTTCGACTACAGCGACGACCCCGCCGTCATCGCGGCGGCTCTCCGTGTCTGTGCCCGGTGCCCAGCCCTCAACCCGTGCCGCTCCTGGGTCGAATCGTTGCCGCCAGCGCACCGGCCAGCCGGGGTTACCGGCGGTCACTTCCACAAGCCCAGAAGGGCATGGCGAAGCACCTAGGTCACGCAGGTGAGTCCAAGCCGGTCGAGCATTCTCCAACGCGTTGGAGAATGGAAAATCGTCGTGATCGCGACGAAAGTCATCGACCGGTCAGACGGTCACCGGGCATGTCGGCTCATGCCCGTCAGCCTTGCCGCAATCAGGGCACCCGGCCTCCGGTGGCACCAGGATCAGACGCTCCCCGACCGGCACGATGGGCACCAGGCGGCGGCGGTCCTCACGCATCAACACGGCTTCCTCAAGCTGGGCCACGCGCACGGCCAGATCGCCCAGGATCACCCCGGCATCGTCGGGTAGGTGCGGCTTGTCCTCCAGGCGGCTCTCAAGCGCCGCGACGGCCCTCTCAAGCATCACCAGCAACCGGGCCACAGACGGCTCCGGCTTCTCCGGTGGCGTCGGCGGTCGCGGGTACTCCCGGCCATCCATCCCCAAGCTCTCCGCTGACACATTTGTGTCACCCGCTACGTCCCGCCGGATGGTCTCGCGGGAGTACCCGGTGGCCTCCGCGACGGCCCGGAGCGACATGCCCGACGCGTACAGCGCGGCGACCCCTTCCATGCGCTTGTCACGCGGGAGTCTGAGGTGCCGGAGGTCTAGCTCCTCGCGACAGTAGATCGCCCACGATTCATAGCCCAGCGCGGTCCAAGCACGGCCCAGGTACGCCTCCGTGACTAGCTCCCAGGTGACTCCCAGGTTGACCTTGATCCGATCCGTCAGGGCGCGGGCATCGTCCCAGGTCAGCACTAGTTTCCCTCCCGGTGGTGGGGGCGTACATCGACCCTATCACGACATGACACTCCCGGCCTTGAGGAGTGACCTCTACAAGTGGTGTTACAAGCTCGGCCCGCTCGTCGACTCCGAACTGCTGGTCGCCTGCCTGGAGCTGGCCGCCGCCGCCCGCGAACTCGACATGCGGGCCAGCCCGTACGACCTGCGCCGGTTCGGGTTTGACCCGATCAGGATCGAGGAACCATCCGGCCGGGCGGAATACGTGCGGTGCCAGGGCGAGATCGCGGCGCGCGCGGCCCCGCTGCGGCTGGCGCTGCTGTCCCGATGCGAGCGGCTGTCGGCCTACGACGGCGCGTCGGAGGGCGTGTTACCTGCCGGTAAGATGAATGGATTGTCGTGAGGGAGGCAACATGACCGATCGCGTGCCCGTGGGCAACCTGCGTGTGGCGCAGGCGCTGTACGACTTCGTCAACAACGAGGCGCTGCCCGGCACCGGCATCGACCCGGACAGCTTCTGGGCCGGCGTCGACA
Organism: uncultured Mycobacterium sp.; assembly: GCA_964611465.1. Lineage (GTDB taxonomy): Bacteria > Actinomycetota > Actinomycetes > Mycobacteriales > Mycobacteriaceae > Mycobacterium. The sequence continues at coordinate 432 of CAZTAA010000260.1, read as the reverse complement.
AGGTGGTCACCGACCTCACCCCGCAGAACCAGGACCTGCTCGCCCGGCGCGACGAACTGCAGGCGCAGATCGACAAGTGGCACCGCCAGCGCATCATCGGCGGCATCGACGCCGGCGAGTACAAGCAGTTCCTCACCGACATCGGCTATCTGCAGCCCGAGCCCGCCGACTTCACCATCACCACCTCCGGCGTCGACGACGAGATCACCACCACGGCCGGACCGCAGCTGGTGGTGCCGATCCTCAACGCCCGCTTCGCGCTCAACGCCGCAAACGCCCGCTGGGGCTCGCTGTACGACGCGCTGTACGGCACCGACGTGATCGCAGACGACGACGGTGCCGGACAGGGGACGGGGTCCGGCGGCGGATACAACCCAGTTCGCGGCGACAAGGTCATCGCGTACGCCCGCGGGTTCCTCGACGCGGCGGTGC
>CAZTAA010000259.1:0-2246 GCA_964611465.1 uncultured Mycobacterium sp. | reverse complement strand
GGGCCAGGAACTCGTCCATGCCGAACGGCTTGGTCACGTAGTCGTCCGCGCCGGCATCCAACGCCTCGACCTTCTCGGCGGAGTCGGTGCGAGCCGAGAGCACGATCACCGGTGCGCTCAACCAGCCGCGCAACCCGCCGAGCACCTCGATGCCGTCCATATCGGGCAGGCCGAGATCGAGCACGATCACGTCCGGGTGCTGCTCGGCTGCGACCTTCAGTGCGGCCGCCCCGGTGGCCGCGGTGATCACCTCGTAGCCGCGCACGCTGAGGTTGATCCGCAGCGCCCGGAGGATCTGCGGTTCGTCGTCGATCACCAGCACCTTGGTCTTCGTCATCGGACGGCCACTCCGGGCGGCGCCGCCAGGTCGAGCACCACCGTCAGCCCGCCACCCGGGGTGTCGGTGGCCGCGATCGTTCCGCCCATCGCCTCCACGAAACCTTTGGCGACCGACAGCCCGAGTCCCACGCCGTATCTGTTGTTGCGGTCACCCAGGCGCTGGAAGGCGTCGAACATCTGGTCTTCCAGTCCGCGCGGAATGCCCGGGCCTTCGTCGACGACGTTGATCAGGATGCGGTCGGATACCCGCCCGGCGTTGACCCGGACGATGCTGTCCGGCGCGTAGCGCAGCGCGTTGTCGATCAGGTTCGCCAGTACCCGCTCGAGTAGGCCGGCGTCGGCCATCGCCACCGCGTCGCCGACGTCGACCTTGACCCGGTCCAGGCCGCCCGGGCCGAATCCGGTTGCGCCCCGGCTGATCCCGAGTAGCGCGCGCTGCACCACCTCCTCGAGGTACACCCTCTTCAACTCGGGCCGCACCGCGCCGGCCGCCAGCCGGGACGAGTCCAGCAGATTATCGACCAGCGCCGTCAGCTGGTCCACCGACTCCTCGACGGTGGCCAGCAGTTCGGCGGTGTCCTCCGGGGAGAACCCGACGTCATCGGAGCGCAGACTGGACACCGCGGCCTTCGCCGCGGCCAGCGGCGTGCGCAGGTCGTGGCTGACCGCCGACAGCAGCGAGCGGCGTAGTTCGTCGGCGCGTTCGATGGCCTCGGCCTTGCCGGCCTCCTCGGCGAGCTCGCGCTGGCGCACCAGGCCCGCGGCCTGCTTGGCCACGGCGGTCAGCACCCGTCGGTCGCGCGCGGGCAGCTTGCGTCCGGCCATCAGCATCCAGAACTCGTCATCGCCCACCTCGATGGCGGTGTCGGCGGAATCGACTGTTAGACAGGGATCGTCACCCACGCACGCGACGATCTGCTCCTCGTCGCCGAGCACCCGCAGCACGCTCACGGCCCGCTGCGAATAGGTTTCGCGAACCCGTTCGAGCAGGGTGTCCAGATCGGCGCCCCGTAGCACCGACCCGGAGAACAGCGTCAGCAGCTCGGCTTCGGCGGACGCGTGCCTGGCCTCCCGTTCCCGGCTTCTGGCCCGATCGACCAGCACCGCGACGGCGACCGCCATCAACAACAGCACGATCTCCGTGATGGCCGAGTCGGGTTCGGCGATGGTGAACGTGTAGCGCGGCTCGGTCAGGAAGTAGTTGAGCAACAGGCCGGACAGCACTGCTGACACCGCGGCCGGTGCGACGCCACCCAGCAGGGCGACGAAAAGCACACCGACGAAGAAGATGGCGGTCTCGCCGGGAATCTTCAGGTACCTGTCGAGGAACAGGGCGGTGATCGCGCAGATGACGGACGGGACCAGCACGGCGGCCACCCAGGAGATCGCCCGGCGCTCGAGCGGGGAGACCGAGCGCACCGAGAAGCCGCGCTTGGATTCCTCATGGGTCACCATGTGCACGTCGATCTTCCCGGAGTTCTGCACGATCGCCGCGCCGATTCCCTCGTCGAAGATCCTCGCCCAGCGCGACCGGCGCGACGTACCGATCACCAGCTGGGTGGCATTCATCTCACGGGCGAAGTCCAGCAACGCTTTTGGCAGGTCATCACCGACTACCGTGTGTACGGTGGCGCCGAGGCTGGCGGCCAGCTCCCGAACCTTGCCCATCTGTGGTGCGGACACCCCGGAGAGGCCGTCGCCGCGCACCACGTGCACGATCATCAGCTCGGCGCTGGACTTCGACGCGATGCGGGATGCCCGGCGCACCAAGGTCTCGGACTCGGGCCCGCCGGTGACCGCGACGACCACGCGCTCGCGGGCCTCCCAGGTGGCCGTTATCTTGTTGTCGGCGCGGTACTTCGCCAGGGCGGCGTCGACCTGGTCGGCGAGCCACAGCAGGGCCAGCT
>CAZTAA010000258.1:0-2284 GCA_964611465.1 uncultured Mycobacterium sp. | reverse complement strand
CCGGCCTGGCGATCGCCGACGACCTGGACCGTGACGACATCATCGCGGCCCGGGAACTCCTGCCCTCGCTGTGCGGCCGCGATCCGGCCCATCTCGATCACGCCGGCCTGACCCGGGCGGCGCTGGAGTCGATCGCGGAGAACACCTCCGACGCACAGGTGGCGCCGCTGGTCTGGGCGGCGGTCGGGGGAGTGCCCGGTGTGCTCGTCTACCGGGCGGTCAACACCCTGGACGCGATGGTCGGGCACCGCTCCCCGCGGTATGCGCAATTCGGTTGGGCCGCAGCCCGATTGGACGACATCGCCAACTCTCTCGGGGCGCGCGTGGCCGGTGCGCTGGTGGTCGCGTGCGCGCCACTCGTCGGTGGATCGGCGGTCGGGGCGTGGCGGGCGTGGCGCCGCGACGCCGCGGCCCATCCCAGTCCGAACGCGGGCGTGGTCGAGGCGGCGTTCGCCGGCGCGCTCGGCGTGCGCCTGGGCGGCCCGACGCGTTATCACCACGAACTGCAGATCCGGCCGACGCTGGGCGACGGTGCGGCGCCGACGGTTGCCGACCTGCGCCGGGCCGTCCGGCTGTCCGGGATGGTCCAGGCCGCCGCGGCGGTGGTGGCGGTTCTGGCGGTTTCTGTCGCCGAGCGTCGACTTATGCCACGCAGATCTCGAGAAGCCGTTACATAAGCCGACGTTCGGCGGATGTCAGCGCCGCCGCCCGTAGCGGTCGGCCAGCTTGTCCTCGGCGGTGACGGGCGCGTCGGGCGCCGCCTCCTTCTCCCGGCGCCGGGCCATCAGCTCGGAGTAGACGAAGTACGCCAGGCCGATCGGCGCCACGATGCCGAAGGCGATCCACTGGATGCCGTAGGACAGGAACGGGCCCGCGTCCAGGTGCGGTAGCGGCGCCACGCCGAGACCGCCGGCCTGGTTCTCGCTCAGCTGTACGTAAGAGCCGGTCAGCGGGACACCGAGCAGCTGCGAAAGCTGCTGGGTGTCAATGGCATACACCTGGCGGAAGCCCTGCTCGGTGAACGGCTTCCGGTCCGGCGGTGCGGTCTCGGAGTCGCGTAGGCGGCCCGCCAGCGTCACGGTGCCTGAGGGCGGCGCGGCGATGGCCGGCGCCCGCGACCCGCCCTCGGGCCGTACGTAGCCGCGATTCACCAGAACGGTCGGGCCGTCGTCGACGGCGAACGGCAGCAGCACCTCGAACGCCGGTTGACCCTCGACCACCCGCAGCCGGGCCAGCACCTGCTTGTCGGGCAGGTAGTGCCCGGTGGCCGTCACGCGCCGCCACTGCGCCTCGGGCGCCGACGAATCCTGATGCGGCAGAACCGACGTCAGCGCGACCGGATCTGCCGACAGGGAGGCGTTGATCTGCCGGTTCTCCCGGGAGGTGGCGGTGTTCTTGCCCAGCTGCCAGGGCGCCAGGACGGTGAAGCACAGATAGGCGAACCCCACGACCACCAGGGCCAGGGCGATCCAGCCCGGCCGCAGCAGGAAGCTAAGCCGCTTCACGGTTCGTCCAGCCGCTCGTCGACCCAGGCGTGCAGCCCCGGAAGTGCCGCGGCGATGACGCGGAAGACCTCTTCGAAGTCGGCCTCGCAGCCGTAGTACGGATCGTCGACGTCGGGGGTGTGGGCGCCGGTGCGCGGATCGAAGGCGCGCAGCATCCGGACCCGGTCATGGTGCACGCCCGCATCGCGCAGATAGCGAAAGTGGTTGCGGCCCAGTGCGATCACCAGGTCGGCCGACAGATGGTCGTCGTCGAGCTGGGCGGCGCGGTGATCCACCGGATAGCCGTTGGCGGCCAGCACCGTCCGGGCCCGGCGGTCGGCCCCCTCGCCGACGTGCCAGTGACCGGTGCCGGCACTGCTCACCCGCACCCGCTCGGCCAGCCCGCGCTCGCGAATCTGGTGGGCGAACATCTTCTCGGCCATCGGCGAACGGCAGATGTTGCCCGAGCAGACGAACGTCACATGCAACTCATGGTCAGGCACTTAAGTCTCGCTCCTCGCCACCTCGTGCCTCGCCACCTCGTCGTCTCGAGACACCGAGCAGCTCGCGCAATTGCGCGACATCGCCTACGTGTGCCACGGCGGGGGAGCCGTCCGCGAAGTCCGTCCTGCCGTAGCCCCAGTCGACCACCACCGTGCCGATACCGTGTTCGGCCGCGCCCGTCACATCGTGGCTGCGGTCGCCGACCATCAGCACCCGCCGCGGCACCGGCGCCAGCTGCGCCAGCGCGTGGGCCACCACGTCGGCCTTGGCGGAGCGGACACCGTCCGGGCTGGCGC
>CAZTAA010000257.1:0-2285 GCA_964611465.1 uncultured Mycobacterium sp. | reverse complement strand
GGCAACTCGATGTTCAGCGATCTCGTGTCGGTCGCCGGCCACATCTACAAGCACGGGATCGACGACGGCCTGCCGGGCGCCTCGGCCAGTGCGCGCGTGCCGATCAATGTCCACGCCGACGAATTCAACGAGCTGATGGGCGACGAGTTCATCCCGCTCATCAACAAAGGCGGCGGTGCCGGCCTGCAAGTCACCGCGTACACGCAGACCCTCTCCGACATCGAAGCCCGCATCGGCAACCGCGCCAAGGCCGGTCAGGTCATCGGGAATTTCAACAACCTGTTCATGCTGCGCGTGCGCGAGACCGCGACCGCCGAACTGCTGACCCGGCAATTGCCGAAGGTCGAGGTCTATACGACCACCATCGTCAGCGGTGCGACCGACAGCTCGGACATTCGCGGGGCGACGGATTTCACGTCGAACACCCAGGACCGCATCAGCATGTCCAGCGTGCCGATGATCGAGCCGTCGCACGTCGTCGGCCTGCCGAAAGGCCAGTGCTTCGCGCTGCTGCAGGGCGGTCAGCTTTGGAAAGTGCGCATGCCGCTGCCGGCGCCGGACCCGGACGAAGTGATGCCGGCAGACTTGCAGCAACTGGCCGGGTACATGCGCCAGAGCTACAGCGAAGCGACGCAGTGGTGGGAGTTCACCAGTTCCCCGGCCTTGCAGGACACCGGCCTGCCCGATGACCTGCTGGACGATGCCGCTCCGCACGAGCCCGCCGCTGTGGCCACCGCCACCGACGGCGGGACTGCCAACGAGGCCTCGCTATGAAGGACCCCGCCTCGACCGCGCAGCATGAGCAGAACCAGCGCCAGGGCTTGGTCGTCGGCACCATCAGCTTGCCGTTCCGGCTGCTCGGAGTGCTGATCGGCTCGCTCCTTATCTCGATCGTGGTGGAGTGCGTCGGCATGCACCTGTTTTGGCGAGACCAAGGCTGGCGGCACTCGCAGGAGATGTTGCAGTACGAGTTGGGGCACCTATCGAACCACTTCACTCGCAGCGTCGTCGTGCAGGAGCCGGGCCGCACGGCGCACAAGCTGGTCGATACCGGCTACGAATGGGTGTTCGTTCGCTCGGGGCTGCTGGAGCGCATGAGCCAGACCGCCGAGCGCGCCCGCGCACCCAGCCACGGGCAGACGCGCAACTTCCGCTACTACATCAGCCAGGTCTATGTCTGGGCCGAGAACTACCTGATCGCCGCAGCCTTCACCACCCTCACATTCCTGGTGCGCCTGCTGGTTCTGGTGCTCACGTTGCCGCTGATCTTCACTGCGGCGTTCGTCGGCCTGATCGACGGTCTTGTGCGGCGGGACGTGCGCCGGTTCGGCGCGGGCCGGGAATCCGGCTTCATCTACCACCGCGCGAAGGCGAGCCTGATGCCGCTGGCCGTGCTGCCGTGGGTCACGTACCTGGCGCTGCCGATCTCGGTACATCCGCTGCTGATCCTACTGCCCAGTGCCGCCTTGCTGGGACTGGCGGTGAGCCTGACCGCAGGCAGTTTCAAGAAATACCTGTAGCAGCTCGACGGCGAACACAGTCGGCTCGGCCATCCGATCAAGCCGTGAATTTTTGCCAAGCCAAGCCGGGCTGCAAATTGTCCAACGTGACCTTCACACCCACCTTGGGCTTATCAGACACCTCGACCAGCCGCTGCAGTGTTTGGGAAGTGAGATGCGAAATAATCGATGACCTCCGACGCTTGCGTCCCCTGGCGAAACCGCTTCTGTTGATCGAAATTGATCGAAGGCAGCATATGGATCAGTTGATGATCCGCGTACAGCGCCATGACTGCCAGCGCATCCAAGCCCCCCGCGCGTTGCCCAGTGAGCGTGTTCGCCACCTCGATGGCGGCACCGATCATCACGTCAGCCAACTGGACTGCTGGGCTGCTCTTCGAGTCCACTTGTGTCACAGAATGGAGCTTGAGCGGAAACGTGAAGCTCGCGATCTCGGTCTGGCGGAAAGTGATTGCCTCATCGTGGCCGATGTAGCTCTGTAGCAGGTCGTGGTATGTGAGCAGGTTCTTGGACTGATCGTGCTCGACGCGGTAGGCGCTGTCGGCCATGACCTCCATGCGGCTGATCAGCGACTGCAGCACTACCAAGGCAGCATCGGTGCTGACACCGGGCGTGGCGATCGCCTTTAAGCACTCCGGCGCAGCAAACTGTGCCAGTGGCCCCAAGGCTTCCGGCAATGTTCTCCAATTGGCATTGCGAGCAGCCTGAACCAGATCACCAAGTGCCTGCGGCGACTTCTCCTTGACGGCACGCTGAAACGAGGCC
>CAZTAA010000256.1:0-2290 GCA_964611465.1 uncultured Mycobacterium sp. | reverse complement strand
CAAGCCGGACAGGCCGCCGCCAGGCGGCCGGGGTTCGGGCGCGCCAGCGCCCGAAGCCGAGTATTGCACAACTTGTGCCAATGTGCCGTGCTGTAATTGTGTGGAAGAAGAAGGGAGTGGCTGGGTGAGGGCGTTGGCTGCTGTGGAGGCTGGTGATGGGCGGCGGGGGAGTTGCGGAGAGGTGGCAGTGGAGATGGAGTTGAAAGGGCTGGTGTGGGTGGGGGTGATGCGGGGGTGAGCGTGGAGAGGCGGCTGCTAGAGCAGTTGGTGCGCCGCGATAGCGGCGTGTCAGAACAGATCCTCACTTGGCTTGTGGAGGGTGATTTACCCCCGTCATCGGGGCGCGATATCGCATGGCTCCACGTGCCGACCCAGTAGCGAAGCGCCTGAGTCAAATGCCGGAACAACTGGCGAGCAAACAGCCACATCAGGCAGCGACGAGCGCGACACGCCCAAACGTCGGCAGTACGGGTTGCTGTACCCGAGGGCAAGTTCACCGCTGACGGAAAACTTTCCCGGGCGAAGTTGTCTAGGGGCGTGTGCTAAATCAGTGGCCGATGGGGTCAAATCACTGACATGCCGAGTCTTTGCCGCATGTTACGAAATGCGCAGAGGGTCTGTGCCCGGCCGAAAAAGACGTCGCGTACGGACGTCATCGCTTGGCCGTGTCCCACTTGTCGGTGAAGATAAGGCCGAATCGCCTGGCTTTGTGAGGCGATTCAACGAAAAAATGGAGCTGGCCGATATCGAGATAGCCGCCTGGCGGGGCGATATCTCGTCGGCCAGCTCCGTAGTCCCACTGATTGTGCAAACCAAGAAAGGACGGTGTCCATGGTACGACCGAACACCTCTGATCAGAACCCTCGTGGTGTGAATGCGTCGCCAGCGCTACAGCTCACGATCGCGGTGGCCTGTGCCCTCGTGGTCGCCCAGGCCGTTGATGCGGTGACCGCTGCTCATGTCCTTGTGGCGGTGCTGACTCTGTTCACGAGTTTCAATCGGGCGGCCCTGCCGCCGGTGCGCCGGTGTGCGCGCTGCGGGCAACGTCAGTGAGTTCATCGCCATAGGTCGCGTCGGTAGAAGTCGTTAGCGCCGCGGCGGGCACGTCGCGCGTGAGCGACGGGCTCGTCGCGGGCGGCTTGTTCGGCGGCCGCCGCGGTGGTGCGGCGGTGTGCGGCGCGTTTCCGTGCTGTCGCCAGCGCCTCAAACGCCGCGGCGCGGCCCGGCCCGGTAGCCGCGGCTTTCCCGCGTGCTCTGCCCTCAGCGTGTTCACGGCGGGCCTGTTCGGCGGCCGCGGCGCGCGCTTGCTCGGCGGCACGGGCCTGAGCTTCGCGGGCTTCGTCGAGCGCGGCGGGTCGGTCGCTCAGGCTGTTGTGGCTGGTGTGCCAGGCCAGCAGTGTTCCCAGCAGGGCGATCGGCCGGGCCGGCGCGTTGGGAATCCAATGTCCGGTGCCGAGCCAGTCGGCCACCAATGCGGTCAGGTCGGCCGGTGTCCAGCCGGCGGCCGCCGGTGCGGCCAGCATCCCCGCCCAGCTGCCGGTGGTGTACATCCGTGCCCACGGCGGGGTATCCGGGTCAGCGCGCCATCTGGAGGCCAGCCGGCGGCCTTTCTCGTCGGGTGCTCGGCGGCGCGCAGCGCCGTGGTGCCGGGCGCGTGCGCCCGTGTGGGTAGTAATCGGACTTCTAAAACAGGGGGAGGTGGTGGTTACTGGGGACCGTTCCAGATGGGGTGACAAGCTGTGGATTACTCGGTTGATCTGGGGGTTGTCGTGCAGCGCCCACACCGAAGCCCAGCCGCGGTGCCGGTCGCCCATCCGCCAGGACGCCATGCGCTCGGTGTAGGTGCGTTGGCGGCCACGCAGGACCTCGGTGGCCACGCCGAGCAGGCGTAGGCACTCGTGGGCCCGCTGGATGGTGCGCTCACAGAACCCGGTGGCGGCAGCCAGTTGGTCATTGGTGGGTCGGCAGTTGCGGCCGGTGCTCCAGTCGGCGTAGCGCGCCATGGCCGCAGCGATCACGATGAGCGTCTTTTTCCCGATCCCGCCGTTGCACATCGAGGGCTGCACCTCGGTGGCGTAGCGCAGCTCGTAGGCCACCGCGACGGTGGTGTGCGCCCAGTAGGAGGGGCCTCCACTCCAGCACGGCACACCGGCATAGGCGTCAGCGTCGAGCTCCAGGCCGACGAACACACTCGGCGCCGGCATGTCCCGGCCCGAGAGCCGGCGACCGCGGCGGATCGCCAACACCTCGGCGGTGCCGGTGGTGCGGATAACACCGCGCCGGCGCACGG
>CAZTAA010000255.1:0-2298 GCA_964611465.1 uncultured Mycobacterium sp. | reverse complement strand
CGCGGTAGACGAGGCGGTGCTCTTCGGTGATTCGTCGTGACCACGCGCCGGCGAGGCCGTATTTCAGTGGCTCAGGCTTGCCGATTCCCGCATGCGGAGATCGGCATGCGTCCTCGATAAGCCGGTTAATTCTCTTCAGCAGTGTCCGGTCGGCCGTCTGCCAGTGCACGTAGTCGTCCCACGCCTGCGGCGCGAAAACGATATTCACTCCGAGGCGTCAAGTTCGGGTCGGACTCCGCGACCTTTGTCCAGTGCGTCGGCGGCGTCGAGCAGTCGCCGCGCGTTCGCCGGAGACCGGAAGAGGTAGGCCGTCTCCTGCCAGGCCTCCCAGTCGTCCGCCGACATCAGGATGGCTCTGCCGTTCTTCGACGTGATCTCGACCGGAGCGCGATCGGCGTTCACCTGTTCGATCAAGGGGAAGAGGTTCTTGCGAGCCTCGCTGGCGGTGATGGCCATCGCTCGCCCCTTCCGTAAATGGTACGAGAAATGGTACCACTCATGAGCGCGCGCGAGCCGGTTCCTACCCTCGCAAAGCGCTGCCGACCTGCGTTTACCCGGTGGACGGATGTCGGCATCCGTCGTCGTAGAGTTCTGCTCATGCAGATTCGCGAGCATGCCGAAGCCACACCCGACAAACCCGCCGTGATCCTCTATCCGTCCGGGACGGTGGTGACCTTCGGTGAGATGGAGGCCCGGGCAAACCGCTTGGCGCACTACTTTCGCGTGGCCGGCCTGGTCGAGGGTGATTCCGTCGCGATCCTGATGGAGAACAACGAGCACTTCCACACGGTGATGTGGGCGGCGCGCCGCGCCGGGCTGTACTACGTCCCCATCAACACTCATCTCGCCCCGGCCGAGGCGGCCTACATCATCGACAACTGTGCCGCCAAAGCGGTCATCGGGTCCGCGGCGCTGCGCAAGACGCTGGAGGATCTGGAATCCGAGCTGCCGCATGGGCTTCCGGCGGTGCGGATGATTGCTGACGATGATCTCGACGGCTGGCTGCGCTATCCGGAATGTGTTGCCGACCAACCAGATACGCCCATCGCCGACGAGATCGAGGGCGACCTGCTGCAGTACTCGTCGGGCACCACCGGGCGGCCCAAGGGCATCAAACGTGAACTGCCGCATGTGCATCCGTCCGAGGCGCCCGGCATGATGTCGGCACTCGTCGGGTTCTGGATGGATCCCAACGGGGTGTATCTGAGTCCCGCACCGCTGTATCACACCGCGCCGTCGGTGTGGTCGATGACGATGCAGGCGGCGGGCATCCCGGTCGTCGTCATGGAGAAGTTCGACGCCGAGGGCTGTCTGGAGGCCATTGCGCGCCACCAAGTCACTCACGGTCAGTTCGTTCCGGTGATGTTCACCCGGATGCTCAAACTTCCACAGTCCGTGCGGGATTCGTACGACCTGTCGAGCCTGACGCGCGTCATGCACGCCGCCGCGCCGTGCCCAGTGGAGATCAAGAAGCAGATGATCGACTGGTGGGGGCCGATCGTCGACGAGTACTACGCCTCCTCGGAGGCCATCGGTTCGACGCTGATCACCGCCGAGGAATGGCTGACACATCCCGGCTCGGTCGGCAAGTCGATGCTGGCGGCCATCCACATCCTCGATGAGGACGGCAACGAGGTGCCGGCCGGTCAGGCCGGCGAGATCTATTTCGAAGGTGGCTTCGACTTCGAGTACCTCAACGACGCCGAGAAGACGGCCGGTGCCCGCAGCGCCCAGGGCTGGAAGACGGTGGGCGACATCGGATATCTCGACGAGGACGGATACCTGTACCTGACCGACCGCCGGCACCACATGATCATCTCCGGCGGGGTTAACATCTACCCGCAGGAAGCCGAGAACATGCTCGTGACGCATCCGAAGGTGATGGACGCCGCGGTGTTCGGCATCCCCGACGACGAGATGGGCCAGTCGGTCAAGGGTGTGGTGCAGACGGTCGACGCGGCCGATGCGACCGACGAGTTCGCCGAGGAACTGCTGGCCTGGCTGCGCGAACACCTCACGCATTACAAGTGCCCGCGGTCGATTTCGTTCGAGGCCCAGTTGCCGCGTACCGACACCGGCAAGCTGTACAAGCAGAGCCTGATCGACAAGTACTCGAGCTAGTGCCCACCCCCGTGATCTGTTCAGCGGCGTCTGCGAACTCAACTCGCACAATGTCGCAGCCTCCGCTGAACAGAATTGGGTGGAGTCTGAACAGAATTGGGTGGCGTCGGTGAGCCCGTTGCGGGTCATCGACCTCACCGACCCGCCGGACGGGCCGGATGCCATAGCGCCGGACCG
>CAZTAA010000254.1:0-2314 GCA_964611465.1 uncultured Mycobacterium sp. | reverse complement strand
CCGACCATCTTCGAGGGCAAGAACTCGATGCGGATCTTCCAGGAGGAGATCTTCGGGCCGGTCGTGTCGGTGACGTCCTTCACGGACTTCGAGGACGCGATGCACATCGCCAACGACACCCTGTACGGTCTCGGCGCCGGTGTGTGGAGCCGCAACATCAACACCGCGTACCGCGCGGGCCGCACCATCCAGGCCGGCCGTGTGTGGACCAACTGCTACCACGCCTACCCCGCGCACGCCGCGTTCGGCGGGTACAAGGGCTCCGGCATCGGACGTGAGACCCACGCCCAGATGCTTGAGCACTACCAGCAGACCAAGAACCTGCTGGTCAGCTACGCCCCGCAGAAGCTCGGCTTCTTCTAAATGACAAGTCGCGTTGACGTCACGGAGGAGGCGGCGGACATGCTCCGCCGTCTCTTCCGGGACAACGGTCCGCTGATGTTCCACCAGTCGGGCGGGTGTTGTGACGGCAGCGCTCCCATGTGCTACCCGGCCGGCGAGTTTCTCGTCTCTGAGGGTGCCGACGTGTTGTGGGGGGTGCTGGACATCGACGAGGTGGGTGAGATCCCCGTCTACATGTCCGCCCCGCAGTACGAGTACTGGAAGCACACACACCTGACCATCGACCTGGTGGTCGGCCGCGGCGCCGGCTTCTCGCTGGAGGCCCCGACCGGACACCGGTTCCTGATCCGCTCCCGTCTGCTCACCGACGAGGAGTACGCGGCGCTCGAAGCCTGAGCGCGGCATCGGTCCCGGGTGCGCCCCACCCCCTCCCAGGGGCGCCCCGGGACTTCACGTACGTACGTGTTCAGCGGTATCGTACGTACGTGAGCATCTCCGTCACTGAACTCCGCGCGAACCTCTACCGCCTCATCGACGAGGTGATCGAGACCGGGCAGCCGCTGATCATCGAACGCAACGGGCACACGGTAGTGATCGAACGCTCCCCGGTGGAGTCGAAGCTGGCGCGGCTGGTGTCGCGTCCAGGGGTCATCAAAGGTGACCCCGAGGATCTGGTGCACCTGGATTGGTCCCACGAGTGGCGCCCGTGATCCTGCTCGATACGCATGTCGTGCTGTGGGTCTACACAGGTGACTTTCCCCGGCTCAGTGCGGGCGCGGCTCACGCTCTTGAGACCCATGACTTGGCTGTTTCTCCCGTCGTGGAACTCGAGTTGGCGTTCTTGCACGAGGTCGGCCGCGTGACCGACCAGCCTGCGATGATTCTGTCCGCGCTCAGCTCCAGCATCGGCGTCACGGTCGCGCAGATCGGATTCGCGCCGCTGTGCGCCACTGCAGTCGGACTGGCCTGGACCCGAGATCCGTTCGACCGGCTTCTGGCCGCGCACTCGATCGCCGCGGGACTGCCGTTGCTCACTAAGGACCGGTCCCTGCTCGAGAACCTCGATCTCGCGTTCTGGGATTGACGGACAGCCCGCGAATGCCCACTGCGCGATCAGCCGCGACAATGGAAGGGCTATGACGAATCCTCTTCCGGTCGCGACCGATGTCCTTGTTGTAGGCGCCGGTCCGGCGGGCGCTTCGGCGGCGGCGTGGGCCGCGCGGCAAGGGTTCGACGTGATCCTGGCCGACGCCGCGGTCTTCCCCCGCGACAAAGCCTGTGGCGACGGGCTCACCCCGCGGGCGATCGCTGAACTGGACCGGTTGGGGCTCACCCCCTGGCTGGAGGGTCGCGTGCGCAACTGGGGCCTGCGGACGCACGGTTTCGGCCAGACGCTGTTCCTGCCCTGGCCCGACGGATCCTTCCCGAAGTACGGCTCGGCCGTGCCGCGGACCGTACTGGACGCGGCGATCCGGCAGGTTGCCCTCGACTCCGGCGCGCAGCCGCTCGAAGGTCACCGCGCTGTCGACGTCGTGCGCTCCGGGTCGCGGGTCACCGCGGTCATCTTCAGGGTCGGGCAGGAGCGTCGGGAGGTGGCGTGCCGGCGGCTGATCATCGCCGACGGCGCCCGCTCGCAGTTGAGCAAACTGCTCGGCCGCGAGTGGCACAAGGACACCGCCTACGGGGTCGCAGCCCGCAGCTACATCAAGAGCGGTCGCAGCGACGACCCCTGGATCACCTCGCACCTCGAACTGCGCGACGGTGACGGCAAGATCCTGTCCGGCTACGGCTGGGTGTTCCCCCTCGGCAACGGTGAAGTGAACCTCGGCGTCGGCACGCTGGCCACCGACCGGCGGCCGGCCGACGTGAACCTGCGCAACCTCACCACCGTGTATGCCGACCAAGTGCGCGAGGAGTGGGACCTCGGCGCTGAGATCCGGGCGGCGAAATCGGCGCTGCTGCCGATGGGTGG
>CAZTAA010000253.1:0-2322 GCA_964611465.1 uncultured Mycobacterium sp. | reverse complement strand
GCCACCGGGTGATCGAGTTCGTCCGCCGCTACCACCGGTTGCAGATCGACGTCGAGGCCGGGGCCCTGGATGATCCGGTGCTGTTCGTGGCCAACCACGGCTTCGGCGGTGTCGTCGACCTCAATGTGATGGCGGTCGGCGCGGTCGTCGAGGATCTCCAACTGAGCCGCCCGGTCACCTTCCTGACCCACCAGCTGGCCTGGACGCTGGGGGTGGGGCCGATCGTCGAGCATCTCGGCGCGCGGCCCGCGAGCCGGGAGAGCGCCCACGAGGCGTTCGCCGCGGGCCAACACGTCGTCGTCTTCCCCGGCGGGGATGTCGACGCGGCCAAGAAGTTCACCGACCGCAATCACATCGTGTTCGGCGGGCGCAGCGGGTTCGCGCAGTTGGCGATGGACGAGGGGGTGCCCATCGTGCCCATCGTGACGGCGGGGGCGGGCGAGTCGCTGCTGGTGCTCTCCGACGGCCAGCGGCTGGCCCGTGCGCTGCATCTGGACGAACTGCTGCGGGTGAAGGCGCTGCCGACGAGCCTGTCGCTACCGTGGGGCCTGAACACCGGTGCGGTGGGCATGCTGCCCTACCTTCCGCTTCCGACGAAACTGCACACCCGCGTGCTGGCCGCCACCACCGCGCGCCCGGACGAGGACGCCAAGGCCTACGCCGAGCGCATCCACACCGCGATGCAGCAGGCGCTCACCGAGATGACCGAACACCGCACGCCGCTGCTGGGCTGACGGGGATCGGAGCCCTAGCCGGCCAGCCAGCTCAGCGCCGCCGCCACCAGGGCGGTGGTGCCGGTGTCGAGGGTCGGCTGGATGACGGGCGCGAAATGCGGGGAGTGATTGCTGGGGATATCGCTCGAAAGTCGGCCGGCAGCAGCGGCTTTGGCGAAGGCCTCGGGGTCGGTGCCGCCGAACAGCCAATAGCTGTAGGGTGCCGACACCCCGCGCGCGATATCGCTGAAATCCTCACTGCCCAGCACCCGCGGGGGCGGGATGAGGTGATCACCGAAGAGGCCGGCGAACGTCTCGGTGAGCTTGGCGGTGACGCCCGGATCGTTGTCGGTCAACGGAGCGTGTTCGTAGTAATCGAATTCCGGATCCCGGGGACTGCCGGAGGCGGCGCATTCCGCGGTGACGATCCGCGTTATCGCGGCCAGGATCGCCGAACGCACGTCCTCGCTGTAGGTGCGGATGTTGATCTCCAGCACGGCGTGGTCGGCGATGATGTTGGCCTTGGTGCCCGCGTGCAGGCTGCCCACTGTGAGCACGGCGGGTTCGCCGGGCTCGACCTCTCGGGCGACGATGGTCTGCAGTCGCAGCACGATCGACGCGGCGAGTACCACCGGGTCGATGGTGGTCTCCGGTCGGGAGGCGTGGCCGCCCCGGCCGTACACCGTGATCCTGATGCAGTCCGCCGCGGCGAATGACGGACCGGCCTGCGCCGCCACGCAGCCGGCTGGCAGCGGCGCAACGTGTTGGCCGAGAACGACGTCCACCGGTGAGACCAGTTTGGCCAGACCGTCGTTCACCATGCCCTGCGCGCCGTCCACGGTCTCCTCGGCCGGCTGGAAGAGGGCGACAAGTGTTCCGCTCCAGTGCTTTTGGCCCTGCGCAAGCAGGTCGGCGGCACCCAGCAGGCACGCCGTGTGCATGTCATGCCCGCAGGCATGCGCCACCGGGACCTGGCCTTCGCCGGTTGGTGATGGGGCCACCACCGTGCTGGCGTAGGGCAGTCCGGTGTCCTCTTGCACGGGCAGCGCGTCCATATCGGCGCGCAGCAGCACCGTCGGTCCGGTGCCGTTGCGCAGAATTCCCACCACGCCCGTGCCGCCGACGCCGGTGGTGACCTTGTAGCCGGACTGCCGCAACCGGTCGGCGACGATTCCGGCCGTGCGGTGTTCGGCATGGGACAGTTCGGGGTTTTGGTGCAGATCCCGGTACAGCGGCTCCTGCCAGGAGCGCGCCTCGGCCGCCGCGGCGAGGACCGCGGGCACGGCTTGGTCGACGGTCAACAGAACCCCCATTCGTCGGCCACACATGGCGAATTCGACGCCGACCAACCTAACAAGGACGCACAGCGATGTTCGACGAAATCGAGAGCCGTGCGATGGCTCAGCGGAAACGGATCTCCATCGTCGCCAGGCCGAAGATCTTCTTGCCGGCTGACCTGGCGCCGACGATGATCACACCGCTGCGGGTGGCCGGGTCCAGCGACTTGATCCGGCCGCTGAACTCGATGTCGGCGCCCTCGGCGGCCGAGACGACCGCGGGCGCGGACAGCCGGATCGCGTAGCGGGTGACCGCGCCGGGGTCGCCGGAC
>CAZTAA010000252.1:0-2324 GCA_964611465.1 uncultured Mycobacterium sp. | reverse complement strand
GTCCGGCGACCCCGGCGCGGTCACCCGCTACGCGATCCGGCTGTCCGCGCCCGCGATCGTCTCGACCGCCGAAGGCGCCGACATCGAGTTCAGCGGCCGGATCAAGTCCCTGGACCCGGCCACCCGCAGCGGCGTGATCATCGTCGGCGCCAAGTCAGCGGGCAAGAAGATCTTCGGCCTGGCGACGATGGAGATCCGCTTCCGCTGAGCCGCCCCACCGCCCCCGATTTCCGGCAACATCGCCTCGGGTCCTTGTTAGGTTGGTCGGCGTCGAATTCGCCGTCACCGGCTGAAAAAGGGGGAGTTCTCGTTGACCGTCGACCAAGCCGTGCCCGCCGTTCTTGCCACGGCCGCCGAGGCCCGTTCCTGGCAGGAGCCGCTGTACCGCGACCTGCACCAGAACCCCGAACTGTCCCATGCCGAACACCGCACGGCCGGCATCGTCGCCGACCGGTTGCGCCAGTCCGGCTACGAGGTCACCACGGGGGTAGGCGGCACGGGTGTGGTGGGCATACTGCGCAACGGCACCGGACCGACGGTGCTGCTGCGGGCCGACATGGACGCCCTGCCGGTGCAGGAGGACACCGGACTGCCCTACGCCAGCACGGTGATGGCCCCCTCCCCGGCCGGTGACGGCCAGGTCCCGGTGGCCCATGCCTGCGGGCATGACATGCACACGGCGTGCCTATTGGGTGCCGCGGACCTCCTCGCCCAGGGCCAAAACTACTGGAACGGAACGCTTGTCGCGCTCTTCCAGCCGGCCGAGGAGACGGTGGACGGTGCCCGAGGCATGGTCGACGATGGTCTCGCGCAGCTGCTGCCGCCGGTGGATGTCGTTCTCGGCCAACATGTTGCGCCGTTGCCGGCCGGCTACGTGGGAGCTCAGGCCGGTCCCGCGTTCGCCGCGGCGGACTGCATCAGGGTGACGGTGTACGGGCGGGGCGGCCATGCCTCCCGGCCGGAGACCACCGTCGACCCCGTGGTGCTCGCCGCGTCGATCGTGCTGCGCCTGCAGACAATCGTCGCGCGGGAGGTCGAGCCGGGCGAGCCCGCCGTGCTCACGGTCGGCAGCCTGCACGCGGGCACCAAGGCCAACATCATCGCCGACCACGCGGTGCTGGAGCTCAACATCCGCACCTACAGCGAGGGGGTCCGCTCGGCGATCCTGGCGGCGATCCAGCGCATCGTCACCGCCGAGTGCGCCGCCTCCGGCAGTCCGCGTGATCCGGAATTCGAGTTCTACGAACACGCCCCGCTGACCGACAACGATCCGGGCGTCACCGCCAAGCTCATCGACACCTTCACCGGTGTCTTCGGCGATCGCGTCGTCGTTCCGCCGCGGGTGCTGGGCAGCGAAGACTTCAGCGATATCGCCCGCGGTGTGTCGGCGCCGTACAGCTACTGGTTGTTCGGCGGTACCGACCCCGAGGTCTTCGCCAAAGCCGCAGCGGCCGACCGTCTTTCGAGCGACATCCCCAGCAACCACTCGCCGCATTTCGCTCCGGTCATCCAGCCGACCCTCGACACCGGCACCACCGCCTTGGTGGCGGCCGCACTGAGCTGGCTGGCCGGCTAGCGCGCCGGTCCCCGTCAGCCGAGCAGCGGCGTGCGGTGTTCGGTCATCTCGGTGAGCGCGTCCTGCATGAGGGTGTGGATGCGCTCGGCGTACGCCTTGGCGTCCTCATCGGGCCGCGCGGTGGTGGCGGCCAGCACGCGGGTGTGCAGTTTGGAGGGCAGCGGAAGGTAGGGCAGCATGCCCACCGCGCCGGTGTTGAGGCCCCACGGTAGCGACAGGCTCGTCGGCAGCGCCTTCACCCGCAACAGTTCGTCCAGACGCAGGGCGCGGGCCAGCCGCTGACCGTCGGAGAGCACCAGCAGCGACTCGCCCGCCCCGGCTGTCACGATGGGCACCACGGACACGCCCTCGTCCATCGCCAACTGTGCGAAGCCGCTGCGCCCGCCGAACACGATGTGATTGCGGTCGGTGAACTTCTTGGCCGCGTCGACATCCCCGCCGGGGAAGACGACGACGTGGTGGCCCTCGGCGAACGCCTCGTGCGCACTCTCCCGGCTCGCCGGCCGCGCGCCGAGGTGCTCGACGATCGGGCCCACCCCCAGCGTCCAGGCCAGCTGGTGGGTCAGGAAGGTGACCGGCCGGGTCAGTTTGAGGTCCTCGACGACCGCGCCGACCGCCATCACGTTGAGGTCGACGACGCCGCCGAAGCCGTGGTTGGCCACGAACAGCACCGGCTCATCCAGGGCCCCGGCTTCGACGTCGATCTGCAACCGGTGGTAGCGGCGGACGAACTCGATCACCCGGTGGC
>CAZTAA010000251.1:0-2326 GCA_964611465.1 uncultured Mycobacterium sp. | reverse complement strand
GCGTCATCATGGACGTCGTCACCCCGGAACAGGCCCGTATCGCCGAGGCCGCCGGGGCCGTCGCCGTCATGGCGCTGGAACGCGTGCCCGCCGACATCCGCGCCCAGGGCGGGGTGTCGCGGATGAGCGACCCCGACATGATCGAGGGCATCATCGAAGCGGTCACCATTCCGGTGATGGCCAAGGCCCGGATCGGCCATTTCGTCGAGGCGCAGATCCTGCAGAGCCTCGGCGTCGACTACGTCGACGAGTCCGAGGTGCTCACCCCGGCCGACTACACCAACCACATCGACAAGTGGCGTTTCACCGTGCCGTTCGTCTGCGGGGCCACCAACCTCGGGGAGGCGCTGCGCCGCATCACCGAGGGCGCGGCGATGATCCGGTCCAAGGGTGAAGCCGGCACCGGCGACGTGTCCAACGCGACGACGCACATGCGCCAGATCGGCGGCGAGATCCGCCGGCTCACGTCGCTGTCGGAGGACGAGCTGTACGTCGCCGCCAAGGAGCTGCAGGCGCCCTACGACCTCGTCGTCGAGGTGGCCCGCGCCGGCAAGCTGCCGGTGACGCTGTTCACGGCGGGCGGCATCGCCACTCCGGCCGACGCCGCGATGATGATGCAACTCGGCGCCGAGGGCGTGTTCGTCGGCTCGGGCATCTTCAAGTCCGGTGACCCGGCTGCCCGGGCGGCGGCCATCGTCAAGGCCACGACGTTCTACGACGACCCCGATGTGCTGGCCAAGGTGTCGCGCGGGCTGGGCGAGGCGATGGTCGGAATCAACGTGGAGGAGATCGCGCAGCCGCACCGACTCGCATCGCGCGGCTGGTAACCGGAGTGGCGATCGAGGAGATCCTGGATCTCGAGCAACTCGAGGTCAACATCTACCGCGGGGCGGTGTTCAGCCCCGAATCCGGTTTCCTGCAACGGACTTTCGGCGGTCACGTGGCCGGTCAGTCGCTGGTGTCGGCGGTGCGCACCGTCGAACCGGAATTCCAGGTGCACTCCCTGCACGGGTACTTCCTGCGGCCCGGCGATGCCCGCGCGCCGGCCGTTTACCTGGTGGAGCGGATCCGTGACGGCGGCTCGTTCTGCACGCGGCGGGTCAGCGCCATCCAGCATGGCAAGACGATCTTCTCGATGTCCGCGTCGTTCCAGTCCGACCAGAGCGGCATCGAGCACCAGGACGAGATGCCGCCGGCGCCCGCGCCCGACGACCTGCCCGGCTTCATCACCAAGGGCGGCGTCTTCGACGACGCCGGTTTCGCGCAGTTCGCCGAGTGGGACGTGCGGATCGTGCCGCGCGACCGGCTGGAGTTGACTCCCGGCAAGGCGTCCCAGCAGCAGGTGTGGTTCCGCCACCGGGACCCGCTGCCCGACGACCCGGTGCTGCACATCTGCGCGCTGGCGTATCTCAGTGATCTGACCCTGCTGGGTTCGGCCCAGGTCAACCACGTCGAGGAACGCAAACACCTGATGGTGGCCTCGCTGGACCATGCGATGTGGTTCATGCGTCCGTTCCGCGCCGACGAGTGGTTGCTCTACGACCAGTCCTCGCCGTCGGCGTGCGGTGGCCGCGCGCTGACCCAGGGCAAGCTGTTCAACCGGGACGGCGAATTGGTCGCGGCCGTCATGCAGGAGGGGCTGACCCGCTATCAGCGGGACTACCGCCCGTGAAACGCGTCGGTGTGCTGGCACTGCAGGGGGACACCCGGGAGCATCTGGCGGCGTTGCGGGCGGCCGGCACGGACCCGGTGCCGGTGCGCCGCGACACCGAACTTAAATCCATTGACGGACTGGTGATTCCGGGTGGCGAGTCGACCGCGATCAGCCACCTGTTGCGGGTCTTCGAACTGCTGGAACCGTTGCGATCCGCGCTGGCCGACGGGCTGCCGGTGTACGGCTCGTGCGCCGGGATGATCCTGCTGGCGTCGGAGATCCTGGACGCCGGGGCGCCGGGCCGTCGCGCCGAGGCGCTGGGTGCGATCGATATGACGGTGCGGCGCAACGCTTTCGGACGTCAGGTCGATTCATTCGAGGAGGACGTCGAGTTCGCCGGGCTGGATTCCCCGGTGCACGCGGTGTTCATCCGGGCCCCGTGGGTGGAGCGGGTGGGCCCGGGTGTGAAGGTTCTGGCGTCGGCGGCGGGTCATCCGGTGGCCGTGCGGCAGGGCGCCGCGCTGGCCACGGCGTTCCACCCCGAGGTGACCGGTGACCGCCGGGTGCACGAGATGTTCGTGGCCTCCCTCTGAGTGATTTCGGTGCGTTTCCCGTCGCTCAGCGACGGCCAGTGCACCGAAATCACAGGAGGGGCACGCCTTCCTTGATGGT
>CAZTAA010000250.1:0-2420 GCA_964611465.1 uncultured Mycobacterium sp. | reverse complement strand
CAGATCGTTAGAGGGCCCCGGACAGATCGTTAGAAGGCTCCGGCGCGCTCCACGACATTGGCGAGCACCCGCACCCCGACCCCGAGCGCGCGCTCGTCGAGGTCGAAGTTCGGCTGATGCAGGTCCAACTGCGGGCCGCGCCCGCTCCACACCCCCAACCGGGCCATCGCGCCGGGCACCTCTTCCAGATACCAGGAGAAGTCCTCGCCGCCACCGGACTGCCGGGTCTCGGCCAGCGCATCGGGGCTGACGGCCTCGATCGCGTGGGTGAAGATGCGGGTCGACACCTCCTCGTTGACCACTGGGGGAACGCCGCGGCGGTACTGCAGCGAATGGTCGATGCCCAGCGGCGCCAGCAAACCCGAAACCGTCTCGCGGACAATGGTTTCCAGACTCAGCCAGGTTTCCCGGTCCGCCGTCCGGATGGTGCCCGACAGCGTGCCGCTCTGCGGGATCGCATTGGCAGCCACCCCGGCGTTGACCGCCCCCCACACCATCACCGTGGAGGTGCGCGGGTCGACCCGCCGGGACAGCACGCCGGGCAGTCCCATGATCAGCGTGCCCAGCCCGTACACCAGGTCCGTGGTCAGATGCGGGCGCGAGGTGTGCCCGCCCGGCGAATGCAGCGTGATCTCCACCCAGTCGGCCGCCGACGTGATGGGGCCGGGCGTGATGGCCACCCGCCCGACATCAAGGCGCGGATCGCAGTGCAGCGCGAAGATCCGCGACACCCCGGTCAGCGCCCCGGCGGCGATCGCGTCGATCGCACCACCGGGCATCAACTCCTCGGCGGCCTGGAAGATGAACCGGACCGCCACCGGCAGCTCCGGCATCGACGTCAGCGCCAGCGCGGTGCCCAGCAGGATCGCGGTGTGCGCGTCATGACCGCATGAATGCGCCGCCCCGGGCACCGTCGAGCTGTACGGCGCACCGGTGCGCTCCGTCATCGGCAGCGCGTCCATATCGGCGCGCAGCGCGATCCGCTCATGATGCTCCGGACCGATGTCGCACACCAATCCCGTTCCGCCGGGCATGATTTCGGGTTTCAGCCCGGCGTCGGTCAGCTTCTCGGCGACGAACGTCGTGGTGGCGTACTCCTGGCGACCCAGCTCCGGATGCCGGTGGATGTGCCGGCGCCAGGCCACCAGCTCGTCGTAGTTGGACGCCAGCCAGGACTCGACGGTGTCGGACACGTCGGGCATGTCGAAGGGAGTGGTCACGAGGCGGCCCGCCGCTCGGCCAGCTCGAGAACCCGGGATCGCTGCTGCGGCGCCTGCGCCAGCGCGACCACCGTGCGGGCCAGCAGCACCGCGCCGTCGATCACCGCGGCGTCGCCCCCGGCGCTGACCGCTGCGGCCGCGAAGTCCGGCTGGTGCACCGAGACGCCCTCGACGCCGACACTCACGATCGGGTGGATACCGGGCATCACCTGGGTGACGTTGCCCATGTCGGTGCTGCCCAGCGGCAGCGTCACCTCGACGTCGGGCGGCAGCGGGGTGCGGCCCAGCCGCTGCATCTCGGCCCGGAACGCATCGGCCAGCCAGGCGTCCGGCGCGAGCGCCTCGTAGCTGGGTTCGGTCTCGCTGACCTCGTAGTCGCAGCCGGTGGCCAGCGCGCCGGCCAGGAAACAGTCCCCCACCCGGTCCTCGAGCTCGCGCAGCGCGGCCGCGTCGGCCGCCCGCATGGTGTACCGCATCGCGGCCCGGGCCGGGATGACGTTCGGCGCGGCGCCGCCGTCGGTGACGATGCCGTGCATCATCTGGCCCGGCGCCAGCTGTTGGCGCAGCAGCCCGAGCGCCACCTGCGCGACGGTCACCGCGTCGCCGGCATTGACACCCAGGTACGGCGCGACCGCGGCGTGCGCCTCGCGGCCGTGATAGCGCACCGCGACCTCCGAGAGCGCCAGCGACCGGGCCGCGGCGATGTCGAGCGGGCCGGGATGCATCATCACGGTGGCGGCCAGGTCGTCGAACGCTCCGGCCCTCAGCAGCAACACCTTCCCGCCACCGGACTCCTCGGCCGGGGTGCCCAGCAGCACGACGGTCAGGCCGAGTTCGTCGGCGACCTCGGCCAGCGCCAGCGCCGCACCCACCGCCGCGGACGCGATGATGTTGTGCCCGCAGGCATGCCCGATCTCGGGCAGCGCGTCGTATTCCGCGCACACGCCGACCCGCAGCGGGCCGCTGCCGTACGACGCCCGGAACGCAGTCGGCAATCCGCCGGGCCCGTCGAGGATCTCGAAGCCCCGCTCGGCGACCAGCGCGCGGGTCTTGGCGGCGCTGCGGAACTCCTGGAATGCCAGCTCCGGTTCGGCGTGGATGGAATGCGAGAGCGCCACCAGATCACCGCGACGGGCCAGCACGGCGTCCTGGACGCTGTCTGATGCGGTGACGGTCGGCATCCCAGCAGTATCGCACCGC
>CAZTAA010000249.1:0-2425 GCA_964611465.1 uncultured Mycobacterium sp. | reverse complement strand
GGCGACGATCGCGGCCTTGCTCGTGGTGGCCATGTTGTTCTCCCAGGGTTCGATTTACGTATGACGAGACACTTGTAACGCGATGGCAGGAGTCTATACCGCTAAATAGATAGCGGTATAGGGAGTGTGACGCGCTCCTCTCGAAGTCGTCAGATCTCCGGGGTGTAGCCGAACGGCAGCAGCACGCTCTTGGACTCGGTGTATCCGGCGATGCCCTCCGGCCCGCACTCGCGGCCGACGCCGGAGTTCTTGTAGCCGCCGAACGGCGCGCCCGGGTCGAACGCGTACATGTTGACGCCGTACGTCCCGGTGCGGATCTTCGATGCGATCTCCAGCGCCTTGGCGTTGTCGGTCGTGTACACCGAGCCGGCCAGCCCGTAGACGGAGTCGTTGGCGATGCGGACCGCGTCGGCCTCGTCCTCGTAGGGAATCACCACCAGGACGGGTCCGAAGATCTCCTCCTGCGCGATCGTCATCGAGTTGTCGACGTCGGCGAACACCGTGGGCTGCACGAACCAGCCGGAGTCCAGGCCCTCGGGCCGGCCGCCGCCGGTGACGATGCGCGCACCCTCCTCGACGCCCTTCTTGATGTAGCCCTCGACACGGTCGCGCTGCTTCTCGGAGATCAGCGGGCCGACCGCGGCCGCCGGATCGTCGGGCATCCCGACGGGCATGGCGGCCACGGCGTTTCCGATCTTCTCCACGATCTCGTCGTAGCGCGACCGCGGCGCCAGGATGCGGGTCTGCCCGACACAGGCCTGTCCGGTGTTCATCAGTCCGGAGAACAGCAGCATGGGCAGGGTGGAGTCCACGTCGGCGTCCTCGAGGATGATCGCCGCGGACTTGCCGCCCAGTTCCAGCGTGCACGGCTTGAGCTTCTCGGCGGCGATCTTGCCGATCTCCTTGCCGACCGCGGACGAGCCGGTGAAGGTGAACTTGTCCAGCTCGGGGTTGTCGGTCAGGGCGCGACCGGTCTCCGGGCCGCCGGGCACCACCGACAGCACGCCCTCCGGCAGGCCGGCCTCGGCGAACTTCTCGGCCATCAGGTTGGTGGTCAGCGGGGTCTCGGCGGCGGGCTTGAGCACGATGGTGCAGCCGGCCAGCAGCGCCGGGCCCAGCTTGTTGGCCGCCAGGAAGAACGGCACGTTCCAGGCGACGACGGCGCCGACGACGCCGATCGGCTCCTTGAGCACCAGCGTCTGGCCGTAGATGCCGTCGCGGATGTCCTTCCAGGCGAACTTGTCGGCGGCCGTGGCGTAGAAGTTCAGCGTCGACATGGCGGCGCCGTACTGCATCATGTCGACGATGGTCTGCGGCTGGCCGGTCTCGAGCGCCAGCAGCTTCTTGAACGAGTCGGCGTCGGCCTCGATCAGCGCGGTGGCCTTGGCCAGCACGGCCTCGCGTTCCTTGGGGGTCATCCGCGGCCACGGGCCCTCGTCGAAGGCCTTGCGCGCGGCGGCGCAGGCGGCGTCGACGTCGGCCTTGGCGGCCAGCGGGACCTGGCCGACCTTGGCGCCGGTGGCGGGGGAGAACACCTCGATGACATCCGAGGTCGACGGCTGGGTCCACCGGCCGCCGATGAACAGCTTGTCGTATTCGGTTTTCGCGGTGGTGGGTTCAGCGGTCTGTGTCATAGCGCACACCCTACCCAGTCGCAACCAGAACGAGAACAGGTTCCAGTCAGGGCGAAAGAACGAGCACCAGATTGCTCACCAGAAACTCCCGCAGCACCGGCATCGAGACCAGCTGCCAGGCCCATCGCGGGTGGTAGCGGGGAAATGTGGCGACGAGCGCGCCGGTGCTCTGGGCCCACGCCAGCCCGTCGGCGGCCGATACCGCGAACAACGACGATCCGTAGTTGTTCTTCGGCGGATGGCCGTGCCTGCGGGTGTACCGGGCCGCCGCCCGGGCGCCGCCGAGGTAGTGCGCCAGCCCCGTCTCATGCCCGCCGAACGGGCCCAGCCACACGGTGAAGGACAGCACCGCGAGCCCGCCGGGCCGCGTCACGCGCAGCATCTCGTTGCCGAGCTGCCAGGGCCGCGGCACGTGCTCGGCGACGTTGGACGACAGGCAGACGTCCACGCTGGCGTCGGCGAACGGCAGCGCCATGCCCGACGCCCGCACGAACGTCCCGCTGCGGCGTTCCGTCCCGGGGGCCGCGTGCATCTCGGCCGGATCGGGTTCCACCCCGATGTAGTGCGCACTGCGGGCGGCGAACGCGTCGGCGAAGTAGCCGGGGCCGCCGCCGACGTCGAGCACGGTGCGGCCGGCCAGGCCGGCGCCGGTGGCGCCGAGCCACAGGTCGGCGACCATGTCGGCGGTGTCGCGCGCCAGTGCGCCGTAGAACCGGGCCGGGTCGGACTGCTCGAACCGGAACTCGGCGAGCAACCGGACCGCGCGGGTCAGGTTCGCCCGGCGGGCGAAG
>CAZTAA010000248.1:0-2447 GCA_964611465.1 uncultured Mycobacterium sp. | reverse complement strand
CGCACCGGCTCCGTGGTTCGCCAATCAGGTCGGCAATGCGACGCAGGTGATCTCCGTCGTCGGCACCGGTGGCTCTGACGCGAAGCTGGACGTCTGGCAGCGCAGCGCCGCAGGGTGGGAGCCCATCGGCGTTGGGATTCCGGCGAAGATCGGCGCCAAGGGAATGTCATCCGACATCTACGAGGGCTCGATGCAGACGCCGATGGGCATCTTCTCGCTGGACTTCGCCTTCGGCACGCAGCCCAATCCCGGGGGTGGACTGCAGTACGTCCAGGTCACGCCGAACCACTGGTGGGACGGCGACGTCGACAGCCCGACCTACAACACGATGCAGGTGTGCGAGCGCTCGCAGTGCCCGTTCGGCACCGGATCATCAACGGGCAGTGAGAATCTCGACATCCCGCAGTACGCGCACGCAGTCGTCATGGGCGTCAACAAGCAACGCGCCCCCGGCAAGGGCAGCGCCTTCTTCCTACACAGCACCGACGGCGGCGCGACGGCCGGCTGCGTGGCGATCGACGATGCCAAGCTGGTCAAGATCATTCAGTGGCTGCAGCCCGGCGCCCTCATCGCCATTGCGAAATAGGACATCGGCAGCGAGCCGAACCGCGGGTGCGTGCGGGTGAATTGACGCCCACCGTCGTTTCCCTAGGGTAGGTGGGTGTCTGGCAGGCCGGTGTCCGCGCGCGTCGACGTCGGTCGATTGATCGAGTTTCAAATGCGGAGGATTACCGGCATCCGCCGCCACGAAAGGAGATTTCTTGGGCCTGTTCAAGAAGAAGCAGCGTGAATCACCGTCCGATGATGCTGATGTCAAGGTCTACTACTCCACGCCGTTTGGCGACACTAACGATGGCGAGCAGCGGCTGTTTCTGCTCGGGCGCGATGGTGTTCAGTACATGCCGGTTTTCCGAAGCGTGGAATCGATGAAGGAGTTCTACGCGCGGATGAACCGTGCGGCGTACATGGTGCTCGAAGGCGGGGTGCAGACCGTGCTCGACACCAACCGCTCGATCGAGTTGATGAAGGACGTCGGCGTCGTCATCGAGCCTCTGAGCGAAAATCCGGTCGTGATAATGCCAAACCCGCTTCCGTGACGTTGTTACGTCACGCGTAGGCGTCGCCCACCATCAGCTTGAAGTTCAGGTTCTTCAGCGACATCGTCGCGTCGTAGGTCCGCTTGTAGCCCGTCTTGCGGATCTTCCAGCCGTCGGGTGTCTTGACATATTCATCGTGGTAGAAGGCCGCGCCGATGAGCATGAAATCGAACTCGGCGACAATCACCCGGTCCTGCAGATACCAGATGCCCGACGCTTCGTCACCGTCGATGGTGATCTCAGGGTGGGTGACGCGATGTTCGGTGATCACGTTCTCCGGCATCGCGGTTCGCATGTACTCGACCAGTGAATTGCGGTCGGTGAAGCGGTGCTCCTGGCCCAGCGATGAGCCGTAGTCGCCGACGACGTCCTCGGTCAGGGTGTCGGCGAAATCGTTCCAGTGCTTGGTATCCAAGGCGCGCAGATACCGGTACTTAACTCGTTTGATCGCCTCGAGATCATCCATGGTCAACATTGGAGCACAGCCGCCCGATCGCCATCTCGACGAGGGTGCGACGTTCGCGCTGCCAGTCGATCGGCTCGTTCATGATCATCTGGCCCATCACCATCCCACGAAGTGCCGCCCAAATGACCTCGGCGACATCGCGATCGGCGGGGTCTTCGGAGATGAGCCGGCCAAGCCTGCCGATCGCGTCGTTCATCTCGAGCAGGTGCCGCCGGGGGCCCAGATCGTTGCGCATGCCCTGCAGGATCTCCAGAGCGGCCCGCGAGGTCGGGCTGCTGTAGCAGTCCCACGCGATGTCGACGACGGTCGAGACCCGCTCGGCCAGCGGCAGTCCGCCGACCTCCGCGCCGGACAGTGTCTCGACCAGTCGGCTCACCCCGTCGTCCACGACGGCCATCAACAGCCCGTTGCGGTCGCCGAAGTGGTACTGGATGACACCCCAGGTCACGCCGGCGCGCTCGGCGACGTGCTTGGCGGTGGCGGCCGGGAAGCCCTCCTCGACGATGCAGCGCACGGTCTCGTCGATGATCTTGGCGCGCGTCTCGTCGCCGCGCCGGCGCGGAGCGCTCGTCTGCCTGGTGGGGACGACATTTGTCATTGTTGACTTTATAACATTGCCGACTTTATGTTGGAAGTGTGACTTCCGCCCCCAGTCGCTTCGCGTCGTTGTCCCGTTCTCGACTGGCCACTCTGGTACCCGAGCTGCTGCTCATCGGACAGCTGATCGACCGGTCCGGAATGGCTTGGTGCATAAGCAGTTTCGGCCGCCCCGAGATGCTGCAGATCGCCATCGAAGAGTGGTCGGGCGCCAGCCCGATCTACACGAGGCGCATGCAGAAGGCGCTGAAGTACGAGGGCAACGACGTTCCGACGATCTTCAAGGG
>CAZTAA010000247.1:0-2448 GCA_964611465.1 uncultured Mycobacterium sp. | reverse complement strand
CCAGATCGCCGCGGCCGGCGCCACCGGCGTGACGGTGTTCGGACTGCACCTGCGCGGTTCGACCCGGGGCTGGTTCATGTCCTGGCTGGCCCGTTCGCACCCGGAACTCGTGCCCACCTACCGCCGGCTGTACGGCCGAAGCGCCTACCTGCCCGCCGAATACCGCGCGATGCTGCGCGGGCGCGCCGCGCCACTGGTCGCCCGGCACGGCCTCAGCGGAGAGCACCGCCCCTTCACCCCGCCGGCGCCTACGCCCGGCGCGCCGGCCCCGCAACGGCAGCTGAGCCTGTTCTAGCCGCGACCGTGGGGACTATGCGGTGAAATCGCCGCCGAAAAGCTCCGCACAGCAAGAACAGTGGCGGCGGTCTCTAGCTGCGGCCACGCTTGACCTGGTTGAACGGCACGCCCTTGTCGGCGGCGTACTCCCGGGGGAAGCCCAGCACCCGCTCGCCGATGACGTTGCGACCCACCTCGGTGGTGCCGCCGCCCAGCGAGGCGGTCTGCCGGGAAAGGTAGCGCTCGCCCTGGGCGAACAACCCGTCACCTTCGTCGACGACGCCCGCGGTCCCGGTGATCGCCAGCGTGGTGTCGAGTTCGAGGTTGATGTTCTCGGCGTGTGAGATCCGGATGATCGACCCGGCGGCCGGGGGCAGCGAGCCGTCGTTGACCCCATGGTAGACGTGGTCGATCAGCTGCTGCTGGACGGCGCGGTGCACCAGGGCGCGGCCGGCCAGCTCCTGCAGCCGCTCGTTGTCGGGCTGGCCGACCCGCTCCAGCAGGGCGGCGTAGTCGGTCGGCTTGTCCGTCTTGCCCTCCGCGCCGATACCGCTGGCGAACTCCGAGCCGCCGCCCACCGCGCGCCGCTCGTGGTAGAGCTGCCGGGACGCCACCGCCCAGCCGTCGTCGACCTGACCCATCACGGCGTCGTCACCGAGTTCGAGCCCGTCGAAGAATTCCTCGCAGAACTCGATGGACCCGTTGACCTGCTTGATGCGGCGCAACGTGATCCCGGGTGCGTTCATCGGCACCAGGAACATGGTCAGTCCCTCGTGCTTGGGCACGTCCCAGTTGGTGCGGGCCAGCATGGTTCCGTAGTCGGCCGCGAAAGCGCTTGTGCTCCAGGTCTTCGCCCCGTTGATGATCCACTTGTCGCCGCGGCGGTCGGCGCGGGTGATGACCCCGGCGAGATCGGAACCGCCGTTGGGCTCGGAGAGTAGCTGCACCAGAACCTCGTCGCCGCGCAGCACCCCGGTGATGTGCGTGCGCTTCTGTTCCTCGCTGCCCATGTCGAGAATCGTTGCCGCACAGATGGTGAACGTGGGGGTGTTGAGGATGATCGGCATCTCATAGCAGCGCGACTCGATGTCGAAGGCGCGTTGGTAGGCGAGTGGCAGTCCCAGGCCGCCGTACTCGCGCGGGAAGCAGATGCCGGCGAACCCGCCGTCCCAGAGCTTGCGCTGCAGTTCCCGAGCGCGTAGCCAAGGGGCTTCCTCGCCGCGGTCGGCGTCGGGCGGGTCGTCCGGGTCGATGGACGGCATGTTCTCGGCAAGCCACTTGCGCGCCCTGGCGGCGAACTCGTCGACCGACTCGGTCTGCGTTGCCCTGGTGGTGGTTTCGGTCATCAGGCGGACTCCGACTCCTTGCTCATCCGGTAAACCCGCAGGTTGTGTTCTTCCGGCGTACCGAACATCGAGCGGTACAGGGTGGCCCGGCGCAGGTACAGGTGCAGGTCGTGTTCCCAGGTCACCCCGATTCCGCCGTGCAGCTGGATGCACTGCTGCACCATGCCCGGGGCGTACTCGGCCACATAGGATTTCGCGACGCTGACGGCGCGATCGGCCTCGGCGGTGCGATCGGCGACCTCCGCCACTGCTGCCTTGGTGGTCGCCCGGCAGGACTCCAGCCGGATCTTCAGGTCGGCGTAGATGTGCTTGAGGGCCTGATAGGAGACCAGTGGACGGCCGAAGGAGTGCCGGTCGAAGCCCCACTGCACGGTGAGGTCGAAGACGGTGGACAGGATGCCGACGGTCTCGGCGCACTGCAGCACCAGCGCGACCTGGCTCTGCCGGGCGACGAGCGCCGGGGTCTGTTCGGCCGAGCCCACCACGGCGGATCCGTCGACCTCGACCCCGTCGAAGCCGACCCTGGCGTAGGTCTTCACCAGGTCGATGCAGCGTTGGGTCTCGACCCGCACCCCCGGCGCGTCGGTGCGCACCAGGAACTGCCGCGGGCCGCCGCCGGCGTCGGCCACCACCAGCAGCAGGTCGCTGTCCGCGCCCGCCTCGACGCGATCCTTGATCCCGTCGATCCGGAAGCCATTGGCCGTTGCCGTCGCGGTCACCTTGGGCTGCAACGGATCCCACCGCGCTCCGGGCTCGTAGACCGCCCAGGAGG
This sequence comes from uncultured Mycobacterium sp., assembly GCA_964611465.1. Lineage (GTDB taxonomy): Bacteria > Actinomycetota > Actinomycetes > Mycobacteriales > Mycobacteriaceae > Mycobacterium. The sequence goes on along the minus strand of CAZTAA010000247.1, from coordinate 54 downwards.
CGATGGCCGCACCGGAGATCAGCGACTCGATGACCTCGGCGTGCCGGTCGGCGT
>CAZTAA010000246.1:0-2450 GCA_964611465.1 uncultured Mycobacterium sp. | reverse complement strand
GGCGGACCACCGAGACGCCCATGACCTCCATGGCCGCCGTCTCCTCGCGCATGGTGCGGGAGCCGAGGTCCGCGGTGATGGCCGATCCGACCGCGGCGGCCATCAGCATGGCGGCGACCAGCGACGCGGCCTGCCGGACGACGGCCAGCCCGCTGGCGGCGCCGGACAGCGACGTCGCACCCACCTGCCCGGCCAGGATCGAGAACTGGATCGAGAGCGTCACGCCGAGGGGCAGCGCCACCAGGATCGTCGGCAACACCGCGGTGCCGGCCATGAACGCGCCCTGCCGGACGAACTCCTGCCATTGGAAGCGGCCGGTGAACAGGTCGATGAAGAACCACTGCAGGGTGCGCACCCCGAGCACGAACTGTTCGCCGACCGTGGCGATGGCGGCCTTGGGGTGCCGGTCGACGTAACCGGTGGTCCAGTTCTCGATCGCGGCAAGGCCGCTGGAACCTCCGTTGCCTTGCGCGGGGGCCGCATCGTTGACGACGTCGGTCACGTCACGGCCCCGTTCGCGGCCGGTGCGCTTGACTGCGGATCAAGTCACTGGCTCCGTTCTGAAGATTTGCAGGGGCGGACATGGCACGCTGTGAAGCGTGTCACAACCCGGTGCGGCGGCGCAAGGCTTCAAGTTAACAGCAGTTCCGAGGCTTCGGGCCGCAGGACGGACCTTGGCCGATCGGTAGCCGTCAATCATTTGGCGATGTTAACGACCAGTGCATACGGCCGAGGGCGGTATCGTCCAGACGAATTTAAGTTAGTGACAATTTCGGCACTTTTTGCACTATCGTTTGGGCATGGCCGAGCCGCGGCGGCGCCCCAAGGACCGCAAAGCGCAGATCGCGAGCATCGCCGCCGAGGCTTTCAGCGAACAGGGCTATCACGCGGTGAGCATGGACGATATCGCCAACCGCGTGGGCGTTTCGGCTGCCGCGCTGTACCGGCACTCGCCGAGCAAGTACGACATGTTCCGGACCGCGGTGCTGGCCCTGAGTCAACAACTGGTCGACGCCACCGCGTTCGCCGACGAACTGCGGGTCGCCGAGCATGATGCGCCGGAGGTCTACGACCGGCTGGTTTCGGCGTTGATCGACGTGGCGCTGGCGAACCGGGCGCGCGGTGGTGTGTACCGCTGGGGCAGCCGGTATCTGGTCGACGACGACCTGGCGGCCCTGATGGACCAGGTGAAGTTGGTCAACCTTCGTCTGCAGCAACCCATTCGGGTGCTGCGTCCGGAGCTGGACTCCCGGCAGCGCTGGACGCTGTCGGTGAGCGTGCTCGGGACGATCGGATCGCTCGTGGACCATCACGCGGCGCTGTCGTCCAGCCGGGTGCACAGGCTGTTCGGCGACATGGCGCGGGCGCTGCTATGGGCGCGCCTGCCCGCGGGTCCGGACGCTACGCCGGTATCGCCGACGCCGGAGCGGGCGGCCGCCGCGGGCCGGTTCGAGGCGATCCTGCACGAGGCGACGCGACTATTCCTGCAGAACGGCTACCGCAACACCACCGTCGACGACATCGCCCGGGCGGTCGGGATGCCGACATCCGGCATCTACCGCTATTTCCCGGGCAAGGCCGACATCCTCACGGCGCTGTTCCGCCGCGCCGCCGATCGACTGTCGGCGGACACCGCCGTCATCCTCGCCTCCCACGCGGATCCGGCGACGGTGCTGAAGATGCTGGTCCACAGCTACGTGGTCCGGTCATTGGACCTCCCCGGCATCGACTCGCTCTACTTCACCGAACGGCCCAACCTGCCGCCGGCGGACGGCGCGCTGCTGCGCAATATGCAACGCGCCACGGTCGACACCTGGGTGGAGGCGCTCACCGCCGCGTATCCCGACCTCTCGCCACGGGATGCGCGGTTCGTCGTCCAGGCCGCGTTCGCGCTGGTCGTCGACGTGGGCACGCTGGCCGATCGGCGCGACCGCGGCGCCGTGGGGGCCGCAATGGAAACGTTGATGGCGGCCGTGCTGTCGGTGCCGGCCGGCCCGCGCGCCGCGGACCGCAGAGCGGTGCCCACCGGCGCGGAATCGGCCTTGCCGATCCGTCAATAGACTTTACCGATCCGTTAATAGATCTGGTCACAGTCGTGTACATTTCCTGTCGGAGCTGTTCTGGTCCGTGGTCGACGGGCAGGTCAGCGACGCGGCGGGGGCGTCACCGACCTCCCGTCGCACCATCTCCATCAGCGCCAGGGCCGCCGAGATCGTCGGGGAGCGGTGGCCCTGTAGGTCGGGGGCGGACACCGGGCGGGGGCGCACGTCGTCGCGGCCACATTGGCCTGATGGACGCCGCCGCTCGGTGTTCGTCATATCTCTTTCGCGTCTTTTTCGCGTTTCTTTTGCGCGGCTCGGCTCAGTTGAAGGCCAGCCAGCCCGGCAGCGCGCGCTCCCGTGCGTCGCACAGCACCTCGTAGGTGTCGCAGGATCCGCGGGGATCGCCGG
>CAZTAA010000245.1:0-2475 GCA_964611465.1 uncultured Mycobacterium sp. | reverse complement strand
TGTATTTCTCCGGGAGGTGGTTCTTGAACATGTCCGGCGGCTCGATGATGTGGTCATCGACGCTGATCAGGATCATGTCGTCCTTGTTCATGCCTGTTCCCTTCCGTCGGGGGCGGGTGACGGTGCCGCACCGGTAACGCCGACGGTACGCGGCCGGAAGTCGCCGTTCGCTAAGTTCTCCCAACTAGGAAACTAGCTTCTCGTAAGACGAGAATCAATATCCGGCGACCGTTTCTTCGCAGTTGGGCGCGGGTATTCGCAGGCCGAGCGCGCTTAGCCGACTCGCTTAGCCGCGTCGTCCGGAGCTCCGGCATTGACCAATCGGCGAGTTTCTGGAAATCTGTTATCCGGATATGAGAATATGATTCTCGCCATCGAGAGGGGCAAGCCGCGTCGACGTCACCGACGTCGCCCGAAACCCGTCCCGGCGGCCCACGGCCTCGGCGCAAGCTGGACCACGACGACAGAACGGAAAGACTCATGGCACATTTCCCGAAGCCCGCGGCGGGCAGCTGGACCGAGAACTGGCCCGAGCTCGGCACGGCACCGGTGGACTACACCGATTCGATCGACCCGGAGCACTGGAAGCTCGAGCAGCAGGCCATCTTCCGTAAGACGTGGCTGCACGTCGGCCGGGTGGAACGGCTGCCCAAGACCGGCAGTTACTTCACCCGGGAAATGCCGTCGGTCGGCGCCGGCACCTCGATCATCGTCGTGAAGGACAAAGAGGGCACCGTGCGCGCCTTCTACAACATGTGCCGGCACCGCGGCAACAAGCTGGTGTGGAACGACTTCCCCGGCGAGGAGGTCTCCGGCAGCTGCCGTCAGTTCACCTGCAAGTACCACGCCTGGCGCTTCGCCCTCAACGGTGAGCTGACGTTCATCCAGCAGGAGGACGAGTTCTTCGACGTCGACAAGGCGGACTTCGGCCTCAAGCCGGTGCGCTGCGAGGTCTGGGAGGGCTTCATCTTCGTCAACTTCGACGACGACGCCGCGCCCCTGCAGGACTACCTCGGCGACTACGCCAAGGGACTGGAAGGCTATCCGTTCCATGAGATGACGGAGGTCTACAGCTACCGCGCCCCGATCAACGCGAACTGGAAGCTGTTCATCGACGCGTTCACCGAGTTCTACCACGCACCGGTGCTGCACATGAAGCAGGCGGTCAAGGAGGAGGCCGACAAGCTGGCCAAGATCGGCTTCGAGGCGCTGCACTACGACATCAAGGACCCGCACTCGATGATCTCCTCCTGGGGCGGCATGAGCCCGCCGAAGGACGAGATGATGGTCAAGCCGATCGAGCGGATTCTGCACAGCGGTCTGTTCGGTCCGTGGGACCGTCCGGACATCAAGGGCATCGCGGCCGACGAGCTGCCGCCGGCGATCAACCCGTCGCGCCAGCCGTTCTGGGGTCAGGACTCCTTCGAGTTCTTCCCGAACTTCACCCTGCTGATCTGGGCGCCGGGCTGGTATCTGACCTACAACTACTGGCCCACCGAGGTCAACTCGCACATCTTCGAGGCGAACCTGTACTTCGTGCCCCCGAAGAACACCCGGCAGCGGCTCTCCCAGGAGCTGGCGGCGGTGACGTTCAAGGAGTACGCGCTGCAGGACGCCAACACCCTGGAGGCCACCCAGACCCAGATCGGCACCCGGGCGGTGACCGACTTCCCGCTCTGCGACCAGGAGATCCTGCTGCGGCATCTGCACCACACCGCACGCAAGTACGTCGACGAGTACAAGGCCGAAAAGGCCGCGTCCAACGGGCACGCCTCGGATAACAAGAAGGATGCAGCACATGTCTGATATCGACACCCGGTTATTGCCAGCCGAATTCGCCGACCTCGAGCGGTTCAGCGACTGGATCCTGGCCACCGAGCCCGAACGCTACGCCAAGCGGCTGGCCTCCAGCATGGACGAGATGCAGGAGTTCTACGATGCCGGGATGGCACGGCTGGAAGACGCGATGGTCTACCTCGACGCGCGATTTCCGTTGCACGACATGCCCGATGACGCCAAGCGGCTCATGCACCTGATGCAGTCGGTGGTCATGGTCAGCTTCCCGGTGGAGGTGTGGAAGCAGCCGCGCGTGCTGGACAGCGGCGCGGCGTGGCTCGAGATCGTCAAGGAGCCGGTGGTCTGAGTTGATCACGCTGAAAGCAGCCGGACTGCTTGACGTCGATGCCGGGGAGATCATTCGCCCCGGCATCGTCCGTGTCGAAGGAGAACGGATCGTCGGTGTCGGCGGCGAACCTGAGGGCGAGCTGATCGATCTGGGCGACGCGATCCTGCTCCCGGGCCTGATGGACATGGAGGTCAACCTGCTGATGGGCGGCCGGGGCGAAAACCCCGGCCTGTCCCAGGTTCAAGACGATCCCCCGACCCGGGTGCTGCGCGCGGTCGGCAACGCCCGGCGCACCCTGCGCGCCGGGTTCACCACGGTGCGCAACCTCGGGCTGTTCGTCAAGACCGGCG
>CAZTAA010000244.1:0-2564 GCA_964611465.1 uncultured Mycobacterium sp. | reverse complement strand
GATTCAGAACTCAGGTACACGCTGTGCGAGTGCGGGTGTGCGTGACGTCTGACTCGACGCAGAGTCAATTGACCTTCACCAGCATCTTGCCGATGTTGGCCCCGGTGAACAGACCGTTGAGCGCCTCGACGCAGCTCTCCAGGCCATCCAGCACGGTCTCGCGGTGCACCAGCAGGCCCTCGGCCTCCCAGCGGCGCAGGTCGGCGTAGGCGTCCTCGAAGCGCTCCCACATGTCCAGGGCGTTGAAGCCCTGCATCGAGGCCGATTTGGACAGCAGGTTGACGTAGTTGGCCGGGCCGGGATGCTCGCCGGTGAGGTAGCTGGAGATCACCCCGCACAGCACCACCCGCGCCTTCATCGCGAGCCGGCCGAGAACGGCATCGAGGATCGGCCCGCCGACATTGTCGAAGTAGACGTCGACGCCCTTGGGGCAGTGCCGCTTGAGCGCCGCCCGCACGTCTTCGTTCTTGTAGTCGATGCAGGCGTCGAAGCCGAAGTCCTCGACGACGGCCTTGCATTTCTCCGGCCCACCGGCGATGCCGACGACCCGCGCGCCGGCCATCTTGGCGATCTGCCCGGCCACCGAGCCGGTGGCCCCGGCCGCCGCGGAGACGACGACGGTCTCGCCCGCCTGCGGCCGGCCGATGTCGGTCATGCCCATATAGGCGGTCGCGCCGGTCGGTCCGTACATGCTCATGACCGCCAGCTGATCGCTGCCGGGGGTGACCGGGGTGGCGAAGACATCGTCACGGATGATGCTGTAGTCCTGGAAGCCGGTCAGCGTGGTGACCACGTCGCCGACCTTGAACGCATCGCAGCGGGTCTCGACGACCTCGCCGATCCCCGCGGCCCGGATGACCTCACCGATCTGCACCGGCGGCAGGTAGCCGGGCTGGTCGTTGAGCCAGGTGCGCGCCGCGGCGTCGAGGCCGACGTAGGTGGTGCGCAGCAGCGCCTCCCCCTCGGCCGGTGCCGGCGCCGGGGTGGACACCAACTCGGTGTCCTCGGGTTGCACCAGTCCGGTCGGGCGGCGGCGCAGCAGGATCTGGCGGTTCTGCAGAGCGGGCACGGTCAGTGAAACTACCCAACGCAGCGGCGGTTTCGTGGGCGGTTGCGGGTTCAGCCGTAGACGACGGCAGCGGTGAGCGCGGCGCCGAAAACCAGCGACGGAACCGCCATCGCCGCGAGGAACCCGATCCCGAAGCGGCGGCCGCCCGCGGTGAAGGCCAGCACGGTCTTGACGATCAGGTTGGAGCCGAGCGCGGCGGCGACCGAGATGAGCGCGGTGTCGACGGTGATATCGCCCTTCGCGGCGAGGCTGGCCGCCGCGACCGAGCCGGCGTGGGCATCGGCCAGGCCCGCCGCGAAGGCGGCCAGCACGGCGCCGCGCGGCCCGAGCACCTCGGCGCCCCACCGGCCGACCAGCAGGGCGCCGGTCAGCACGGCGGCCAGGATCAGCGCGGGGCGCAGTGCGAAGGGCCGACCGGGTATCGGGTGCGGCTCATCGGTCTCGGCGGGATCCTGGTCCGGCACTATCGATGCGCCCCGATAGACCAGCGCCGCGACCACCAGAAGTACCAGCAGGCCGGCGAGGACCGGCAACCACAGCCGGCGCAGCACCTCGACATCGACGAGTCCGATCACCACGAGCAGTTGCACGAAGGTGGCCAGGCTGGCGAGCAACGCGCCGGCGAGGGGCGCCCGCACACCGGCGACCGTCCGGCTGACCCGGCCCATCGACGCCGTGGTCGCGGTGGCCGACACGAAACCGCCCGCCAGGCCGGTCACCAGCAGCCCGCGCTGCGGGCCGAGTGCGCGCACGCCGATGTAGCCGACCCAGCCGATACCGGTGAGCAGCACCACCAGCAGCCAGATCTTCGCCGGGTTGAGCACACCGTAGGGCCCGACCCCCTGGTCGGGCAGCAACGGCAGGATCACGAACGCCACGACGAAGAACTTGATGGCGTCCTCGAGTTCGATCTCGCTGACGATCTCGCGGGCGAATCTGTGGATGCGGCCCTTGGACACCAGCAGGACGGCGACGACGACGGCGAGCGCGACCGCCAACCCCGGCCGGGTGTAGGCCAGGGCCCCGAGCAGGTAGGCGACCACCGCGGCGATCTCGGTGGTGGTGCCGGGATCGTCCGCGCTGGTGCGGAAGTAGGCCAGCGCCAGCATCGCCACCACCCCGGCCAGCCCGACCACGACGGTCCAGGTCCCGAAACTGGCGGCGACGGCCCCGACGAGGGCCAGCAATGCGAACGATCGGGAGCCGGCGGGAAGCTCGCGGTGATGGCTGCGTTCGCGCTCGAAGCCGAGGAGCAGCCCGACGGCCAGCGCGACCAGGAAAGGCTGGATCTGCTGCCAATCCATGGCCACCCCCGCCCGTCAGACCGCCAGACCGATCACCCGGAAGTCCGTCCGAGCCTCCTGATCGTACGCAGGCCGGTGATCGAGGGCCCACGAGTGACCGATCAGCAAGGGCCGCAGGCTCATCCGCGACCGGCGGCTACTCGTCGGTGTCGGTGCCGCCGTATCGACCGGGGTTGAACATCGAGGCGATT
>CAZTAA010000243.1:0-2593 GCA_964611465.1 uncultured Mycobacterium sp. | reverse complement strand
CCTTGTCCGAGCCGCGGGTCTGCGACGCGGACTGCGACAGCCACTTCGACTGGGCAGGGGGAGTTGGGCCGTGCACAGTTGATCGGTTCGACACTGTCCGTCCTCGGGGCAGGGAGCAACGACAGGCAGGCGGGTACCCAGGGTGGAAAGTTCTCAATCGCATTCGGGATGGCAATGCGCACCTAGCCAGTTGGCGGGTTCGGTGCTGCATTGCTCTCGGGCGCCCTGGCGGTGTTGACCGACGGCTAGATCGCATACTGCGGTAGCTCAAGGTCGTCGCGGATATCCCCGGCGACCAGCCTGAGAACCGGCCCTACGTTCATCGCGCGCATCACGATGTTGCGCAGCCACAGGCCGAATTTAGTTCGGGTGGCGAAGAACCCGACGAAGCGGGCGGCGCCGGCCTGCTTGGAAGCGACGAACGGATGCATAAGCGCCTCGTAGGCTTCGAACGCTTCTCGATGATCTCCCCCGGCGCGGTCCAATTCGCCGGCCAGCACGTAGGCCTCGGTCATCGCCAGGCCGGTGCCCTCGCCGCCAAGCAGTGAGATGCAGCCCGCGGCGTCCCCGATGAGCCCCACCCGGCCACGCGACCAGTGATCCATCTTGATCTGGCTGACCACATCGAAGTACAGGTCGTCGGCGTCGTCGAGCGCGTCGAGCATCTGCGGGCATTCCCAGCCGGCGTCGCCGAACTGCGTGCGCAGCTCGTCTTTCGGCTGGGCCCCCGCGTCGGTGCGTTCCGCCCGGAAGATGAACAGGAACAGGGTGCGGTCTTCGCGCAGCGCGACCCTGCCCGCCTGGCGGCCGAGCGTGTTGTAGGTCAGATACACCAGCTCGTCGCGTGGGCGGTAGCCGTCGACCACACAGGCCGCCACCTTGCAGCCGAGGTAGCGCTCGACCTCCGGCCCGGTGCCGAAGGCCAGTCGGCGGACGTTCGAGTGCAGGCCGTCGGCCCCGACGAGCAGGTCGAATTCCCGCGGCTCGGCGTTCCCGAACGTGAGGCGCACGCCATCGCCATGATCGTCCACGGCCGTGATGGTGTCGCCGAAGACGGTCTCGACCTTGTCGGCCACGGTCCGGTACACCGTCGCGGCCAGGTCACCGCGCGGCAGGCTGGTGAAGTCGTGGCCGATCAGGTTCCGGATGGCCTCGACCGGCAGTTCGGCCTTGACCTTGCCGTCGGAGTCCACCGAGCGCAGCTGCTGAATCTCGTAGCCCGCGTCGAGAAGCTGGTCTTCGATGCCCATCTTCTTGGCCACCCGATAGCCGACGCCCCAGAAGTCGATCATGTAGCCGCCGGTGCGAAACGCGGGAGCCTGCTCGATCAGCGTCGGGGTGTGGCCGGTGCGGTGCAGCCAGTAGGCCAGTGCTGTGCCCGCGACGCCCGCGCCGCTGATTGCCACCTTCATACCTTTGGTCTACGCGCCTCGTGGGTCGAGACGCAAGGCCCGCCGAATTAGGTTGCGGTACCGTCAATTTAGAGAATCCCGGCGGCCGGCCGTGCTCAGCGCAGCTTGACCATCCGGGTCGTCGAACTCTCGTCCAGTTCGACCACGTCGGCCCGGGAGCGCAGGAAGTCGCTGAACGACTTGAATCCCAGCGACTTCTCCGAGAACGACGGGTCCATCCGCTTCATCTGCGCCTTGACCGCCGAGTTGTGCAGCCAGTCGGCGTCGTCCTTCTCCAGGCCGATCTGCAGCGCCCGCTTCAGCAGCGCGGTGGCGGCCGCCTGCGGATCCGGGGGCTCGGGCTCCGGGGACTTCGATTTGGCGGCGCGGCGCTTGGGCTTCTCGTCCGTTGCGGGCGGCTCGAAGACCGGCACCCCGGGCAGCGCGTCATAGATGACGAAATCGTCGCAGGCCGCCGCCAGCGACCTGCTCGACGAGCCGGCCACCCCGATGCCCACCACGTAGCGGCCCAGCCGCTTGCAGCGCTGCGCGAGCGGGATGTAGTCGGAATCGCCGGCCACGATCACCACGTGGGTGAGGTCGGGCAGCCGGAACATGTCCTCGACCGCGTCGACCGCCAGCCGGATGTCGGCGGCGTTCTTGCCGTAGGCCGCGGCCGGGAACAGTTGCACCAGGTCCACCGCCCGCCCGACCAGCTGTTCCTGGTACTCGGCGTTGACCTCGGCCGACCAGTCGGCATAGGCGCGGGTCAGCACCACCGTGCCGAACGACGAGGCGAAGTCCAGGATCGCGCCGACGTCGACCCGGGCCCGGGCCAGCTTCGCCGACTCCAGGCCCTTGGCCTTGTCGCGCTGGAACGAGTTGCGGCCGTTGACCTGGTCGTAGCGGGAGATGACGATGTTGTCGAAGTCGAGGTAGACGGCAACGCGGGGCGCACCGGGTTCGGTCACGTCGTCAAGTGTTGTCCATGTCGTCGGCGGGCATCGGGGTTTCCGGGGCACCCACCGCTCTGCCCGGCTACGAGCGACTGTCCGCCCCCGTGCAGTCGCTCACTGGTGCACAGTGTGTCCGTCGGTGGCTCCCGATGGGCTATCGATGCACCCTAGGTGCTGCCGAGTCACTGCCTTAGATGCTCCTATAGAGCGTCAAGTGGTTGTGGGGTGGTTTGGCGTAGGTGTTGG
>CAZTAA010000242.1:0-2623 GCA_964611465.1 uncultured Mycobacterium sp. | reverse complement strand
ACCTTCAGGTCGGGCCGCCGCGGCAGGAGCTCGCGCAGGTAGCCGAGCAGGAAGTCGATGTTGAGGCTGCGTTCGTGGGCCTCGTCGAGAATCAGCGTGTCGTAGCGCAGCAGGCGGCGGTCGCGCTGGATCTCGGCGAGCAGGATGCCGTCGGTCATCAGCTTGACGAGGGTGCGTTCGCTCGCCTGATCGGTGAACCGGACGGTGTAACCGATGGCACCGCCGAGCGGGGTGTGCAGTTCGTCGGCGATGCGCTGGGCCACGGTGCGCGCGGCGAGCCGGCGCGGCTGTGTGTGCCCGATGGTGCCGCGGATGCCGCGGCCCATTTCGAGGCAGATCTTGGGCAGCTGGGTCGTCTTACCGGAGCCGGTCTCGCCCGCGACGACGACCACCTGGTGCGCGGCGATCGCCGCGGCCAACTCGTCGCGGTGCGCACTGACCGGCAGCTCGGGGTAGGTGATCGCCGGCACCGCCGCGGCGCGGGCGGCGACGAGCGCCTCGGCCGTCGTGAACTGCTGGGCCAGCCGGCCCGGGTCGGCCCTGCGGTCCTTGAGCCGCCGGCCCAGCCGGGCCGCGTCCCGGATCGTCAGCCCGTCCAGTCGGGCGCGCAGGGCGCGCACGTCTGCCGCCGAATCGGACGAATCGGCGCGATCGTCTCGCACTCTTCCGCCCATTCGCACGTCTCGGCGTAGTTACCTGGGGGACCAGTAGGCGAGCAGTTCGGCGAAGGTGTCGAACGCGGCCTTGTTGGTGCCGTAGGCCGCCTCCAGGTGGATGCTGAGCGGGAAGCCCAGCTCGGCGACGCCGTCGATGACCCTCTTGTACAGGTCGAGCGTCAACTGCCGGCGGCGGACCGGCTCGGCGGCCGCCAGCGCGGTCACAAACTCCTGCTCGGCGGCCACCGCCGCGTTGCCCGGGTCCTGGATCAGCCAGTTGATCAGGCCGACCCTGGTCTCCACGCCCGGGACGAAGCCGAACGACAGCAGGATCTCCGGCCGGTGTTCGGTGGTCGCGGCGAACTCCGTAAGGAATCCCACGATCGCGTCGGAGTACAGCAGCTGGGTCATGCCGTAGGTGGCGCCCCGGTCGCATTTGAAGTTGAACCGGCCCTGTTCACCCTCACGGGTCGGGATCAGGATCGCGCCCCGGTTGGGCACCACGTTGTCGAAGATCGACAGCGCGTCGGTGGGGGCCACGCCCGAGCCCTCGCCGTCGTTCATGGTGCGCGGCACCCCGACGAACGCGATGCCCTCGATCCCGGAGTCGCCCAGGGCGGTCAGGCGCGTGCGCAGCGCATCCTCGTCGAGGAACGCGGTGACCTGCGTGCACAGACCGTTGATGCCGGGCAGTTCCGGTTTGATGATCGACCAGAAGTCCAGCACGTCCAGCTTCGGCTTCATCTCGACGGGCCGGTCGCCGTCCTCCTCGATCATCCCCGGCATCATCACGTGCCGGATGACGCCTTCGAGCCCGACCGCCGAGGCGCACTCGAGGACCTTGTGGGCCTCTTCGACGGCCTGCTCACGGCCCCGCTCGACGTTCGGGGGTACCAGCTCGAACGCGACGGTGTTGAGGGTCACGAGATCTCCTTGGCGTTCCTCATCCGGCGCTCGCGCGCCGCGATCCGCGATGCTGATCCGCACGGCGCCGGGCGGGTTGTCAGGGGCAGTCACGAACGGGTCCCGACATCGCAATTCTCAGGGACACGCTATCGACAAGTCCCGTTCTTTTCGAACCCAGGCCCGATCTGCCGCTCGCGGCACGGCCCCAACACCCCCGGACTCCGTAGCCTGGAAACCATGAGCACCCCGGTGACCGTCGAACTGGGCAGTCGCTTCGCCCGCGAGTTTCCCGAGCTGGCGGTGCCCTGGCAGGCCGAGAACCCCGACGAACCCCTGCTGCTGGTGCTCAACGACGCGCTGGCCACCGAACTCGGCCTGCGCCCCGAGTGGCTGCGTAGCCCCGACGGGCTGCGATTCCTGCTCGGCAACCTGGTCCCGGAGGCGGCCAGCCCGGTCGCGCAGGCGTACGCCGGGCACCAGTTCGGCGGCTTCGTCCCGCGGCTGGGAGACGGCCGGGCGCTGCTGCTGGGTGAACTGGCCGGCCCGGACGGCTCGCTGCGGGACCTGCACCTGAAGGGTTCCGGGGCGACGCCGTTCGCCCGCGGCGGCGACGGCCTGGCGGCGGTCGGCCCGATGCTGCGGGAGTACATCGTCGGCGAGGCCATGCACGCGATGGGGGTGCCGACGACCCGGGCGCTGGCCGTCGTCGCGACCGGCCGGCCGGTGTTCCGCGACACTCCGCAGCCCGGGGCGGTGCTGACCCGGGTGGCCGCCAGCCACCTCCGGGTGGGCACCTTCCAGTACGTCGCCGCGCGCGGGGACATCGACCTGCTGCGCCGGCTCGCCGACTACGCCATCGACCGGCATCATCCCGCGGCCGCCGACGCCGAAAACCCCTATGTCGCGCTGCTGGAGTCGGTGGTGGCAGTGCAGGCGGCGCTGGTGGCGCGCTGGATGCTGATCGGCTTCGTGCACGGGGTGATGAACACCGACAACATGACGATCTCCGGGGAGACCATCGACTACGGCCCGTGCGCGTTCATGGAGGCCTTCGACCCGGC
>CAZTAA010000241.1:0-2659 GCA_964611465.1 uncultured Mycobacterium sp. | reverse complement strand
CCCCGGAGGCGACGATCAATTCGCCGCCGGCGGCGTGTTGTTGCATGCGCGCGGCAACGTTGACCGGATCGCCGAGCGCGGTGAAGTCGACCACCGCGTCACCGACGTTGCCCACATACGCCTCTCCCGCGTTGACCGCCACCCCCACCGAAAGCCACGGCCCGTCGGCGCTGCCGCAGCCGACCGCCTCGAGCAACTCGCGACCGGCCAGTACCGCCCGACGGCGGTAGTCCGGGCCGCTGACACCGCGGACGAAGAATGCCATCACCTCATCGCCGATGAGCTTGTCGATGACCGCATCGTGGCGCAGCAGCACCCGCGTCGCGGTCGCGTAGAACCGGTTGAGCAACGCGGCGAAATCGGCGGCCGAGGCGTGCTCGCCGAGTGCGGTGGAGCCACGGACGTCGGCGAACAGAACGGCGACGTCGACCTGCGCTCCGCCGGGCGGCAGGGCGTCACAACAACGGCTGCACAGGGTCGGGTTCTTCCGGGACGGGCTGAACCCGGCGACGCTCAGCAGCCGACCCGCCGGGCCACCGAACGGGTTGTTGCACACCTTGCACCGCGGCGCGGAGGGCAGGTAGCGGAACAGCCTGCGCGCCCGGACGAGTGATGCGTGACCGTCGGTCAGCACCTTCTGCCAGGTAGCGACCGCTTCGATGTCGGCGCGCTGCGACGCCGTGAGATCAATCATGCCTCGAATCGTCCGCCCCGAAACCAAAGGAACGCATGGGGCATCGGCCTCATCTGATTCCGACTGTCACGACCCGGGGATCAGCTGGTCAGTGCATCGCAGCCGGCGGACCGCGTCCCTCATCGCGTCTGCCGATCCGAATGCGTCAGGCAGATGCCGTCGCGGTAGCGGCACGGCTCGGGGACGGGAAGTGCCCCTTCGCGCTTCCGCTGCTTCCACGCCGCCGTCAGGTGCAGCCACTTGTACTCCTCGCGCTGCATCTTCTTGGCCTTGCTGAGCGGCATATACGGATTGCCGCGCTTAGCCCGTTGGTAGGCCAGGATCTCTGCATCGGTCATCGCGGACAACTCGTCGCGGTTCATCGACGTGGCCGTCCATTCGCATATCGGTCAGCGATCCGTAGCGTCGACCCTTTCGTCCGCATTGTCGGCCCCTTCGGTGGAACATCGCTCGCGCACTGACGCTCCGACTCGGCCGAGCGGACTTTGGAGACCGCTCTTGCATTCGCCGCATCAGGCGGGCAGGCACAGCGAATTGGTCCGTATTGCTTGAAGCACGTGGCGTATCCGCAGACCGGGCAGGGGCTATGGAGATGCGGATGGGATTCACCGGTGACAAGGACACCCCACCAGGGCTGGGGATCGGGCGAGTTGTGAGCCGGCGGCGGATTGTCGAAGACCCATCCCCGTTCGGCGCTCATGACGTTGTCCCGGACCGGTCATGCCCGGCAGCCGACGAATTGTTGGACACGTAATTCCTCCCGTCATTGATCAGCGGCGCCTCAGCCGCTGATCCGGGCCTTCTCCGAAAAGCACCGTGCCGGGTAGCGCGGTTGCCGTTCGCTCGCGTTCGGAGGCGTATGAGCGAATCTCTTGGCCTGGAGGAAGTATACCGACGGCACCGACAACGGGTCACGACCTCGAACACCGAGCAGCAGCCCCCCATCCGGCCTACGGTGGACACATGGCTGACCAGACCCCGGCGGTGTACCCGTCACATCCGCCCGAACCGATGATGCGGCTGATGAACTCGCTGTTGCCGCGGTTGTTGCGCACGCCGCTCGCGGGCGGGGCGCGCAAGCAGTTCATGGTGCTGGGCTTCAACGGCCGCAAGTCAGGGCGGCGTTTCACCATCACGGTGAGCGCGCACCTGATCGACGAAGTGTTGTACGCCCTGGCCGGCTCGGTATGGACGGTGAACTTCCGCGGCGGCGGGCCCGCCGAGGTGCTCTACGACGGTAAGACGAAGCCCATGACCGGCGAGCTCATCGAGGACCCCGCAGCGGTGGCCGAGCTGTTCCACCGCTGCGCGACGGGGTACGGGGTCAGCCGCGCGCAGCGGATGATGGGCGTGAAGTTCCGTGATCCGCGGGTGCCGACGCTCGAGGAGTTCCGCGCGGCGGTCGTCGAAAACAATTTCGTGGCAATCCGATTCACGCCCGCCTAGGTCAGTGCGGCGGGGCGCCGATCAGGACGGCGTTGATCCGACAGCCGTCGGGCCCGGCTCTCCAGGCGTGGTCTACGCCGGTCATCACCACCATGTCGCCCGCCTCGAGGTGGTGGGCGCCGTCATCGAGGATGAGGTCGACGCTGCCGCTGATGATCGTCTCGAGATCGAGGGTGTCGGTGTGGTGCACCGGGGTCTCGGCGTGCGGGCCGTAGTCGACGACGATCCAGCGGGCGTGGCCGGGGGGCAGGACCTGGTCGATGAGTTCGGCGTTGCCCACAGGCCGGGCCGGTGGCGGAGCCTGTGTCGTGGCGTAGGGAATGGCCATCGCGAAGCCGGGGCCGATGGGATTGACGGCGGCGTCCGCTTCGCTTACCACACAGGACTTTCCGGTGGTGTCGACTCCGGTGATGAACAATCGCATGCGGTGTCCTTCGGGTAGGTCCTGTCTAGGTCAGGGTAGCGGCCATTCGCCGGAGTCGGCTGAGCCGCCGGGTCGCGGTCGGCTATACCGCCCAG
>CAZTAA010000240.1:0-2687 GCA_964611465.1 uncultured Mycobacterium sp. | reverse complement strand
CCGGCAGGCCGTTGCGCAGCAGCGTCGCCGCGCCGGTGACCACCGGGCAGCCGTCGTCGGCGGTTGTATCGGGGGTCGCGCAGTCGAGCGGCTGGCCGAACTCGAAGCGGTACGGGGTAGCGACAAAGGCGTCCATCGGACCGCCCGCCGAGGGGCCGCCGAGCGCCCCGAACGGGTCCTTCACCGCGCAGTAGGCCAGCGCGGCGGGATCGTCGAACGGATCGGCCGCGTCGTCGCTGATGCAGTTCTCCGGGCCGCGAAACACCACGCCGGGCCCGTCGAACAGCGAATTGAGCTGCGCGGCAGCATCGTCGGAGGAGGGCGCCGCGGCGGAAACAGGCGTCACCAGCAGCACGGTCAGCACCGCGCACACCGTCAGCAGGCGCAGGAGTCTCATGGACTCAGCACTCTAGCCCGACATGCGGGCGCGGACCTCGGGACGGCGCAGCGGCGGAACGGTTTTCGGCGGCTGACGCCGGGGCGGCAACTCGGCCAGCAGCCGCGCGGTGGTCGCCGTCACCTCGGCGACCGCGGCCTCGAAAGCCGGGGCAACGCCGTCGGACGGGCGGGCGATGCCGCTGACCTTACGCACATACTGCCGGGCCGCGGCGGTGATTTCATCGGGGGTGGCCGCCGGCTCGAGGCCGCGCAGCTCGGTGATGTTCCGGCACATCCTTCCAACGTAACCGGAGACGCGTCCGGTGCCGCAGCCCCGACCTCCGCGGCACCGGACATCCCCCGAATACCCAGGGTGGCGCTTTGCGCAGCCCCGGCAACAGGGCCTTTCGGCCCCTGGCTACGGTGTCGATATGCCCAGCGACGACATCCTGCTCATCGAGACCAGCGACCGGGTTCGCACGATCACGCTGAACCGGCCCGATTCCCGCAACGCACTGTCGAGCGCGCTGCGCAAGCAGTTCTTCGCCGCGCTGAGCGACGCCGAGTCCGACGACGGCGTCGACGTCGTCATCTTCACCGGCGCCGACCCGGTGTTCTGCGCCGGCCTGGACCTCAAGGAACTCGGCAACACCACCGAGCTGCCCGACATCTCGCCGAAGTGGCCGCCGATGAGCAAGCCGGTGATCGGCGCGATCAACGGCGCGGCGGTCACCGGAGGGCTGGAGCTGGCGCTGTACTGCGACATCCTGATCGCCTCCGAGCGGGCCCGGTTCGCCGACACCCACGCGCGGGTGGGGCTGCTGCCGACCTGGGGGCTGTCGGTGCGGTTGCCGCAGAAGGTGGGCATCGGCATGGCCCGGCGGATGAGCCTGACCGGCGACTACCTGTCGGCCGAGGACGCGCTGCGGGCCGGCCTGGTGACGCAGGTGGTTCCGCACGACGAGTTACTGCCGACAGCGCGGGCGGTGGCGGCCTCCATCGTCGGCAACAACCAGAAGGCGGTCCGCGCGCTGCTGGACTCCTATCACCGCATCGACGCCGAGCAGACCAGCGCCGGGCTGTGGCTGGAGGCCGAGTCGGCGCGGCAGTGGATGCGCTCCACCACCGGTGACGACATCGCCGCCAGCCGGGCCGGGGTTATCGAGCGGGGCCGGGCGCAGGTCAACTGACTTTCTCGTTGATTCAGAACTCCGGTACACGTCCACTCGCACATCTTGTGCGTCAGTTCTGACTCGATGCGGCTGTTCGGAGAATGAACCCTTCCTGGAATCCGCTATCACCGGTGCTATCTGATAGCGCGGGTGATAGCGGATTCAGAGCTACGCCATCGCCCGGGGGAGCGGAACGATCCGGAATGCGGTCGCAGGCGGCGGTCAACTGATTTCTCGTTGAGTCAGAACTCTGGCACAGGTCTACTCGCACAATTTGTGCGTCAGTTCTGACTCGATGCGGCGCCGGCTCTGACACAGTGACTGCCGATGCGTACGTTCGTCGCCAAACACGGCAAGGCGATCGCCCTGATCGCCGGTTTCCTGTTCTCCGCGCTGGGCGCGGTATGGGCCTTACTCGTGACGGACAACCTGACCGGCCAGATTCAGCAGCTGTCAGACACCCGGTCGGCCAACAGCACGGCGATCGACCGCCTCAATCGGCTGCAGTCCGAGTACTTCATCGCCAACCAGCAGGGCGACCTGATCTTCGTGCTGGCCGCGCAGGCCGCCGCCAACGCGGACTTCGTCGCCGACCTGATCAAGGGCAACATGCTGGATCGCGCCACCCCGGTACGCAACATGCTCGGGGAACTGGCTCTCGAACACCAGTTGGACTACGAGAAGGAGAGCGCCGCCTACACCGGGTTGAACGACGAGGCCCGGGCGAACCTCACGGCCGCCAACTTTCGTGCGGTCAAGGCCAGGGAGCAGGAGATCATCGCCAAGGGGCAGGCCCGGGTGCCGGAGTTGATGAAGCAGAACGCCGAGATCGACCGGGCGCTCAACGCCAAGCAGGCCCAGCAGTCGCGTAACCACATCCTCGGCGTGACGATGGCGATCATCGGCAGCGTGGTGCTGCTCGGCGCCAACCTCATCACCGAACGGGCCAATACGGCCAAGCCGACGGCGGAGATCGCCGCCGAGCAGCTGGCGGTGCCGGCTAGCGGCCTACCGCCTGAGCAGTGATCAGGTCATCCACGACCGCGGCCAGGCCAGAGAAGCCCGGCGCCGCAGCCAGATCCGCGGCGATGCGCTGACTGACCTGACGGTACTGGGGTCGGTGGAGCACATCGAGGA
>CAZTAA010000239.1:0-2715 GCA_964611465.1 uncultured Mycobacterium sp. | reverse complement strand
TCTTCGGTGAGGAGGCCACGGCGCGTCCGTTCTGTGATGGTCCGCATTGTTGATAGCCGGAACTGAAGCGGACCATCGGCTCCGAGCGGGTCACCTCTCGACCAAGGTCAGGTCGGCCAGAGCGCCGATCACCGGGGCCAACTGCAGGATGTATCTGTTCGTCGCGTGATTGAAGTCGCGGTAAACCAAGGTGTTTCCCACGATGGCGGGGCATATCTCCGCGGTGCAGAAAAGGTCGGAGATGTCGGCATAGTGCCCGCCGCCGGACTGGGTTGCGGCCGTCTCGGCCGCAATACCGGTCCTGTTCACCGCCGCGGACCGCAATGGCGAACACGCCGTTGCGTTGTCGAGATTGACGGACAGGCAGTTCGGCACCCACAAGATCGGATTCGGGATCGACCCGAGGACGAGCACGTCGGCACCGGTGGCGCGGAACTGCCGGACCTGGTCGGCGAGCTTGCTCGTCCATATCGAGTCGTAGGCGTCGTAACTCGAGGCGTAGTCGTAGCGCTTCCCGTATTGCCGGGAGAAGGCCAGCACGATCAGTCGCGGGTGTTCAGCCTGCAGCCGCGCCGCGACATTCGTCCGCCATTGGTCACACTGCTTGTACTGCTCGCGAAGTGTGGCGTTGAACACCGGTAGATCCAGCAGCACGGGACAGCCGGACTTCGCCTGCGTCTCCAGCCGCCACTTTCGCTGCTTGGCGATCTCCTGGAACGCCGGAGACCACATGGCTGCGTTCGAGTCGCCAACCAAAGCAACGGTGGTCGAGGACGTCGTGTCACCCGTTGCGCACTCAATCGGGGTGACACTCAGGAAGTCGAGGTTGCAGCCGCCTCCGACGTCGTTCTGCGCATCAGCAAGCGTCGGTTCGAGGTTCGATGGCACGGCCTTGAGACCGGCAGATGCCTTGACCGCGGCCTGCACCTGCGCAAAACCATCCTGTACCGCCGCCTTGTAAGGCCCAACATCCTGGCCGGTCGGGCTCGGCCCCAGCTTGACGGCCAGCGCCGGAGCAGCCGGGCCGCTGCCCACGGGCTTGGGGAGCAGAACGAGCATGGCCACACATACGCCGACGGCCACGGCGGTGACTGCTCCGCCGAGCGCCAGGCTGCGCCCGGGTGATCGGCGCCAGCGCGGCCGGAACCGGAATGGATTCTCGATCACCCGCATCAGCAGCCAGGCGAGCACGCCGGAGATCACGATCAGTGCCGGCGCCAGCCACCCCGGATGAATCAAAAATATCGGCAACATATAGAGCGCCAGGAGTACCGGCCAGTGCGTCAGATACCACGCGTAGGACAGCCGGCCGATAGCGCGCATCGGTGGCAATGCGAGCAACGGTCCGCAGCCGAACGCGGGCGCGGCGGATCCCGCCCCGATGACCAGCGCTGTGCCCAGAACCGGCAACAGCGCGGCGGTGCCGGGATACGGAGTGGCCCTGTCCAGTTGGAAGAAGGCCAGCAGGATCAGCAGCAGGCCGGCCCAGCCCGCAATCGCAGCGGCCAGCGCCGGCAATCGGCGCCATTGGTTCACGGTCAGGGCCACCAGACCTCCGGCGGCCAGCTCCCACGCCCGGGTCGGCAGTGAGAAGAATGCGAACGGGGGCAAGGCGCTCGTGGCTATCAGGGACAACGCGAAGGAAACGGCTGCGACGAGGCCGAAGACGACGATGTAAGGATTCTTCGTCGACCCGGCAGGCGGGTCGGTGCGCCTGCCGGCGCGACGGCGCACGAACCACGCCGCACCGATGATCAAGGCGGGCCAGATCAGATAGAACTGTTCCTCGACACCCAGTGACCAGTAGTGCTCATAGGGCGAGGGCGGCTTGGTGGCGCCCAGGTAGTCGATGCCCTCGAACGCGAATCGATAGTTGCTGACGTACAGCGCGCTGGCGATGCCGTCCAGATAGATCCCCTTCGCCTGCAAAGGGCCCACCAGTAGCGCCGTGGTGATCGCAATGAAGACGCCGACGGTGGCCGACGCCGGCAGCAGCCGCCGAGCGCGCGCGCCGTAGAACCGACGCAGCCCGATGGTGCCGGTGCCGTTCACCTCACGGACGAGTATCCCGGTGATGAGAAAGCCCGAGATGACGAAGAAAACGTCGACTCCGACGAACCCGCCGTCCACCTGACGCACGCCGGCGTGGAAGAGGATGACGCCCAGTACCGCGATGGCGCGCAGACCCTCGATGTCCTGGCGAAATCCCGGCCGCAGGGTTCCGGCGGCCGCGTCGGGCGACTGATCGGCATTAGCTGTCGGAAACCAGCGTCGAAGTCGGCCGGGCCGTCGAACCCGGCTGTTGCTGTCGGCCTCCGACGTTTCCGTCAACTGAAGTCCCCGTTCTTCATGCGATCTTCCGAATCTCCTTCACTACCACCCTGTCGGCCGCTGCCCAGAACGCGGCCGTTCTTCGAGTTCGTCGCGGGTGCGCGCCGATCGGCCTGGGTGGATCCCCTCGGATGATTAGCGACGTCGGTCCCGGTGATAGGTAAGGTACGGTACCGGCGGGCGCAGTATGCCGGATAGGGGCATTAATCTCGGCCGATCGGTTGTTTGCTGGGGCCGGGGATTCGGGCGAACTGGCCCATGGGCATCAGCTCGTGGCGGAGTTGCCGCAGCAGGACAAGCCGGACAGAAGGCAGGCGATGGGTGCACCGGCCGAGGCGATCGATCTCGACGACCTTGTGGCGCCGCGCCTGACCGATGTCCAAC
>CAZTAA010000238.1:0-2785 GCA_964611465.1 uncultured Mycobacterium sp. | reverse complement strand
GGATCCCGGCCGGCTCGCTCGGCGGAGCGCCGCACGGCGGAGAGTTTGGCGGCGTAGTCCTCGGGCGTGTAGGCGCCCATCGGCCACCAGCCGTCGGCGTGGCGTCCGGCGATGTCCAGCATCCGTGGACCCGATGCGCCGATCCAGATCGGCGGCGGTGTCCCGTCGTACAGCGCGGTGTCCATCCGGGCGTGCTCGAGATGATAGAAGTTGCCGTCGAAGTCGACGGGACCGTCGCTGCGCCAGAGCAACTCGATGACATCGAGGGCCTCTTCGAAGCGGCTCACCGGTTTTCGGAAGTCGAAGCCGTACGGTTCGATGTTCTCGAGCTCACCCGATCCCAGGCCCAGGATGAATCGGCCACCGGACAGGTGGTCCAGGGTCACCGCGGTCTGCGCCAGCATCACCGGATGCCTGCGGACGGTGTCGACGACACTGGTGACGATCGGTGTGCGCTCGGTCAGGACAGCGGCCGCGGCGGCCACCGCCATCCCGTCCAGATTCTGGTGCGGGGACGGCGAGACGGTTGCCAGTTCGGTGAACTCGGGAGTCCAGATGGAGTCCGGCCAGAAGCTGACCATGTGGTCGGGCAGCCAGATGGAGTGGTAGCGACCCGAGTCGTACTGCGCCAGGGTGGGGCCGATGGTGTCCGGGCTCAGCGGCAGCGTCGTGCGCAGGAAGGCGGCGGGCTGGACGGGCATCGGCCCGGTGTTGAGCACTCGCTCAGCATAGGGGTAGACCGGTGTCCGCTACCGGGAATTTGTGACATTTCCCGGCATGCCATCATCGGGGCGATGAACGGGATGAAGAGCGCGATGGACGTCGTCGAGGGCGTCGATCTGACCGGAAAAACGTGTGTGATCACCGGTGCCTCGGCCGGCCTGGGCCGTGAGTCCGCCGGCGCACTCGCGGCGACCGGCGCACACGTGATCATGGCCGCGCGCAACATGGCGGCGCTGCAGGAGGCCCAACAGGGGATCACGGCCCGGCAGCCGGACGCCCGCACATCGCTGGTGCCGCTCGATCTGACGTCGCTGGCCAGTGTGCGCGCGGCCGCGTCGGCGATCGCGGCCCTGGCGCCGAACGTCGACGTCCTGATGAACAACGCCGGGGTGATGTTCACCCCGTTCTCCCGAACGTCGGACGGCTTCGAGATCCAGTTCGGCACAAACCATCTGGGCCACTTCGAACTGACCCGGCTGCTGCGGCCGCTGCTGGCCGGCGCCCGCGTGGTGATCCTGTCCTCCGATGGGCACCACATGAGCGACATCGACCTCGACGACCCCAACTGGGAGCGCCGCGCATACGACAAGTTCCGCGCCTACGGGGCATCGAAGACGGCCAATGTGTTGCACATGGTCGAACTCAACCGGCGCTACGCCGAGGATGGGGTGCAAGCCGTCGCGGTCCACCCCGGCGTGGTGGGCACCTCCCTGGCCCGGTACATGACGCGGGAAGACTTCGGCGCGCTGCGATCGATGGCCGCCGACAACCGGGACCGCGGCGCGGTGCTGGACACGATTCTCAGCCCTGAGCAGGGCGCGGCCACCCAGGTGTGGGCCGCGACGACGGCCGAATTGGACGGCGCCGGTTCGGTGTACCTGGCCGACTGCGCGATCCGTACGGACGTGGCGGCATACGCGATGGACGAACACCACGCTGCCCGGCTGTGGGAGATCTCCGAAACACTCTGCGGCTGAGCAGCTCTCAGACGTGCGACGAGAACTGGTAGCTGCCGACGGTGATGGCCTTGCCCTCGGCCCCCTCGTCGAACAGGGTCGTCTGCACCGCGATCATGCCGTTGGCGCCCCGCATGGCGGCGGCTTCCGCCCGGAACGGGCCGGTCTTGCCGCGCGCCATGAACATCACGTGCGACGAAACCCCTTGGAGCAGGCCGGTACCGGCGGTCTTGACCGCGAGATCCAGCGCGGCCGTCTCCAGAGCGACGAACTGCGGGCCGATGTGCAGCGCCGCGTCCGGGGAGGCCACCTCCTCGGACAGTTCGGGCAGCGCCCAGTTGCCGTCGGGCCGCCGGGTGCAGCCGAACACCTCGCGCAGCGGCGGCATATCGGGTGAGTCGATAACCTCGATCGGCTCGACCGGCATCTTCTCCAGGCCTTCGGGGGGTGCGCCGATCGCGACGCCCTGTCCCGCGGTCAGCGCCAGCACCCGGGACGGGTTGTCCGCGTCGACGATTCGCGACCGGCTGTAGCCCATCTGGCGTCCGCGTTTGAGGGTTTCGGAGACGACCTCGATCCGGGTGACGTCGCGGCCCGGGTCGATCACCTGACAGGAGTGCACCACCGGATTGGGCACCGCTTCCAGGTCAGACATCCCGCCGCCCTCGGGGGATGCGATGCCCAGCACGGCCAGCAGCAGGCCGCCGGTGGCGTTGCGCATGTCGCGGCGCAGGGTGACGGTGTTGTCCTCCGGGCCGAGGTCCATCGACGCGTAGGTGCGGCCGAGATACCGGTAGCTGAGCAGGCCGCCCCAGCGTTTGCGCAACTCGGCCGCGTAGGCCTCGCGGTCATGGATGAGGTCCCGGATGTCTTGCGGCATGGGTGTTCTCCTACGGGGTGGCGCGCTGCCACGTCAGGGTGCTGCGGGTGGTGGTTCCGGTCTCGTCGGTCAGTGTCGCCGACAGGGTCAGCAGGTCGTGGTCGACGCGCACTTCGCGTAGCTGCGGGGCGGCCAGCAGCTCCGGCATGGTCGCCATCCGGACCTCGTGGTGCACGATCCCGGCCTGCTCGTCGACGTGGAACGGCCCGGTGTAGGCGATGTACCC
>CAZTAA010000237.1:0-2807 GCA_964611465.1 uncultured Mycobacterium sp. | reverse complement strand
TCTACAAATGAGACAGGCCCCCCGACAGCGCGCTCGGGTTGCTCACCACCGGGTTATAGAAGCGCAGCGTCTACGAGTTCGGCTGGCTTGCCGCCTTCTACTGCAGTGCTTGCGGAACTTACGATCTCAACCGCACGAAGGCCGGCGCGGTCAGAGTCTGACTCACGCAGGGCGACAGTAACTTTCTGAAGATTCCCTAGTGACTCGACCTGTGGGTTGATCGATGGATCAAGCCCATCGACTTTAAGTAGTAGGCGCTTGAATACCGCGGCATCGGGCACTTCGCACCACATATTCACGAGCCACAGCGGTGCGCCCGGGGATTCCGGCACCGTGCACTCAGCATCCTTCCACCGCAACCCGTATTTGATGGCATCGCTGCGAGTTCCGTTGGTGCGATGGGTGATTGAGCGTGGTACGCCGCAAGCCGCTGCGAACTCGTACACGTCGAAATTCGGGTCTTGGTGGATAAGGACCTGCGCGACGTTCCACATCACGTTCGTCCGCACGTAGTCGGTTTCCGTAGAGTCAAGCGGCTGCTTGGTACTGCTCTTGCTCTTGCTATCTAGATGCCGCTGATGACCGGCACGATCCAGTCGATACGGGGCATCTGACCAGTCGTGGGAATTGATTTGGGCCGCCATTTCACGGGCGATGCGACTTAACACGGGGTCCTCCTACAGGACGGTCGCTTGTCTCCTCCCGATGAGGGGACACTGCGCGACATTTCGAATGTACCCTCGCCAGGCGAGGGAACCGGCACGCGACTCTGCGCTGGCAGGTTGCCCCGGCCAGCTTCAGCCCTTCGGGGGGTAGGGATCCTTTTTCCCGACCGTGTCCGTGTTCCGAATCTGGTTATTGTCCTTACGGTGATCTCGAACCTCACCGCCTCCGCTTCGCTCCGCAAACCCCCGCGCAGCGTCGTGCGCCTCAGCCTGGGTGCCGTAGCGTCCAGCAGCTCTTTCTGCCCCCGCGCGTTTGGCGCTCCAGTCACCTGAGTCTTTGTCGTACTGCACGTCATAGTCAGCCACGGCGCTGCTCCTATATCGACTTGGATCGGTTGTTCACAAATTTACGCAGGCAATACGACACGGACGCTGAACCGGAGCCGGGGCGGTCGGCCTCCCCACCTTCGGCCTCTCAAGAAGCCTGCTGCTGTTCGTGTTCGATCTCATCGATAAGGCTGCGCAGAGTGCGCGTGCCAAGTTTGTGCACGTCGTCGCTGAGGTAGTGCTCGTTGACGCGCTCGCGCAGTCCGATCGCCTCGTTGAGACGGTCAACTTCCATCGCCCCGCGCCACGGTGCGGGCCGACGAAGCATCTCTGCCACCTCGTTGGACCGCGAGTGCAGGTAGTGCGCCCGACGGTCATCGAGGGGTCCCGTCACGCTATTGCGACACGATCCGATTCGGCATCCGACACGGGTGCGAATATCGGTGTGACTCAACAACTGTCGCGCAGCCTTGGCCGGTACGGTGGCGCCGAGTCGTGACAGGTAAATACCTCCAGCGGCACCGCCGCCCTGACCCTTATCGGGGTCGGGGGCCTTGCGGTAGCGGGCCATCGTTTGGGAGTGGTTGACCTTTTCGAGCATCCCTAGGCCAACTGAGTAGGCGTCGGCGTGGCCCATGGCCAAAGCGGCGCGGCCGATGTTGCCGGACTGGCCGAGCGTGACGGTGAGGTCGTGTTCGCGGAACTGGTCGAGCACCCCAAAGGCGGTGCGGATTTTGCGGATACCTTCATCGTCACCGCCGAAGGGGGAGAAGCGGATCTCGACGTTACTGATCCCGGCGCGGGCGTACTCGGCGGCAAGATCGAGGCCCAGGCGGCTCAGAGCGGTGGTGGAGACCGTGATGACGGCCCGAGTGGGCTTGCCCTCGCCGACGGCCAAGCGGGTGCGCTCGGCGAGGTCGACGTTGAGGTGTGCGGTGCGCTCATCGTTGACGTAGAAGTGCGGGGCGGTGACGTGTGTTACCAGCGCTGGGTGCTTCTCAATGGTCAAGTCGACCAGGGCGGCGCGGGCCGCCTGGTTAGCCGAGAGGCCGTCAATGCCGTATGGCTGTCCATTCCACAGCGGGAACTTGTCGAGGCCGAAACCCGCCTCCGCCAGCCGTTCTGCTGCGGGCTCCCAGTACACGTCAAGGCCTGCGTCGACTGCGGCCGCAGCTGCGGCTACTTGATGACGCGCAGCCTTGGTGTCGAGAGTGATGGCGTCGGCGCCGGTGTGTTCGCGGGACAGGAAGTCTTCGACCGGCTTGTGGTCGTTGGGGCCAAGCCGAAACTGAATGCCCATTGTCGTGAAACGTCCTCTCGCCTCCAGGCGTTGTCGTATCGTGACAGATTACATGACATAGTGGGAGACAAAAGGAAGACAGGCGGACGATTATGGGAGCTAATGCGCTCGCCTCGACCGTGTCGAGTGCGATCGAGCGCTTGGGATTGACCTATGAGGAGGTCGGCGGGATCGTCGATGCCTCGGCGCGTTCAGTGGCACGCTGGACCTCAGGCCAGGTGGTCCCGCAACGCCTCAACAAGCAACGACTCATCGAACTGGCCTATGTCGCCGACGCCCTGGCCGAAGTTCTTCCCCGCGATCAGGCCAACGTGTGGATGTTCTCGCCGAACCGGCTACTAGCGCACGGCAAGCCCGCGGACCTGGTGCGTGACGGCGAGTATCAGCGTGTCTTGGCCCTCATCGACGCCATGGCCGAGGGGATCTTCGTGTGAGCGATGCGCTCGACGAAGAGCTGGTGCAGCGCATCGATGCTCGTGGCACCAGTCAGTGGTCGGGAACGTGCACTCGATACA
>CAZTAA010000236.1:0-2817 GCA_964611465.1 uncultured Mycobacterium sp. | reverse complement strand
TGGACGCCGAGCAGATCGACCGGCTGAGCAGGTTGTGGTTCGAGGCGCTCGGCGGCATCTGCGCCCATGTGCAGCACGGTGGCGGCGGGTTGACCCCGTCGGATCTGTTGCCCGCCAAGCTGACTCAACCTCAGATCGACGAGCTGGCTCAGCGCCAACCGGTCACCGACGTGCTACCCCTGACACCCCTACAGCAGGGTCTGCTGTTCCATTCCCTGGTCACTCATGGGGCCGAGGACATCTACGCCGTGCAGCTGGACATCGCCATAGCCGGGGCACTGGATCGGCATCGGCTGCGACAGGCGGTCCGCGCCGTCGTCGGCCGCCACCCCAACCTGGCCGCGCGCTTCTGCGCCGACTTCGATCAGCCCGTCCAGGTCCTCGCCGCCGATCCGGTCATCGCCTGGCAGTACCTGGAACTGGATACCGAGGAACAGCTCGACAAGTTCTGCGCTGCCGAGCGCACTGCGGTCTGTGATCCGATCGATCAGCCGACCTTCCGCGGGGCGCTGATCCGCACCGCGGCCAATGAGCACCGGTTCGTGCTGACGCTGCATCACATCGTGGTCGACGGTTGGTCGTTGCCGATCCTGCTGCAGGAGATCTTCGCCAGCTACTTCCGGCAGCGGCTGCCCGCGGCCGCGTCGTATCGCAGCTTCGTCACCTGGCTGGCCGGGCAGGATCGCGACGCCGCGCACGCGGCGTGGCGCTCGGTGCTCGAGGGTTTCGACACCCCGACGCTGGTGGCCGCGCCGGCGGCGCCGGGTCCGCGGGCGGTGGACTCGTTCCGGATCTCGGCGGAGACCACGAAGGCCCTGGCGGATCTGGCTCGCGCCCAGCACACCACGGTGTCCACGGTGTTGCAGGCCGGCTGGGCTCAGGTGCTGATGTGGCTGACCGGCCGGCAGGACGTGGTGTTCGGCACCGCGGTGTCGGAACGACCGGTCGAGCTGGCGGGCGCGGATTCGATCGTCGGCCTGCTGATCAACACGGTTCCCGTACGAGCGAAAGCCGGCCCGGGCAGCACGATGGCCGATCTGGTCGACCAAGTCCGGCGCGACCACAACGACACCCTCGAGCATCAGCACCTGGCCTTGACCGAGATCCACCATCTGGCCGGCCACGACCAACTGTTCGACACGATCTTCGTCTACGAGAACTACCCAGTCGACCCCGCCGCGCTGCTGGCCGCGCACGATCTTGCGGTCACCGACCTCACCAGCCGGGAGTACAACCACTACCCGATATCGGTGACGGCCCTGCCGGGGGTGGAGCTGGGGCTGCGGGTCGAGTACGACACCCACAAGTTCGGTGCCGCCGAAATCGCCACGGTGGTAGCGCGTTTCGAACGGGTGCTGGAGGCGATGACGGCCGACGCCGACCAGCTGGTCTCCGCGATCGGCGCGTTGACCGAGGACGAGCAGCGCCACCTCGACCGGTGGGCGAATCGGGCCGTGTTGACCCGGCCGACGCCCGCGCTGCCCACGATCATCGAGATGTTCACTGCCCAGGTGGCCCGAATTCCGGACGAGATCGCGGTCACCTGCGGCGCCGCCACGTGGTCCTATCGGGAGCTCGACCAGGCGTCGAACCGACTGGCCCGGCAGCTGGTTGCCCGCGGCGCGGGCCCGGGATGCAACGTCGCACTGCTGTTGCCGCGTTCCGGGCAAGCGGTCATTGCCATCATGGCGGTGCTGAAGACTGGGGCGGCGTATGTACCGATGGATCCGGTGGTCCCGGACACCCGGATCCATTTCATGCTGACCGATTCTGCGCCCGCCGCGATCGTCACGACGGCCGGGCTACGGCCCCGGCTGCCGGAATCGCCCGTACCGGTCGTCGAGGTCGATGACCCGCCCGACACCCAGCCCAGCATCGACTTCCCAGGCCCGGCGGCCGAAGACATCGCGTACCTGATCTATACCTCGGGCACCACGGGTGCACCGAAGGGCGTCGCGATCAGCCATGGCAACGTCACCCAGCTGCTGGCGTCCCTGCCGACGGAGCTCCCGCACTCGGGGGTGTGGCCGCTGTGTCATTCCCTGGCATTCGACGTATCAGTGTGGGAGATCTTCGGGGCGCTGTTGCGTGGCGGCCGGCTGGTGATCGTGCCCGAAGAGGTGGCCGCCGCGCCGGAAGACTTCAACGCCCTACTGGCCGCCGAACAGGTTACCGTCCTGACTCAGACACCCTCCGCCGCAGCGGTTCTGCCACCCGTGGGGCTTGCGTCGACCACCATGGTCGTGGTGGGCGAGGCCTGCCCCAACGAGGTGGTGCAGCGATGGGCGGCCGATGGGCGAAGGATGCTCAATGCCTTCGGTCCGACCGAGACCACGATGTGTGTTGCGATCAGTGCGCCGCTGACGGGGGAGCAGGGCGCGGTGCCGATCGGTGCGCCGGTGACCGAGGCGGCGTTGTTCGTTCTCGACGGCTGGTTGCGTCCGGTGCGCGCCGGCCTCGCCGGCGAGCTGTACGTCGCCGGAGCGGGGGTAGGCGTCGGCTATCTGAACCGTCCGGGGTTGACCGGGTCGCGGTTCGTGCCGTGCCCGTTCGGTCCGGCCGGGTCGCGGATGTATCGCACCGGGGACCTGGTGCGCTGGCGTGCCGACGGGCAGCTGGACTATCTGGGTCGCGTCGATGAGCAGGTCAAGATCCGCGGCTACCGCATCGAGCTCGGTGAGATCCAGACGGTGCTGGCCGGCCTCGACGGTGTCGAGCAGGCCGCGGTGATCGCCCGCGAGGACCGCCCCGGCGACAAGCGGCTGGTCGGCTACGTCACCGGATCCGCCGATCCCACCGAGATCCGCACCCGACTCG
>CAZTAA010000235.1:0-2840 GCA_964611465.1 uncultured Mycobacterium sp. | reverse complement strand
GATGGGTGGCGGCCGTCTGCAGGTCCTTCGCCCGGCGCTCGGCGACCTGCTCGTCGTCGATGTCCTCGAGCATCACCACGAACTCGTCACCGCCGAACCGGGCGACCACGTCGGACTGCCGTACGCAGTTCTGTAGGCGTCGTGCGATCGCCACGAGGACCTGATCGCCCACTGCATGGCCCTGTGTGTCGTTGATCTGTTTGAACCGGTCCACGTCGCAGAAGAGCAGCGCGACGCAATTGTGGGTTCGTGCTGCCCGGATCAGGGCCTGGCCGAGGCGGTCGGCCATCACCATCCGGTTAGGAAGTCCGGTCAGGGTGTCGTGGGTCGCGCGGTGGGCGAGCTGGCGCTGCAGGTGTTTGCGGAACGAGATGTCGACGTGACGCACGACCGCGCCGCCCTCGGGCAGCGGGTCCACCTGCAGGCTGTAGGAGCGCTCGGCAGCGGCGACGTCGTACTCGGACTGGAAGCCGGGCAAAGCCCCGGCCAGCACGGAACGGATGCCGTCGGCCGCGATCTGCGCCGGGCGGGAATCCTGGCCGGCGAGCGCCGCCGGGTAGTGGGTGCCCACCGGGCTGCGTTCCACGGCCGCGCGGTGGGCGGCCGGCACCTCCAGCCACGCGCGGTTCGCGCGCACGATCACCCCGGCGGTGTCGAGGACGGCGGCCTGATCGGAGATCGCCTCCAGGACTCCCTCGGCCGAGCGGCTCACCAATGACAGCACGGGGGCGGCGTCGTCGAGGTCCTGCTGCGCCTCGGCCAGCGGGCGGTCGCTGACGACGGCGGCCACCGCCACCAGCGGCAGGTCGGGATCGGCGGGCGAGCGGACCACCGTGGGGGAGGCTCCGAAGGCCCCGATGAGATCGTCGGGCGAGAGGTCCGGCCCCGCGGCGACCCCGATGGCACCCACCACGTGCAGACCCTGTTCGCCGGGCATCCACACCACGCATCGGGTGGCGCCCATGCGCGAGGCCAACGCATCCACCACGAAGCGCATCGGGTCCGGCGCGGGGGTGCTCACCCTGTGATCATCGGACGCCGGAGCCGGTGACCTGAGGGACTTACTCCTCCTCAGGCGCCGCGGCCGGGTCCATCAGCGCCGGCCCGCTGGCCACGCCGTGTCCCTCCTCCTGGAAGCGTGCCTGCGAGGCGCGCACCTCACGCTCGGCGGCCTCGCGGCCTTCCCAGGTCGCGCCCTCGACGGACTTGCCCGGCTCGAGGTCCTTGTACACCTCGAAGAAGTGCTGGACTTCGAGGCGGTCGAACTCGGCCATGTGGTAGATGTCGCGCAGGTGCTCGAGGCGGGGGTCGGCGACCGGCACACAGATCAATTTGTCGTCGCCGCCGGCCTCGTCGGTCATGCGGAACATCCCGATCGTGCGGCATCGGATGAGGCACCCGGGGAACGTCGGCTCCTCGAGCAGAACGAGCGCGTCGAGGGGGTCGCCGTCCTCGCCGAGGGTGTTGTCGACGAAACCGTAGTCGTGCGGATACCGGGTTGATGTGAACAGCATCCGGTCCAGTTTGAGACGGCCTGTCTCGTGGTCGACCTCATACTTGTTCCGGCTTCCGGCCGGGATCTCGATCGTTACGTCGAACTCCACTGTCACTCCTGACACTCGGCTATGGCTTAGTGTTCACCACGTGAGGGTGCCGAAGCCTGTCGGGATCGCCGGTGTCGCGCTCCTGTTGTCGGCCCTCATACATGTCCACGGTGCCGCAGCGACCGTCGATGTGCCACCGGACTACCAGGTGCTCGCCCCCGTGGACGGGATCGGACCGGTGGATCGGACCCGCCTCGACGCGCGGATCGACCGCATGTGGAACGACCCCGCACTCGGGTCGGTCAAGGGCCTGGCGGTGGACGCGTTCGCCAGCCCGTCGGAACTCGAGGTGGACCGCGGCGCCGACACCGCGTTGATGCCGGCGTCCACGACGAAGATGCTCACGGCGGTGGCAGCGTTGAAGACGTTCGGTCCGGAAGCGCGTTTCGCGACCACGGTGACACGCGATGGTCGGCGGCTCGTGCTGGTCGGGGGCGGTGATCCTCAACTGACCACGGTGGCGGTGCCGAGGACGATCAACGCGAACGCCTCGCTGGCACGGTTGGCTCGCCTCACTGCGGAATCCCTCTCCGCTGAGGGGATCACGTCGGTGAGCCTGCGGTACGACGCCTCCTTGTTCTCGCCGCCGAGCGAGGCCCCGTTCTGGAAGAAGGACTTCCTGGCGATCGGTGTCGTCGCGCCGATCACCGCGCTGTCGGCCGACGGCGGACGGTTGAACCCCCCGGCGTCGCCGCGCTCCCAGGACCCGCCGTTGACCGCCACCCAGGCTTTTGCCCGACTGCTCGAACAGCGGGGGATCCGCGTCACCGGCGAGCCCGTGCCGGGATCCGCGGGCGGACAGGAGATCGCGCGGGTCGAATCCCCACCGATGGCCGACCTCGTCGAGCACATGCTGTTGGTCTCCGACAACACCGAAGCGGACATACTCGCCCACCAGGTGGGACGCGAGGTGCTCGGGGAGGCCACGTTCGCCGGGGGCGCGAAGGCCACCCTGCGAGTGCTCTCCGACCTCGGCGTCGACACCGCAGGCATCGTGCTCGAGGACGGCAGTGGCCTGGCGCGCAGCAACCGGGTGACGCCTCGCCAGTTGTTGGAGGTGTTGCACGCGGCGATGCAGACCGATCCCGCAACCCTGTGGCCCGTCTACACGGGGTTGCCCGTGGCGGGGTTCGACGGCTCGCTCGCCGCACGGTTCTCGGCGCCGGCGGCGCGGGCGGCACGGGGGGCCGTGACGGGGAAGACCGGGACGCTGACGGGGACCTCGACGCTGGCCGG
>CAZTAA010000234.1:0-2846 GCA_964611465.1 uncultured Mycobacterium sp. | reverse complement strand
CTGATGCACTCAAGTGTCGAATGGGTCAACGGCACGATGTCCGGATTTGTTCCCGCCGGGGCCCGGGGCCCAGGCGAAACTTTCCTGAACAGGGGAGATTGCGCTCCCGCTACTTCGCGGGCGCCCCCGGCAGGGCCCTGGCGGGGACGTCCGGGGTGCCCAGGATGCCAGCCAGCCACGGCAGCGCCGCCGCGAAACCGTTCCCCGCGGAACTGAAGTGGTGCCCACCCGGATAGCCCACCACCGAGCATTCGATGTTGTGGCCGCTCAGCAGCGCGCACAGTTTCTTGGCGTTGGGCACGTGGGTTTCGGAGAAGTTGTCCCACCCGGCCAGCGCCTCGTCGGGCGGCGGTGTGGTGCTCGCGTCGCGGTGCACCGTCGGCGTGTCCTCGGCGACGCCGAGCCAAGCCGACAGATCGTCGTAAGGGCCGTGCCGGGTGATCACGGTCTTGGGGTCGAAGGCCGCCCAGGCGTCCTGGTCACCGCCGAAGAGCCGGGCGACGCTTTGCTCCCTGGTGCCTGCGTTCGGGCCGAGGGTGCCGTCGAGCCAGACGAAGGCGCGGAACATGTCGGGGTTCCGGACCGCGGTGAGTAGCGCGCAGGTGCCCCCCGAAGACCAGCCGACCAGCCCCCAATTCTGCCGGTTCGAGCTGACGGCGAAGCGGGAGATCAGATACGGCACAACGTCATTGGTGAGATGTGCGGCGGCATTCCCGCGAGAGCCGTCGACGCATTCGGTGTCGTTGTTGAAGCGGCCGCCGATGTCTGGAAACACGACGACCGGCGCGTTGCCATGATGCAATGCGGCGAATCTGTCCAGAGTCTGCAGTGCGTTGGTCGAGACCAGCCAGTCATCGGGATGACCGAATTCGCCGCCCAGCATTATCACCGCGGGCAGCGCGGGTGGCGGGTTGCTGGCAAACCAGGCCGGCGGAAGGTAGACCACCTCCGGCCGGTGCGCGAAGCCCGACGCGTCCGACGGCGAGCTCACCCGCACCGCGGTGCCGCGAGTCGGGATCTCACCCTTCTGCCGGAGCGCCGCGA
Organism: uncultured Mycobacterium sp.; assembly: GCA_964611465.1. Classification (GTDB taxonomy): domain Bacteria; phylum Actinomycetota; class Actinomycetes; order Mycobacteriales; family Mycobacteriaceae; genus Mycobacterium. Next base: position 1,802 of record CAZTAA010000234.1, on the reverse strand, counting down.
GCTGGGCTTCGTCGATGAACTGTTCCGGTTCGGCGCCGGTTATCCGGAGCCACGCCGCACGGACGGTGGGCAGATAGCCGGTCCCGGCGTTGAGCGCCACCAGGCCACAGACCATCACCAGCGGGACTGACAGCAGCGAGACCAGCCGTCGCCACCAGCCATTACCGCGCCAGCCGGCAATCAGCACGGCCACCGCGAAGCCGAACATCCCGATCCAGAACATCGTGCCGAATGAGATGGGACCGGTCGCCCAACCCTGGTGGCGGATGTAGAGCGCCGCTGAGATTGCGCTGGCCACGCCCACCAGCACCGCCACCAGGATCCAACGCAGCAGCCATTGCCGAGACCGCCCGCGGCCGATGGCCACCAGGATCGTGATCAGAGCCAACAACTGCAGGATCAACGGGATCGGGCCGTCGATCAGCGACATGTTCATCAGGGGCGGCCAATGCAGTCGTTCGGGGCGGGGTTCCCGGCAAATCGATCCGCGATCCAGGCCAGCTGCACCTCGGATGCGGGTTGGGTTTGCGGCTCCTTCCGGATCGTGATCGTGTCGCCGAGCTTGCAGGCCGCGTCGAGCGCCCGGTCGGTCCAAGTGGCGGGGCTGATGGCATCGGTGTCGCTGTACAGCACCATCATCGGCGCATGTGCTGGCGCCTGAGGCAGGTCGACCTTCTTGAGGAAACCACGCAGCGTGTCGGCCGCATCCTGCGATGCCGGCTGCAGGTCGGTGGCCGGGATGTGCGAGGCGACCTCCTGGGCGCTGGGTGCGGGCTGACAGCCGAGCAGGGCATCCCACTGCTGGGCGGCTGAGCCGCGCCGGAAGTCGTCGAGATTCACCACGTCTGGATACTCAGCGTGCAGGGCCGCCAGGAAGCGGGCCAGCGCGACTTTCTGGTCGTCGGTCAAGGTGCCGTCCACGGCGGCATCCGCCAGGCCGTCCACATCCGATATCGGCGAAATGCTTAGCGATCCAAGAAGTTTGAGGTTCGCGTCGTTGTAATTTACGGCAAGTTCATTGGCCGCCCACGCGGCCTGACCGCCCTCACCAACACCCATCGCCACCCATGAGACCGAGGACTGTTTCACCGCCTCGTGCGCGGTACGCGCAGCGTCGATCATGTTGTATCCGAGCGTCGTCGAGTCCAGATAGGGGTGATACCTGTCGCTCGGCATCGTGGTGGCGGACGGTCTACCGCGGCCCTGGAAGTCGGGAACCGTGACGACATAACCGGCGCGCAGCAGGGCCTCGACCGTCGGGGCCAGACCGTCCAGAGTCGCCGACAGCGATGGAGCGCACTCGGGGCCTACCCCGGTGATGCGATGGCCCAGTACCACGATGGGGAAGCCACCCGGCGGAGCATCGGCTTTGGGAACGAAAACAGACGCGGTTGGATGGGATTCCCAGTCATTGATGCCCGAGCGTGAGATGTGGGTGAGCACCGTCATCGACGAGGCGGCGTCGCGAAGCGAATCGACCACGTTTGTCAGCGGAACCGAACCCAGGACGCGGGACGCTTTCGTGTCGGGATTCGCGGGCTTCCCGGAGTCGGGTTTCGGGTGGGACCCGCACGCCGTGAGCGCGAGCATCGCCACCAACGCGAACGCCAGACCGCGACGCGTCATGAAACCCCCTTGTCCGGTAGTCGTTCCGATAGTAACGGCGGGGCTGCAACGAAACCGGTATCGCTGGCGATCCCCGCAACCTACTCAGCGCATGCGCGGCATGTGCATGAACGCCTCGTGTGCCAGGAACGCACCCACACCCAGGAGTAGGGCGGCGGTGATCCACCGGCCGTGTT
>CAZTAA010000233.1:0-2878 GCA_964611465.1 uncultured Mycobacterium sp. | reverse complement strand
CGGCCGAGACCCGGCGGCTCATCGGTGCCGCGGGCGAAGATGACCTCCGCGTCGGGGCAGTCGGCGGCCGAGGCGACCGGGGCGATCGGGACGGCGAACACGACGCTCGCGATGAACAATGGCGAAGCCACCAGCCCGACCCAGCGGCCGGGTGACCGGCCGCTCCCCTCCGGGTGCCTTCGCGTGTAGCGAATAGGCATTCGCTGAATGTAGCCCAATTCGGGCCCGGAGGAACTATCGGGTTCCACCGGGTAACCCACCGCGATATTGACGGAATCGAAAACGGTTCAGCGCATTTCGGCACAACCTGCGGATCGGCGCCGGGACGAAAACCGGTAAGGCATCGCGGGATCGGACGCATTGACTAGACCAGACTAAGTTTGATTCCTACGATTGACTCATGACCGTCAACGTGAACATCCACGAGGCGAAGACTCACTTGTCTCGACTCCTCGAGCGCGTGGCGGCCGGCGAACGGGTGGTGATCTCGAAGGCCGGAAAGCCGGTCGCCGATCTGGTGCCTCATCAGGCGGTCGATATCGCGTTCGGCGGATTGAGAGGTCAAATCACCTATGACGACTCCTGCTTCGACGTCGATCCGGAGATTCAGGAGATGTTCAACGGCCCGCAACAGCCCGACGATGCTGCTTCTTGACAGTCAAAGCGTCCTGTGGCTGCTCGACGACAGCCCCAGGCTCGGCCCCCAGGCTCGACAGACCATCAGTTCCGCTCAAGGCGTCTACGTCTCCGCCGCAACCGTGTGGGAGCTCACCATCAAGACGATGCTCGGCAAGCTGTCCGTGCCCACCGAGTTGTCCGCGGTGTTGGCCGAACAAGGCCTGTTGTCGCTCAGCATTGCGGCCGAGCACGCCGAGGCGATCCAGGACTATCCCGAATTGGCCCGACACGATCCGTTCGATCGGCTCCTCGTTGCCCAGGCCGACCGGGCCGGCCTACGGCTGCTGACCGCCGACCGGGTGCTGCTCGGACTTCAGCGGAGCTTCATCCTCGACGCCACGAAATAATCTGCCGCACATGAGATGAGGACAGAAGTTCTATGGTGAAACCCGTGGGGCACCCGGACGACGGCGTCGACAATGGCCAAAATCTGGTCACCCGGCGGCAGATGCTGGCGATCGCGGGCGGGGCCGGAGTCGCATCCTTGGTCGCCGCTTGTTCGACTGCCAGGTCGGCTCCGGCGGCTACTCAAACCCCAACGCCTGAAATTTCGACGAATGCCCCCTCGACGCAGTCATCGGCGCCGATGGTCTCCGGGGTGATGTTGTGCCGGGCCGCCTGGGGAGCACGACCAGCACTGCCTGGCGGTCGGCCGCAGACCGTCACCCGGATGACCCTTCATCATTCAGCTGTCGCACTGCCCGACAACCGCGGGATCATCGCCCGTTTGCAGCAACACCAGCGATACCACCAGGATGCGAAGGGCTGGGTGGACATCGCTTACCACGCCGCCGTTGACCGCGACGGCAACATCTATCAACTCCGCGACTACAACATCGCCGGTGACACCGCCACCGACTACGACACCACCGGCCACTATCTGGTGCTGGCCGAGGGCAACTTTGACGAAGAGGCCGTCAGCGAGGCTCAACTGCGCGGCACCGCGCTCGTATTCGCCTGGGCGGTGAAGAATTTCGGTATCGGTGTCGATACGTTGGCCAGCCACCAGGAAGTCGCCTCCGGGACCTCCTGCCCCGGGAAGAACCTCGAGGCACATATGACCTCCGGTGACCTCAAGGCGCGAATCGCCGATCTGCTCGCAACTGGCTTCGATTTGCAGCCGCTGTGTGGTCCTGCAGCCGACGAGCGAGTCGCCGCGATCGAGGCTGGGCGCTGAAATCGCACCGAACCTCTTCGCCGGTGAGGTAGCGGTAGATCGTGGCACGGGAGACCCCTAGCATCTTCGCGATGTCGGTTGCTGATCCGAGGATTCCGCCGGAGTACGTTTCGGGGCACCGACCAATGTCTCCCGCAGAACAGGCCCGAAATGACCTTCAACACCCCCAGCGGCACTCGTGGCGTCTCTCAGCCCGGCTTCTTCACACGTTTTCTGAAGATGTTCAACAAGTATTCGGCTGGTCGAATCCGCAAGACCGGCAAGTTTGGCGAACTGCCATCCCTGGTACTGACGACGGTGGGCAGCAAGAGTGGGCTGGAGCGCAAGACCCCGCTCGCGTACTTTCCAGCCGATGGGGGCGGCTGGTTGATTGTGGCCTCCTACGCTGGGGCCGCGAAGAACCCGGCCTGGTACTACAACCTCGCCGCACACCCTGATCAGGTTTCGATCGAATTCGGCGGGCGGACTGAATCCGTTGTCGCCGAGCAACTTCACGGCTCGGAACGGGATGCCGCCTGGCGGCAGATTGTTGCCGCATCGCAGCGTTTCGCGGACTATCAGGACAAGACTGATCGCCCACTGCCGGTCATCCGGCTACGTCCTGCGAGTGAGTGACTCCCTGGCCCCATTGGGCCGCGAGGGCGTCGAAACTCGTCGGGGCATAGAGGATGTCAACTACCGAGACGGACTAACACGACTCCCGCATGTCTTCCCTTCTGCGACAGGGTAGCTGGGCAAGGACTGGCAGTTACTGCCACGACTGACTGCCGGTTGCTACCCCGTGAGGTAGCCCTCTAGTTGGTCACGCCGATTCGGTCACCCGGTGTCGGGTCTTGGCGTCTTCGATGCCCTCGGCGGTGGTGAGCAGCCCGAACTCGCAGGCGATGCCGACGATCGCGCGTCCCGCGCCGCCAGGTGACCAGACAGAATCCGGCAGTCGGCCGGATTTTGCGGCTATTGCCGCCGAGTTTCCGGTATAACGACATGACGGGGACGTCAAAAATGCGGCGGCCACCGGGGGAG
>CAZTAA010000232.1:0-2946 GCA_964611465.1 uncultured Mycobacterium sp. | reverse complement strand
GCGGTTGATGCCGTCGATCAGCGAGTGCCGGGTGCCGTACTTGTTGTCGAACTTGGACTTGGTGACGGAGTCGTTGACGTTGATCGCCGGGAACGCCAGCTCACCGGCCGCGGCGAACTGGTACAGCCGCAGCACGCCCGTCGTCGTCTCCTCGGTGACGCCCTTGACCGACTCGGCGATGGTCGACCACTTGGTCTTGTCCTTCTCCAGGCTCTCGCGGCACAGCGCCAGGAAGACCTTCCATTCGGCGGAGTCGTTGTCGTCGTCCGGCGGGACCACGCCGGCCCGCTCGTACTCGGCGCCGCGCAGCACCAGCATGGTGGCGTCGCCGCCGTCGTCGAGGATCATGTTCGCGGGTTCGCCCGGCCAGGTCAGCATCTGCTCGGCGGCCCACCAGTACTCCTCGAGCGTCTCGCCCTTCCAGGCGAACACCGGGGTGCCCGTGGGTTCCTCGGGCGTGCCGTGCGGGCCGACGACGACGGCCGCGGCGGCGTGGTCCTGGGTGGAAAAGATGTTGCACGACGCCCATCGCACCTCGGCGCCGAGCGCGACGAGGGTCTCGATCAGCACAGCGGTCTGCACGGTCATGTGCAGGCTGCCCGAGATGCGGGCGCCCTTGAGCGGCGCGACCTCGGCATACTCGCGGCGCAGCGACATCAGGCCGGGCATCTCGTGCTCGGCGAGGCGGATCTCCTTGCGGCCGAACTCGGCCTGGGACAGGTCGGCGACCTTGAAGTCGATGCCGTTGCGGGTATCGGCGGTCAGCGCAGTCATGTAGAGCCCTTCTGTGTTCGTCATGGCATGAATCGCACGGGTTATCGCGGCGCAGTCGAACGTGCGGACACCACCAGCCTGCGGGCTCGCGGGACAGGCGCAGTGCGCTCTGACGGCTAGGAGGTGTCCATGACACCGTAGCGTTCGGCGAACGGTGTCATCAATCTGGCCAGATCACCGGCGACATCGTGGTCCGCCTCCGGCGGCATCGACACATAGCTCATGGCCAGCCGCACGATCGCCCGCGCCAGCACTCCGGCGTCCTGTTCGGTGGCGTTGACCCAGCTGTGCATGAAGGCGTCGGTCAGCTTGGCCGACGCCCGGGTGATGATCGGGCCGCTGTCGGTGGTGATGATCTGCAGGAGGTCGGGTTTTGCGGCCCCGGTCAGCAGCGAGATCACCAACGGATCGGCCGCCGACTGCAGGAAGAAGGACCGGAATCCCGCGATGAACGCGCCGTGCACATCGCCGACGTTGTCGTCGATGGCGTCCCCGATGGCGCCGACGAGTCGGTCGGCCAGTCGCAGCGCGTAACCCTGCGCCAGGCCGTGGCGCGACCCGAACTCGTTGTAGATGGTCTGCCGGCTGATGCCAGCCGACTTGGCGACGTCGGCCAGCGTGATCGACGACCAGTCCTTGGTGAGCAGCAGGTCGCGCATCGCGTCGAGCACCAGGTCGCGCAGCAGCACCTTGGACGCCTCGGCGTAGGGGATGCGGCCGCGCGATGGACTCACAACGGCGACACTAGCGTTTCGCGCGCCGTCGCCCTTGCTGGCGCGGGAAGCGTTTCGTGAGGTCCTCCCCGTGCCGCCGCGGGACGCGTTCGGCCCGACTCCGTCGTTGGAATCGTTCGGTGCGTCACATGCGTCACTTCCGTCGCTGCCGGGGAAGCGATTCCCGGGGTGCCCGCCTCTGAGCGACAACGAGCGACTTGGTGGGATCACTCCGACCGTCGCAACGGTTCTCGTCTCACCGTGTCGCGCGTTGTCGCTCAAAGCCGGGCACATCGAAGTCCTCCTCTCCGGGGTGACGCAAGTGACGCATGTGGTCACGTCCAAACGCCGCGCGGCTCAGTCGCGTGCGACCTCGACCATGTAGAAATCGGACTTGGCCGCGCCGCAGTCCGGGCAGCTCCAGTCGTCGGGGATGTCGTCCCAGCGGGTTCCGGGCGCGATCCCGTCCTCGGGCCAGCCCTTGGCCTCGTCGTACTCGAACCCGCACTGCATGCAGATGAAAACCTTGTAGTCGTCCATCAGTTCACTCCTTCGAAGTCGACCTTCTCGCGCACCCCACAGTCGGGGCAGCACCAATCATCGGGAATCTGCGACCACTCGGTTCCGGCCGGAAAGCCTTCCCGCGCAGCGCCTTTCGCTTCGTCGTAGACGTAGTCACACACCGGGCAGCAGTACTGACTCATGCCTGCGCTCCGTAGGCCGCCAGGATCTTCGCGCGACGCCGCGGGTCGACGTTGACCTTGGTGATGTCGCCGCCGTAATGCGCGAGCACCCGGTGGTCCATCAGCTTGCGCCACAGCGGCGGGAAGTACGTCAGGCCGATCAGCGACGCGTAGCCGGTGGGCAGTTCCGGGGCGTCGTCCATGTGGCGCAAGGTCTGATAGCGCCGCGTCGGGTTGGCGTGGTGATCGCTGTGCCGCTGCAGGTGGTACAGGAACAGGTTGGTGACGATGTGATCGGAGTTCCAGCTGTGCTTCGGCGCGCACCGCTCGTAGCGGCCGGACTCGGTCTTCGCGCGGAGCAGCCCGTAGTGCTCCAGGTAGTTGACGTTCTCCAGCAGGCTGAACCCGAAGATCGCCGAGATGAGGATGAACGGGATCAGTGCGGGGCCGAACACGGCCAGCAGCACGGCGTAGAGCACGACCGTCATCGCCCAGGCGTTGAGCACGTCGTTGGACCAGTGCCACTTGCTCTTGCCGGCCCGTTCCAGGCGGGCGGCCTCCAGCTCCCACGACGACTTCACGCCGCCGAACACGCTGCGCGGCAAGAACTCCCAGAACGACTCGCCGAACCGCGACGACGCCGGATCCTCCGGGGTGGCGACGCGGACGTGGTGACCGCGGTTGTGCTCGATGTAGAAGTGGCCGTAGCCGGTCTGCGCCAGGGTGATCTTCGACAGCCAGCGCTCCAGCGAGTCCTTCTTGTGGCCGAGCTCATG
>CAZTAA010000231.1:0-3024 GCA_964611465.1 uncultured Mycobacterium sp. | reverse complement strand
CCGCTGCGCCAGCGCGGCCCGCACGATCGCCGGGTCTAGCGCGCCACAATGGGTTTCGGTGACATACCCCACCAGGCGCTTGTCGCCGGGGCGGTCCTCGCGGGCGATCACCGCCGCGGTGCCCACCCCGTCCACACCGGCCAGGGCGCTCTGAATCTCACCGAGTTCGATCCGATGCCCGCGAACCTTGACCTGCTCATCGGCGCGGCCCACATACCGCAACTGCCCGTCGGCACCCCAGGCCACCAGATCCCCGGTGCGATACATCCGCGCACCCGGCGCGCCGAACGGGCAGGCCACAAACCTCGACCCGGTCAGGCCTGGCCGGTTCAGATACCCGACACCCACACCACGACCGGCCACGTACAACTCGCCGACCACCCCGGCCGGCACCGGGCGCAGCGATCCGTCGAGGACGAACAACGCCGCACCGGTCACCGGCGCACCGATGGCCGGTGTCCCCGAACCCGCCACCAGCGGTGCGCTCATCGATGCGTAGACCGTGGTCTCGGTGGGGCCGTAGGCGTTGATCATCACCCGTCCCGGCGCCCACCGATCCACCACATCGGCCGGGCACGCCTCACCACCGATCAGCAGCGCCACGGACTCCAGACCCCCGATCGGCAGCGCCGCCAGGGCCGAGGCCGTCTGGGTCAGCACCGTGACGCCTTCGGCGAGCAGCAGGTGGTGGAAGTCGTCTGGGGAGGCGGCCACCCCCTCGGGCACCACCAGCAGCCGGTCCCCATGCAGCAGCGCGGCGAAGATCTCCCACACCGAGAAGTCGAAACCGTAGGAGTGCGCCTGGGTCCACACCTGCACGCCCGCCAACCCCGGGGGCCGCGACGGCATCAGGTGGGTCAGGTTGTGGTGGGTGATCGCCACCCCCTTCGGGGTCCCGGTGGTGCCCGAGGTGTAGATCAGATACGCGATGTCATCCGGGCATGGCGCCGGCAGCGCGGAGCCCGGTTGCGCGGCGATGTCGGGATCGTCCAGGTCGATCACCGGCACACCGGAATCGGCCACCCGTTCCACCAGTTCCGCGGTGGTCAGCACCGCGGTCGGGGCGGCGTCGGCGAGCATGAATGCGATCCGGGCATCCGGGTGGGCGGGGTCCATCGGCAGATAGGCCGCCCCGGACTTCAGCACGGCCAGGATCGCCACGATCGCCCGCGCCGAGCGGGGCAACAGCAGCGCCACGTAGCGGCCCGGGCCGGCGCCGCGCTCCACCAGATGGTGCGCCAGGCGGGTGGCGGCCTCGTCGAGTTCGGCATAGCTCAGCGAGCGGCCCTCGAAGCGCACCGCCACCGCGTCGGGGAGTCGAGCCACCTGCGCGGCGAACACCTCCGGCACCGACACCCCGGCCGGCTCGGAGCCGGCCAGCGCAGCGGTGTTGCCCCACTGCTCGAGCCGCGCGTGTTCGGCCTCATCGACGATGTCGATGCCCGACAGCCGCCGATCGGGGTCGGCGATCATCACCTGCAGCACGCGGCGCAACCGCTCGATGAGGCCTTCAACGGTGCCCGGATCGAACACGTCGGTGCGGAACTCCACCGTCACCCCGATCCCGTCGGGCGCACCGGTGTCGGTGAACCGCTCGGCCATCGACACGCTCAGGTCCATCCGCGCGGTATGGGTATCGGTCGGCAACGGGGTGACCTCGAGATCACCGAGTCGCACCGCGGCGCTGGGATCGTAGTTCTGCCAGGCCAACACCACCTGCACCAACGGATGATGGGTCAGGGAGCGGACCGGATTGAGCCGCTCGACCAGCAGCTCGAAGGGGACGTCCTGATGCTCGTAGGCGGCCAGGCTGCGCTGGCGAACCTGCGCCAGGACATCGGCCACGGTGGGATCCCCACCCAGATCCACCCGCAACACCAGCGTGTTGACGAAAAAGCCGATCAGATCATCCAGAACGGGATCTGCCCGCCCCGCGATCGGGAAACCCACCGCCACATCCGACGTCGATCCGACCTTGCCCAACAGCACCGCCAGGGCCGCCTGCACCACCATGAAACTGGTCGCGCCGAAGCCCGCTGCCGCCGCGCGAACCTCATCGTGCAGCTGCGCCGGCCACTCCAGCACCACCGTGGCGCCCCGGGAGTCGGCCACCGGCGGGTAGGGCCGGTCGGTAGGCAAGATCAGCCGCTCCGGCATCCCCGCCAGGGCCCGCTCCCAGTAGCCGAGCTGGCCGGCGATCGCACTGCCCGCATCGTCAAGCTCACCGAACCGCGCGCGCTGCCACAACGCGTAATCGACGTACTGCACCGGCAATTCGGTCCAGGCCGGGGCTTGGCCGGCGTGGCGGGCCGCATAGGCCACACCGAGATCACGCACCAGCGGGGCGATTGAGCCGCCGTCACCGGCAATGTGGTGCATGACCCCGACCATTAGGTGTTCGTCTCCGCCAAGGCGGAAAAGGGTTGCCCGCAAGGGAATTTCGGTGGCCAGGTCGAAACGGTGAGCCGCCGCCGACTCGACGGCCTCGGTCACCTTCTCCGGGGGCCAGCCGGTGGCATCGACGACATCCCAGCCCACCTCGGCCCGCTCGGACGGAAGCACCACCTGCTGCGGCACCCCCTCGGTGGCGACGAAGACCGTGCGCAGGCTCTCATGGCGGCCCACCACATCCACCAGCGCCGCACCCAAGGCCGCAACATCAAGAGCCCCCCGCAGCTGCAACGCGACCGCCATGTTGTACATCGGCGACGGACCCTGCAACTGGTCGATGAACCACAACCGGGACTGCGCGAACGACAGGGGAATCACCGCCGGACGCGGGCCGGCCACCAACGGCTCACGACCGCCCTCGGCCGCACCGACGCGCGGGGCCAACTGCGCCACAGTCGGGGCCTCGAAGACCACGCGCACCGAAAGCTCGCCGCCCACAGCGGCGTTGATCTCGGCGATCACCCGCATAGCCGACAGCGAGTCGCCACCCAGGTCGAAGAATGAATCGTCCACCCCGACCCGCGGCACCCCCAGCACATCGGCGTAGATGCCGGCCAGGATCTCCTCGACCGC
>CAZTAA010000230.1:0-3084 GCA_964611465.1 uncultured Mycobacterium sp. | reverse complement strand
CCCGCGGCACCCCCAGCACATCGGCGTAGATGCCGGCCAGGATCTCCTCGACCGCGGAGCCCGGAGCGCGGTACCGATCCAGATCCCGGCACTCCGGTGCCGGCAGGGCCCGCGCGTCCAGTTTGCCGTTGACCGTGAGCGGCAGCGCCTCGAGCACCACGACCGCCGCGGGAACCATGTACGCGGGTAGCCGCTGCGCCATTTCGGCCCGCAATCCCACCGGATCGACTGCTCCACAGCGGCTTTCGGTGACATAGCCGACCAGTCGCTTGTCGCCCGGTCGGTCCTCGCGGGCGATCACCGCCGCGCTGGCCACCCCGTCCACCCCGGCCAACGCGGCCTGGATCTCACCGAGTTCGATGCGGTAGCCGCGGATCTTGACCTGCTCATCGACGCGGCCCACATACTCCAGCTGCCCGTCGGCGCCCCAGGCCACCAGATCCCCGGTGCGGTACATCCGCGAACCGGGCACCCCGAATGGACACGCCACGAATCGGGAGGCACTCAGCTCGGAGCGCCTCCAATAGCCCACTCCGACTGCACGACCCGCGACATACAACTCGCCGACCACCCCGGCAGGCACCGGACGCAGCCAGCCGTCCAGCACGAACAGGGCGGCCCCCGGCACCGGCGAGCCGATCGGTACGACACCCGCTCCGGCCGTGAGCGGCGCGCTCATCGCGACCCACATGGTGGTCTCGGTCGGGCCGTACTGATTGATCATCACCCGGCCCGGCGCCCACCGCTGCACCACGCCGGCCGGACACGCCTCGCCACCGACCAGCAACGCCATCGGCCCCAAGCCGTCCGGTGAGAGTTCGGCCACGGCCGAAGGGGTCTGGCTGAGCACACCGACCCTCTCGGTGACCAGCAGATCATGCAGATCCTCGGCCGAGTGGACCAGCGAGTCGGGCACCACCACCAGTGCGCCGCCGTTGAGCAGCGAACCGAAGATCTCCCAGCCGGAGATGTCGAAGCTGTACGAATGCCACTGCGACCACACCTGTCCCGGGCCGACGGGAACCGCAGCGGGCAGCGACGCCATCAGCTGCGTGACGTTGTGGTGGGCAATCGCCACCCCCTTCGGCACGCCCGTGGTTCCCGAGGTGTAGGTGATGTAGGCGATGTCGTCCGGGGCCGCCGCCGGCAGCGCGGTAGCCGGATACGCCGCGGTTCCCGGATCGTCGGCCTCGAATACTGCGCAGCCCGATTCGGCCAGTCGCGCACGGAGTTCGGGCGTGGTGATCACGCCGATCGGGGTGGCGTCGGCAAGCATGAAGTCCAGCCGCGCCGCGGGCACCGCCGGATCGATCGGCAGATACGCCGCGCCGCTCTTGAGCACGGCCAGCATCGCCACGATCGCCTGGGCCGAACGCGGCAGCAACAGCGCCACACACCGACCCGGCCCCGCGCCCCGGGCGACCAACAGCTGCGCCAACCGGTTCGAGGCCTCGTCCAACTCCCGGTAGCTCCACGAGCGGCCCTCGAACCTCACCGCCAACGCCTCGGGCGCCCGGGACACCTGTGCGGCGAAGACCTCGGGGATGGACACCGGCGCAGGCGCGGCACTGCTCAGCGCCGCGGCGTTGGACCAGTCGTCGAGCCGGGCACGCTCATCGTCGACGAGCAAGTCCAGCGATGACAGCGGTCGATCCGGATCGGCCGCCATCGCCGCGATGATGCGCTGCAGCCGCGCTCCAAGACCGGCGGCACCGATGCTCGCGTACGGCTCGCCCAATCCGGCTGTCGAGAGGGCCAATTCGTCACCCGAGCCGAGGAAGAACAATCCGAAGTGGCCCACCGGCCCGTGATTGGTGTACGACGCCGTGGCCTCGGCGCCGCCGAAGTCCAACGTCAGTCGCAGGGGCATGAAGTTGATGGCGACACGATTGGCTTCCAGTCGCGGGCCGCCGGAGGTGCGGCTCTCCAGGGTGCGCACCGGAAAACGCTGATGGTGGAGCAGTTCCCGGATGCGGGTGTCCACATCGCGGCAGAACTCGGTCACGGCCATCGCCGGCGGGGTCTTCACCACCAGCGGAACGACGCCGGTGAGCATCCCGGGAAGCGTCTTCGACTCCGGGGTGACCCGTCTGCTGACCGGAAAATCCAACGCCACTTCATCGGCCATCGCGCTGTACCCGCGCACCAGCAGGGCGCACGCCGCGGTCAGCACCGAGTACCGACGGATACGCAACGTCTTCGAGAGTTCCTTGGCCTGGCCCACGACGGACCGGTCCAACGTGATCGGCACCGACGGGGTGGAGCCGTCGTCTTCGGCGACGAACTCCGCGGACCGGTGATGCGCGGCCCCGTCGGGGGGAAGGTGGGCGCTCCAGTAGTCCCGGTCGTCGACATAGTCGGACGACGCCTCGTAGGCCTCCTCGCTGCCGACCAGATCGCTCAGTGAGCCGAAGTAGGCCGGCGGGACGGGTTCGCCTGCGACGAGCGCCGAATAGATCGCTGCGATACGGCGGCTGACCAGAACCATGCCCAGCCCATCCATCGCGATGTGGTGGCAGCACGCGAACAAATAAAATTCATCGGGCAAAGTTTGAAACAGCGCAAATTTGAACAGCGGGCCGGACAGCGACATCGGCGTGCGGCGTATCGACGACGAGATTTCACCGACCTCGTGCGCCGGATCCTCCGACCCCGTCAGGTCGTAGAAGTCGAGCTCGACGTCCGGATAGTCGATCGCCCGTTGATAGACCTGCCCGGCGGCCACGAAGAAGGCGGCTCTGCCGGGTTCGGCCTCGCGTGCCACCTGCCGAATCGCCTCGTGGAGAAGATCCCGATCCACCCGGCCGGCGATCCGCCCCAACAGCCCCAGCTGCCACTCCGTACCGGCCAGACCCGCTTCCTGCGCCAGCCAGATATCCAGCTGACCTCGAGTCAGCGGAAGCCCCCCGCCAAGATCCACCCGACCCCCAACCCCAAACTGATTACGCATGTCAATCGCGGTCCGTTGCGAGAACCGATCAGTCCCTCATCGGCCCGGTTCCGGCTGCCGTTCGGGCACACAGGACTGGCGGTTTACCCCTGAGCCGCCGCGTGACCTGCGAAAACGCCCAAGCCGTACCGGGC
>CAZTAA010000229.1:0-3108 GCA_964611465.1 uncultured Mycobacterium sp. | reverse complement strand
ATCACGCAGCCCGAGATCCGATCGATAGCCCTGCGCCGCTTCCAGGTTGCGGGCGACCACCTCGTCGGATTCGAACGCCAGGTTGGTGCCGCCGGCCTCCACCCAGTTCGCCAACCGCTCGTGCAGATCGGCCCGCTCGGACTTCAACAGCCTGCGGTAGGCGACGTCGCGGATCAGCACGTGGTGGAACCGCCACACCGCCGCGTCACCGGCGTAGGCTCCGCTGGGCTCCGCGAGGTCGAGCCGGCGCAGCCGATTGAGCACAGCAATGACTTCGGCGTCCCGCAGACCGGTTAACTCGGCGACGGCGCTTGCGGCGAAATCGGTGCCGATCACCGAGGCGACCTCCAGCACGCGGCGGTCCGCAGGCTTGAGTCGCTCGAGGCGAGATGCCAGCAGCGCCTGGATGGTCGGCGGGACGTCGATGTCGGCGGCGTCCACGGTCAGGCGCCAGCCATCGGGCTTGGGGGCCAGCACCCCGTCGTGCACGAGCATGCCGACCAACTCCCGCACGAACAGCGGGTTGCCACCCGTCGAGGTGGGCAGCCGGCGCAGCAGTTCCTCGGGTAATCGGTCGCTGCCCAGCACCCGTCCGGCCAACTCCGCTGTCGCGCCGGCCTCCAGCCCGCGCAGCCGGACCGCCTCGGTGACCCAGCCGCCGACGGTGACCAGATCGGGCCGGGTTTCCCGAAGTTCGGGCCGAGCCAGCGCGATCATCAGAACCGGCGCACCGCGCACCCACTCCGCGAGGTGTTCGATGAAGTCGAGCAGCAGGCTGTCCGCCCACTGGATGTCGTCGAAGATCAGCACCAGCGGGTCACCCGCGGCGAGCACCTCCACGAAGCGGCGCAGCGCCCAGAACGTCTCCTCGACCGAACCCGGGACACCCGACGTCATGCCGGTCAGGTCGCGCAGCATGCGGTCTCGTTCGGCGGTGCCGGCGGGGATCTCCGCTTCCAGGTCGCGGGGACGCAACACCTCCACGATCGGAGCCAGCGCCGGGCTGCCCTCCACCGCACAGCGAACGTCGAGCACCCGCGCGCCGGGCAGGGATCGCGCGAATTCCGCCGCCAGCCGGGTCTTGCCGACGCCGGGGTCGCCGGTGACGGTGACCAGGCGGGCGCCCCGTGCCGCCACAGCGTTGTCGAAAACCCTTCGCAGTCGCTGTAATTCGTCACCCCGGCCGACGAAGGTGATCGACTCGGCGGCCGCCGAGCCGAGCCATTGATATACCGGCACGGGGGCCTGCCGGCCCTTGACCTGAACGGCGCCGAGAGGTTCGTAGCGGTGCCGGCCACGCGTCGAGCGCCAGGTCTCCTCGCCGACCACGACTTGCCCGTGCGGACACTCCGATTCCAGGCGCGCCCCGACGTTCAGCGCGTCGCCGACCAGATCCGCGTCGTCGGCCCCGACCACCACCTCGCCGGTGTTGACCGCAACCCGCAGGGCCAGCTCCACTTCGTGCGACTCAGCCACGTCCCGGGCCAGCCCGACAAAGCGCTCCTGGAGTTCGACTGCGGCGTCGACCGCCCGGCCGGCGTCGTCGGCCCCGATCTCGGGCACGCCCCAGACGGCCATGAACCCGTCCCCGATGTACTTGGTCACCCCGACCCGGTGCCGCTCGACGGTGGAGCGCAGCAGCTCGTGGTAGCGGCCGATCACCTCGCGGGCGGTCTCGGCGTCGACGATCTCTTCGAACGCCGTGGACCCGGCCAGGTCGGCGAACAAGACTGTCACGATCTTGCGGGTCGGCCCCTCGGCGGCGGGCAGTGCCTCGCCGTCCAATGGCGAACCGCAGCCCTTGCAGAAGCGCGCCGTCGCACTGACGGCAATACCGCACGTACCGCACTTTCGTTCCAGTGCCGAGCCGCAGCCCTCACAGAAGCGAGCGTCGGATTCGTTGGTGGTCCCACAAGACGCGCAGGCTTGCTCGCTCATCTCAGTCCGGCCTCAGTGCCAGCGCGTCGTGGTCTTCGATCGCCGCCGCGGCGCCGCTGGCCATCGTGCGAAGTAACTCGAGATGGCGGTTGTTCACCACTTCGATGCGCCCCGCGACAAGCAGGGGATAGATGTAGCAGAGCGCCGTGGTGAGCCGGTAGTCGCGCTGTAGTTCGCTTGCGGGGTAATCGATTCCGGCCTCCGCGAGTCGACTGCGGTAGCGCTCGATCAGCGCGGCCTCGCAGGCCCGCCGGGCCTCGGTGGTCAGACTCTGGCTGACGAAGTACGCCAGATCGTAAGCGCCCCGGCCGAGCTGGGTCACCTGCCAGTCCAGGGCCGTCACCGCTGGGTCGCCGGGGCGGGTGCCGAAGAACAACTGATCGAGCCGCAGGTCACCGTGGATGAACGTGCATGGCGGGCGGGAGATCTGCTCGAGGTACCACGGGATCAGCGATGGCAGGCGTTGCCCGAAGTCCCGCAACCTCGATGACAGGTCGGCGCCGACAAGTTCCAAGAAGCGCGGCCAGGCCGCTTTGGCGTTGGCGGCGAGCACCGCGGGGAACGGGGGAGTGGCATACGGCCTCAGCCAGGGCAGGGTGCTCAGCCGGTCGCTCTCCCACCAGTGCGCGTGCTGGCGGGCGATGGCGTCGACCACCGTTTCGGCATCGCCCGGTGTGCAACCGATGGTCTGGTCGGCGACCCGAAGGTGACGTAGATCCTCGAGCACCAGGATGAAGTCGTGGGTGGCCTCGTCGATCGCGGCGAAATACGGATGAGCCGGCGGGAGCGGGTTGGCCAGGCCGATCTCTTGGTAGAAGCGGACCTCCTTGAGGTAGAGCTCGAGATCCTCGCCTAGCACCCTTCGGGCCTGCTCGTCCAGCGTCGGCATCTTGACCACGGCAGAGGCTGGGACGTTAGTGCCCTCGAGGTGAACGCGATAGATCCGTCCGAGCAGCCCGATGCCGACTCCGATCTGCTCGAGGCGGCACGAACGGACCTCGCCGCCGAGGACTTCGCTGAGCCATTCGGGCGTGACGAATTGCGGATCGACCGGAAACCACCCCATGCATCCGCCCTCCGCTGGCGATGCCCGGAATTTTACGGTTGTCGACGCAAAAAACCGACGTTTCGGCCGGTTGTCGAGGCCGGGAGATCGTTCCAAATCGGCCG
>CAZTAA010000228.1:0-3126 GCA_964611465.1 uncultured Mycobacterium sp. | reverse complement strand
TTGTGAATCTTGTTCAGGCACAGGTAGTTTCCCCGGCCCTTCAGCAGCGCGAAGGTCGGCTTGCGGGGCAGCACGCCGGCCAGCGCCTCGGTCAGCCGGGGCAGGTCGCGGTCCACCAGTTGGCGTTGCAGGGCGATGGTGGCCGTCGACACCACTACCGGCCCGGCGTCGCCGTCGGTATCGCTGGTCGCGGCCCGGGCCAGCGCCGGCACCAGATAGGCGAGCGACTTTCCGGTCCCGGTACCGGCCTGCACCGCCAGATGCGCACCGGACGAGAAGGCGCGCTCGACCGCTTCGGCCATCTCGACCTGACCGCTGCGCCGGGTGCCGCCGAGCGCGGCGACCGCGTGCTCGAGCAGTTCGGTGACGGAGACCGCTATGGCGTCACGACCCGGGTCGGGATCGCCGGTTCCCCGTGCGACAAGCTGAGCCCCTCCCACGGCAGGCTGGTCAGGCCGGCCGCCACCCGTTCGCGGGCATCGGCCAGGCCGGTGGTGCCGACCGTCTCGCCGTCGCGGACCAGGGCGACGGTCAGGGGCCGGCCTCCGTCGCTGTCGGCCGGGGGAGAGCCGACGGGATGCACGACCTCTTCGAGGATCGTCCCCGACGGTTTCGCAAGCCGTAGCGCCGCCTTGCGGCCGCCGTGGGATTCCTTGCGACTGCTGCGTTTCTGCACCGGCATGCCGTCCACCTCGACGAGTTTGTAGACCATGCTCGCCGTCGGGGCGCCGGAGCCGGTCACCAACGACGTTCCCACCCCGTAGGCGTCGACGGGGTCGGCGCGCAGCGCGGCGATCGAGTACTCGTCGAGGTCGCCGGACGCCACGATCTTCGTGCCCGTCGCTCCCAGCCCGTCGAGTTGCGCGCGTGCCTGCCGGGCCAGTACGCCCAGATCGCCGGAATCGATTCGGACCGCGCCGAGCTGTGGCCCGGCCACGGCCACGGCGTTGGCGATGCCGGTGGTCACGTCATAGGTGTCGACCAGCAGGGTGGTGTCCACCCCGAGCGCGTCGACCTGAGCCCGGAAGGCGGCGGGCTCGTCGGGCCCGTCGGCGGTGGTGTGCAGCATCGTGAAGGCGTGCGCGCTGGTGCCCAGCGCCGGCACCCCGTAACGGCGGTGCGCCAGCAGATTCGACGTGCCGTCGAAGCCGGCGAGGTAGGCGGCGCGCGCCGAGGCCACCGCCGCCCGCTCGTGAGTGCGCCGCGAGCCCATCTCGATCAGTGTGCGGCCGCCGGCCGCGCTGACCATGCGCGCCGCCGCCGACGCGATTGCGGTGTCGTGGTTGAAGATCGACAGCGCGAGCGTTTCGAGCAGCACGGATTCGGCGAAGCTGCCGGTGACCGACAGCACGGGCGAGTCGGCGAAGTAGAGCTCGCCTTCCGGGTAGCCGTCGATGTCGCCGGTGAAGCGGAAGTCCCGCAGGAAATCCAGCGTCGCGTCATCGAGGAACTGCGACAGTGCGACCAAGTCGTCGGCGTCGAAGCGGAAGCGGGCCAGGCTGTCCAGGAAGCGCCCGGTGCCGGCCACGACGCCGTAGCGTCGGCCGTCGGGCAGGCGGCGGGCGAACAGTTCGAACGTGGTGCGCCGGTGCGCCGAACCGTCGCGCAGCGCGGCCTGCAGCATGGTCAGTTCGTACTTGTCGGTCAGCAGCGCCACGCTCACAGCCACACGGTAGTCGGCAGGGCCGCGGAGGCACGTCAACGGTCGATGTTGACCGGCAAACGGGTTGCTCTGGGCTGTTCACGGCCGCTGTATTCTGGTCGCCATGGTTGCGCAAGCACCGACGAAACCGGGGACGGCCCGCCAGGCCGAGGTCGATGCCACCGAGGCCACCCAGCGGCCCTGGGTCACCATCGTCTGGGACGACCCGGTCAACCTGATGAACTACGTGACGTACATCTTCCAGAAGCTTTTCGGCTATTCCGAACCGCATGCCACCAAGCTCATGCTGCAGGTCCACAACGAAGGCAAGGCGGTCGTCTCGTCGGGCACCCGTGAGTCGATGGAAGTCGACGTGACCAAACTGCACGCCGCGGGCCTGTGGGCGACCATGCAGCAGGACCGCTGAGCGTCGGCACGTGCGTAAGTGGAAGCGGGTGCAGACCCCGGAGGGCCCCCGTTTTCGTTCCGCGGTCGAACCGCACGAGTCGGCCCTGCTGCACAACATGGCCGGCTCGGTCATGGGAATGCTCGACGACCGTGAATCATCTTCTCCGCGGGACGAACTCGAGGAGATCACCGGCCTTCGCACCGGTCATTCGCAGCCGCCCACCGATGCCACGATGAGCCGGCTGCTGCCCGACTTCCTGCGGGTGCAGAGTCCGCACCCCGCGGGTTCGGGAACGGCCGAAAGCGTCAACGGCGCCCTGCGCAGTCTGCACGAGCCGACCATCATCGCGGCCAAACGTGAAGCGGCGCAACGGCTTCTGGGGACGTGCCCGGTCGGCGGCGGACGAATCGAGCTGACCGAGGCCGACGCCAACGCGTGGCTCACCGCGGTCAACGACATCCGCCTGGCGCTGGGCACCATGCTCGGCATCGAGCCCGACGGTCCGCACCGGTTGCCATCCGGTCACCCGCTGGCCGGACACCTCGACGTGTATCAGTGGCTGACCGTGTTGCAGGAGTACCTGGTGCTGGCGCTGATGGGCAAGCCCGTGCGATGACGGGGGCGATCACCGATGTCGCGGGAATCCTGGTCGGCCATCACCACCGGATCGACGAGGATGCGACGCTCGGCTCGGGCTGGGCGACCGGCACGACGGTCGTGCTCACCCCGCCGGGCACCGTCGGCGCGGCGGACGTCCGCGGCGGTGCGCCCGGCACCCGGGAGACCGATCTGCTCGATCCGGCCAACAGCGTGCGTCACGTCGACGCCGTGGTCCTGTCCGGCGGGAGCGCCTACGGGCTGGCGGCCGCCGACGGGGTGATGGCCTGGCTGGAAGAACACGACCGCGGGGTTGCGATGGACGGCGGTCGCGTTCCGATCGTCCCCGCCGCGGTGATCTTCGATCTACCCGTGGGCGCCTGGGGTTGCCGGCCGACCGCGGAGTTCGGCCGCGCCGCGGTGCAGGCGGCGACGACGGCGACGGCGACGGGCAGTGTCGGCGCCGGCGCGGGCGCGC
>CAZTAA010000227.1:0-3239 GCA_964611465.1 uncultured Mycobacterium sp. | reverse complement strand
TTCGAGCGTGGCGGCGGCGTCCACTGCATCACGCAGCAGCAGCCGGCTCCCAGAGGGGATTGAGTCTGCGCCGAGCCGCCGCGGGTGACCCGACCGGAACCGGCTCGCGTAGGTTCTTGGAGAATCAACCGTGGGAACCCGACACACGAAAGCCATCATGCCCGAGGATCAGATCGCAGACGTTCCACCGGATCACCTCTCCATCGATCCGCGCAGCCCCTTCTACAGCGAAGAAGCGCTGCGCCGCGACGTGGGTGTCCGCTTCAACGGCGTCGAGAAGAACAACGTCCACGAATACAACGTGACCGAGGGGTGGGTGCGTGTTGAGGTTCCCACCGCGAAGGATCGCCGCGGCAATCCCATGGTCATCAAGCTGACCGGCACGGTTGAACCCTATTTCCGCCCGGCGGAATAGCGGATTCGTCGGTTCCGTGGTGGCGGGGTGCCCGCCGACCCGCGGCGGATGGTGCTCGTAGTAGCCTTGGCCGCCCGAGTCCGACGACCGCAGGAGTGACGTGGACCGCCCGAACCGAATCGCATTCGCCGCCGCGGCGGCCCTCATCGCCATCGGCGCCGTCGGCTGCAGCCAGAACGCCTCGACGCCCGGCGATACTGCGCTGAGCATCGTCCCGCAGAAACCTGTCGACCAGAGCGGCAACGAGGTCAAGCTGGAATCCGCCGGTGCCGCGCTCGATCCGGCGGGCGACGGCAAGGCGACCTGCCCGCCGGTATCGCTGGCGATGGCCGGCCCGCTGACCGGGGCCGACAGCCCGTTCGGCACGAATGTCAAGGACGGCGCCCAGCTCGCCGTCGATCAGCACAACGCCGCCAACCCGGGCTGCCAGGTCCAGTTCAGGCCCTTCGACACCGAGGGTGATCCGCAGAAGGCCACCGCCGTCGCGCCGGAGATCGTCAACGACGAGTCGATCGTCGGGCTGGTCGGTCCGACGTGGTCGGGGGAGACCAAGGCGACGGGTGCGATCTTCGACCAGGCCGGCCTGGTGGCGATCACCCCGTCGGCGACCAATGTCAGTCTCTCCGAGCGGGGTTGGAAGACCTTCTTCCGCGGGTTGTCGAACGACGGCGTGCAGGGCCCGTCACTGGCGAACTACATGAAAAACACCCTCGGCGTGAAGAAGGTGTGCGTGGTCGACGACAGCACCGACGCCGGCAAGGGCCAGGCGGCGGCGATCGCCGACACCCTGGGTCCGATCACCGACTCGGCGTGCACCATCTCGATCAAGAAGGGCGACAAGGACTTCTCGGCGGCGGTGACCCAGATCATGGGTCAGTCGCCCGACGCGGTGGCCTACGCCGCCTACTACACCGAGGGCGCCCTGCTGGTGGACCAGCTGCGTCAGGCCGGTTTCAAGGGCTATTTCTTCGGCCCGGACGGACTCAAGGATCCGCAGTTCGTCAAGGCCGCGGGGGCGTCTGCCAAGGATGCGGTGGTGTCCTGCCCGTGCGGCCCGGCCCCGGACGCCTTCGTCGACGCCTACACCAAGAAGTTCGGCCAGGCGCCGGGCACCTACAGTGTCGAGGCGTATGACGCCGCCGCAATCCTGTTGAAGGGCATCGACTCCGGCGCTGTCACCCGGCCCGCGCTTCGCGACTTCGTCGCCGGGTACGACGGCCAGGGCCTCGCGCGCCGCTACAAGTGGACCGACACCGGGGAGCTGACGTCGAACCTGATCTGGATCTATAAGGTCCAGTAACTCAGTCCTCGACAGCTACCGGCCCGACGTCCCAAGAACGTAGCTGCTACCCGCCACCCGCTGGGTCGCGTATACCGCCGCCGGCCCCAAGCTGTAGGCGTATGCTGATTGACCGATTCAATCCATGCCAAATGACTGATTCAACTCCTGCTAATTGTATGATTCAGCTATGTGG
Organism: uncultured Mycobacterium sp.; assembly: GCA_964611465.1. Classification (GTDB taxonomy): domain Bacteria; phylum Actinomycetota; class Actinomycetes; order Mycobacteriales; family Mycobacteriaceae; genus Mycobacterium. The sequence continues at coordinate 1,349 of CAZTAA010000227.1, read as the reverse complement.
TACACCCGGCGCATCATCGACGACGAACTAGACGCGCTGTTCGTAGAGGTGCCGGCAATCGCCATCGACGGTCCGAAGGCTGTGGGGAAGACGACCACAGCCGAGCAGCGGGTAGCGGGTCTGTTGAAATTGGATGCCAAGGCCAACCTCGAGGCGGTGCGTGCCGACCCGAGCCTGCTCCTGAGACGGGTTCGGCCGCTGCTTATCGATGAGTGGCAGAAGGTTCCCGAAGTGTGGGACGTCGTGCGGCGCGCTGTAGATGATGATCCGTCAGGTGGGCAGTTTCTGCTTGCGGGCAGTGCTTCACCCCGCCATGGCGCGACGGCCCACACCGGGGCTGGACGCATCGGGCGGCTGCGGATGCGTCCCATGACCTTGTCGGAGCGGGGAATCGAGTCCCCGACGGTCAGTCTTGGTGACTTGCTGAGTGGCAACAGGCCCCAACTCGATGGGGTCGCGGAGATGCGGTTAGCCGATTACGCGCATGAGATCGTGGCATCGGGCTTACCAGGGATGCGGTCGCTGAGTGCGCGCGCATCGAAGTTTCAGCTCGATTCGTACCTACGTAACGCCGTTGACTGCGACGTGCCTGAGCAGGGCCTCGCCGTTCGCAAACCGGATGCGATGTTGAGCTGGTTGCGCGCGTACGCGGCCGCGACATCCACGACTGCCAGCTACACCACAGTGCTCGATGCGGCCACCGCCGGGATCAGTGACAAGCCCGCCCGTTCGACGACAGTCGCCTATCGAGATGTGCTGAACCAACTCTGGTTGCTTGACCCGGTTCCCGCCTGGGGTCCCGCGGCAAACCCGTTGGCGCGCCTGGCCCGATCGCCGAAGCATCACCTGGCTGATCCCGCTTTGGCGGCCCGTCTACTCGGGCTGTCCGTGGATGCGCTCCTCAGCGGCGAAGGCAGGCCCATCGGGCCGCAGGCCGGTGGCATGCTCGGGCATCTTTTCGAATCTTTGGCCACGCTGTGCATCCGGGTTGTTGCTCAGGCCGCCGAGGCTACCGTCGGTCACCTCCGGACCCGTAACGGCGACCATGAGATCGATCTGGTGGTGGCGCGCGACGACGGCAAAGTGCTCGCGGTCGAGGTCAAACTGGCTGCAACAGTCGATGATCGGGACACTGTTCACCTGCGCTGGCTGGCCGATCACCTCCGTGACGAGCTCCTCGACGCGATCATCGTCAACACGGGCCCGAACGCGTACCGCCGCCCCGATGGCATCGGAGTCGTTCCGCTTGCACTGTTGGGTTCGTGATGGGCCTGAGCCTCAGTCCTCGACGGCAACCGGTCCGACATCCCAGATGTCCTCGCAGTACTCCGCGATCGAGCGGTCGGAGG
>CAZTAA010000226.1:0-3242 GCA_964611465.1 uncultured Mycobacterium sp. | reverse complement strand
CGCGGCATCCCCGACTCCTCGGCGTAGCCGTTGCCGCCGAAGCATTCCATCGCCTCGGCCGCATGCGCGGTGGCCCGCTTGCACACCCAGTACTTGCCGGCGGCCAGGCCGATGCGGCGCAACAGGGTCTCGCGCTCGTCGCCGCGCACCGCCCGGTCGGTGGCGCCGGCCATCCGCATGGCCAGCATCGTGGCCGCCTCGGCCTCGACGGCCATGTCCGCCAGCACGTTTCGCATCAGCGGTTGGTCGATCAGGTTGGCGCCGAAGGCTTTCCGGTGGCGGGTGTGGTGCACGGCGCGCGCCAGCCCGGTGCGCATGCTGGTCGCGCTGCCCAGCGCGCAGTCCAGCCGGGTCAGGTTGACCATCTCGATGATGGTCGGCACGCCGCGGCCCTCCTCCCCCACCAGCCAGGCGACGGCGCCGTCGTACTCGATCTCACTGGACGCATTGCCATGGTTGCCGAGCTTGTCCTTGAGGCGCTGGATGAGCATCCGGTTGCGGGTGCCGTCGGGCAGCACCCGCGGCAGCAGGAAGCAGCTCAGCCCGCCGGGCGCCTGTGCCAGCACCAGGAAGATGTCGCTCATCGCCGCGGAGGTGAACCACTTGTGCCCGGTCAGCGAGTAGCTGCCTCCAGAATCGGGGCCGTTGGGCAGCGCCTGGGTGGTGCCGGCGCGCACGTCGGAGCCGCCCTGCTTCTCCGTCATCGACATGCCGGCCGTGATCCCGGCCTTGGTGGCGGGCACCTTCAGTTCCGGGTCGTACACCCGGCTGGTCAGCAGCGGCTCGTAGACCTTGGCGAGCTCGGGGTTGTGCCGAAGCGCCGGCACGACGGCGTAGGTCATCGAGATCGGGCACAGGTGGCCGGGTTCGGGCGTCCACACCGAATTCTTGGCCGCGCGCACCACGTGCGCACCGGGTCGGTCGTCCGCCCACGGCGCCGCGTGCAGGCCGTGCCGGATGGCGACGGTCATCAGCTCGTGGTAGGCGGGGTCGTACTCGATCTCGTCGACGCGGTGCCCGTAACGGTCGTGGGTGTGCAGGATCGGGACGTTGCGGTCGGCGAGCTCACCCCAGCGCTGCGCCCGCGCGCTGCCGGACAGGGCGCCCAGTTGGGTGACCTCGGGCAGGCCCCAGTCGCCGCCTTCGCGGATGAGGGCTTCGACGAGCACCGGCGACGTGGCCGGGTTGTAGTCGGTCAGCGGTGGAGCCTGGTTGGTGACGGCGTGGGTGTCGGGCATACCACCAGCGTTACATTTTTTAGACGGTCGCACAAGAACCGTAATATCATGTGCCAAAACCGCAAATGCGCATCAAGCCCGGGCCCGCGATCTTCGCGACTCGTACCGGGCCAGCGCCGTCATCACGACGGCGGCGAACATCCAGCCCAGCAGGATGTCGGTGACGTAATGCTCTGCCGTGTACACCAGCGTGAACGCCATCACCAGCGGATACGCCACCAGCAGCGGCCGCCACCCGACTCGGACGCGCCGCCACAGGAAGATCGCGATCGCCGCGCTCAAGCCCGCGTGCAGCGACGGTATGGCGGCGACCAGGTTGACCGCGGCCTGACCCTGGTCGATCAGGGCGCTCGCGGAGTGCAGGTTCAGTTTGCCCCAGCCGCGCGCGACGATTCGCTCGACCCACGGGTTGGCGCCCTCGTGACTGGTGTGCATGGCACCGAGGAGTCCGCCGTCGGGCACGCCCCGCGCCGGGCGGAACATGCAGCGGGGGTCGGACGGCCCGGAGGCGACATCGGCGGCGGTGCACCGGGCAGCTGCCCACGGCGGCGCCGCCGGCAGGATCGCATAGACCACCAGGGCGCCGAACGACAAGCCGACGAAGAGCCGGACGAACTTCTTCCATTCCTCCCGGTCGCGCAGCCACAGCACACCCGCGATGACGTAGGGCAGGATGAAAAACGACATGTAGACGGTGCTGATGACAACTTCCCACCAGGGCGGATGGGGAAGTTTGAGCCGCTCCTGCAGCCATACCGTCGGCATCGTCCCGAAGAACAGCCAGCGGTCCGCATCAGCCTGCCAGTTCCACAGCGTCGGCCGGCCGATCAGCGTCGCCGCGCCGCGGCTGAGGTCATAGGCGAGCAGGATCAGTGCGAACGGCAGCCAGTCACGAACGACGTAGAGCATTCGACGGCCCTGGCCGATGCTGGCCACGAGCAGGCCGGTGCTGATGTAGAGCAACAGCAGCTCGCGGTTGAACGCGATGCCCGTGGTGGCGATGCGGTAGCCGACGACGGCAACCCAGACGGCTATCGCGATGCGCCGGAGCAGGGTGAGCCGCCCGACCCGATCGGCGGCCGCGGCCACCGGATTCTGGCCCGACTGAGGTGCCGCGACATGCCGGTCCTCGATCGCGGTCACGTCGGCCAGCCTAGTTGGCCGTGCCGTCATCCACCGTTCGGACACGGTTCACCTGCGAGCCGGCACACGCAAGGGGCCCCTGCTTCACGGAGAAGCAGGGGCCCTGTGCGACTGCTCGGGCTACCGGAGGTTACCGGTAGTCGCTGTAGCCGTAATCGTCCAGCGGCACCGCGGCGCCGGTGGCCTGGCCGAAGTCCGGGCTGTAGTACTGATCCTCGTAGGACGGGATCGTGTACGCCGCGGCCCGGGCCTCCTCGGTCGGCTGCACCTGGATGTTGCGGTACCGGTTGATGCCGGTGCCGGCCGGGATCAGCTTGCCGATGATCACGTTCTCCTTGAGACCCTGCAGCTTGTCGCTGCGGCAGTTGATCGCCGCATCGGTCAGCACGCGGGTGGTCTCCTGGAACGACGCCGCCGACAGCCACGAGTCGGTGGCCAGCGACGCCTTGGTGATACCCATCAGCACCGGACGGCCGGCCGCGGGCTCGCCGCCCTCGGCAACCACCCGACGGTTCTCGGTCTCGAACTCGGCGCGCTCGGTCAGCGAGCCGGGCAGGAACTCCGTGGAACCCGAGTCGATGATGGTCACCCGGCGCAGCATCTGCCGGACGATCACCTCGATGTGCTTGTCGTGGATCGACACACCCTGCGCGCGGTAGACCTCCTGGACCTCGTTGACCAGGTGCACCTGCACCTCGCGCGGGCCCATGACGCGCAGCACCTCGTGCGGGTCGGCCGACCCCTCCATGAGCTGCTGACCGACCTCGACGTGGTCGCCGTCGGCGAGCAGTCGCTCGGTGCCGTCCTCGTGCTTGAACACCCGCAGGCGCTGACGCTTGGAGAGCTTGTCGTACACGACCT
>CAZTAA010000225.1:0-3270 GCA_964611465.1 uncultured Mycobacterium sp. | reverse complement strand
CAGAAATCGGTCCTGCGCTCAGTCCTGACCGCCGGGAAACGCCTGCGTCAACGGCCACGTCCCGAGGACCCGGTTCCACCGCGCGGCCAGCACCGCCGACTGCGTCAGCGCCGACACCGCGAACGCCCGCACCGCGTCCCCCTCCGAGCCTTTCGGCGCCTGTTCGAGGACGGCCCGCCAGGCGACTGCGGCGTCGTTCTCCATCCGCACGGCCAGCTTCGCCGCGTCGGTCGGATCGTTCACCTCGATGGGCAGCCGATACCCGGCCGCCGGCAGCGCCGGGGTGACCGACTGCGCCTCGAGGATCGCGATGGCCTTCTCGCGCTGTGCGCGGTGCACCTTCATCGCCTCGGACACCAGGTCGTTGTCGTCGGGTGTGGAGTGCGCCGAGACGATGCCGTAGCCGTAGATGGTCGCGTGCTCGACGGTCAGCACGTCGAACAGGGCGGCCGCGTCCGCCGCTTCGGGCCGGCTGGGCACCGGTTCGGTGGACGTCATCGCGCGACCGCGGGGGCGTTGAGGCTGACGGTGGCCGACGCGCTGCAGGAGGCGGCGATCGAACCGAGCAGACCGGCCCGGTAGCCGGCCTGGGTGGCGGCGAGTCCGCCCGCGCTGTCGGCGGCCCGGCGCAGTGCGGCGACGACGTCCTTGACGGTCGGGGCCGGCCCGGCCGGTGCCGTCGTCGTCGCGGTGGGGCTCGTCGTGCTGCTGGTGGGCGCGGGCTGGCCGGCCGCCCGAGCGATCTCGACGCCGAGCGCCCGGGCGTGTTCGGCACGTTCGGTGGCGATCTGGGTCAACGCCTTCGCCAGCGGGGGAGCCGCGGCCGCGGCGGCGGCCCGGGCCTGTTCGGCGTCGGCGGTGGCCTGGTCCATGGGTGCTCGGAGCGGATCGACCTCCGGCTCCGACGTCCCGCACGCGGCGGCGGTGACCGTCAGCAGGGCCAGCCCGGCGGCACCGCGGCACAAGCCGGCCAGGACGTCCCGCCTGCACAGGGCGGCCGATTCGATAGGCGGGCGCAGCACAGCCACATCCTGCCACTGGCCTCGACGGCCGCGCCGATGCCACACCCGCGTTTGTCGCTGACGCGGCCTTCTCCTGGCGTATCGTTGTTGGCTGGTCAGAGCGAACCGGCCGGGGACCGCCCCGGGGCCGGTGACAATTCAAGATGAGGAGCTCGTCGTGACTGAGCGGTCTCGAGGCTTGCCCTCTCCGCCCCAGGTGGTCGAGCTGCTCGGCGCGGATTTCGCCCGCGCAGGATTCGAGATCGACAGCGTCACGGTGGACACCGCGGCACGCCCGCCGCGGATCGTCGTCGTGGCCGACGGCGACACCGCCCTCGATCTGGACACCATCGCCGAGCTGTCGCGCAGCGCCTCGGAACGTCTGGACGCGCTGCCCGGCATCGTGGACAGCTATGTGCTGGAAGTCAGCTCGCCAGGGGTGGACCGCCCGCTGACCACCGAGAAGCACTTCCGCCGCGCGCGCGGCCGGAAGGTGGAGCTGGAACTGGCCGACGGCACGCACCTGACCGGACGCATCGGCGACGTCGACGCCGGCGCGCTGCGGTTGGTGAGCAGGGCCCGTTCGGACTGGGACATCCGTCAGGTACGGATAGCGGATGTCGTCAAAGCCGTTGTGCAGGTTGAGTTTTCGACTCCAGGCCCGCGTGAGCTGGAACTGCTGAGTCAAGCCGGATCGGAGGCCTGAGCATGAACATCGACATGGCCGCACTCCACGCCATCGAGGCCGACCGCGGCATTCCGGCGGGCGAACTCATCGAGACCATCAAGTCCGCGCTGCTGACCGCCTACCGGCACACCGCCGGCCACCAGGCCGAGGCCACCATCGACATCGACCCGAAATCCGGCGAAGTCAAGGTGATGGCGCGCGAACTCGACGACGACGGGAACGTGGTCAGCGAATGGGACGACACCCCGGAGGGTTTCGGCCGGGTCGCCGCCACCACCGCGCGGCAGGTCATGCTGCAACGGTTCCGGGACGCCGAGAACGAGAAGATCTACGGCGAGTTCGCCGCACGCGAGGGCGATATCGTCGCCGGTGTCATCCAGCAGAACGCGCGCGCCAATGCGCTCGGCGAGGTCGTGCTGCGGATGGGCAGCGAGACGAAGTTCTCCGAGGGCGTCATCCCGCCCTCCGAGCAGGTGCCCGGCGAGAGGTACGACCACGGGGACAGGTTGCGCTGCTATGTGCTCGGCGTGACGCGCGGAATCCGGGAGCCCAAGATCCGGCTGTCGCGCACCCACCCCAATCTGGTCCGGAAGCTCTTCTCGCTGGAGGTCCCCGAGATCGCCGAGGGGTCGGTGGAGATCGTCGCCGTCGCCCGCGAGGCCGGTCACCGGTCCAAGATCGCCGTCGCCTCCAAGGTGGCCGGACTCAACGCCAAGGGCGCCTGCATCGGCCCGATGGGTCAACGGGTGCGCAACGTCATGCGGGAACTGTCCGACGAGAAGATCGACATCATCGACTACGACGAGGACCCGGCGCGGTTCGTCGCCAACGCGCTGTCGCCGGCCAAGGTCATCTCGGTGACCGTCATCGACCCGCAGGCGCGGGCGGCCCGCGTGGTGGTGCCCGATTTCCAGTTGTCCCTCGCCATCGGCAAGGAGGGACAGAACGCCCGACTGGCGGCCCGCCTCACCGGCTGGCGGATCGACATCCGCAGTGACGCCGCGGTCGAGGGCGCCGACCAAGGCCGGCCCGGACCGGGCGGCGGCGCCGCGCACCGGGCGGCGCACGACCGGTAGCCCTCGACGGGGCCGATCGTCTCGCTCCTCACCACCTCGTGCCTCGGTGGCTCGTCGACTCGACGGCCGGGTGGTACGGAACACCCGGCCGGTGACGGTAGACTGAGCCGTGATCCAGCGCGAGAGTTCGGTTCGCGCGCATCGCCGCCCCGAAGGACCGGTGCGGACGTGCGTGGGATGCCGGAAGCGAGAGTTGGCCGCCGAACTGCTGCGGATAGTGGCTGTGCAGGATGGTGCGGGGACCGGTCGGACGGCCGGTTCGCTGGTCGTTGACACGGCCGGTAACCTTCCGGGTCGGGGTGCGTGGCTGCACCCTGATCAGCAGTGTCTGACCGAAGCAATCCGGCGGCGAGCGTTCACCCGAGCGTTGCGCATCACCGGTTCACCGGACACCTCCGCGGTCGTCGAGCACTGGCAGTCGCTCGCCGTGCCGCGGTCAACAGAAGAAGTCAGGTAGCGAAGAACATGAGCACACCGTGAAGTCCCGATGACCATGCGTCATAGC
>CAZTAA010000224.1:0-3274 GCA_964611465.1 uncultured Mycobacterium sp. | reverse complement strand
CTCAGCGACGGGAAACGCACCGAAATCACAAAGGAGAGGAAGCACATGACCGAACTGTGGGTCGAACGCACCGGCGCCCGCCGCTACACCGGGCGCAGCTCGCGCGGCGCCGAGGTACTCATCGGCGGCGTCGACGTCGACGGCGTCTTCAGCCCGGGCGAACTGATGAAGATCGCCCTGGCCGCGTGCAGCGGAATGGCCAGCGATCAGCCGCTGGCCCGCCGCCTCGGCGACGACTACCGGACCACGATCTCGGTGACCGGCGCCGCCGACCGCGACAACGAGGTGTACCCGGCGCTGTCGGAAACCCTGCACATCGACCTGTCGGGCCTCTCGGCGGAGGAGGCCGAGCGGGTGCACACCGTCGTGCAACGCGCCATCGACTCGGTGTGCACCGTGGGGCGCACGCTGAAATCCGGCACCCGGGTCAGCCTCGAGATCGACGACAACCGGTCATGACGGATCCCGAGGGCACGCCCGTCCGGCTCACCGCATGGGTGCACGGCTACGTCCAGGGTGTCGGGTTCCGCTGGTGGACCCGCTCGCGCGCCCGCGAACTCGGCCTGACCGGGTACGCGAAGAACCAGAACGACGGCCGCGTGCTCGTCGTCGCCCAGGGGCCGCGCCGGGACTGCGACCGGCTGCTCGAACTGCTGCGCGGCCCTGGCACGCCGGGCCGGGTGGACAAGGTGGTCTGGGACTGGTCGGAGAGCACCGATCCGATGACCGGCTTCGACGAACGCTGACCGGCGCGCCGCCGCCGTCTGGGAACGGAACCGCCCGGGACGGGCGGTACGCTGGCAGGCCATGCACCTCAAGAGTCTGACGCTGAAGGGCTTCAAGTCCTTCGCCTCGCCGACGACTCTGCGCTTCGAGCCGGGCATCACCGCCGTCGTGGGCCCCAACGGCTCCGGCAAGTCCAACGTGGTGGACGCCCTGGCGTGGGTGATGGGCGAGCAGGGCGCCAAGACCCTGCGCGGCGGCAAGATGGAAGACGTCATCTTCGCCGGCACGTCCAGCCGCGCGCCGCTGGGCCGCGCCGAGGTGACCGTCACCATCGACAACTCCGACAACGCGCTGCCGATCGAGTACTCCGAGGTCTCGATCACCCGCCGGATGTTCCGCGACGGCGCCGGCGAATACGAGATCAACGGCGCCAGTTGCCGTTTAATGGATGTCCAGGAGTTGCTGAGCGACTCCGGCATCGGCCGCGAGATGCACGTCATCGTCGGCCAGGGCCGGCTCGCGCAGATCCTGGAGTCCCGCCCGGAGGACCGCCGCGCCTTCATCGAAGAGGCCGCCGGTGTGCTCAAGCACCGCAAGCGCAAGGAAAAGGCCGTCCGCAAGCTGGATGCGATGGCCGCCAACCTGGCCCGGCTGACCGACCTGACCACCGAACTGCGCCGCCAGCTCAAACCGCTGGGCCGTCAGGCCGAGATGGCCCGCCGGGCGCAGACCATCCAGGCCGACCTGCGCGACGCCCGGTTGCGGCTGGCCGCCGACGACCTGGTGCGCCGGCAAGCCGAGTTCGACGGCGTCGGCGGCACCGAAGCCGTGCTGCGCAGGGAACACGAAGAAGCGGTGGCGGCCGTCGAGGCCGCGGCGGCGGAACTGGCCGGCCACGAGACGGCCGTCGCCACCTTGTCCGAGCGCGCCGACAAGGCCCAGCAGACCTGGTTCGCGCTGTCGGCGCTGGCCGAGCGGGTCAGCGCGACCGTGCGCATCGCCAGTGACCGGGCCGAGCTGTTGGAGACGGACCCGTCCGGCGCGCTCGGCTCGACGGGTCCGGATCCCGACGACCTCGACGCCCAGGCCGACGAGGTCGCCGCGGCCGAGCAGGTGTTGCTCGCCGAGTTGGCGCAGGCCAGGACCCGGTTGGAGGTGGCCCGCGCCGAACTCGGCGAGGCGGAGCAGGTGGCCGCCGACGCCGAGCGGGCGCATCTGGCCGCCGTGCGCGCCGAGGCCGACCGCCGCGAGGGTCTGGCCCGGCTGGCCGGTCAGGTCGAGACGATGCGCGCCCGGGTGGAGTCGATCGACGACCGCGTCGGCCGGCTCACCGAAGGCATCGAGGAGGCCGCCGCCCGCGCGCAGCAGGCCCAGGCCGAGTTCGAGACCGTGCAGGGCCGCGTCGGCGAACTCGACGAGAGCGAAGTCGGCCTCGACGACCACCACGACCGCACGGTCGCGGCGCTGCGGCTGGCCGACGAGCGGGTGGCCGAACTGCAGGCCGCCGAGCGCGGCGCCGAACGTGAGGTGGCCTCGCTGCGGGCCCGCATCGACGCGCTGGCCGTCGGGCTCGAGCGTAAGGACGGCGCCGCCTGGCTGATCGAAAACCGAAGCAGCGCAGGGCTTTTCGGTTCGCTTGCCAAGCTGGTCAAGGTCGCGGCCGGACACGAGACGGCGTTGGCCGCGGCGCTGGGATCGGCGGCCGACGCGGTGGCGGCCGAGAACTTCGGCGCGGCCCGCGCCGCGGTGACGGCGCTCAAGGAAGCCGACGGCGGCCGCGCGGCCATCGTGCTCGGCGACTGGCCCGTCCGCGATCCCCGGGCGGGGGAACCGGCGCCCACCGGTACGCGCTGGGCGCTGGACCTCGTCGAGGCGCCCGACCGGCTGCGCGGCGTGATCTGCACGCTGCTGGCCGATGTGGTGGTGGTCGACGACCTGCCGGCCGCCCTGGACGTGGTGTCGGGCCACCCCGGGCTGCGCGCGGTGACCACCGCCGGCGACGTGGTGGGCCAGGGCTGGGTCAAGGGCGGGTCGGACCGCAAGCCCAGCACGCTGGAGATCACCTCGGCGATCGAACAGGCCCGCGCCGAACTGGCCGCCGCCGAGACCCGGGCCGGCGAACTGTCCGCCGCCCTGGCCGGTGCGACGCTGGAACAGGTCAACCGCCAGGATGCCGCCGAGCAGGCGCTGGCCGCCCTCAACGAGTCCGACGCGGCGATTTCCCGGATCTACGAAACCCTGGGCCGGCTGGGCGAGGACGCGCGCACCGCCGACGAGGAGTGGCGCCGCAAGACCACCCAGCGCGACGAGTTGGAGGCCAGCCGCCAGCAGACGGTCACCGAGTTGTCGGAGCTGGAGACCCGGCTGCGCAACGCGCAGGAGACCCCGACCGCCGGCGCCGACGAACCCGTCGACCGGACCCGGTTCGCGGCCGCCGCCGAGGCCGCCCGCAGCGCCGAGGTGGAGGCCCGCCTGACGGTGCGCACCGCCGAGGAACGCGCGAATGCCGTTCGCGGCCGGGCGGATTCGCTGCGCCGGGCCGCCGTCG
>CAZTAA010000223.1:0-3275 GCA_964611465.1 uncultured Mycobacterium sp. | reverse complement strand
ACCGTCGACCCGGCGTGTTCGGCGATGATCCGGCTGCGGGCCCGGCGCACCCGGGCGTGCACGGCGTCGAAGCTCTCCCCGCCCGGCGGGATGACCGAGGTGTCGCGGAGCCAGTTCCCGTGGATTTTGGGATTTGCGGTGGCGGCCTCGGTGAACGTCAGGCCTTCCCAGGAACCGAAGTCGGTCTCGACCAGGTCGTCGTCGACGACGACCGGCAGGCCGAGCGCTTCGGCGGCGGCCGCGGCGGTGTCGTAGGCCCGCTGCAGCGGCGAGCTGTACACCGCCGCGATCCCACCCTTGTCGCCCAGGTAGCTCGCCGCGGCGTTGGCCTGGCGGCGGCCCAGGTCCGTCAGCGGCGGATTGCCGCGGCCGGAATACCGCCGCTGCACGGACAATTCGGTCTGCCCGTGCCGCAGCAGCAGCAGCCGGGTCGGGGCGCCGGTGGCGCCCGTCCAGCCCGGCGAGGTCAACGCGGCGGCCTTGACCTCCGACTCCCCGGCCGGCGGATCCGAAACCACCTCGGCGGCGTCCATCGCCTCGTTGGCCAACCGGTCGGCGTGACTGTTGCGCTCCCGCGGAATCCAGCCGAAGCTGACGTGGTCGAAGCGAGCCGCCAGCGCCCGGGCCTCCCGGTTGAGTTCAATCAGGTCGGGGTGTTTGACCTTCCAGCGGCCGGCCATCTGCTCGACGACCAGTTTGGAGTCCATCGACACCGCGACCTCGGTGGCCCCCAGTTCGGCGGCCTCGGTCAGGCCCGCGATCAGCCCCCGGTACTCGGCGACGTTGTTGGTCGCCACACCGATGGCCTGCTTGCTCTCGGCCAGCACGGTGGCGTGGTCGGCGGTGAACACCACCGTCCCGTAGCCGGCCGGGCCCGGGTTACCCCGCGAGCCGCCGTCGGCCTCGACGATCACCTTCACGCGCCGGTTCCCTTGACACGCAACAGGATTGCCCCGCACTCCGGGCAGCGCAGCACCTCGTCGTCGGCGGCGGCCGCGATCCGCGACAGCTCGCCGCGGTCGATCTCGATGCGGCACGCACCGCAGCGCTTGCCCTGCAATGCGCCGGCGCCGACCCGGTCGTAGAGCGCGACCAGCTCGGCGTCGAGAGCCGCGGTGAGCTCGGACCGCCGCGCGGCGCGCGCGTCACGGGTCTGCTCGATCTCGGCCAGCGCCTCGTTGCGGGCGTGCCGGGCGGCGGTCAGGTCGCCGGCCAGGGTGTCGATGTTCTCCTGCTCGGCGCCCTGTTCGGACTGCAGCTGTTCGCGCCGCTCCATGATCTCCAGCTCGGAGTCCTCCAGCGCGGACTGCCGGCGCTGCAGCGTCTCCAGCTCGTGCTGCAACTCGGCAAGCTGTTTGGCGTTGGTGTCGGGCGAAGCCAGCAGCGCGCGGTCGCGGTCCTCCCGCTGACGCACGCCGTCGATCTCCGACTCCAGGCGCTGCACCTGCCCCTCGAGGTCCTCCAGCGCGATGCCGAGCACCGCCACCCGGTCGGACGCGGCCCGGTGCTGCGCCTCGAGCTCATCGCAGCGCTGCTGCTCGGGCAGGTTCGCGGCGCGGTGGGCGAGGCGGGTCAGCTCGGCGTCGATCTCGGCCATTTCCAGCAGCGCCCGCTGCTGGGTCGGGTCGGCTTTCATGCGTGTGTCTCCCGTTGGGCGTGCAGATTCCAGGGGTCGGTGCGGATCGACGAAGTTCGGACCCGCAGCGAGTCGCCGAACTGGGCGGCCAGCAGCGCGGCGGCCTGATCGCACCACGGCTGCTCGCTGGCCCAGTGCGCGACGTCCACCAGCGCCACCCCGGAGGCGCGGGTGTGCTCGTCGGCGGGGTGGTGCCGCAGGTCGGCGGTGAGGTATGCGTCCACGCCGGCGCGCGCGACCGTGCCCAGCAGCGAGTCGCCGGCCCCACCGCACACCGCGACCCGGCCGATCAGCCGGTCCGGGTCACCGGCGGCGCGCACGCCCCATGCGGTAGCCGGCAGCCGGGCGCCGACGCGGGCGGTGAAGTTCCGCAACGGTTCCGGTTCGGGCAGTTCGGCGATCCGGCCCAGGCCCGCGCCGGCCGGCTGGGGCGCGAGCGGGATCACGTCGAACGCGGGCTCCTCGTACGGGTGCGCGGCGCGCATCGCCGCCAGCACGGCCGCGCGCGAACCGGCCGGGGCGATCACCTCGACGCGGTCCTCGGGCAGCCGCTCCACCTCGCCGACCGTGCCGACCGCCGGCCGGGCGCCGTCATGCGGCAGGAACTGGCCCGTGCCGGTGACGCTCCAGCTGCAGCAGGAGTAGTCGCCGATCCGGCCCGCACCGGCGCCGAACACCGCGGCGCGGACCGCTTCGGCGTGCTCGGGCGGAACGTAGACGACCCACTTGTCGAAGTCGGCGCCCGGCGCCGGGTCGAGCACGTCGACGACGGTCAGCCCGAGGGCATCCGCGAGCGCGTCGGACACCCCGGGCGCGGCGGAGTCGGCGTTGGTGTGGGCGGTGAACAGCGCGCGGCCGGACCGGATCAGCCGGTGCACCAGGGCCCCCTTGGGGGTGTCGGCGGCCACCGTGTCGACGCCGCGCAGCAGCAACGGGTGGTGGGCCAGCAGCAGGCCGCGTTCGGGCACGTCGTCGACGACGGCAGCGGTGGCGTCGACGGCCACCGTCACCGATTCCACGACGTCGGACGGGTCGCCGCAGACCAGCCCGACCGAATCCCAAGACTGCGCCAACCGCGGCGGGTAGGCGGCGTCGAGCACCGCGATGATGTCCGCCAGCCGCACCGTCACAGTGATGAACAGTAGTGCGCGCGGTTACCGGGTCGGCGGATCGGGGAGAATGACGGCGTGACCGATCTGCCGCCGGAACTCGTGCTGTTCGACCTGGACGGCACGCTGACCGATTCGGCGGACGGCGTGGTGGCCAGTTTCCGGCATGCCCTGGACCAGCTCGGGGCGGCGGTTCCCGACGGTGACCTGGTGTCGCGGATCGTCGGCCCGCCGATGCACCTCACGATGCGCGAGCTGGTCGGCGACCGCGCCGACGACGCGATGACGGCCTACCGGACCGACTACACCACCCGCGGGTGGGCGATGAACCGCACGTTCGACGGCGTACCGGAACTGTTGGCCGACCTGAAAGCCGCCGGGGTGCGAATGGCGGTCGCGACGTCCAAGGCCGAGCCGACCGCGCGTCGGATCCTCGAGCACTTCGGCCTGGACGGCTACTTCGAGGTGATCGCCGGCGCCAGCCCGGACGGTGTCCGCTCCGCCAAGGCCGACGTGGTGGCCCACGCGCT
>CAZTAA010000222.1:0-3312 GCA_964611465.1 uncultured Mycobacterium sp. | reverse complement strand
CCCGGGGCTGGCCGAAGGTGGTGATGACCGCGGCCGCCCCTGCGGCGATCGCCTCGGCGGCCAGATTCGCCTCACACGCCGGGTCGAGCCACGTCCCGGAGTCCATCGCATCGGACTCGAGCGACAGGTCGAGGCGCGTGACGGTCCGCGGGTCCAGGCTCAGCAGCGGTGACTCCGCGGCAACCGGGTCCGCCGGGTACGCGACGCCCAGCGCGTCGCGGATCACCGCGGTCATCACCTCCGTCCGGACCGCCGTGGCCCGTTCGAAGATCCGCCATTCGAAGTCGAGTGACCCGGTGGCGTATTCGTTTTCGGCGTCGATGCTGGCCTGGTGGTTGCCGCTGACGACGAGGACCGCGCCGCGGAGCACCACGAGCGGCCACAGGGCCTCGACCTCGGCCGGGGACAGCGGGCGCACCGCGTTGAACTCCTCGATGAGCGGCAGCGTGGCCACCGGTTCGCCGCCCTCGTGGCGCAGCACCGACGACGCCGCGACCGCCAGCTCGGCGACCGGCCAGGACCGGGTGAGATCGCCGAGGTCGATGATGCCGTCGGGCATGCGGCCGTCGCTCGGCGGGCTGCACACCACGTTGTCGTCGGTGATGTCACCGTGGATCACCTGGACCGGTAGGTCGTCGGCCAGGTCGGCCACCACCCGCCAGGCCGCCGCCGCGGCCGCCTCCACGGCATCGCGGCGATGGGGGTCACTGACGTGGGGGGCCAGCACCTCGACGGTGCGCAGCGCATGTCGCAGGTCCCACTGCAGGACCCGGTCGACGCCGGGGTGGTCGAAGTCGGCCAGTGCACGGCAGGTGCGGCCGGCCAGCCGGCCCAGCGCGGCGGCCCGGGCCGGCGTGACGTACTGCTCGCCGCTCATGGTGCCGCCGGCCAGATGGGTGATGATGCGCGCGTACAGCACGGCGCCGTCCTCGGAGCGCAGTTCGGCGATCGCCGGGAAACCGGTCGGCTGCACGTTGGTCGCCGTCCGAACCCCCGCCTCGGCCTGCGTGATGTAGGCGGCCGCGGCGTCCTGGGCCTCCAGTTCGATGCGGGAGAACACCGGGTTGGCGATCTTGAGGACACCGATGGGTTCCCCGTCGGTTCCGGTGAGCAGGAAGTTGGCGTCCTGCTGGCTGCCCAGCGCGGTGGCCTCCGCCTCGACACCGAAGTGGTTCCGGGCGATGTCACGGGCCTGGGTCGGAGTGATCGCCGGGACCGGAAGTTCCTCGGCCTGGAAGAAGTCGAACAGTGTCATTACTCGGGCATCCTCATCTGGCGTTTTGGCGGTCTCACTGTACTGCTGTGCCCGCCCCCGATCGGCCGATACGGTGGCAGCATGCGGGCGCTGCTCATCGTCGACGTGCAGAACGACTTCTGCGAGGGCGGATCGCTCGCGGTGGACGGGGCGCGCGGGGTGGTGCGCGCGATCAACGCGCTGCTGTCCGGCCGGCACGGCTACGACCACGTGGTGGCGACCAAGGACTACCACGTCGATCCCGGCACCCATTTCGCCGCGCACCCGGACTATGTCGACTCCTGGCCCCGGCACTGCGTCGCAGGCACCGGCGGCGCCGACTTCCATCCCGCACTCGACACCGACCCGATCGAGGCGGTGTTCTACAAGGGGGCGCACGAGGCCGCCTATAGCGGGTTCGAGGGTGAAAGCGATGGCGTCCGGCTGGCCGAGTGGCTGCGCGCCCGCGGGGTCGACGAGGTGGACATCGTCGGCATCGCCACCGACTACTGCGTGCGGGAGACGGCCGCCGACGCCGTGCGGGAGGGTTTCACCACCCGGGTGCTGGTGGACCTGACGGCCGGCGTCGCCCCCGGGTCCACCGAGAAGGCCATCGACGAGATGCGCGGGCGCGGTGTGGAACTCGTGCGCGCCGTCCGATGAGCGCGACGCGCCCGGCTCTGCTCGAGGTGGTGGACCGATCGCCGCGGGCGACGGCCGCCCATGACCGGGCCGGCTGGGTCGGGTTGTTCACCGCAGACGGCCGCGTCGAGGATCCGGTCGGCTCCCGGCCGCACGTCGGGCCGATGCAGATCGGGCGCTTCTACGACACCTTCATCGCCCCGCGCACCATCACCTTCCACCGCGATGCCGACATCGTCTGCGGCTCAACGGTTGTCCGGGACCTGGTGCTGGAGGTCGGGATGGGTCCGGCGGTGAGCATGCGGATCCCGGCTGTGCTGCGCTACGACCTGCGCAGTGTGGTCGATGACTGGAAGATCGAACGCTTGCGGGCGTACTGGGAACTGCCGGCGATGATGCTGCAGTTCCTGGGCAACGGGGCCCCGGCCGTGCCGCAGGCGCTACAGCTGACCCGCGCGTTGCTCCGGAACCAGGGGCTGCGTGGTTCGGCCGGGTTCGCGGCGGGCTTCCGCGGCGCCCGATACCGCGGCAAGCGCACCGTGCGCGGGTTCCTCGACGCCATCGCGGCCGGCGACGAGCTGCGGGCGTGGCGTTCGCTTGCGCCCGGTGCGGAGATCACCCGCGGCGACCGAACCCCGTTGAAGTTCAGCATGTTCGGTGCCGAACTCGGCGGCGTGACCCCGACGAAGCTGATCGCGGCCGGAACCTTCGTCACCGCATCGCTGCCGGGGCCGGCGCCGCGGGTGCTGATCGCCGAACTCGCCGGCGGCGGAACGGCGATCAGCCGGCTCGGCTACTTCGCGGAGTGATCGCGCCCATGGTGGTCCGACCGGCCGGCATGCCGTGGTGGGCCACCGGGCAGGACGAACGGGGCCGCAGACCGGGCACCAGCATCGGCACCGATCGCCGGTAGACCCGATACCCGTCCCCAAGCGATGCCACCAGGTCGCGTTCCTCGAGTCGGATGGCGATCAGGACGTATCCGGTGGTGGCGACCGTGAACAGCAGGTGACCGGCGGTCATGGTGGGGGCGGCCCAGAAGGCGACCAGGAACCCGAGCATCAGCGGGTGGCGTACCAGGCGATAGAACATCGTGGCGCGGAAGCCCGTTTCCGGCCGGACGGTTCCGCGCCAGGCGGTGATCACCTGCGACAGGCCGAACAATTCGAAATGGTCGATCATGAATGTGGCCGCCAGGACGGTTGCCCAGCCGAGCCAGAACACCACCCACAGCAGCGCCCGGATCGCGGGTGCCTCGACGTGCCAGACGACCGCGGGCATCGTGCGCCACTGCCAGTACAACAGCAGCAGGGCGAGGCTGGCCAGCACCACGAAGGTGCTGCGTTCGAGGGACTGCGGTACGAACCGCGTCCACCAGCGTTTGAACCAGGGCCGGGCCATCACGCTGTGTTGAACGGCGAAGATTCCCAGCAGCA
>CAZTAA010000221.1:0-3402 GCA_964611465.1 uncultured Mycobacterium sp. | reverse complement strand
CGCGCCGTTCCTGATCTACGGGGCGGCGCTGCTGGTGGCCGCCGCGGTGGTGTTCGTCAGCCTGCGGCATTCCGCGGTTGCCGCGCCCGAGGTGAGCGACGAGCCGACGGTGTCGATGCGCACGGTATTGCGGCATCGGGCCTACGTCGCGGCGCTGTTCTCCAACTTCGCGACCGGCTGGTCCTCGATCGGGCTGCGGATCGCGCTGGTGCCGCTGTTCGTCGTCGACGCACTGGGTCAGGGTCCGCGGATGGCCGGCGTGGCGCTGGCGACGTTCGCGATCGGCAACGTCTCGGCCGTCGTCCCCAGCGGCTTCCTGTCCGACCGGTTGGGCCGGCGCATCCTGATCATCGTCGGGCTGGCCGTCTCGGCGGTGGCGACCGTGCTGGTGGGATTCAGCACTTCGGTGCCGCTGTTCCTGATCGCCGCCTACGTGACCGGTGCGGCCACCGGCATGTTCATCTCGCCGCAGCAGGCCGCGGTGGCCGACGTGGTGGGCAACAAGGCACGCGGCGGAACCGCGGTGGCCGGCTTCCAGATGATGTCCGACCTCGGCGGCATCGCGGGCTCGTTCGCGCTGGGGCAGATCGCCCAACACCTCAGCTTCGGGACGGCGTTCGTCGTCACCGGCGTGATCCTGCTGGCCGCCGCCGTCGGGTGGCTGTTCGCGCCCGAGACCCGGCCGGCCACCTCGGCCGGGCACACCCCGATGCGGCCGTTGGGCCCGGACTGTGCCGACGAACTGCCGTAGCGGGACCCGGCGTCCGGGTACGATCTGCGCGAACCCATTGGACGGTAACCGTTTTCGTGAAGGGTGTCAGGATATGGCTCCGAAGCTCGACCCCCGTGCACATTCCATCTCGCTGCTGGCCGACGGTGAGCTGGTCGAGGAATCCGACCTCGGCTCGATCCAACGGGTAACCGCCGACCAGCTGCCGATCCTGTCGGGGCTGTCGATCAAACGCCTCGTGCTCAACCCGGGTGCGATGCGCACCCCGCATTGGCATGCCAACGCCAACGAACTGACCTACTGCATTTCGGGCACCTCGCTGGTGTCGGTGCTCGACAGCGGCAGCCAGTTCTCGTCGTTCATCATCGGCCCGGGCGAGATGTTCCACGTCGACTCGGGATCGCTGCACCACATCGAGAACATCGGGGAGGAGCCGGCCGAATTCATCCTGGCGTTCCGCCACGAGCGCCCGGAGGACTTCGGCTTCGGCGCCGCGTTCGGCGCGATGACCGACGCCGTGCTGGGCAACACCTACGATCTGCCCGCCGCGGACTTCGCCAAGATCCGGCGCGACACCACCGACCGGCGGTTGGCGGCGCGGACCGGCGAACCGTCCGTTCCGTCGACCGCCCGGTTCGACGATCCGCACAAGTTCGCCGTCGAAGCCCAGAGCCCGCCGGTGGGCAGCGCGGTCGGATCGGCGCGGCTCGCGCGCGTGCAGTTCTGGCCGGCGCTGAAAGACCTGTCGATGTACTCGCTGCGAATCCGCGAAGACGGCATGCGCGAACCGCACTGGCATCCGATCACCGCCGAGATGGGCTACGTCGCCACCGGCAGGTCGCGGATGACGGTCATGGATCCCGACGGCAGGCTGGACACCTGGTACCTCGAACAGGGCGACATGTACTTCATCCCGCGGGCCTACCCGCATCACATCGAGGTGGTCGACGCACCGGACATGCACTTCGCGATCTTCTTCGACCAGCCGACGCCGGGTGACATCGGCTACCGCGCGTCGGCCAGCGCCTACTCGCGGGAGGTGCTGGCCGCCACCTTCAACGTCCACATCGACGACCTGCCCGACTTCCCGTTCACCAAGTCCGATCCGCTGATCGTCAACCGGGTCAATCCCGTCGACCCGCGGGTGTAGCGGTCTGAGCAGCGGTTTTGGGGCGCGTGGTGCCGTGGTGTAATTTCGAACAGCACAACTTCAAGGGGCTATGGCGCAGTTGGTAGCGCACCACACTGGCAGTGTGGGGGTCAGGGGTTCGAATCCCCTTAGCTCCACCAGGCAAAACAGCACTCGATTGAGTGCTCAGAAGGTCGTTTGACGACAGTTCTGACGACAGTTCGGTTCATCTCAGCCGTGAGCAGGAGCGCATCGCCCCCTTCTCATCAGCTCCCGGATGGCCGCCACGGCGCTGTCGGTCAACACAGTCCGCCCCTGCGGCGTGACGGCCCCTGCGGTGTGGCGGGGTGATGGCCATGCCATTGGTCCCAACCAACCAGCGGCGGTCAGCGTCCCCGCTCCGATCGTCGAATTTCCGTCACGCTGCAGCATGATGCCTGCTCGCGAACCGTGAGCCTCCCGGCCGGGGCATGTCGTGTCTCGGCTGGCGATCCTACGACTTGTCGTATCCTGACCGCCGGGAGGCAAGAGTCGGTTGAACGCAGCTCAGAGCGGAGATAGCCAGGCTCCTGGGGGTCCCTCTAGTGGTCTTCGCGACATACCAGAACCCCTACATGGAGAGACTGGTGTCGCGCTGTCCGGGCCACCAATATCGCCCATGGCACGCATTTCCCTGTACGACGACGTCCAATGGGAACTATTCATCCTTGAATGGGTGCATGCCCTGAGATCCGGCTACGTTCAGGTCAAGCGGTTCGGTGGAGCCGGTGACAGGGGCGCGGACATTGCGGCGTTCAAGACTGCAAACGGCCTAGAAGGTGCTTGGGACTGTTTCCAGTGCAAGCACTATGCAGAACCTCTCGCCCTAGGAGACATACTTCCCGAGATTCTGAAGATCTTCGTGGCAACTGTTGTCGGAGAGTGCGTTCTGCCGGACAGCTACCAGATCTTGGCTCCCCGCGGTTGCAGTACAAACTGCGGTCGGATGCTCAGCAGCCCGCAGAAGTTGAGGAAAAAGTTCCTCGACCACTTGGCCGACGACGACAGCACCCTCGCGAGGGGCCTTGAGTCGGACCTCGTCTCTTCGGTTCAGGAACTGGCGTCGGTCACGGATTTCTCGATGTTCCGATCCGTCGAGCTGACTGATGTGCTTGAACTGCATAAGACAACTTGTTGGTACAGCGACCGATTCGCCACAGCGCTTCAGCCGCGACCCGCTCATGTGCCAGCTCCCGGTGACTTGGCGACACACGAACGGAGATACGTACAACAACTGGTTGATGTTTACGCCGAAGCACACCCCGAGGAAAGCCTCCAACCCGAATCAGTGGCATCAAATCCCAGAGTGGGCGAACGCTTTCGCCGCCACCGCGAGAACTTCTACAAGGCGGAGGCGCTACGAGTGTACGCGCGGGATTCAGTGCCGCCGGGGACTTTTGAGCGATTGCAGGATGACATTCATTCGGGTGTTATCGATGTAGTCGAGGACCACCACGCCACGGGCCTGAGACGTTTGACGAGTGTGCTTTCGCTAGTTGGACAG
>CAZTAA010000220.1:0-3407 GCA_964611465.1 uncultured Mycobacterium sp. | reverse complement strand
GAAGTTCATCTGTGCCGCAATGCAATTCGCGATGCCTACTCGATGCCGTACGCCAGCGACACGACGGGCGCCGCGCTGTTCACCTCGATGGGCGTCTCCAGTTTCGCCACCGCCACCAACTGTCTGGGCCGCGCGGTGGTCAAGATCGACGAGGCCATCCCACTGGACATCGCGGCCCTGGTGGGTTGCGCCGTGGCGACCGGCGCCGGGGCCGCACTGAACACGGCGCCCGTGCAGCACGGCAGCGCGGTGGCCGTGATCGGCCTCGGCGGAATCGGCCTGGCCGCCGTGATGGGCGCGCGGGTGCGCGGGGCCGCCGAGATCATCGGCGTCGACCCGGTGGCCTCACGACGGGAAACCGCCCTCGGGTTGGGCGCCACCCACGTCGTCGACCCCGGCGCCGAGGACGTCACCGCCGCGATCAAGACGCGCACCGGACGCCGCGGCGCCGACATCGTCTTCGAGGCGGTCGGCCGCGCCGCGACCATCGAGACCGCGTTCGCCGCCACCCGTCCCGGCGGCACCACCTGCGTGGTGGGCGCCGCCTCGACGACGGAACAGTTCTCGCTGCCGGCGCATGATCTCTACATCCAGGGCAAGACCGTGGTCGGCTGCCAGTACGGCTCGGTGGTTCCGGGCCGCGATTTCCCGATGCTGCTCGATTTGTGGCGCACCGGCCGGCTGCCGCTGGACCGGCTGATCACCCGGCGCATCGGACTCGACCAGGTGAACGAAGCGTTCGACGATCTGAATAGCGGCAACGGGATTCGGTCGGTCATCGTCAATGACACGGCCGCCGCGGACGGTCTCACGTGACCGACTCCTGGCGACAGTATCCGTACCAACTGGTCGCGGGCGAACCGATGATGACGTTTCCCGCCGCCGAGGGAATCCATCCGGACTTCCAGTCCGACACCTGGTATCTCGCCGGCTACCTGACGGGCCGATCCTCAGGACGCCGGTTCGCGTTCATCACGATCTACAACCGCAACCGTCCCGCCGCCGACATCGTCGCCGACTTCCACACGTTCGCACTGTTCGACCTCGACGAGGGCCGCTACGGCAGCTTCACCGACTACGACATGCCACCGAAGAACATGGTGGCCGACGCGGAGCCCAAACTGGTCAGCGCCGAAGGTCACCTGGACCTGCGCTACCACAGCAGCGCCGGCGTCAGCACCTGGACGGCATGCCGCGACGACGCCGGCGTCCTCATCCCCTACACGTCGGACTATGCCGCATTCGGCGTCGACAGTGCCGGTGCCGCAATGGAACTGCGGCTGCACCTGACGCCCACCCGGCCGCCGGTGCCGGTCGGCGGGCCGATGCACAACGGCCGGATCGTGGCCTGCCTGCAGGAGGACACCTTCTCCTACTTCCAGACCGGCGTGCGGATGACGGGAACGTTGCGGTGGGGCGACGTCACCGAGGAGGTCACGGGTCCGTCCGGGCACATCGACCGGCAGTGGTTCCCGCGGTATGCCGGCGGCGGGGCCACCGGTGGCGACATGCGCGGTCAGGCCCACCAGTGGCACACCATCAGCCTGGACAACGGCGTGGACCTCAGCGTGTGGCGGCAGTTCGACCGCCGGGACGGAAATGTGTTGGTGCCCTTCACCGGAATCACCGCCGCGTACGCCGACGGCAGCCCACCGGAGTGCGTCGAGGACCTCGCGGTGACGACGACGAGTTTCGTGCGCTGGCCCGATGCGGTCCGCAGCCTGGTCCGGCCGCCGTCGACGGCGCGCTACCTGCCGGAGCGGCACACCGTGTCGTCGGCCGCCCTGGAACTCGAGTTGACCGGCGAACCGTCGGTCCAGGCGCCCGCCCATGCGCTGCCCATCGAATACCTCGAGGGCCCCTACCGCTACCACGGCACCATGCGGGGCCGTCCCGTCACCGGGCTGGCGCTGTACGAGGCCACCGACGCCCGGTACCGGGACTGGGAACTGGTCGAGGTGCTCGAGGTCCAGATCGCCCACCACGGCGTCGAATCGGCCGAACTGAGTGTGGCGCTCGGCGATGCGCGTTCGGCGGTCGAGCGGCACGACGGGCCCGTGGCGCTGCAGCAGCTGGAGCGCGTCCGGGCACTACTGGAAACGCTGCCCGAGAAGGCGTCCGGTGACCTCGTCGAGATACTCGACGGGCTGATCTTGGCCATCCGCAACGAGATTCACTAGGGCTGAAACAGGATCGGCAACTCCGCGGTTTCGCGCAACAGTGTCGAGGCGCCCATCCGCACACCGTCGAGCACCCGATACTCCGGCCAGCGGCGCAGCACCTCGGTGAACACGATCTTGGCCTCCAGCCGGGCCAGTTGGGCGCCCAGGCAGAAGTGCTCGCCGATGCCGAAAGCCAGATGCGGATTCGGCGACCGGGTCACATCGAATCGGTCTGCATCCGAACCGAATACGGTCTCGTCGCGGTTGGCGGCCGCGTACAGCATCACCAGATATTCGTCCGCGCCCACCGCGGTGCCGCTCAGAGTGACCGGGCAGGTGGTGGTGCGGGCCATCGCCACGATCGGCGTGATCCAGCGCAGCATCTCCTCGACGGCGACGGGGATCAGGGCCGCGTCGTCCACGAGCATGGCCCGCTGCCGCGGGTGTTCCGCCAGCGCGACCAGTCCCCCGGCGATCAGATGGCGGGTGGTTTCGTTGCCGGCCACCAGCAGGCTCATGCAAAAGCCGAGCTGCTCGGCTCTTGTCAGGTCGGAGTCCGCGGTGAGCGCGGTCAACAGATCAGGGGGCGGCTCCGATTCCGATTGCCGCGCATCGAGTTTCGCGTTGAAGTAGACGAAGAAGTCGACCGCGGCCATGGCCCGGGGATCGGTCGCGTCGGTCGCCGCGATGGCGATCGCGTCCGACCAGATCCGGAACGTCGGCAGGTCCTCGGCCGGTACGCCCAGCATGTGCGCGATCACCAGGAGGGGCACCGGCGCGCACAGGGCGTCGATCGCGTCGACGGGCCGCGCCGGGTCGATGGCGTCGAGAACGCCGGTGACGATCCGCTCGATCACCGGTGTGAGTTCGGCGACCCGGCGAACGGTGAAGCCGCGGTTGACGATCCGCCGCATCGCGACGTGCCGCGGCGGGTCGACGTAGAGAATGGACTCGGTGCCGGTCACAGTGCGCTTCAGATCCCCGATCAGCACACCCTTCGACGACGTGTAGGCCGCGGGGTCCTTGCTCATCGTCACGATGTCGTCGTGGCGGGCGACGGTCCAGAACCGGCCGCTGGGCTGGCGCGCGACCGGGCAGTCTCGACGGAGTCCGGCGAGGGCGGCATCGGGGTCGTGCTGCCAGAATTCCGGATCTTCGACGTCGGGGATGTCCATCAGATGAAGTCCGAGCCGCCGTCCACGTTGACCGTGGCACCGGTCACGTAGCCGTTCCGTTTCGACGCCA
>CAZTAA010000219.1:0-3421 GCA_964611465.1 uncultured Mycobacterium sp. | reverse complement strand
GCGGCGAACTACCGGGCGACGACGGCCACGGTGCAGGTCCCGATCCCGCGGGTGGCCGGCAACGCGCTGGGCGCCCCTCGGCTGCGCGACCTGGAACTCGCGCAGATGGTCGCCGACCTGGTGCTCGCGCTCGACGGCCGCCCGCAGGGCGAGATTGACGTAACGGCGATGCCGCAGTCCCGGTCGTAGGGGAGTATGGAGACGATGACCGTCATCCTGGTAGATCCCAGACGCCCCACGCTGGTGCCGGTCGAGGCCGTCGAACTCCTCGGCGGCGACGTGCAGTACACCGAGGAGATGCCGGTCCGGGTGCCGTGGTCGCTGCCGCTGGCCCGGCCCGTTCTGGCCGGTGGGGCCGAAGCGCCGGTGCTGCTGTCGTCGGATCCGGACCATCCGTCCGTGGCGGCCCGGGTGGCCGCCGGTGAGCAGGTGATCGGCCCGCCCGCCGGACCGCCGGGCGAACGGATCCTCGACGCGGTGGCCGTGATGGACCGGTTGCGCACCGCCGGGCCGTGGGAGAGCGAGCAGACCCACGAGTCGCTGCGCCGCTACCTGCTCGAGGAAACCTACGAGCTGTTCGACGCGGTGCACCGCGGCGATGCCGCCGAACTGTGCAGTGAACTCGGAGATGTGTTGCTGCAGGTGCTGTTTCACGCCCGCATCGCCGAGGAGGCTCCGGCCAACGCGTTCTCGATCGACGACGTCGCCGACGCGCTGATCCGCAAACTGGGCAATCGGGTGCCCGCGGTGCTGGCCGGTGAGTCGGTGTCGCTCGAGCAGCAGATTGCCCAGTGGGACGAACGCAAGGCGCTCGAGACCAGTTCCCGCGAGTCGGCGATGGACGATCTGCCGACCGGACAACCCGCACTCGCGTTGGCGCAGAAGGTGATCGACCGGTCCCTGCGCGCCGGTGTTCCCGAGGACCTCATCCCGGCCGGCATGCGGTTCGTGACGATCGCCGGGGACGTCGACGCCGAGAACACGCTCCGCACGGTGGTCCTCGAGTTCATGGACGACGTGCGCGCGGCCGAGCGGGCGATACGCGCCACCCGCGCCGAGTCCGGCGACGACCCAGCCCTCCCGATCAGCGAAGGTCAGTGGCGCGCGGGCTGGCCGAACCGTCCCGACTAGCAGCGCCGACCGTCGAGATATGCCACGCCGAACGCGAAAAGCCGTGCCATAAGTCAACTTTCGCCCCGGAAAGCGGCGATCATTCGAACAGGGTCGAACCCCAGTAGGCGTCCTTGTCGCCGTCCGCGACGCCGGGCGGCACCGCGAAGACTCCCGTGCCGGTGTGGGTGATGTACTCGTTGAGCAGGTCCCGCCGGGCCAGTTCGGCCTGCATCGGGATGAACTGGGTGACCGGGTTGCGGACGAAGCCGATGAAGAACAGCCCCGCATCCAGATGGCCGAAACCGTCTGTGCCGTCGGTGAAGTTGTACCCGCGGCGCAGGATCTTGATGCCGTTGTTCATCTCGGGCGACGCGAGCCGCACATGCGAGAACGTGTCGATCGCGGGATCGCCCTTCTTGTCCGTCAACTCGAAGTTCAGTTTGTCGAATTCGTCGGACTGGCCCAGCGGCGCGCCGCTGCCCTTCGAACGGCCGATCACCCGCTCCTGTTCGAGAAGCGTTGTCCGGTCCCAGGATTCGATGCGCATCCGGATCCGGCGGGTCACCATGTAGGTGCCACCGGTCAGCCAGTCCGGTCCGTCGGCGGCGGCCACCCAGACGTGGTCGTCGAGCGCCTGGGTTTCGTCGGACTTGATGTTGTTGGTTCCGTCCTTGAACCCGAACAGGTTTCGCGGGGTGGCCTGGTCGCGGGTGGTCGACGAGGTGCGGCCGAAGCCGAGTTGCGAGTACTTGATGTCCGCGGTGCCGAAGCCGACCCGGGACAGGTTGCGCACGGCATGGACGGCCACCTGCGGGTCGTTGGCGCAGGCCTGGATGCAGATGTCGCCGCCGCTGCGGGCCGGGTCCATCGTCTCGTTGGGGAACTTCGGCAGGTCCGCCAGGTGTTCGGGGCGCCGGCCGGCGATGCCGAACCGGTCCTTGCCGTCGCGCAGGAACAGGCTGGGCCCGAAGCCGATCGTCAGGGTCAGCTGCGATGCCGGCAGTCCCAGTGCCTCGCCGGTATCCGTCGGCGGCGCATAGGGATTCAGCCCCACCGCCCCGTCCCGGAACGCCTCTTCGCCGCGCGTCATCCGCTCGGCCATGTGCGTCCACTCCATCAGCAGGTTCACCAGGTCGGTCTTGCTGTCGGTGGTGACGTCGAAGGCGGCGAAGTGCATCCGGTCCTGCGCTTCGGTGACGATGCCGGCCTGGTGTTCGCCGCGGAACGGCACCCCGCCGTGCAGATGAACATGGGACGTGCCGGCAGCCGAGGCGCGGCCCGCTCCGTAGGCCGCCCCCGCCGTGCCGACCAGGGCGGCGCCAACCCCGGCCGCTCCCAGTAGCTTTCGGCGGGAGAGCCCGGAGGGTGTGGCTACCGCGTCACTGGTGTGCGATGACACCCTGCACCTGACTGACCTCCTTGCTCAGCGCGTCGATCGCGCGAGACAGTTCCTGGCGTTGCGGCTCCGTGACCTTGTCGTAGAGCACGAAACCGTCACCGTCGCGGTACTTCTCCAGCAGCGCCGCGACGTCGGCGAACCGCTGGTCGACCCGCTTGCCCAGGTCGGGGTTGCGCTCGTCGAGGATCGGGCGCACCGATGCGACCGCGGTCTGGGAACCCTGCACGTTGGCGTTGAAGTCCCACAGGTCGGTGTGGCTGAAGATGTCCTCCTCGCCGCTGATCTTGCTGGCGGCCACCTCGTCGAGCAGACCCTGTGCGCCACCGGCGATCCGGGTGGAGTCGATGGACCAGTCCGGCGCCTTCACGCCGGCGTCGAGTTCCTTGACGTCGGCCAGAAGCTGATCGGCCAGCGCGCCGGCGTCGGGTTGCAGTCCGGTCACCCAGAGTTGCTTCTCCAGCGCGTGGAAGCCGGTCCATTTCTGGCCGGGCTCCAGGTCGGCCTCGCGCAGGTCGATGCGTGGGTCCAGGTCGTCGGGAAACGACTCGGCGACCGGTTCGATGCGTTCGAAGTAGGTGCGCGCGACCGGGTACTGGGCCTTGGCCGCCGCGACGTCACCGCGCTTGACCGCGTCGACGAACGTCTGCGTCGCCGGGATCAGGGCGTCGCTCTGGCTGGTGACGTAGCGCTTGTAGCTGTCGGCGGCTTCCTTGAACTTGCCCTCGGTGTCGACCTGGACGGCCGCGCCGGTGACGGTGAAGTCGCTGCGGATGCCGTCGCCGACCATGCCGGGCTTGCAGGCCGTCTGGTAGGTGCCCGGCTCGCTCAGCTGCACGATCAGCTTGCGGTTCAGGCCGGGGGAGATGTTCTCGACCTCGCCCATCACCCGCTCGCCCGCGCCGTAGACGT
>CAZTAA010000218.1:0-3471 GCA_964611465.1 uncultured Mycobacterium sp. | reverse complement strand
ATAGCGGTGCACTCCCTTTCGGCCGCGCCCGACTGGCTGGCCAAGGTGCAGCGTAAACGAGCCACAACGTCGGATTTGGGTAATTGACTATTCGCTGCGGAAGGGATCGTCGGCTCCGGCTCACCCGCCGGCCAGTGCGAGGTCCGCCAAAGCTCCGATGACGGGCGCCAGCTGCAAGGTGTACCGGACCGTCACATGGCTGAAGTCGCGGTAGACCAGCGTGTCGCCCACAATGGCAGCACATCGTTCCGGCGTGCAGAACAGGTCGGTGATATCCGAATACTGGCCGCCGCCGGCTTTGGCCGCGGCCATTTCGGCCGCGATCCCAGCCTGGTTGACAGCCTTTGACCGTGCCGGTGAGCAGGCCGTTGCATCGGAGAGGTGGAGTGCAAGGCAGTTCGGCACCCAACCCTGGGGATTCGGCACCGGCCCGAGCACAAGCACGGCGGCGCCGGTGCTTCGCAGGTCCCGCACCATCTCGGTGATCCCGGTGTCCCAGGTCGAGTCGAAGGCGTTGAACGCCGAGTTGTAGTCGATGCTCCGGCCGTACAGCCGGGACATGGCGAGGACGATCAGTCGCGGGTGTTCTGCCTTCAGTCGCGCGACAATTGCGGGCCGCCACTGGTCACACTCCCGGTACGGTCTGCGCAGAGTGGGCTCGAATATCGGCAGCTTCAGCATCGGGCATGCGCCCTTGGCCAGCGTCTCCAGCCGCCAGCCCCGCTGGGTGGCAATGTCTCTGAACGCCGGCGTCCACATCTCCGCGTGAGAGTCGCCAACCAGTGCCACCGTCGTCCTTGAGTTGAGATCACCGAATGCGCACTCACGCGGGTCTACATCGAGGACGTCGCGCAGGCAGCCAGTCATGTAGGCCGGTTCGGTCCCAGCGTTCGGGAGCGATGGCTCCAAGTTCGACGGCACGGCCTTGAGGTCTGCGGATGCCGCGACCGCGGTCTGCACCTGTGCGAATCCGTCTCGAACCGCCGCCCGGTAATCCTCGACGGTCTGACCCGCGCGGGTGGGCGGTAGGGCGACAGCCAATGCCGTGCCGGCCGGGCCGCGGCCCACCGGGCTGGGAAGAATGACCAACGCGGCCACACAGACGCAGACCGCGACGGCGGTGACCGCTCCGCCCAGTGCCAGGCTGCGTCCGGGCGAACGTCGGAAACGTGGCGCGAACCTGAACGGGTTCTCGATTAGCCGCAGCGTCAGCCACGCCAGGATGCCGGAGATCACCAGGAGCGCCAATACGAGTAACAGCGGATGAACCCAGAAAATGGGAATGAGCAGCAGTATCATCAGCACCGGCCAGTGCCAGAGGTACCACGAGTAGGACAGCCGGCCAGCTGCACGCATCGGTGATACCGCCAAAATACGGCCGCAGCCGAGGGGAGGTGCAGCGCAGCCGGCCCCGATCACAAGCGCGGTGCCGAGCACGGGTAACAGCGCGGCGGTGCCCGGGTAGGGGGTTGTCCTGCCCAGTTCGACGTAGGCCACCAGGATGAGCGCCAGGCCGCCCCACCCGATGATCGCGGCAGCGATGGCCGGCAGTCGGCGCCACAGCTCGGCGGTGAGCGCCACCAGGCCGCCAATCGCCAACTCCCAGGCGCGGGTCGGAAGCGAGAAGAACGCCATGGGAGGTACGTCGCGGGTGAGGATGAGCGAACACACGAACGACGCGGCCGCGACGACACCGAGGACTACCAGGTACGGATTCTTCGTCGATGGGGCTTCGGAACCCCGACGCCGGGCCGCGCGGCGAACAAGCCACGCCGTGCCGATCATCAAGGCCGGCCACACCAGATAGAACTGCTCCTCGACGCCCAGCGACCAGTAATGCTCATACGGCGAGGGCGGCGTGGAAGCGTTCAGGTAGTTGATGCCTTTTTGCGCGAACCAGTAATTGCCGACATACAGCGCAGAGGCGATGCCGTCGAGGAATATGGGCTTGGCCTGCAGAGGACCGATCAGCGGCATCATGACGGCCACTCCGACGGCGATCACCACACCAACCAGGGCCGACGCGGGGAGCAGGCGGCGAGCCCGCGCCCCATAGAACCGTCGCAGCCCCACCTTTCCGGTACCGCTCAGTTCACGCCACAGCATTCCGGTGATGAGAAAGCCCGAGATGACGAAGAACACGTCGACACCGACGAAGCCACCCGAAACTTGAGACATTCCGGCATGGAAAAGGATGACGCCGACCACCGCTACCGCGCGCAGACCCTCGATGTCCTCCCGGTATTCGGTGCGCGAGGCACCTGAACCCGGTGCCTCAGGATTACCGTGTCGCGACAGCGAAAAGAATCCACGGAATGCGCCGTGTCGTCGGACGCCGTCGGTGCGGTCCGTCTCCGTTGTCTCCGTCAAGTGGAGTTCCCTTTCCCCGTAGGCCTTCGTGCATCCGCATTGAGGACACTCCCGCCGGCACCCGGGGCGCATGTCCATACGCAACCGGTCCGTGCGGGCCCCGACCGGCGGGCAAGTTGCCAGGCTAGGTTAATACGTCCGCACCATTCGACGGTTCGGCGGATTCGTTTGCTGGAGTGTCTACCGCTCCGCCAGCGTCGAATGGATCTGCACCTCCATGGTCTTGACCGCGAAGTAAACGTCCTGACCGGGCGTCAGGTCCAGGTCTGCCACCGCCGCCGGCGTGATGTCCGCGCACAGTCCTGAACTGCCGTCCGGTTGATCGGTGCCCCGTACCCGGACGGTGGACCCGTGGATCTCAAGTTCGGCGATGGTGGTCCGAATGACGTTACGGGGGCTGCCGTGCGGCGGTTGGTTGTCGACAGATACCGCAGTCGGCGCAAACAGTGCAATGGCTTCGGTCCCGGGATCGGGGCCGCCCATCCCGAAAACGTCACTGCCCCGGTATGTTCGGATCACACCCGGTTGGATCACGACTCCGGCGATCAGGTTCACCCCGGCCATCCGGGCGGCGAAATTGCTCCGTGGGGAAGTGAGCACGTCGCGCACCGGCCCGGCCTCCACGATCCGGCCGTGCTCGACCACGATCACCCGGTTCGCGATCGCGAGTGCGTCGAGCAGGTCGTGCGTGACGATGACTGCGGTGCGTCTGTCCGTGTGCAGGATGTCGCGCAGCAGTCGGCGTATCGACGGGGCCACCGCGACGTCGAGCGCGGCCATCGGTTCGTCGAGCAGCAGGATGCTCGGTTCGGCGGCCAGCGCCCGGGCGATGGCGATGCGCTGGGCCTGACCGCCGGAGAGTTGCCGCGATCGGCGGTCGGCGAGTTCGTCGGCGTCCACCGCGTGCAACCAGCGCGCGGCGATGGCTCGGGCGTCGGCCCTGCTGTGGCCCTTGCAGCGCGGTCCGTAGGCGACGTTGGCCGCCACACTCAGGTGCGGAAAGAGCATCGCCTGCTGGGCGAGCATCGCCACCCCGCGCTGGTGGATGGGGACGAAGACACCGGCGGCGGTGTCGGTGAGAACCCTGTCGCCGAGCACGAT
>CAZTAA010000217.1:0-3485 GCA_964611465.1 uncultured Mycobacterium sp. | reverse complement strand
CCGGCGCGGCCGATGCGCTGCAGCCCGCTGGCCACCGACGGCGGCGCCTCCACCTGGATCACCAGGTCGACCGCACCCATGTCGATGCCCAGCTCCAGGCTGGAGGTGGCCACCACGGCGCGCAGCTCGCCGGACTTGAGCGCCTCCTCGACGTCGGCGCGGGTCTCCTTGGACACCGATCCGTGGTGCGCACGGGCCAGTTCGGTCGCTGCGCCGTAGGTCTGCCCGCTGGCCATGATGTGGGCCGGCGCGCCGCCCGCCACGCCGGGATTGTGGCCGCCCAACTCGATTCCGGCCCTCTCGGCGTGAATCTCGTTGAGCCGGGCGGTGAGTCGCTCGGCCAGCCGCCGGCTGTTGGCGAACACGATCGAGCTGCGGTGGTTTTCGATCAGGTCGACGATGCGCTGTTCGACGTCGGGCCAGATCGAGTTGTTCTCGAGGTTGGCCATGTCGGGCACCGGGACCTGCACGGCCAGGTCGAAGGTCTTGGCGGCCGGGGGAGCGACGACCTTGGTGCCGGTCTTGCCCCCGGACAGGAACCGGGCCACCTCCTCGGGCGGGCGCACGGTGGCCGACAGCCCGATCCGCTGGGCCGGCGCGGCCAGCAGGGCGTCCAGGCGTTCCAGTGACAGCGCCAGGTGCGCGCCGCGCTTGGTGCCCGCGACCGCGTGCACCTCGTCGACGATGACGGTCTGCACCGAGGTCAGCGTCTCGCGGGCCGCCGAGGTCAGCATCAAGAAGAGCGACTCCGGCGTCGTGATGAGGATGTCGGGCGGTTTGGTGATCAACTCCCGGCGCCGCTTCGGCGGGGTGTCGCCCGATCGCACGCCCACACTGATGTCGGGCGCCGGGGTGCCGTGCCGTTCGGCGATGCGGGTGATGCCGGTCAGCGGGGTGCGCAGGTTGCGTTCGACGTCGACGGCCAGGGCCTTCAACGGGGAGATGTAGAGCACCCGGGTGCCCGCCTCGGCCCGGGGCGCCGCCGCCAGCCGGTCGATGGCCCACAGGAAGGCCGCGAGCGTCTTGCCGGACCCGGTCGGGGCGATGACCAGGGTGTCTCTGCCGTCCGCGATCGCCTGCCAGGCCTGGGCCTGCGCCGGGGTGGGCTCGACGAAGGTCCCCGCGAACCACTCCCGCGTCAGCGCGCTGAAGCGGGACAGCGTGTCCCTTGCCTCGGTCATCTCACCATCGTGCCAACACGGTCCGACAAGAAATGCGACGATAGCCGGATCGGAGATGGGAGGGTACGACGCATGCGTAGGGAACATCTGTCGATACCGGTTCTGGGTGCCGGGCTCGTGGCGGCCGGGCTGGCGTTGTCGGCGCCCGCCGCCGCGGACTGCATCAGCTCGGCGGGGACGACACTGTGTGGACAGGGGACCGCTCGCGGCGGCAACACCGGCGAGGGTCCCGGCACGATGTCGGGTCCGGTCGTGCCGTATCCGTGCGCGTATGACTGGTATTGCGACGACAACGGTTTCGGCATCACGTTCGGTGCTTGGTGACGGGAGACATAATGTCGATTCTCATTCGTGCTGTGGGCGCGGTTTCGGTGATCGGTGCGGCCCTGCTGGGCTCGTCGGTTACGGCATCCGCCGATCCGCCACCCAACTGCTCGTCGGCGGATATGGCCGGCGTCATGTCCGGCGTTTCGGCGGCGATGTCGGCCTACCTGTTCACCCATCCGGACGTGAACGCCTTCATCACCGGACTGAAGGGTCTCCCCAAAGAGCAACGGCGCGAACAGATTCGAGCCTATGGAGACGCACATCCGGTGGAGCGGGGCGAGATTGAGGCCATCCGCCAGCCGATGACGGACTTCCACGCCCGGTGCGGCGGCGGCCAGGATATGCATCCATAACCACGGTTAACGGTGCGGCTTCCCCCGTCATGGGGGATATCCGCGGTGTTCACGTTCGCAACGCGTTTCGTCATTCGTTGCGCCACTGAGTGTTTGTGCTTAGTATTCGTTTCACCACATCGAGATAAGGAAGTTCGGAGCCTTTTGGTCTTGGCCCCGCGTCAAGGTGTGTCTCTGAACGGGTTGTGCATTCGGGGCAGGAGACTTAAACGATGCGGTTGGCCGGATATCTCGCGGTGCCTGTGGTGGCGATGGCGGTTTCCGCGGTGGGGATTTCCATCGCGGCGCCGGCAGGTGCCGAATGTGGGTCTCGCAATGGCACCATGGTGTGCACCGACGGGCCGCTGCCCTCGAACACCGCACAGCTTCCGGACGCGCGAAGCTATCCCTGTATCGTCGGCCTGACGTGCGATGGCACTTTTGAATCAGAGCTCGTCACCGGCGACGGCTCGGACAATTCGAGCACCCCGAACCCGCCACGTCCGCGACCGCCGCGTCCGAACCCGGGCAGCTGACCCCAGTTTTATCCGAGCAAGCCGAGGAGTTAGGTATGTCACGAATCATCCGTTCGGCGCTTGTCGCCGTCGCCGCCGGTGCGGTGATGCTGGGAGGCGCCGCTTCCGCAATGGCCGACGAGCCGAACTGCACCGCCGCCGACCTGGCGGGGATCACGGGCGGGGTCTCGACGGCCACGTCTGCCTACCTGTGGACGCATCCGGCGGTGAACGACTTCATGACTAGTCTGAAGGATCTGCCCAAAGCCGAGCGGCAGCAGAAGATCGCCGAATACATGGACGCCAATCCGCAGGTGAAGGACGAGCTCGGCGCCATCCGTCAGCCGGTGGTGGACTTCCACAACCGCTGCGGAGTCGCCGACTAGCGGTTCCGCGGTTCCGCGGCGCTCGCCAGTTCGTCCGGAATCCCGGCGACCCGGCCGAGCGCGTCCAGCAGGGCGTGTGCGCAGGTGTCGGCGACCCTCCCGGCATCCAGCGACGGGTCGATGATCCGCTGCCGGCACAGCTCGAGGGTGAACGCCAACCAGCCGTAGATCACCGCCGTCAGATCGCGCTCCGTCGTCGCCGTCATCGTGGGCGCGACTTCGTGCACGGCGTCGAGGATGCGCTGCATCTGCCGGGTGTTGTCGGTCTCGTCGGCCCAGCGCAGCATTGGATCCGAACGTCCCAGCCCGACATGCGCGGCCAGCGATTCGTGCGGATGCTGCTGGTGATACTCGAGATAGGCCAGCACCCCGGCGCGCACCCGGTCGAACAGTGTCTGCCCGGGCTGCGACGGCGTGTTGGTGGCTTCGAACAGCTGCGCGGCGCCGGTGCGGACGACCTCGGTGAAGAACGCCCGCTTGTCGGGAAAGTAGTGGTACATCAAAGCCCTTGACACACCGGCGCGTTCGGCGATCTCCTCGATGCGCACCTCGTCATAGGGGCGCCGGCCGAAAATCTCCGAGCCGAGCCGGAGCAATTCCTCGCGGCGGTCCGCCGGTGCGAGCCGTCGGCGTGGCTTCTTTTCCGGCATGCGCCGATGATTCCACATCTGTTCAGTGATTCCACAGCCGCAGATTCCACATCTGTTCAGCGGTGACTGCGACGTTGTGCGAGTGGCCTTCGCA
>CAZTAA010000216.1:0-3536 GCA_964611465.1 uncultured Mycobacterium sp. | reverse complement strand
ACCAGGGTCTGGTTGAACTCGTCGATCGGGCCGTCGACGTCGTGCAGCCAACGCATGATCGGGGTGGCCGCCACCGGGCCGATGCCCTCGTCGACCACACCGGCCTCGCCGCCGGACACCTTGACCACCGTGGCCAACCGCGCGACGGTCTGCTCGACGAAGATGTCGCGGGGCCGGCAGATCAGGCCCGCCGCCCGCGCCCGCGCCACGACCTGCATCGACAGGATGCTGTCCCCGCCGAGGTCGAAGAACGAGTCGTCGACGCCCACCCGTTCGATGCCGAGCACCTCGGCGTAGATGTCGGCGAGCACCTGCTCGACCGCGGTGGCCGGCGCCCGGTATCGATCGTGGTCCTGATATTCCGGTGCGGGTAGGGCGCGGGTGTCCAGCTTGCCGCTGACCGTGAGCGGGAGTGCGTCCATCACGACCACCGCCGCGGGAACCATGTAGCCCGGTAACCGATCCGCGAGCGCGGCGCGGACCTTCACCGGATCGGCGATCCCGGTGATGTAGCCCACGAGGCGCTTGTCGCCAGGGCGGTCCTCACGGGCGATCACAGCGGCCTGCTCAACCCCGTCCAGGCCGGCTAGGACCGTTTGGATCTCACCGAGCTCGATGCGGAAGCCGCGGATCTTGACCTGCTCGTCGGCACGGCCCAGGTACTCCAACTGCCCATCGGCACCCCAGGCGACGACGTCGCCGCTGCGATACATCCGGAATCCGGGTGCCCCGAACGGGCACGGGACGAATCTGGTTGCCGTCAGCCCCGATCGGTGCAGATAGCCCAGCCCGACGCCGGGGCCGGCCAGATACAGTTCGCCGACCACGCCCGGCGGCAGCGGCCGCAACCAGGGATCCAGCACGAACATCGCCGCCCCGTCGATCGGGGAGCCGATCGGCACCACGTCACCGCCGGGGACCAGGGGGGTGCTCATCGAGGCGCACACGGTGGCCTCGGTCGGGCCGTACGCGTCGATCATGATCCGTCCCGGCGCGGCCCACCGCTGCACCAGTTCGGGCGGGCAGGCCTCGCCGGCAACCACCAGGGTCATCGACTCGAGGTGCTCGGCCGGCAGCATCGCCACCGCCGTGGGGGTCTGCGTCAGAACGCTGACCCGCTCGGCGATCAGCAAGTCGTGGAAGTCCTGGGGTGATACGGCCACCTCCTCGGGGACCACCACGAGCCGCCGACCCGACAGCAAGGCCCCCCAGATCTCCCAGACGGAGAAGTCGAAGGCCGGCGAATGGCATTGCGTCCACACCGGACCCGGGGGCAGGCCGGCGTCCAACGCGCCCACCAACCAGGTGACGTTGCGGTGGGCGATGGCGACCCCCTTGGGCACACCGGTGGTGCCCGAGGTGTAGATCAGGTACGCGATCTCATCGGCCGCAGGCGCCGGCAGCGGTGCACCGGGCGCGAACTCCAGGGCGGGATCGTCGACGTCGATGACGAGTAGATCGTCACTGTCGAGCCGTGTCCGCAGGGCGGCGGTGGTGATGACCGCGATCGGCGTGGCATCGGTGAGCACGAACTCCATCCGTGCCGCCGAGTGCGCGGGGTCGATGGGCACGTAGGCCGCCCCGGTCTTGAGCACAGCGAGCATGGCCACGACCGCATCGGCGCATCGCGGTAGCAACAACGCCACCCGCTGACCCGGTCCCGCGCCGTGCAGTGCCAACATCTGCGCCAATCGGTTGGCGGCGGTGTCGAGCTCGCGGTAGCTCAGCGAGCGGCCCGCGTACCTGACCGCGACGGCATGCGGTGAACGGGCCACCTGTGCGGCGAAGGCGTCCGGGATCGAGGCGGAGTCGAGCACCGGCTCGGTCAGCGCCGCGGCGTTGGCCCACCCGTCGAGGCGTGCCCGGCCCGCGTCGCCGAGTACGTCGATCGCCGAAAGCCGTTGCGTCGGTTCGGCGATCATCGCCTCGAGGACGTGCCGGAAGGATTCCATCAGTGTCGTCACGTCATGGGTGTCGAACACTTCGGTGTCGAATTCGACCCGCAGCCCCAATGCCTCTCCGGGGATGGCTGTCACCGACAGCGGGTAGTGGTTGTACTCCCGGCTGGTGAAGGCGCTGACGGTCAGCCCGCTGTTGCCCAGCAGCGCTGCGGTGTCCACCGGGTAGTTCTCGTAGACGAACAAGGTGTCGAACATTTGCTCGTGGCCGACCAGGTGATGAATTTCGGTCAGCGCCAGGTGTTCGTGCTCGAGGGTGTCGTTGTGCTCACGCTGGAGTTGCTCCAGCAGATCGGCCACGGTGTCCGAGGCGGTGACCCGGGCTCGCACCGGCACCGTGTTGATCAGCAGACCCACCATGAGGTCCGCACCGGCCACATCGGCGGGCCGCCCCGACACTGCGGTACCGAAGGCCACATCGCTGCGTCCGGTCAGCATCATCAACACCTGGGCCCAGCCGGCCTGCAGCACCGTGCTGACCGTTGTCTGCCGGCTGCGGGCCAGTTCGGCGAGCGCGTCGGTGATCGCCGCGGACACCTGGAACGATTCGACACCACGCGGACCCAGCGCCAGGCGGCCCGGTGGACCGACGAGAGTCGGCGTGTCGAAACCGTCGAGCACCGTGCGCCACGCCGCCTCCGCCGCATCCCGATCCTGACCGGCCAGCCAGGTGACGAACCGGCGATAGGGCGCAGGTTCGGGTAATCGGTGGCCGTAGTAGGCCGCGAAGATCTCCTGCAACAGGATCGGCAGCGACCAGCCGTCGAGCACGATGTGGTGATTGGTCAGGACGAACCGATGCCGATCGGGTGCGGTGCGGACGAGTGCCGCACGGAATGTCGGCTCGTTGGTGGGATCACCGACCGCGGCGCGTTCGGCGGCGCAGAACTTGTCGAGCTGTTCCTCGGTATCCAGTTCCAGGTAGTGCCAGGCGATCACCGGTTCGGCCGCAATGACCTGCACCGGCTGATCGAAGTCCTCACAGAACCGCGCTGCCAGGTTCGGATGACGCTTGATGACGGTGCCCACCGCATCCCGCAGCCGGTGCGGGTCGAGTTCGCCGGCCAAGGCGATGTCCAACTGCACGGCGTAGATGTTGTCGGCGCCCCGGGTGAACGTGGAGTGGAACAACAGTCCCTGCTGAACCGGGGTCAGCGGCAAAACATCGGCGATTTCGAATTGCCGGTTCAGCGAGTCGATCTGGTCCTGATTCAGCTGTGCCGGAAGGATGTCCGACGGGGTGAGACCGCCTCCGCCGTTGCGTACATGGGTGCAGATCCCGCCCAGCGCGTCGAACCAGAGCCGGCTGAGCCTGTGGACCTGCTCGTCGTCGAGCGCGGCGGTGGCCCAGGTCCACGACGCTTGCAGCGTCGGGCCGGACTCGGTGTCCAGGGTGCCGGCGTTGACTCCCACGGTGTGCATCAACGGCATGTCGATCGCCGCGGCGGCACTGAGGAGTGAACTCGCGTCGGCGTCCATGCGCCACAGGTCGTCCGACAGTTCGCCGGTGCCCAATCGGCCCAGATAGTTGAACCCGATGGCGGGGTCGGCGGCGTCGAGGGCGACATCGGGGTTCAG
>CAZTAA010000215.1:0-3540 GCA_964611465.1 uncultured Mycobacterium sp. | reverse complement strand
AGTACGGCGATCACCGCTGCGGCTAGCAGTGCGACGATCAGAATCCGGACGCGCGAGCTTTTCGCCATGGTTTCACTCCAATGCTCTTCTCCGGTGGCATTCTCTCAGCACCGGAAGTCGCTGGCCGCCCAGCCGGGACCGATGGTGGGCGGTTGCCCAACCGCGGCGCCGGCAGCCCGCATGGCTCGCCCCGGCGGGCGTATTCGGCGTACCTTTGTGGTATCCGTCACATCTGGTTGGAGGTTCCGATCATGACGGTTTGGACAGCGCTCACAGTGTTCGTGATCGTGGTGGTGGGAACGTTCACCACGGTCGCCATCTGGCTGGGAATTCTGGGTTGGCTCGGCGCATTTCACATGGTCCGGTGCACGAATTGCCGACACCTGACGATGTCCACGGCGCGGGAGCCGCGGGAATCGTGCCCACAGTGCCGGCATCCGTTGCTGACGCACCCGGTGTACGCGGTGCGCCATCCGGGCGCTCGGGTTCGGGTGCGCAACGATCCGCTGAGGTATTGACGGGCCGGGTTGCCCTTCACCAGCCGCGGCGATGCGGTTGCGCACCGACCAGGTCGCCGGGGCGCACGCCGTCACGGCTGCGGTAGACGATGTAGGGGCGGAACAGGTACGCGATCGGGACGCTGAAGACGTGCACCAGCCGGGTGAACGGCCACAGGCAGAACAGCAGCAGCCCGATCACCACGTGCACCTGGTAGTACATCGGCGCCTCGGCCATCAGGTCGCCGCGCGGCTGCAGCACCCAGATCGACCGGAACCAGACCGACACCGTCTCGCGGTAGTTGTAGGCCTCCCCCACCACGCCGGAACCCAGTGCGGTGGCACACAATCCGGCGACGATCGCCGCCAACAG
The DNA here is from genome assembly GCA_964611465.1 of uncultured Mycobacterium sp. Taxonomy (GTDB): domain Bacteria; phylum Actinomycetota; class Actinomycetes; order Mycobacteriales; family Mycobacteriaceae; genus Mycobacterium. The sequence continues at coordinate 2,670 of CAZTAA010000215.1, read as the reverse complement.
CACCACGTACATGGTCTTGTCGTTGGCGGTGGTCGCCAGGAACACCGGTCCGGTGGTGCGCCGCCGGTAGATCAGCAACGCGATGCCGAGCAGGGTGGCAAGTCCCGCGATCGAGCCGAGGATCACCGCCTGCAGGTGATATGCGTGGTCGCTGAGACCCACGGCCTGCGTCCACGATTCCGGGATCACCAGACCGATGAAGTGTCCGGCGACCACCACCAGAATGCCGAAGTGGAACATCGGGCTGGCGATCCGCAGCAGTCGCGACTCGTACAGCTGCGACGACCGGGTGGTCCAGCCGAACTTGTCGTACCGGTAGCGCCACCAGCTGCCGACGGCGACGATCGCCAACGTCACGTACGGCGCCACGTTCCAGAACATCTCGCCCATCAACCTGCTCCTTCTGCACGTCTCGGCGGCACCGTCAACGTGAACGGCTGCAGGCCAACGGCTTCGGCCGGCGGCCCGGCCTCGGCCAGCCGGCGCGCCCGGCGCGTCTCCTGATCGGTCACCGCCGGCAACGTCGCGCACACCGCGGCCACCGCGTCGGCGTAGCAGGACTCTCGTTCGGTGAGTGCCTCGAGCAACACCTCGATGGCCATCCGGTGTTCGGCGAGGAGCCGGCGGCCCGCCCGGGGATCGACGATGGCCGCGAACTCGAGCACGACCGGCAGGTGATCGGGCGATTCGCTTGTCGGCGGTTCGGCACCCGCACCGCGATAGACCGCGGTGAACTCGTGCATGTGCGCACCGCGATTGCGGGTGTCGCCGTCCGTCCAGTACGTCAGGTACATGGTGGTGCGCTTGGCCAGATCGAAAGTCGCGACGTAGTCCTCGGCGGCGGACCGGAGATCGAGTTCACCCAGTGCCCGATGGCAGCGGGCAAGCGGGTCGTGCGCCGGCCCGCTGATGTGAGACAGCAATTCGGCGACGGTTTCCAACCGCTGCGAGTGCAGGTCGTCGGGATACGCCAGCAGCAGCGAGGCGGCCTGCCACACCAACTGGTCGCCGAGGGTCTTGCGCTCCCTCGTCGGCAGCCTCACCGCCGGCCCCCGCCCGGGAACATGCCCGGGGGCACCCCGCGACCGTCCCAGTTGAGCAGGTTGACCCGGGACGGATGGTCGGCGTTGGCGGCCATCCCCTCGCCGGTCTGCCGCTGCCGCAGGGCGTGGAAGGTCTCCACCGCGACGGGCACCGGGATCCCGCTGGCCTCGCCGAACGGACCCGACTCGTACATCCCGGGCCCGCCGTCGAACGCCAGCGTGCACTCGAGCTCCTCGACGCCCGCACCGGTGGGCGCGTAGGCGGTCGGAATGACGTAGCGCTCATCGTATTTGGCGATCGCCAGGAGCCGGTACATCTCATAGATCTGCTCCTCGGTCATGCCGACCGCTTCGGGTATGTGCGGGCGGGTCTCCCGGCCGAGGTTGATGTCACGCATGTAGGAACGCATCGCCGCCAGGCGCCGGAGCACGCCCTCGACCACCGCGGTGTCGCCGGCGGTGAACAGCCCGGCCAGGTACTCGATCGGTATCCGCAGGGCGTCCAGCGCGCCGAACAGGTTGCCGAGATCCTCACCGTCGTGCCCGTCGCGGCTGACCGCGTCGACCACCGGTGACAGCGGCGGGATGTACCAAACCATCGGCACGGTGCGGTATTCCGGATGCAGGGGCAACGCCACCTGATAGGTGTTGATCAGCGCGTAGACCGGTGAGCGTTGCGCGGCCTCGATCCACTCGTCGGAGATGCCCTCGGCCCGCGCCCCGGCGATGACCTCCGGGTCGTTCGGGTCGAGCAGGATCTGCCGTTGCGCGTCGTACAGGTCCTTGTCGTCGGCCACCGAGGCGGCCTCCAGCACGCGGTCCACGTCGTACAGCACCAGGCCCAGGTACCGCAACCGGCCCACACACGTCTCCGAGCACACGGTCGGCAGCCCGACCTCCAGACGCGGATAGCACAGCGTGCACTTCTCGGCCTTACCGGTCTTGTGGTTGAAATAGACCTTCTTGTAAGGACATCCGGACACGCACATCCGCCAGCCACGACAGCGGTCCTGGTCGACGAGCACGATGCCGTCCTCGCTGCGCTTGTACATCGCGCCCGACGGACACGACGCCACACAGGCCGGGTTGAGGCAGTGCTCGCAGATGCGCGGCAGGTAGAACATGAACGTCTCTTCGAGTTCCAGCCGGACCTGCTCGCTGACCTGCTTGAGCACCGGGTCGTGCGGCACGATCTCCGGCGAGCCGCCGAGGTCGTCGTCCCAGTTGGCCGACCACGACACCTTCATCGGCTTGCCGCTGATCAGGCTGCGCGGCGCCGCGACGGGCATGTGCTCACCCAGCGGCGCCGAGGTCAGGTTCTCGTAGTCGTAGGTCCACGGCTCGTAGTAGTCGTCGATGGACGGCAACTTCGGGTTGGAGAAGATCCGCGCCAGCTTCGCCCAGCGTCCGCCGTCGCGTAACCGCAAGCGGCCCTTGCGATCCCGGATCCAGCCGCCGCGCCACCGGCTCTGGTCCTCGTACGTCCGCGGATAGCCCAGCCCGGGACGGGTCTCGACGTTGTTGAACCACACATACTCGGTCCCGGCGCGGTTCGTCCACGCCTGCTTGCATGTCACCGAACAGGTGTGGCAGCCGATGCACTTGTCGAGGTTCATCACCATCGCCA
>CAZTAA010000214.1:0-3550 GCA_964611465.1 uncultured Mycobacterium sp. | reverse complement strand
CTCCGACCACCACCACCATGCCGATGCCCAGCGGCTCGATGATGCCCAGCGGTTCGATGATGCCCAGCGGTTCGATGATGCCCAGCGGTTCGATGATGCCCGGGATGCCGGGCATGGGTGGCATGTCGGGTATGGAGGGGATGATGTCGCCGGCCGACATGGATGCGCTCAAAAACGCCCAGGGTGTTGAGGCCAGCAAGCTGTTCCTGACCGGGATGATCAAGCACCACCAGGGCGCTTTGACCATGGCCCAGGACGAGGTCAAAAACGGTCAGTTCCCCGATGCCGTCGCGATGGCCAAGTCGATCCTGGACAGCCAGCAGAAAGAGATCGACACCATGAACCAGATCCTGGGCTCGTTGTAGAGAAGGGTGAGATGTGTTGCAGACGCTGACGTTTCTGGTGCAGGGCATGACGTGCGGGCATTGCGTGCGTGCGGTCACCGCTGAACTGGAAGCCCTCGACACGGTGACGGAAGTGGCGGTTAGTCTTGTCCCCGAGGGTGATTCATCGGTCACCGTGACCAGTTCCGCCGGCCTGACAGCCCGCGCGGTTGGGGATGCCGTGCGCCGCGCCGGTTATGACGTGGTGGAGCCAGCTTCGCGTTGATTGCCGCGGTAGGTTCCGCCTGGCAGTTGGATGGGAACTGACACCGTAAATGTCGTGCCGTGACCGGGCCCACGGCTGGCCACTGTGATGTGGCCGCCGTGGGCTTCGGTCAGCGCCTTGGCGATGGCCAGTCCGATCCCGGAGCCGCCCCGGCCACGGTCGCGGGCGGAGTCGGCGCGATAGAACCGCTCGAAGATATGCGATAAGTGTTCGGCGGCCATGCCCTCGCCATCGTCGGCGACGGTGAAGACCACCTCAGTGCCCTTCCTAGCTGCGCTGAGGGTGATGTGCCCGCCCGGCGGCGTGTGGCGCAGGGCGTTGTCGAGCAGATTGCCCAACACCTGGGTGAGCCGTTGGCGATCCGCCCACAAGCGCCCAACGTCGCTGCCCCGGGTGGTCAGGGTGACCTTTTTGGCGGTGCAGCGGTCGGCGACCGTTGCACTCACCGTGCTGAGGAGTTCAGCGGCGTCCACCCAGTCCGGCGCGATGGCGAAGTGGGCCTCCTCGGCCTGGGCCAGGGAGGCGGTGTCGGCGGCGAAGCGCACCAGCCGGCCGGTCTGCTCACGCAGCATCGCGATGGTCTGCGGGTCAAGGGTTTTCACGCCGTCCTCCACAGCTTCTAGGTAGGCCTCCAGCACCGAGACCGGGGTGCGGATCTCGTGGGCGAGATCGCCGAACACCTGACGGCGGGTCGACTCCACCGCTTGCAGGCGCTGTGCCATCCGGTTGAACGCGTCTGCCAACTCATCGAACTCGTCACCGAGCTGCGGTGAGGTGACGCGGATGTCATAGCGGCCCTCGGCGACCGCGGACGCGGCCGCCGACACCTCGGTGATGGAGCGTTGCAGACGCCGGCTCAGATAGGCGGTCACCACGAACGCGGTCAGCGCGGCGACGGTGATCGCCACGGCGATCGACAGCGCGGTGGCGTGCTGGTAGGCCTGCTCGGCGTGGAACTGCTCGTTGGAGTCGTGAGCCACCCCGGCCCGGTGCAGATGCTCCCGGAACAAGGCCGGCCCGACCATCAGAGCCACCACCCAGGTGGTGACTCCACCCGCGAGGAGGACCAGGGTCTGGGCGAGCAGCAGTCGCCGGCGCATCCCGAAACCGGTCGGTCGCGCGGGCGCGGTCATTCGCCGCTGCCCATCCGGTAGCCCACCCCGCGGACGGTGAACACGAATCTCGGGTCGGCGGGGTCGTCGGCGAGTTTGCGGCGCAGGTGCCCGACATGGACGTCGACGAGGTGGTCGTTGCCGACCCACGGCTCGCCCCACACGGCGTCGATGAGCTGGCGGCGATTCCACACCACACCGGGCCGCGAAGCCAGCGCGGCGAGGATGTCGAACTCGGTGCGGGTCAACGGGATCAGCTCACCGTCCAGGAAGACCTGGCGGCTGGCGATGTCGATCGACAGCGGGCCGAACACCCGGGGTGGGGCCTCCGCGGTGTGCGGGACCGCCGCGGCGGCTGCGGCGCGGGGCCGGCGCAGCATCGCCCTGATCCGCGCGACCAACTCGCGTGGACTGAACGGCTTGGTCACGTAGTCGTCGGCGCCCACCGACAGCCCGACGATGGTGTCCATTTCGGTGTCGCGGGCGGTCAGCATCACCACGTACGCGTCGGAAAACGTGCGTAACTGCCGGCAGACCTCCAGGCCGTCGATACCCGGCAACCCCAGATCCAGCACCACCACATCGGGGTCGACCTCGCGTGCCACCGCCAGTGCCTCGGCCCCGGTGTGGCACACCGTCACCTCGAAGTGATCGCGGTGCAGATAGCTGGCGACCACGTCGGCCAGCGCTGCCTCGTCATCGACCACCAGGGCGCGATAGCCCAGGTCAGCGCCGCCTGAATCCTGCTCGGAGATGAGATCCATGCCTTCATCGTGCCGTGCCGCAGTGGCGCTTCCGCGTCTTGAGCGAATCTTCACACAACCAACACCAAACCCGTGGTGGGTGTGGAGCACAGTTGAGGAAGAACTCCACGACGAGGGGATGGGTATGACCCGACAGGTCCGTGCCGCCACGCCGCTGAGCCGGCGCGGCTTCCTGGCTGCCAGCGTGCTCGGTGGCGCGGCGCTGGTCGCCTGCAGCCGCTCCACCACCGCCACGGCCCCCAAGGGTGGGAGCATGGCCGATGCGATTACCGCGGCCGAAGCCGCCCGCCCGCACACCGGAAAGACGGTCACCGCACGACTGGCACCCGGGTCGGCGGATATCGACCTCGGCGGGACCAGGGCCCGCACCCTGGCCTACAACAATCAGCTGCCCGGCCCGCTGATCCGGGCCAATGTGGGCGACGAGATCGCCGTCACCGTGGACAACGGCCTGGACCACTCAACGTCGATGCACTGGCACGGGCTGGCTGTGCGCAATGACATGGACGGCGCCGCGCCGGCCACCCCGGATGTCGATCCGGGGGCGAGCTTCACCTATCGGTTCAGTTCGCCCTACCCGGGCACCTACTGGGCCCACCCGCACACCGGCCTGGACACCGACTACGGCCTCTACATCCCGATCATCATCGACGACCCGGCCGAGCCCGGCCGCTACGACGCCGAGTGGATCGTCATGCTCGACGACTGGACCTCCGGCGTGGGCAGCAGCCCCGATCAGATCTTCGAGGGACTGCGGTCAATGGGCGGCGGAACCAGTCAAAGCCCCGGGACCGGGATGCCCGGAATGCCCGGAATGGGCCAGATGCCGGGCATGGGCGGCATGGGCGACATGGGCCACATGCCCGGGATGGGCGGAATGGGCCAGATGCCCGGCATGCCCGGGGTGGGCGGCGCGACGGCCAGCAACCTGCTCGGCGGCGACGGGGGAGACGTCAGTTACCCCTACTACCTCGTCAATGGCCGCATCCCCTCCGCGGCAACCACATTCACCGCCAAGCCCGGGCAGCGCATCCGCATCCGCATCATCAACGCCGGCGCCGACAC
>CAZTAA010000213.1:2323-3589 GCA_964611465.1 uncultured Mycobacterium sp. | reverse complement strand
CACATGCGTTCGATCGAGGTGCGGGACGGGCTGGCGGGCATCGACGCCGCCGTCACCGCCCTGGCCGCCACCCGGCTGGACCACCTCGACACCACCGACCGGGTGGGCGCCCTGACCGCGCTCGCGGCTCTGACCCGCCGGCTGGCCGCCGTCGAAAACGAGCTGATCGCCGGACTGCAACGCCAGGCCACCCCCGCCGAACTCGGCGGCTCGCTGGCCGACACCCTGGCCCGCGCCACCTTGAGCACCACCGCCGAAGCCAAACGCCGCATCACCGACGCCGAGGACACCACCGCGCGCACCGCCCTGGACGGCCAACCCCTGCCACCACGCTTCCCGGCCACCGCCGCCGCCCTGGCCGCCGGACACCTCGACCGTGCCCACATCCGCGAAATCCACCGCTTCTTCCACGACATCCCCGCCGCCGTCCCCGCCGAGGAACGCGACCACGCCGAAGAATTCCTGGCCCACCACGCCACCACCTTGCGCCCCGACCAACTACGCGACCTGGCCCGCGCCCTGCTGGCCGTCATGGGCCACGAAGACCAGTTCAGCGACACCGACCGGGCCCGCCGCCGCGGCTTCACCTGGAGCCCGCCCGATATCGACGGGATGAGCAAAGCCACCCTGTGGGCCACCCCGGCGCTGCGCGCCGAACTCGACGCCGTCCTCGGCGCCTGGGCCGCCCCGGGCAAATGCAACCCCAACGACCAAACCCCGGTCCTCGACGGCGACCCCGACCCGCAGACCGTCGACCGCGACACCCGCACCCCGGCCCAGCGCCGCCACGACGCCATCGAGGCGATCACCCGCGCCATGCTGGCCTCCGGGAAACTCGGCATCCACAACGGCATGCCCGTCACCGTCATCGTCTCCACCACCCTGCAGGAACTGCAGGCCGGCACCGGCACGGCCCGCACCGGCGGCGGCACCCCACTACCGATGACCGACGTCATCCGCCAAGCCGCCCACGCCAACCACTACCTGATCGTCTACGACGGCGCCACCGAAATCCCGCTGTGGCTGGGCCGCACCCGGCGCACCGCCTCAGTCGGCCAGCGAATCGTCCTGCACGACAAGGACCGCGGCTGCAGCTTCCCCGGCTGCACCATCCCCGGCTATATGACCGAAGTCCACCACGCCACCTGCGACTGGGCCAACGGCGGACTAACCAACATCGACGACCTCACCTTCGCCTGCCCCGCCCACCACCGCCTGGTCACCCACCACGGCTGGACCACCCGCAAAAACCCCTACGGACACACC
>CAZTAA010000213.1:0-2223 GCA_964611465.1 uncultured Mycobacterium sp. | reverse complement strand
CCTGACCGCGCAATCCAGACGCTGACCAACAGCCCGGTGAACCATGTCGGCATGACGGTGGCGGTCGACGATCTGCCGCCGTTGATCTGGCATGCGGAGCTGGGCGACAAGCTGCAGGACATGTTCACCGGGACCCATCACCGCGGAGTCCAACTCAACGACCTGCGGGCCGCCGTCGAGCAGTGGACCGGCACCTACCGGCAGCGCTGCTGGCTGCGTCAGCTCAATCCCTACGCCAACCGGGAGCAGGAGGACCGGGCGCTGCGGGTTATCGCCCGCATGAACGGCACTCCGTTTCCGTCAACGGCTCGGCTCACCGGCCGATGGCTGCGCGGTCGGATTCCGACAGTCAGCGACTGGACCCGCGGGATCCCGTTGGTGCACAAGCTGGTTCGCACCTCCGCCGAGCGTGACAAGCGGCAGCGTCGTTCGGTCGGCCTGGAAACGGCCTACTGCGCCGAAACGGTCGCCATCACGTACGAGGAGATGGGTCTGCTGGTCACCGAGAAGCGGGAGAACTACTTCGACCCGGGTTCGTTCTGGAGCGGAGACGACCTGCCCCTGAGTCCCGGATATGAGCTGGGGCAGGAGATTTCGATCATCGTCTAGCCCGCGCGCCGAGTCGGGGCATTCCGCCGCGGAGATCGGCGATACGCTGTCCGCATGGAGGTACTACGAAGCGTCATAGTCCTGCTGCACATCACCGGCTTCGCGGTGGTGTTCGGGGCATGGGCCGCCGAAGCGGCTGCTCGCCGATTCGAGTTCACCGCACTGATGAATTTCGGCCTGCTGGTGTTGTTGTTGACCGGCGTCGCGCTGGCCGCCCCATGGCCGGAGGGCATCCACCTCAATTATCCGAAGATCATCGTCAAGACGGTGATCCTGTTGGCGCTGGGCGCCGTGATGGGGATCGGAAAGGCACGGCAGGGCCGAACCGGGCAGCCCCCACCGCGACCGCTGTTCTACTCCGCCGGATTGCTCTCGGCGCTGGCCGCAGGCATCGCCGTCGTCTGGTGAAAACCGTTGTGCCGCTGTCGGATCAGCTGGCCGCGTAGACCGCCAGCGATCAGCCGGTCAAGGACCGCCTTGCCGTTCCCTTCTCCATAACCGACGACTAATCCCGTCGACCTGTGTCTAGGCGAGGTCAGATGGTTGCGCGTGCGGCCCATGCGGTGGCGGAGACGGTGAACGGGCCACCGCCCAGACGGTCGCGAGCCACGGACTTGAGACGTTCCCGAGCATCGTCGTCGAGTCGCCGAACGTAGTCACCGGCAGGACCCACACCGTAGGTGTACGGCTCCCACCACTCCTCGAACGTCGGGTGGACCAGGTCGACGGTGATCGGATCTTCTTCGACACCGCGCAGGCCCGCGTCCAAGAACAGCTCGGTGAGATGTCCCGAATGCGCCCCCGAGAGCAGCGCTTCATCCTGGGCTTCGGGGTCGATCACGTGAACGGCATCCCAAAACGGTGCCAGCGCACCGGTCGGGCCGTCCCATACACACGCCGCGACGATGCCACCGAGCCGGTGACCCGCGCCATCTCCCGGATGCCGGCCACCGCATCGTTCATGAAGTGGACGACCAATTGCGCCAAAGCCGCGTCGAAAGCGGATGCCTCCCAAGGTAATTCCTCAGCCACGCCCTGACGCACGTCGACGCCCGGAAAACACTTACGGACGGTGTCGACGAACGGCGGGGACGGATCGATCGCCGCGACGTCGGCACCGATCGACAGCAGGTGCGCCGTCAGCGCGCCCGGTCCACAGCCGACGTCGAGCACCTTGGCTTTCGCAACGACCCCGGCGAACGCCGCGAAGACCGTCGCAAGAGGCTCGGCATAGCGCCCCATGAAACGGCTGTAGGTCTCCGGTGGGACGGTGAAGCTCATCGACAAATTCTACGTCTGCGGCCGCCTGATCACCTTTGGTGAACAACTCTCATGCGCGGTGCGCGTGCCGCTTGTCGACGATGCTCCGTTCAGCGTCGGCCATCTGCCGACTGACATCCGCCGCCTCGCGGCGCTCGCCAGCCGCAGTGCGTTCTTGGCGGTCGCTTTCGCGCTGCAAACGCTCGCGTTCGCGTTCCACAGCAGTCCCCTCACGTTCATCGGCGAGCCGCTCGCGGGTATCGGCACCCTGCTCTCGCTCGTCGGCGATTCGATCGCGTTCGTCGGCGATCCGATCGCGCTCGTCGGCGAGATGCTCTCGCTGCTGCAGATCGG
>CAZTAA010000212.1:0-3608 GCA_964611465.1 uncultured Mycobacterium sp. | reverse complement strand
GTTCGAGGGCCGCCGCCGTGCGACCCAGGCCGAGAGCGGCATCGACGGGCTGCGCGAAGAGGTCGACACGCTCATCGTGATCCCGAACGACCGTCTGCTGGCACTGGCCGACCGCACGATCTCCATGATCGATGCGTTCAAGCAGGCCGACCAGGTCCTGCTGCAGGGCGTCTCCGGCATCACCGACCTGATCACCACACCCGGACTGATCAACCTCGACTTCGCCGACGTGAAGAGCGTCATGCAAGGTGCGGGCTCCGCTCTCATGGGTATCGGCTCGGCCCGCGGCGAGGAGCGCGCGCAGGTGGCTGCGGAGATGGCCATCTCGTCGCCGCTGCTCGAGGCGAGCATCGAGGGTGCCCACGGCGTGCTCCTCAGCGTCGCCGGTGGTGCGGATCTCGGTCTGCACGAGATCACCGAGGCGGCGCGTCTGGTCTCCGACGCGGCGCACCCCGAGGCGAACATCATCTTCGGGACCGTCATCGACGACACGCTCGGCGACGAGGTGCGGGTCACGGTCATCGCCGCTGGATTCGACGGTGGCGCGCCGCTGCCGCGGCTGACCACGCCGGCGCGAACCGGTGTCACGGAGGGTTTCGTGACCAACGCGAGCCAGACCACGTCGCGGGAGTCGATCGATCTGTCCGGAAGTGACGAGGAGGTCGGGCGCACGCTGGCCCCGGCCACCCGCGCGGTGTCCTTCGAGGACACCCCGGCCAAGGACGCCGACGACCTCGATGTCCCTGACTTCCTGAAGTGATCTCAGGTTCCCTTCACGACGCCTCCTGGCTCGTCACCGACCGCACGGTCGGGGCGAGTCAGGGGGCGTTCGCCTTCGGGAACCTCGCGGTGCATGTCGGCGACGCACCCGAGGCGGTCGCCGCCAATCGGGCAGAACTGGCCGACCGGCTCGGCGTGGAGCAGGTGGTCTTCACCCGCGCCGCACACTCCCGGGACGTCGAGTACGTGGATTCGGTCGTCGCGGACGTCCCTGACCGGGATGGCTTGGTGACCGACCGGCTGGACCTGGCGATCGCGGCGCAGGGTGCGGACTGCGCCATGATCGGCATCGCCACCGCGGATGGCTGGATCGCTGCCGTGCACTGCGGCTGGCAGGGCCTGGTGAAGGGTGTGGTGGCCGCAGCCATCGAACGGATGGTGGCCGGCGGATCCACGGTGCAGGCGCCCCTGGCGCACGTCGGACCGACGATCTGCGCGCACTGCTACCCGGTCGACGCCGAACGGGCACAGCAGGTGGCGGCCGTGGCGCCCCGCGCCGCCGTCGAGATCGGTGGCCGGCCCGCAGTGGATCTACGCGCGGGCCTGGCATCACAATTCGAGGAACTGGGCATCGAGGCGAGCTGGGATCCCCGGTGCACCGCACAGAGCCCGCAGCTGTACTCGCACCGCCGCGACGGACGTACCGGACGGCAGGCGCTGGCCATTCTCAGGCGGTCGGCATGACACCTGACGCACGCACCGCGGAACTTGCCGAGAATCTGCTGGCCGTCCGGTCGCGGATCGCAGCGGCCTGTGCAGCCGCGGGCAGGCCGCCGGCCACTCTGATCGTGGTGACGAAGTACTTCGGGGCCCAGGACGTGCACCGTCTGGCGAGCCTCGGTGTGCGCGATGTGGGCGAGAACCGGGATCAGGAGGCGGCCGCCAAACACGCTGAATGCGCGGACCTCCCGCTCACATGGCACTTCATAGGCCAACTCCAGACCAACAAGGCCAAGTCGGTGGTGCGGTACGCCGACCTCATCCACACGGTCGACCGCCCCTCGCTGGTGTCTGCTCTGGACCGTGCGGCGCAACGACAGGACAAGGTCCAGGACGTCCTGGCGCAAGTGAACCTCGATCCACTGGTCCGCGCCGAACGCGGAGGGGTGGACCCCGCTCACCTCGATGACCTGGTCGATCGTGTCGGGCAGGCGCCCGGTCTGCGCCTGCGCGGGGTCATGGGAGTGGGACCGTTGGGGGAGGACCCGGCGCCTGCCTTTGCGCGGCTGGCCGAATTGGCGGCCGGCGTGCAGCGCATGGTGCCGGGAGCGGACATCATCTCCGCGGGAATGAGTTCTGATCTGGAGGTGGCCGTCGAGTACGGCGCGACACACCTTCGGATTGGCACGGCTGTCATGGGCAGTCGGCCGACTGTCGGGTACCGTCAATCCAAGGGCGGGAAGAACAACGAAGGAGAAGCGCAGTGAGCACTTTGCGCCAGAAGGTCGCCGTCTACCTCGGGCTTGCCGAGGAGGACTACGGTTTCGAGTACGACGAGCGACATGATCGCGATGAGCGCGGCCACTCCGGCCGTCCGGACATCGCCGTGGAGCAGAGCGCCGGCGGGTTCGCCCCGACCCAGGGGCCGCGACGGGTCGAGGCTGCGTACGACGTAGTCCGCATGAGCCCGTCCGCCTACGCGGACGTTCGCTCGATCGGCGAGGGTTTCCGGGCCGGTGACGTCATCTCCATGGATCTGTCGGGGCTGACCTCCGACGACGCCAAGCGGATGATCGACTTCGCCTCGGGCCTGACGTTCGGGCTGCAAGGGACGATCGAGCGGATCGGCGGCAAGGTCTTCCTGCTGACCCCGAAGGGTGTTGAGGTCGCCGCCTCTGTGCGGTCCAGCCTGATCTCGTAGGCTCGGGACTGTGAGCCCGGTTGCCAGCGTCATCGTCAACGTCCTCTGGCTCTATTTGCTGGTCCTGATCGGCCGATTGGTCTTCGACATCGTCCAGATGCTCGCGCGGGACTGGCAGCCCAAGGGGATCGTCCTGATCATCGCCGAGATCATCTACACGCTGACCGATCCTCCGCTGCGCGCACTGCGCCGGATCATCCCGCCGTTGCGTTTCGGCGGGATCTCCCTCGACGTGGCGTTCTTGGTGCTGTTCATCGGCCTGCAGATCCTGATCGCCGTCGTGGCGCGCTTCTGATCAGGCGCGGCGCAGCGCCACCCGCATGTCCGGGTCGGACAGGTTCATCGCGGCGGGAGCCTTCGTTTCGACGATCTCAGTGGCGAGCACCTCGTGCCCGATCAGCTGACCGTGGGTGGCGAAGGCCTGGGCGACGCGCTCGTCGTCGGACTGCCACAGCACGGTGATCCGGTCGGTGACCTCGAAGCCGGAGTCCTTGCGGGCCTGCTGCAACGTCCGCACGATGTCCCGGGCGGTACCGAGCAGGAGCAACTCGTCGTCGAGGTGAAGGTCGAGGGCCAGCGACTCACCGCCGCCGCTGGCGACGGTCCACCCTTCTTGTGGCACCTCGGTGACGATCACCTCGTCGGCCGCGAGGCTCAGAGTCTCACCCTCTACCTGAACCTGACCCTCCCCGCGCCGGATCTGCGCGGCGAGTTCGGAGGCCTCTGCCGCCCCGATGGCGGCGGCCACTGCAGGGGTGCGCTTGCCGAAGCGCTTCCCGAGCGTGCGGAAGTTGGGTTTCACGGTCACGTGGACCAACGCCTCGGCGTCGGACAGCGACTCCAGGGACAGCACGTTGAGCTCGTCGGCGATCTGCTGCCGGGCCTGGTCATCGAGGTCGGACCACCGCTCGGCGGCCACGAGGGCACGCGACAGTGGTTGCCGGATCTTGATCCCGGATTCCGCGCG
>CAZTAA010000211.1:0-3710 GCA_964611465.1 uncultured Mycobacterium sp. | reverse complement strand
GGCCATTCGCCGGAGTCGGCTGAGCCGCCGGGTCGCGGTCGGCTATACCGCCCAGGTCTGGTCCTCCTCGTCGTCCCAGCGCTTCGCCTCGGCGAGGATGCGCTGCCGGAATGCCGGCTCCATCCGGTCGACCGTCGCCAGAGCTCGAGCGGTCAGCTCCTGCCGGATCCCGCTGAGCGCGTGGGCGACCGGTACGAAGGCGCGCAGAAGATCGGGGACCTCCAACAGGCAGTCCACCGACATGTGGTCGTCGGGGTAGGACAGCCCGCGCAGCGCCCGCTCGATCCGAGCGGCACTCCACCGCAGCGGATCACCGCTTCCGGTTTCCATCAGCTCGCCCATCAGGTCATCGTGGCCGAAGCGGTCGAAGGGCCTGCCCTGTGGGGAGGCGAAGAACGCGTCGAGTAATCGCGAAGTGGTCCACCAATCATCACAGGGGCGCTCATAGCACCGCCCACCCTCGGACAGATGTCCGATCAGCCATCGCAGCAGGGGCTTGGCCGGAATCGCGAACAGCGTTTCTCCGAGCGCGCCATGTATCCACGCGCGGGCGTCGGCCAGGGTCATCTCGGTCGGGCTGATGTCGGGGCCGGGATTGCGTGCGTTGAGCACACTCTCGATCGGATCTCGCACCAAGAGAACATCTTGCACGTCATCCAGAATCGTGTGGTCAAGGCGAACCACGCAGGTCAGTTCGTACCCGTCGACCAGTCGCACGCCGATCAGCAGGTCGTCGCCGTCACCGAGCACATCCGCCATCCGCACCGCGCGGCGAACCTCAAGGTGCGGCAGCCCGGTGATCCAGGCCGGCAGCGGGTCGCGTCGGCTGGCGACCTCCTCGCTACACCGGCGTCGCAATCCGTCGTCGTCGGCCAGGAGCTCGGCGAGCACCGCCAACAACGCGGTTGTCTCGGGGGTCGGCACGGCGATGAACCCCGTGACGAGCGCATCGAGGCGCATCTGGTCGCCCGGGTGGGTTTCCAGGGCAGCGAGCCGGTCGGGTGTCGCCGTCTCGATCAGTACGCTGACCAGATAAAGCATTTCGAGCGGATCCCCGGTTTCCAGCGCCGTGCGTACCGCACGCACGAGCGGTGATTCCCCAGGAGTCTGCCGGCGGCGCGTTGCCCGTCGCGCCTCCCGCCGCGCCCGTTTGGCCTGCCGGCGCCTGCGTGCCTCGTTCATGGCGCGGACGTTACCCATCGCCACCGACAACTCAGGCGGAGTCGTGCGCTCGGAGCCGCTTCTCCACAGGTTTCGCCGACGTCAAATAGTGTTGGCCGGCAACGGTTTACCGGTGTCGAGGACGGGATGCTCGGCTCAGCCGATCGGAGGCTTCGGGCCCGAACTTGTCAGTGGTTGCTGCGATGATGAACTCATGTCGTTGACCACCTCGCCGCCCGCCGCCGAGCCGCGCCCCGACCAGCGGCTTGAGGCGCTGTTCGAGGAGTTGGCGGAGTTGTCCGGCCAACGGAATGCGATTGACGGGCGCATCGTGGATATCGTCGCCGAGATCGATGGCGACGGGTTGTGGGGCGCTACCGGCGCGCGGTCCGTGGCGGCCTTGGTCGCCTGGAAGACCGGCTGCTCACCGACCAATGCGAACACCATCACCAGCGTGGCGCACCGCCTTAAGGAGTTCCCCCGTTGCGCCCAAGGGATGCGGGAGGGCCGGCTGGCCCTGGATCAGGTCGGCGTGATCGCGCAGCGGGCCGGCGATGGGTCCGACGAGCACTACGCCGCGTTGGCCGCGGTCGCGACGGTCAACCAGCTGCGCACCGCCGTCAAGCTCGAACCACGGCCCGACCCCGACCCCCGGCCCGAGCCGCAGCGCTCGATCAGCAAGAGCGTCGAGGACGAATTCACCTACTGGCGGATCAAACTTCCGCATCTCGAGGCGGCGAAATTCGACGCGGCGCTGGCGTCTCATCGGGATGCGCTGATCGCCGAATGGAAGAACGATCGCGCCAACCCCGACGGCGCGTCGGAGCAGGTGCCCCCGTTCCCGGGCACCGTCGACGCCTTCCTGCGCCTGGTCGAGACCTCGTGGGATGCCGAGGTCGCCCGCCGGCCCCATGGGCAGCACAGCACCGTGGTGGTCCATGTCGATGTCGAGCAGCGCGCCGCCGCACTGCATCTGGGCCCGCTGCTCGTTGGATCCGACCGCCGCTACCTGACCTGCGATGCCACCTGTGAGGCCTGGTTCGAACGCGACGGCGCGCCGATCGGCGCCGGCCGGGCCACCCGAGTGATCAACCGTCGGCTTCGCCGCGCCCTCGAGCACCGCGACCGCGCGTGCGTGGTTCCCGGTTGCGGAGCCACCCGCGGTCTCCATGCTCACCACATCAGGCACTGGGAAGACGGCGGCCCCACCGAACTGGCCAACCTCGTGCTGGTATGCCCCTACCATCACCGGCTGCATCATCGCGGCGTCATCACCATCACCGGTGACGCCAACGACCTGACCGTCACCGACAGCGCCGGCCAGGAACTGAGCGCGGCATCGCTGGCCCACCCGCCGACCACACCACCGCCCGCGGTCGCACCATGCCCGGGGCCCACCGGTGAACGTGCCGACTGGTGGTGGTACGAGCCGTTCCAGCCGCAGCCGCCACCGACAGAAAACTAGGTCGGTCGTCGTGGCCGGGTTCCGAACGCGGCCAAACTATCTCGATCTCATGCGACCGCGGCCGAGCGGGTCGAGGTACGGACGCAGCGCCTCGGTAACGACGGCTTCGTAGATCCCGGGATCCAGCTCCTTCACGTGTCGACCATACGACGCGCACCGAAACCGTGGGCGGCGCCGATGGTAGCGCCGTCGGACCGATCGCCCATCGCTATGATCACTGCATCGACTTCAGTAGGGCAGTCCACGCAATGCCTCTCCCCGCGGCGCGAGAGGATGGCGTCCCATGACGGGCGACGCAGACCGGGCCGCAGCCGAAACCACCGATGGCGCCATTGGCTCGGTGGCCCTGGCCTGGCTACCCGCCGGCGACTACGAGCAGGCGGTGACGTTGTGGCCCGATTTCGCCGCCAGTGATCGGGTGGCCGGCCCGGACGGGCCGCTGCCGCATGCGCGGTACTGCCGGACGCTGCAGAAGATCCTCATCGAGTACGCGGAGGCGGGCGCACCGGGGCTGGCGATCGCGCCGGTGCGGGTGGCGCCATTCACCGCGTGGTGCGCCGACGAGGGGCAGCAACCCGATTCCGCCGCGGCCCGGGCCCAGTACGCCGCCCATCTGGCCGCCAGGCGTGACCCGGCTCTGATCGCGTGGCCGCCGGGCCGCAACCAACCGTGCTGGTGCGGTTCGGGGCGCAAGTACAAGAAGTGTTGTGCCGCACCGACATCCGCTGGAACGGAAGCGCACGAGTGAATACCACGCGCCTGCGGGTGGCGCTGCGCGACGTCGAGCCGGCGGTCACCCGGGTGATCGACATCCCCGCCTCGGCGACCCTGCCGGAGTTGCATGAGCTTCTGCAGGCCGCGATCGGGTGGACCGGCTCGCATCTGCACCAGTTCGTCACACCGGAGGCGACCTACGGAATGGTGATGCCCGGCGACGACATGTGGCGCGAGGACCAGCGCGACGAAACCGGCGCGCTTCCGGAGCTCATCGCGCTCGCGAGAACCTACGAGCCGCCGACGTAGCGCCATGTAGCACAACTGGCTACACTACCGCCATGAGCAGGACCATTCCGCAACGCGAACT
>CAZTAA010000210.1:0-3787 GCA_964611465.1 uncultured Mycobacterium sp. | reverse complement strand
ACCGGGTTGACGGTGAAGTCGTTCTTCTTGCGGACCTTGGACTTGGGCATGGCTACCTTCTGAGGCGATATCTTCGGAGTCGGGTACGAGATTAACCCAGCCCCGCGCCAAAGCCGGAATCTCCGGGGAGGACCAGATGGCCCGCACCAGCGACGCCCCGCGCTCGCCGTGGCGGTACGGCGTCCCGGTGGTTTGCCTGCTGGCCGGCCTGCTGCTCGCCGCGACGCACGGAGTCTCCGGCGGCACCGAGATCCGCAGCAGCGACTCCCCCCGCCTCGTCGACATGGTCCGCGAGGCCCAGTCCGGAGTCGACCGGCTCGGCGCGCAGCGCGACGCACTGGCCGCTCGGATCGACACGACCCACGGCCGCTCGTCGGACCTGGCGCTGGCCGCGATGCAGGCCCGGGCCGACGGCCTGGCCGCCGACGCCGGACTCGGCCCCGTGCACGGACCCGGTCTGGTCGTGACGCTCACCGACGCCCAGCGCGACGCCAACGGCCGCTTCCCCCGCGATGCCGCGCCCGACGACCTGGTGGTGCACCAGCAGGACATTCAGGCCGTGCTCAACGCCCTGTGGAGCGCCGGCGCCGAGGCCGTCCAGATGCAGGACCAGCGGCTGATCGCCACGTCCGCGCCGCGCTGCGTCGGAAACACGTTGCTGCTCAACGGCCGCACCTACAGCCCGCCGTACACCGTGTCGGCCATCGGCGACGTACCCGCGATGCAGGCCGCACTGGCGGCCGCTCCCCTGGTGACGCTCTACAAGCAGTACGTGGTCCGCTTCGGCCTGGGGTACACCGAAGAGGTCCGAGGTGATCTGCAGATCGTCGGATACACCGAGCCGATCCGCCTGCGCTACGCCCAGGCGGCCGGACCCATTCCGTACTGATCGACCCGGTAACCTGGGCCGATGCGTGTCCTCGTCGTCGACAACTACGACAGCTTCGTGTTCAACCTGGTTCAGTACCTGGGCCAGCTGGGCGTCACCGCCGAGGTCTGGCGCAACGACGACGACCGGCTGAGCGACCCCGACGACGTCGCCGGCCGGTACGACGGGGTGCTGCTCTCCCCCGGTCCGGGCACGCCGGAACGGGCCGGCGCCACCATCCCGATGGTGCGAGCCGCCGCCCGCACGGGCACTCCACTGCTCGGAGTGTGCCTGGGCCACCAGGCCATCGGGGTGGCGTTCGGCGCCACCGTCGACCGTGCCCCGGAACTCCTGCACGGCAAGACCAGCACCGTTTTCCACACGAACACCGGTGTGCTGAAGGGACTTCCGGACCCGTTCACCGCGACGCGGTACCACTCACTGACGATCCTGCCGGAGACGGTTCCCGCCGAACTCGAGGTCACCGCGCGCACCCGCAGCGGGGTGATCATGGGCGTGCGGCATACCGAACTGCCCATCCACGGGGTGCAGTTCCATCCCGAGTCGATCCTCACCGAGGGCGGCCACCGGTTGTTGGCCAACTGGCTGGCCGTCTGCGGCGAGGCACCCGACGAGCACCTGGTGCGACGGCTGGAGACGGAGATCGCCGATACGGTGCGGGCGGCTACGACGCAAAAGCCAGCGTGATCGGCGCGTCGAAGGTCAGCGCCGAACCCGGCGCCGGGCTCTGGGTCACCACCGCGGCGCTGCGCTGACCGCTGTTCGGCACGTCGGCGCCCTTGATCAGGACGCCCGTCCAGCCCAGCGCCCGCAGGTTCGGCTCGGCATCGGTCCAGAACTGGCCCGTCAAATCCGGCATCGTGAACTGATTGCCGCGCGACACCCGCAACTCCACGATGGTGTCCAGCGGAACGCTCTGGCCGGTGGCCGGATTGGTGCTCAGCACGGTGCCGGCCGGCCGCGTGCTGTCCACCTGGGCCTGGGTGACCCGGGTGAATCCGTAGACGGTGAGGTTCTGCTGCGCCTGGTCGACGGTCTGCCCGGCGACGTCGGGCACCTCCTTGCTCTCCGGTCCGGTGCCAACGATCACGGTGATCTCGTTGGTGATCGCCGAGGTCCGGTTGGCCGGCGGGCTGGTGCCCAGCACCTTGTCCTTCTGCTCGGGGGTCGACGGCGCGTTCGACTGCTTGAAGACGCTGAAGCCGGCCGCCTTCAGTTTTTGCAGGGCGTCGCCGTAGCTCAGCGATGCGACATCGGGGATCTCGCGCTGCTCGGGCCCCGTGGAGATGTTGACGGTGATCTCCTCGCCGGCCTTGACCGCGGAGTTGGCCGCCGGGGAGGTGTCGATGACGTGGTCGGGCGCCACCACCGAATCGGGCTTCTGCTGGGTGTTCGTCCGGAAGCCGTGGTTCTGCAACGTGGCCACCGCGTCGGCGGACACCTGTCCCTTGACGTCCGGCACCTGCACCTGGCGCGTCTCGCCGCCGAAGGTGTTGATCGCGAAGGTCACCGCCACGGTGAGGATCGCGAGGACGGCCAGTGCCGTCAGCCAGCGGGCCACCGACCGACCGCCCCGCCGGTCGTCGTACGGGCCGCCCTGCCGGGGGATCTGATCGGTGTCGGCCACTCCGCGGCCGGAACTGGCGGCCAGCAGGGAGGAGCGCTCGTCGTCGGTCAGGATCTTGGGCGCCTCGGGCGCCTCGCCGTTGTGCACACGCACCAGATCGGCGCGCATCTCGGCGGCCGTCTGGTAGCGGTTGTCCGGATTCTTGGAGAGCGCCTTGAGCACCACCGCGTCGAGTTCGGGCCCGATGGCCGGGTTCTTCTTCGACGGCGCGACGGGATCCTCGCGGACGTGCTGGTAGGCCACCGCCAGCGGCGAGTCACCGACGAAAGGTGGTTCGCCCGTGAGGATTTCGTAGAGGACACAGCCCAGTGAGTACACATCCGAGCGAGCGTCGACGGCGTCGCCGCGGGCTTGCTCGGGGGAGAGGTACTGCGCGGTGCCGATGACGGCGGCGGTCTGGGTGACGCTGTGCGAGTCGGCCAGCGCCCGCGCGATGCCGAAGTCCATCACCTTGACCGCGTTGGTCTTGCTGATCATGATGTTGGCCGGTTTGACGTCGCGATGGATGATGCCGTGGTTGTGGCTGAAGTTCAGCGCCTGGCAGGCGTCCGCGATGATCTCGATGGCACGCCGCGGGGGAATCGGGCCGTCGGTGTGCACGATGTCGCGCAGCGTGACACCCTCGACGTACTCCATGACGATGTAGGGCAGCGGCCCCGACGCCGTCTCGGCCTCGCCGGTGTCGTACACCGCGACGATGGCCGGATGGTTCAGCGCGGCGGCGTTCTGGGCCTCACGCCGGAAACGCAGGTAGAAGCTGGGGTCACGGGCCAGGTCGGCGCGCAGGATCTTCACCGCGACGT
Source organism: uncultured Mycobacterium sp. (assembly GCA_964611465.1). Taxonomy (GTDB): domain Bacteria; phylum Actinomycetota; class Actinomycetes; order Mycobacteriales; family Mycobacteriaceae; genus Mycobacterium. The sequence continues at coordinate 468 of CAZTAA010000210.1, read as the reverse complement.
CGCGGTGCAACCGCGTGTCGCGGGCCTTGTGCACCTCCGACATCCCGCCGAAGCCGAGTATCTCCCCGAGTTCGTAACGGTCGGAAAGGAATTGGGGTGGATGCGGCTGCGTCATGTGGCTGTCTCACTGGGCAGCGGCGGTAGGGCTTGGGCTGGCGTCATGTTCAGGAGTACCCGGGTTCGGAAATGATCTTCGGTCCAGTCGGTCGGTTCGGCCGGCGCCGGACTGCCCGGAGGCATCGTCGCGGTCTCGGTGACCGTCGACGGGGTCTGGTTCTGGTCGAGGTTGTCGTTGCGTGCGTTGATGACGATGAGCACCGCGATGATGATCGCGAGCGCACCCAGCACACCGGCCGCCCAGAGCAGCGCCCGCTGTCCGGGCGAGAACGTACTGCGCGCCGGCGGCGGCCGATGGGTGCCGGTGGCCGGGCGGGGCCGGGCGGCGGTCACGGGCCGCGCCTCGGCGAC
>CAZTAA010000209.1:0-3826 GCA_964611465.1 uncultured Mycobacterium sp. | reverse complement strand
CCGCCGCCCGCGCAACCGGCGAGTTCGACGGCTGGTGCGTATGGGTCTCCGAGTGCTGGGGGTGCGCCATCGGTGCCGGCTGGCGGCGGTCCGGTGGCGCAGAGCGCGCCGCCAGCGGCTGCGAGCGGATCAGCGGCACCAGCTGGGCCGGTGGGGACACCGATGATGTCACCGGCACCTGCGCCCGCTGGCCCGTTGCCGCCGTTTAATTCCGACATTGCGCCGCGCCAGGTATCTCCCGCCTCGGCGGCGGCCCCTGCTGCGCCAGCTGCTCCGGCACCGCCGGCTGCGGGTGGGCCGGGAACACCGCTGCCTCCCGGGGTGGTCGCGTCGGGAGGTGCCGCGGCGGCAGCGGGTGCAGTGGCGGGGGCAAAATCGGCCGCGCCTGATCCGCTGCTCGACGACGCGTGCACGCTGGTCGAGGAGCTGATGAAGGCTTCTCGCCAGTACGGCACCATCGACTGGTGTGTGGGGGTGTTCAAAACCCCATCGAGAACCCTGACCGTGGTGACCTCCGGCGAGGGTGCGGGGTTCATCCCGGCGGGGGTGCATATGCCCAAAGGTGTGGAGTCGCTGTTCTCGGATCCTGGGTTGGACAACGCTTTTCGGCGTCGCTGGTTCGGCTGGATCAATCCGGCGCAGACCATGGTGGCCTACGCCCAGTCGGTGACCGCGCTGGACCCGAACATTGAGCTGTGGGCGGTAGCGGTGGCGACGGGTTTCGGCGGCTCAGCACAGCCAGCCCTGGCCGCCGGTGTGCCGCACTATGCCGACTGCCCCATGCCCACCACCGATACGCCCCTGGGTGGGGGCGTGGTGCAGCCGCCGTTGGATGAGACCCGGTTACACCGCTTACAGGCCCTCAATCCGGCCGCCTACGCGCAGTTGAACACCGCAACCCCGGTCGACGTGCGCGAATCACTGGCCATCACCAGACAGACTGCGCACGTCACGTTCACCCAGGCCAGTGAACTCCTGACACTGCCGATACCGCCGCTGCTGCGCGAAATCGCCACCCACCTCGACCGCGGCACCTCAGTCACCGAAGCGCAGTGGGACGAACTCGCTAGTGCCGTGCTACCGATGGCGATCACCGACAGCTCGGGTCAGCGGCCCGGCCGGATCGGCACCGACACTGAGGCGTCGCCGTACGCGCGAGTGCAGCACAATGTGGCCCGGCTCGCGGAGCTGCTGCTGTTGTGGCGCCACGGCGCCCCAGATCACCGGGAGGTGGTCTATCTGGCCCACCACATCGCCGCTGAACGCCAACTTTGGGTTGGCCACGAGGATGGCGGTGTTCGATGACTGCGGACGTGTCAGTCAACCAGTGGAATCCGTTAGAGGTAGCCGCTGAGGCGACAATTGCTGCCGCCACGGCCGCATTGGTGTGGGAAGGCCAAGACAGCTACGGAGTGCTGGAACGGGTAGCCGGAGCCACAGCGAAAGGCATGGCAACAGCTCGGATAGCCGCCGAAATCATGGCTGACGTCACCACCTCAGTTCAGTTCACTGCGATCGACGAAGATGCTCGCGGCGGCGCTGTAGCGGGGCTTCCGGGGTGGCTGGCGCCGCGGTGGGCGGCGTCCGTGCGTGCCGCACTGGACGAGCTCGAAGCCGGGCGGCCCGGCGACGCGATGATGAAAGCCAGGACGTGGCCTGCCTTGCACAGCGTCGCGATGTGGACCCAAGACGGGCCGCTGCAGACATGGCAGACGGCTCTGATTGTGAGCGAAGCGCGGACTGCTCTGGCCCACCGCGTAGGCGTCTGGGGCATAAAGGGCTAAAAGTTAGAGTCAGAGTTCGAGGCCGTCGACGTCGCGGCCACGACCGCGGCCGCGTGACTGTTCGGCGCTGCGTTCCAGTCCGGTACGAAAGCGTTCGTAGGCCTGTTGGAGGCTCTGTTGAGCGTGGGCATGCTCGCGCCAGGCGGCCCGCCAGGTGCCGCGGCGTTGCTCGTGGCGGTCGAGGACCTGGCCGATGATGTCGGGCAGGTTTTCGCGGGCGGTATGGTCGGCTTCGACGTGCATGGTGCGGGGCCGGTCGTCGTTGGCCAGAATCTTCTGAAGGGCTTGCGCGGCAGTGTGTTTGGTTCCGCGCCGGGCCACGTGCATGCCGGTGTGAGGGGCGGCGTGTTCGTGGTCGGCTTCACCGCTGAATCGGGTGTAGAGGTAGGCGTGGTTGGTCTGGCGGCCACGGCTGAGCCCGACGTAGGCCTGGGTGCGAGAGGCGTTTTCACCGAGCACGGTGTGGGCGGTGTCGACGGTGACACCTTGAGCGGCGTGCACGGTGACGGCATATCCAAGGTGAACGTGCTGGCGTAGGTAGTCGCCGTCGAACAGGACGCGGGCTTTGTCGGTGAGCCGTTCAGCAGCGACGCGGTTGGTTTTTTCGTCGACGCCGGCCACCCGCCACCGGTTGCCGTTGCGCACCTGATCCACCGCCTGGCCCTCAGCGTGGTGCGGTCCGGGGTGGACGGTGATGGTGGGGTCGTTGTCGCGGCTGACGATGATGTCGCCGACCCGAACCGTCTGGTCGCGGGCCACCTGCGCAGCGGGTCCCTCGGTGGTGAGGGTGTCGTGGAGGCGCTGGTTGAGGGCATCAGCGATGTCCCAGGTGTCGCAGACGAGCAGGGTGTTCTTTCCGGCGGCGCGGTCGTCGAGGTAGGCCGTCATCGCGTCGGCGGCCATGCTGACCTGATCGCCGGTGTGCAGGCGGTCGTGGCTGCGGTACCAGCCGACTGCTCTGCGGAGTCGGTTGCCGCGCCCGTTGCGGATCGCTAGCGAGGCGTCGCGTTCGGCCGGGTCGCGCATGCGCCACACCTGCGAGAGTCGCTGAGTCCAGGGCAGCTCGGTGCATAGTTGGTCGAACATGCCGCCGCGGGCTTTGACCGGGGCGATCTGGTAGGGGTCACCGACAAGGACGGTTTTCGCCCGGGCAGCGGTGGTGGTTTCCAGCAGCTGCCCCAGCTTGGGGGTGGCCACCATGGACGCTTCATCGACGACCACCACGGTGCGCTGATCGAGTTGCAGGGTGCCGTTGTTGAGCTGGTGGATGGCTTTGTCGAGGGTCATCCCGCGATCGCCGGCCCCGTCAGTCAACGCTTGATCGACCGCCGTCCCGGTCGGAGCGAGGACCAGCACCTCTTTGTGGACTCGGTGGGCGGCGGCGCGCAGGGCTTGCAGGGAGTGGGTTTTCCCGGCGCCTGCGGGTGCGGACAGTGGATTGACCAACCACTGCGACATGCCGATCGCGGTCACCGCGCGCGCCTGGTCGGCCGACAGCGCGGTCAGGTCGCTCGAGCGCACACCAAGACGCGCACGCGCATCGGTGGCGCCGGCGGCCTCGAGGACGCGCATCTCCTCTTTGAGGATCGCGGTGAGGGTGTATTTCTCGTGTCCTTCGCGCTCATGTGCGGCGCGCGGTGCGCTGACGCGGAGACCGACGCGCTCGGCGAGGTCCTCGATGCGCGCCCGCACATCCCGGCCCTCACCAGGGGATTCGTCGTAAGGAATGACCGCACCGATCAGCTCGACGACATCGGCGCGGGTGAACGCGGCCTTATCGATGCGCGCTAGCGCGGTCGCGATGCGCGTTCGCGGGAGGATGTGCGCTTGTGCGCGCCGCGCCTCGCGCGCGGCGAAGTGCGCGTCGCGGTCCAAGTCCAGACCGCGCGCGTCGGCGCGCCACATCGCTTTGAGTTCGTCCCAGGCGAGCTGCTCGGGTTTGGTGGGCCGGGTGGCTTTCTGCGCGGTCGCCAACTGCGCGGCGGTGGGCTCACCGTCGACGACGACCAGGTTGTCTTTGGCCCATTCCCGCAGCCGCGTCG
>CAZTAA010000208.1:2386-3863 GCA_964611465.1 uncultured Mycobacterium sp. | reverse complement strand
GAATTCCGCACCAACGAGGAACCGCCGTTCCTGAACAAGGCGATCATCAACCACGGCCTGCCGATGGTGGTCGATGGCGAACCGGCGCTGCAGTGGATCGCCGCGCGGTTCAACGGCGAACCGACCACGCCGAACTGCGGGCGGTTCCCGTGAACTAGGCTGCTGCGGTGCTGATCGTGATCGAAGGCCTCGACGGCGCCGGTAAACGCACCCTGACCGACGGCCTGCGCGCGGCGTTCGGCGATGCGGGAAAGTCGGTGTCCACCTTGGCATTTCCGCGCTACGGGCGGTCGGTGCACGCCGACCTGGCCGCCGAGGCGCTGCACGGTCAACACGGCGACCTGGCCGACTCGGTGTACGCGATGGCCATGCTGTTCGCCTTGGACCGCGCCGGTGCGGCCACCGAACTCGCCGAGCTGACCGCGACGCATGACGTGGTGATCCTGGACCGCTACGTGGCGTCCAACGCCGCCTACAGCGCGGCGCGACTCCACCAGGGAGTCGACGGCGAGGTGGTGGACTGGGTGTTCCGGCTGGAGTTCGGCCGCTTCGGCCTGCCGAAGCCGGATCATCAACTGCTGCTTGATGTTTCGCCGCAACTGGCGGCGCAGCGGGCGGAACACCGGGCGGCCACCGAGGCGGGCCGCGACCGCGACGCCTATGAGCGCGACGGCGGACTGCAGCAGCGCACCGCGGCGGTGTACGGGGAACTGGCCGCGGCCGGCTGGGCCGGCCCGTGGCTGACGGTCGGTCCCGACGACAAGGCCGCCGACGTCGCGGCGCGACTGTCTCCCTGACCGATCTGTTCTGCACTGGCTGCGAAAAAGTTCGAGTAACTGTCGCAGCCAGCGCAGAACAGATCGCAAAAACCGGCCCGACGCGCGTGTGGCAGCCCCGATTTGTCGCGATCGAGTGACACCATGGACAACATGAGGCAACGGATCCTTGTCGTCGACGACGACGCTTCACTCGCCGAGATGCTCACGATCGTGCTCCGCAACGAGGGGTTCGACACGGCCGTGGTCGGCGACGGCACCCAGGCGCTCACCGCGGTCCGTGAACTGCGCCCCGACCTGGTTCTGCTGGACCTGATGCTGCCCGGCATGAACGGCATCGACGTGTGCCGGGTGCTCCGCGCGGACTCGGGGGTGCCGATCGTCATGCTCACGGCCAAGACCGACACCGTCGACGTCGTGCTGGGCCTGGAATCCGGCGCCGACGACTACGTCATGAAGCCGTTCAAGCCCAAGGAACTCGTGGCCCGCGTCCGGGCCCGGCTGCGCCGCAACGACGACGAACCCGCCGAGATGCTGTCGATCGCCGACATCGACATCGACGTTCCCGCGCACAAGGTCACCCGCAACGGCGAACAGATCTCCCTGACGCCGCTGGAGTTCGACCTGCTGGTCGCGCTGGCACGCAAACCGCGCCAGGTGTTTACTCGGGATGTGCTGCTCGAACAGGTGTGGGGCTACCG
>CAZTAA010000208.1:0-2286 GCA_964611465.1 uncultured Mycobacterium sp. | reverse complement strand
TGATCCTGCGCTCGAAACGACGATCCCGCGGCCCCTGGGGACGGACGGGCCCGGTGGTCAGTGGGCTCAGCGCGCTGAGCCGCGCGGTGGCCGTCGCGTGGCGGCGCTCGCTGCAGCTGCGGGTCGTCGTGCTCACCCTCGGCATGTCCCTGGCGGTGCTGCTGGTCCTCGGATTCGTGCTGACCAGTCAGATCACCGACCGCGTGCTCGAGGTCAAGGTGCGCGCGGCCACCGAGGAGATGGACCGGGCCCGCACCACCGTCGGCGGGATCGTCGGCGGTGAAGAGGCCCGCTCCCTGGACTCCAGCCTGCAACTGGCCCGCAACACCCTGACCTCCAAGACGGGTCCTTCGTCGGGATCCGGCCTGGCCGGCACGTTCGACGCGGTCCTGCTGGTCCCCGGCGACGGCCCGCGGGCCGCCACCTCCGTCGGCCCCGCTGACCAAATCCCCACGGCGCTCAGGGATTTCGTCAAGGCCGGCCAGGTGTCCTACCAGTACTCCCAGGTCCGTACCGACGGCTTCGACGGGCGCGCGCTGATCATCGGCAGCCCCGCGTCGGCGCAGGGCACCACCGGCATGGAGCTCTACCTGATCTTCCCGCTGACCAACGAGGAGAGCACCATCTCGCTGGTCCGCGGCACCATGGCCACCGGCGGCCTGGTCCTGCTGCTCCTGCTGGCCGGAATCGCCTGGCTGGTCTCGCGGCAGGTGGTGCTGCCGGTCCGCACCGCCTCCCGTACCGCCGAACGATTCGCCGAGGGCCACCTGACCGAACGGATGCCGGTGCGCGGCGAGGACGACATGGCCCGGCTCGCGGTGTCGTTCAACGACATGGCCGAGAGCCTGTCCCGCCAGATCACCCAGCTCGAGGAATTCGGCAACCTGCAACGCCGCTTCACCTCCGACGTCAGCCACGAACTGCGCACCCCGCTGACCACCGTGCGGATGGCCGCCGACCTGATCTACGACCACAGCGAGGACCTGGACCCCGCGCTGCGGCGCTCCACCGAACTGATGGTCAACGAACTCGACCGGTTCGAGTCACTGCTCAACGACCTGCTCGAGATCTCCCGCCACGACGCCGGTGTGGCCGAATTGTCCGTGGAGGCAGTCGATCTGCGCGCCACCGTCAACAGCGCCCTGGGCAACGTGGGCCACCTGGCCGACGACGCGGGCGTCGAGCTGCTGGTCGACATGCCCGCCGACGACGTCATCGCCGAGATCGACGGCCGCCGGGTGGAACGCATCCTGCGCAACCTGATCGCCAATGCGATCGACCATGCCGAACACAAACCCGTGCGCATCCGGATGGCCGCCGACGAGGACACCGTCGCCGTCACCGTCCGCGACTACGGGGTGGGCCTCAAACCCGGTGAGGAGAAACTGGTCTTCAGCCGGTTCTGGCGCTCGGACCCGTCGCGCGTCCGGCGTTCCGGCGGCACCGGGCTGGGGCTGGCCATCAGCATCGAGGACGCCCGGCTGCACCAGGGCCGGCTCGAGGCCTGGGGCGAGCCCGGCAAGGGCGCCTGCTTCCGGCTCACCCTGCCGCTGGTGCGTGGACACAAGGTGACCACCAGCCCGCTGCCGCTCAAACCAATGGCGCCGGAGCGCAAGGATCCGAAGGTGACGGTGTGAGCGGCCAACACCCGCGAGCGTGCACTCATATGCAGAATCGGGACGCGAAAACACATATGGCTGCACCCTCGCGCGGGCTTTCGCGCCTCCTGCTGACGGTGCTGCTGTTGCTGCTCACGGGGTGCGCCGGCGTGCCCAGTTCGTCGGCGCCGCAGGCAATCGGCACCGTCGAACGCCCCGCCCCGCAGTCGCTGCCCAAACCCACCCCCGGCATGGAACCCGACCTGCTGCTGCGCGAATTCCTCAAGGCCACAGCAGATCCCGCGAACCGGCACCTGGCCGCCCGGCAGTTCCTCACCGACTCGGCATCGGCCAACTGGGACGACGCCGGCAGCGCACTGCTGATCGACAAGGTGGTGTTCGTCGAAACCCGCAGCTCCGACCGGGTCTCGGTGAACATGCGGGCCGACATCCTCGGATCCCTCTCGGACATCGGCGTTTTCGAGACCGCCGACGGCGCGCTGCCCGACCCGGGACAGATCGAACTGGTCAAGACCTCCGACGGCTGGCGGATCGACAAGCTGCCCAACGGCGTCTTCCTGGACTGGCAGCAGTTCCAGCAGACCTACAAGCGACATACCCTGTACTTCGTCGACCCCACCGGCAAGACCACCGTGCCCGATCCGCGCTATGTCGCGGTGTCCGACCC
>CAZTAA010000207.1:0-3903 GCA_964611465.1 uncultured Mycobacterium sp. | reverse complement strand
CCGCGCCCGACGCCGCGATGCCCGACAGCGCCGCCGCGCTGGCCACCCTGGCCGCGCTGCACGCCGGCGACGTCGTACGCGCCCGCGCCGTCATCGGCCGCGCGGTCGAGTCGATCGCCGACGGAGCGTTCGGTGGCTTGTTCGGCCCGCGCCATCGGCTGCTCCGGGCCTGGTTGCGGATGCAGGACGGCCAGTTGACCGCCGCGGCCCACGATCTCGAGGCCGTCGCCGCCGCGGGCCCGTTGCACCGGCGGGACTCGTTGTGGGCGACCACCCTGCGCGCCGCCCTGGCCCGTCGCACCGGCGACACCGGGGCGCTGCTACAGCACTGGTTCGGCGCCATGGAGGACTTGGCCGAGTACTCGGTCGACCTGTACAGCCTGCTTCCGCTCGGCGAATTGTGGATCTGCGCCGAACGGCTGCACCAGACCGACCGGATCCACTACGCCGTCGACCAGGGTTTCGCCGTGCTGCGAGCGCTCGGCGATCCGCCGGCGTGGTCGCTGCCCCTGCACTGGGCGGGCGTCCACGCGGCGATCCTGGCCGGCTCGCCCGCGGCGATGGCGCCGCACGGCCAGGCGCTGGCGAACGCCGCGGCAGACACCGGGTTCGCGGCGATTCTGGCCGCGGCGGGACGTTCCTGGTTGCGGGTGCTCGCCCGGCAGGTCGACCCCGACGACGTCGGCGCCGCCGCGCGCGGGCTGGCGACCTGCGGGCTGACCTGGGACGCCACCCGCCTGGCGGGTCAGGCCGCGCTGCAGGCCGACGACGCGCGGATTTCCGGCGCGATGCTGCAGATCGCCCGCGACCTGAAACTGGCGACCGACGTCCCCGAGGAGCCCGGGCACGCCGCCGCGGCCGGCGCCAAGTCCCCGCCGCCCGGACCGTCCCCGCTGTCGGAACGCGAGCGCGAGGTCGCCGAACTCCTGTTGCTCGGTATGCCCTACCGCGACATCGGCGCGCAGCTGTTCATCTCGGCGAAGACCGTCGAACATCACGTCGCCCGCATCCGGCGGCGTCTCGGCGCCGAATCACGCTCGGAGATGTTGTCGATGCTGCGGGCGATCCTCACACCCCAGGACGCGGCGCCGCCAAGTTAGGTAAGCCTCGGTAGCGGTCCAATGTCGGCGAATGCGACTATGAGCAGGACTGTGTGCAAGTTACCCGCTGGTAACTTTGGCTAAGTTACCGATCGGTAACCCGAATGGAGGCAGGCTGTGGGCACTCTCGAGTGGATCAGACTGGCACTGGGCCTGGCCGCGACGGCCATCGTGCTCGTCTTCGCCGCAAAGCGGGTGAAGTTCCTGGTAGACCTCATCCGCTCGGGTCAGCCGGTCAGCGACGAAGCCGGCCGCAAGGACCACATGTCCGAGCGGATCACCACTCAGGTCAAAGAGGTCTTCGCCCAGACCCGGCTGTTGAAGTGGTCGATCCCCGGCCTCGCGCACTTCTTCACCATGTGGGGCTTCTTCATCCTCGCCACCGTCTACGTCGAGGCCTACGGCGTGCTGTTCAATCCCGAGTTCCACATCCCGATCGTCGGCCGCTGGGACGCCCTGGGCTTCCTGCAGGACTTCTTCGCCGTCGCCGTGCTGGTCGGCATCATCGTGTTCGCCATCATCCGGCTGCGCAACAAGCCCGAGGAGATCGGCCGCTCGTCGCGGTTCTACGGCTCGCACACCGGCGGCGCCTGGGTGATCCTCGGCATGATCTTCCTGGTCATCCTGACCTTCGCGATCTTCCGCGGCGCGGCCGTCAACAATCTCGGCGACGACTTCCCGTACGGCTCGGGCGCCTTCTTCTCGCACGGCATGGCGCAGCTCCTGCACCCGCTGGGCCACACCGCCAACCACGTCATCGAGACCGTCGCGCTGCTCGCCCACATCGGCGTCATGCTGGCGTTCCTGCTGATCGTGCTGCACTCCAAGCACCTGCACATCGGCCTGGCCCCGATCAACGTCACCTTCAAGCGGCTGCCGAACGCCCTGGGCCCGCTACTGCCGCTGGAGTACCAGGGCCAGCCGATCGACTTCGAGGATCCGGCCGAGGACGCCGTGCTCGGCAAGGGCAAGATCGAGGACTTCACCTGGAAGGGCTACCTCGACATGGCGACCTGCACCGAGTGCGGTCGCTGCCAGTCCCAGTGCCCGGCGTGGAACACCGGAAAGCCGTTGTCGCCCAAGCTCGTCATCATGGACCTGCGCGACCACCTGTTCGCCAAGGCGCCGTACATCATCGGCGGCAAGACCCACGAACTCGAAGGTCTCGACATGGAGACCGTCAAGGAGGAGGGCCACCACGTCCCGGAGTCCGGCTTCGGCCGCGTCCCGGGCTCCGGCCCCGAGCAGGCCGTCCGCCCGCTGGTCGGCACCGCCGAACAGGGCGGCGTGATCGATCCCGACGTGCTGTGGTCCTGCACCACCTGCGGTGCGTGCGTCGAGCAGTGCCCGGTGGACATCGAGCACATCGACCACATCGTCGACATGCGCCGCTACCAGGTGCTGATGGAGTCGGAGTTCCCGTCCGAGCTCGGCGTGCTGTTCAAGAACCTGGAGAACAAGGGCAACCCCTGGGGCCAGAACGCCAAGGACCGGCTGAACTGGATCGACGAGGTCGACTTCGACGTGCCGGTGTACGGCAAGGACGTCGACTCCTTCGACGGCTTCGAGTACCTGTTCTGGGTCGGCTGCGCCGGCGCCTACGAGGACCGCGCCAAGAAGACCACCAAGGCGGTCGCCGAGCTCCTGGCCGCGGCCGGGGTCAAGTTCCTGGTGCTCGGCGACGGCGAGACCTGCACCGGCGACTCCGCGCGCCGCGCCGGCAACGAGTTCCTGTTCCAGCAGCTGGCCGCGCAGAACATCGAGACCATCAACGGGCTGTTCGAGGGCGTCGAGACCGTCGACCGCAAGATCGTCGTGACCTGCCCGCACTGCTTCAACACCATGGGCCGGGAGTACAAGCAGATCGGCGCCAACTACGCCGTGCTGCACCACACCCAGCTGCTGAACCGGCTGGTCCGCGACAAGAAGCTGGTCCCGGTCAACTCGCTGAGCCAGAACGTCACCTACCACGATCCGTGCTACCTGGGCCGGCACAACAAGGTCTACGACGCGCCGCGTGAGCTGATCGGCGACTCCGGTGCCACGCTGACGGAGATGCCGCGTCATGCCGACCGCGGCTTCTGCTGCGGCGCGGGCGGCGCGCGGATGTGGATGGAAGAGCACATAGGCAAACGCGTCAACACCGAACGCACCGAAGAGGCGATGGACACCGGCGCCGCGACCATCGCGACCGGCTGCCCGTTCTGCCGCGTGATGATGACCGACGGCGTCGACGAGGTGGCCGCCGCTCGTACTGGCGACAAGCCCGAGGTGCTCGACGTGGCTCAGCTGCTGCTGGGCTCCCTGGACCTGTCGAGTGTGAAGCTGCCCGAAAAGGGCACTGCCGCAGCGGAATTCGAGAAGCGGGCGGCGCGGATCGAGGCGGCCAAACCGGCGCCCGCCGAGGCGTTGGCGGAGCCGGTCGAGAAGGCCGAGAAGGTCGCGGCCGAGCCCGCCGCCCCGGCCAAGGCCGTCACGGGCCTGGGAATGGCGGGGGCCGCCAAGCGCCCGGGTGCCAAGAAGGCCACCGCCGCCCCTGCCGCCGAAACCGCCGCGACGACCGAGGCCGCCGAACCCGCGGCTCCGGCTGCCCCGGTCAAGGGGTTGGGAATGGCCGGCGGAGCCAAGCGCCCCGGCGCCAAGAAGACCGCCGCGGCTCCCGCGACACCCGCCACTTCCGCCGCGCCTGCGGCACCTGCCGAAGCGGCGGCCGAACCGGCGGCCCCGGCAGAGCCGGCGGCACCCGTCGTCGGGCTGGGCATGGCCTCCGGCGCCAAGCGTCCGGGTGCCAAGAAGGCGGCGC
>CAZTAA010000206.1:0-3925 GCA_964611465.1 uncultured Mycobacterium sp. | reverse complement strand
GCTGGCGCGCGGTGTCGCGGCCGGGCGGGCGCACCGGCAGCTGATCGCCGACATCGACGCCGGCCGGCTGCCGGCACCCCCGCCGCCGCGACCGGCGCTGCGGACAAACACCCGGCCGCCCGGCCGGGCCCGGGTCCGCACCCTGGTTCGTGATCGGCGTGCGCTGACCGCCTCGGGCGCGACGGTCACGGTGGCGGCGCTGGCGGCTATCGGGTCGGCACTGGCCGGATACCTGGGAGACCGCGGCGCTGATGTCTCCCGGCTGGGCGCCGAGGTGCCGATGCGCAACAGCGGAATCGGGCACGCCCGCAACCACTTTCACAACGTGGGCGTCGGTCTGCACCCGGACGTGGCCGGCGCCGGGCGGGCGGAGCTGATCGCGCGGGAACTGCGGGACGCCCGGATCCGCGCCGCGCATCCGGCGTATGCGGCCGAGCGTGCCGCGCTGGCGTCGGCGCCCGCCGCGCTGCTGCGCTGGGGGACCGGGCGGTTCGATCCCACCGCCCGGCCGCCGGCCGTCACCGGCAACACCGTCGTCTCCAGCGTCAACCGGGGCCCGGCCGACCTGCGGTTCGGTGCCGCGCCGGTGCTGCTGACGGCCGGCTACCCGGCGCTGTCGCCGATGATGGGCCTGACCCACGGCGTGCACGGTGTCGGGGAGACCGTGGCCGTCAGCGTGCACACCGTCGACGGGGTTATCAACGTCGACGAATACCTGGCCCGCCTGGACGCCGAGTTGGGGTGAGCGCCCCCGCCGGTCGACAGATGGCCTAAGTTCTGCATATGACTGCTGTGGATTTTGGCCTGTTGCTGCTGCGGGTCGTACTCGGATTGACCATGGCCGCGCACGGCTACAACAAGTTCTTCGGCGGCGGGCGCATCAAAGGCACCGCCGGCTGGTTCGAGAGCATCGGCATGAAGCCGGGCACCTTCCACGCCCGGGTGGCCGCCACCACCGAGATGGCCGCGGGCATCGGGCTGGCCGCCGGTCTGTTCACCCCGGTCACCGCCGCCGGATTCGTGGCGCTGATGCTGGTAGCCGCGTGGACGGTGCACCGCGCCAACGGCTTCTTCATCGTCAAGGAGGGCTGGGAGTACAACCTGGTCCTCGCGGTGGCCGCGGTGGCGATCGCGGCGATCGGCGCGGGCAAGTACAGCCTGGACTACGCGCTGTTCCGGGACACGGCTCTCTACCAGTGGCTGTACGGCTGGCGCGGATTCCTGATCGCGGTGGGTCTGGGCCTGGCCGGAGGCATCGGACAGCTGGCGGTCTTCTACCGCCCGCCGGCCAAACAGGCGGGATGACGTCCGGCCGACTAGAACACGTTCTAGTCTTGGCGGCATGGGTTTTCTGAAGCCGGAACTGCCCGTCGTCGACTTCGAAGAGTGGAGCCGCGGCAGCTGGGAACAGAAGCTTCGCCCGATGGCGCGGCACTGGGCCGAGGTCGGCTTCGGCACCCCGGTGGTGCTGCACCTGTTCTACGTCGTCAAGATTCTGCTCTACATCCTGGGCGCTTGGCTGGTGGTGTTGACCACCCGCGGGGTGGACGGGTTCACCGCGGTGGCGGACTGGTGGACCGAGCCGATCGTCTTCCAGAAGGTCGTGCTCTACACCATGCTGTTCGAGGTCGTCGGCCTCGGCTGCGGGTTCGGGCCGCTCAACAACCGCTACCTGCCTCCGATGGGGTCGATCCTGTACTGGTTGCGGCCCAACACGATCCGGCTGCCACCGTGGCCGGGCCGGGTGCCGTTGACCCGAGGGGACAACCGCGAACCGGTCGACATCCTGCTCTACGGCACGCTGCTGGTGCTGCTGGCAGTGGCCCTGTTCTCCGACGGCACCGGGCCGCGGGCCGCGCTGGGCACCGAGATCGGTGTGCTGCCGATGTGGCAGATCTGGGCGATCCTGGGGGTGCTGGCGGTGGCCGGTCTGCGCGACAAGGTCATCTTCCTGGCGGCCCGCGGCGAGGTCTACGGGTCGTTCACGGTGGCCTTCCTGTTCGCCGGATTCGGCGTCGACCTGATCATCGCCGCCAAGCTGGTGTGCCTGGCGATCTGGGTGGGCGCGGCGACGTCCAAGCTGAACAAGCACTTCCCCTTCGTCATCTCCACGATGATGTCCAACAGTCCGGTGGTGCGGCCGCGGGCACTGAAAAGGCTGTTCTTCGAACGCTTTCCGGACGACCTGCGGCCGGGCCGGCTGTCCCGTGTCGTCGCGCACTTCTCCACCGCGGTCGAGATGCTGATCCCTCTGGTGCTGTTCTTCTGCCACGGCGGCTGGCCGACGGCCGTCGCGGCGTTCGTGATGGTGGTGTTCCACCTCGGCATCCTGACGGCGATCCCGATGGGCGTGCCGCTGGAATGGAACGTCTTCATGATCTTCTGCGTGCTGACACTGTTCGTCGGGCACGCCGCGGTGGGGATCTCGGACCTGACCACGCCGCTGCCGGTGCTGCTGTTCGCCGTGCTGGCGTGCAGCGTCACGCTGGGAAACCTGTTCCCGCGCAAGGTTTCCTTCCTGCCCGGGATGCGCTACTACGCCGGCAACTGGGACAGCTCGCTGTGGTGCCTCAAACCGTCGGCGAGTGAGAAGATCGCCAGGAACCTGGTGGCCATCGCCAGCATGCCGCAGGCCCAATTGGAGAAGGTGTACGGCAGCCCCGAGGCGGCGGCAGTACTGCAATATCTCGGGTACTCGTTCCGGTGCTTCAACACCCACGGCCGGATGATGTACACCCTGGCCCACCGGGCGATGGCCGGACCCGACGGAGCCGTGAGCCGGGACTGCGAGAAAGACTATGTGATGACTGACGGCGAGCGGATCTGCTCGACGGCCATCGGCTGGAACTTCGGCGACGGACACATGCACAACGAGCAGCTGATCGCGGCCATGCAGCGGCGGTGTCACTTCGAACCGGGCGAGGTGCGGGTGGTGCTGCTCGACGCCCAGCCGATCCACATCCAGGCCCAGCGCTACCGGCTCGTCGACGCCGCCACCGGCGAGTTCGAGTCCGGCTACATCCGGGTGGCCGACGCGGTCACCCGCCAGCCCTGGGACGACGCCGTCCCGGTGCACGTGGACCGGCGGGCCTGAACCGGCACCCGGACTTCCCGCCCGCCCGGCGTGATGCTATGAACGATCTACCAACCAACTAGTTGAGAGGAGGCGTCATGGCGGAAGCTGTGATCGTCGAGGCAGTACGTTCCCCGGTCGGCAAGCGCAACGGCGGACTGTCCGGAGTGCATCCCGCGGATCTGTCCGCGCAGGTCCTCAACGGCCTCGTCGAGCGGGCCGGGGTCGACCCCGGGCTCGTCGAAGACGTCATCTGGGGCTGTGTGATGCAGGCCGGCGAACAGGCGATGGACATCGGACGGACCGCCCTGCTGGCTGCCGGCTGGCCCGAGACCGTCCCCGGCGTCACCGTCGACCGCCAGTGCGGTTCCAGCCAGCAGTCGGTGCACTTCGCCGCCGCCGGCGTGGTCGCCGGCCATTACGACGTCGTCGTCGCCGGTGGTGTCGAGTCGATGTCGCGCACCCCGATGGGGGCCTCACTGGCCAACGGCGGCAACCCCTTCTCGCCAGGCTTCAAGGCCCGCTACGACCGCACCCCGAACCAGGGCATCGGCGCCGAGATGATCGCCGAGCAGTGGGGCCTCTCGCGTACCGATCTGGACCAGTTCTCCCTGGATTCCCACGAGAAGGCCGGCGCCGCACAGGATGCGGGCGCCTTCGACGACCAGATCGTGGCGATCAAGGACGCCGACGGCAATCCGGTCACCAAGGACGAGGGCATCCGCCGCGGTACCACCCTGGAGAAGATGGGTCAGCTCAAGCCCGCCTTCAAGGAGGACGGCGTGATCCATGCCGGTAACTCCTCGCAGATCTCCGACGGTTCGGCCGCGCTGCTGTTCATGTCCGCGGAGA
>CAZTAA010000205.1:0-4025 GCA_964611465.1 uncultured Mycobacterium sp. | reverse complement strand
GGCGGGCGGTCGATGTCGCCCTGGCCGAGGGGGCCGCCGATACCGGGGCCACGGTCGCGGCGACGCTGGCCGATCTGCGGGAGGGCCACGGGCCGCAGCTTGACGCGGGCACGCTGCTGCTGGTCGATGAGGCCGGCATGGTCGGCACCCCCGCACTGCGCGAGCTGCTGGCCGCGGCCACCGCAGCCGGGGTCAAGACGGTGCTGGTCGGCGATGCCCACCAGCTGGCCCCGGTGCGGTCGAGGGGTGGGATGTTCGCCGAGCTGGTCGCCGACCTGCCGTGGGCCCAGCACCTCTCAGCGGTGTGGCGGATGGCCGATCCCGCCGAGCGGGACGCCTCCCTGGGCATCCGCGACGGTCACGGCGCGCAGCTGGCGGAGGCAGTGGACTGGTATCGCGACGCGGGCCGGCTGCACACCGGCGATCCGGTCACGATGGCCGCCGACGCCCTGGCCGCCTGGACCGCCGACCAGACCGCGGGGGTGGACGCCCTGCTGATCGCCGATCGGTGGGAGATCGCCGATGCGCTCAACGAACGCATCCACCGCGACACCGTGGCCGCTGACGCCCCCACCGTGGGCGGGGCGCGGCGGTGTCGGATCGGGGTCGGCGATGTGGTCATCAGCCGCCGCAACGACCCCACCATCGAGGTGTGGGCCGCCGCCGACACCCGGCGGGACAACGTCGCCCCGCTTGACGACGCCCCGGTCCGCAACGGGCAACGCTGGCAGGTCGTGAAGATCGATCCGGCCGGGGACCGGATCGCCGCGCGCCGGATCGGCGACGGGGCGCTGACGGTGTTCACCGGTGATTATCTGCACCGCCACGTCCACCACGGCTACGCCGTCACGGTGCACGCCGCCCAGGGGGTGACCGTCGACCGCTGCCACGCCGTGCTCACCGCTGGCGGCCGACGGTCGGCGGCCTATGTGGCGATGACCCGCGGCCGCCACGCCAACCACGTCTACCTCTATGAGCAGATCGCCGGCGAGCAGGATCACGAACACACCCCCACCCCCGACGCGGGGGTGCATCCGGCACGGCGTGGGGACGCCGCCGAGGCCGCGACCACCCTGCTGGAGCTGCTAGGCCGCGACGAACCCAGCCGCACCGCCGCCGCGACCGCCGCCGAGACCGACCGCACCGGGCTGCCCGCCGAGGTCGTCGAGCTGCTCGACACCCGCACCCGGGCCCTGGCCGGGGTGCGGGCCGCCCACCACGAACACACCCAGGCTGCCGCCCACGCCAAGGCTGCCGCGGTGCTGGTCGAGCGCACCGCCGATCTGCAGGCCGCGGTCGAGGCCTTCGTCTGCGCCGCCACAGCGCGCACCGGGGCCGCGGTCTATGCCGCCCCGCCCGCCGACCATGCCGTCGCTGACTATGACCTGGACGAGTCCGCCCGTCAGGTGGTGGTTGCGGTCACCACCAGCAGGCACGCGGTGCAGTCGCTTAGTTGCGCCGATCCCGGGCAGCGCGCCGCCATCGCCGAGGCGGTCGCCGCCGCCGCCGACCAGTCCGGCCGCCCGGCATGGCTGACACAGACCGAAACCACGACTGAGGCGGCGGCCGCCCGTCGCCCGGCCGGTGTGAGCGCGATGAATCCGGCCCAGGCCCTCACCGCGATGGCCGACCCGCAACGCCGGCTGCCTATCGGCGGGGTCCTCATCGTCGAGAACGCCGAGGCGCTGCCCACCGAGCAGCTCACCGCCCTATGCCTGCACGCCGGGATGACCAACACCAAACTGCTGCTGCTCAGCGACCCCACCGCCACCGGACCGGGCCGGGACCTCACCGACACCCTGGCCGGCCTGCCGTGGGCCCAGCACCTCGGCCCCACCCACCCGACACCGGGCATCGTCGAGCGCGCCGCGGCCTGGACCGCCACCCAATCCCCGGCCGCCGAAATCGACACCCCGCAGGCCGGTCAGGAGGAG
This sequence comes from uncultured Mycobacterium sp., assembly GCA_964611465.1. Classification (GTDB taxonomy): domain Bacteria; phylum Actinomycetota; class Actinomycetes; order Mycobacteriales; family Mycobacteriaceae; genus Mycobacterium. Next base: position 2,091 of record CAZTAA010000205.1, on the reverse strand, counting down.
CTGCCCCGCTGGCTGCACCACAGCCTGAGCACCGCCGTCGAGCGCCGCAGTCCCGCCGTGATCGGCCGCCGGCCGACCCAGCCCGTCCTGGCAGGGCTGGACCCGGCCGCCCGCCGTGCCGTCGAGCGGATCGCTCTGAGCCCCACCACGGTGCACACCCTGGACCTGCACACGGGCGACGCGGGCCAGGACAAAGCCGCCGTGATCACCGCGCTCACCCGTACCGGCGGCCCCGGCGTCCAAATGGCGGTCATCCCGATCGGACCCACCACCGTCGGCCAGGCCGCAGGCCAGCCCTACCAGCGCTACCTGCTCGACGGGAAAACCGCCGCCGACACCCTGGCCCGCCGGACCTGGAAACCCCCACCGGGCAGCCGCATCGTCCTCGACGGCGCCGACCACCTGCCCACCAACACCCTGATCTGGTGGCTGAACACCGCCGCCCACCACGACCTCAAACTGGTTTTGATCACCGACCAGGCTCGCCCCGGTCCGCAACGCCACCTCACCGAGACCCTCGCCGCTACCGCACCCTGGGCCGCCCACCACCTCGGCCACACCGCCGACACCCAACACCAGGCCACCACCACGGTGCTCGGGAGGCTGGTGCAGGCCCACACCAGCCTCATCACCGCCCACCACGACGCCGAACAAGCCATCGCCGAACAGATTGAGCGCTACCGCCGCCAGGAACGCGCCCGCGACCGCGACCGTGGCCGCGACGACGGCTACGACCTCAGCCTGTAACCACGCGCTACTTGTTGCCCTTGGAGCGGTTGTGGGGCACGCAGAGCATGGTCAGGTTGGACAGGATCGTCGAGCCGCCCTTGGACCAGGCGGTCACATGATCGGCGTCCATCTCGTTCTGCGTGTAGATCCGAGACTTGTTGTTGTCACCGCCGACCGCGCACAGCGGACAGTTCGACTCACCACCGGCCTTGGCCTTCGTCGTCTGTTGCTCGTAGGCAATGCGCTTGTCCTTGGGATCGAACAGGCGAATGTCGAGCAGCTGGGGCTGGGTCTCACCGCCGAGGAGGTATTCGTAGATGCCCCTGCTGCTGTGCACCGCCGGGTCGGCGCGCAGTTCATTAACGCGGGCCTCGATCTTCGTTGCGCTGTAGGACGTTCCGTGATGCGCCTCGTAGAGCCGCCCCCACTCAAGACCGCGCATCTCCCGGTCCGGAGGCCTGATGAAGACGCTGCCGACCCAGTCGATGACCGAGGTGAAGTAGGTCTTCAGCTGGGCGATGTCCTGATCTAGGCGGTGCTGGGCGAGGTAGGCGTCGATGCTCAGGCCCTGCGAGGAAGCGACCCAGTCCAGCGCCTCCTCAAGGATCTGCTGTCGCTTGGGATCGCCGTTGATGTAGGACTGCCACTTCTGCATGTTCGCGTTGTTGGAGTTGCTGTACTCAGCCTTGGCCCTGGTGATGAAGGGGCCGGAGTAAATCGCGTTGAGCAGCTCCTGCTTGTTGAGCGGGACACCGGCGATGTTGATGGTCTGGAACCAGGCTTTGATCTCGTCCTCTGTCCCGTCGCACTCGTAGATGTCGAGCTCGGTGTCCAGGATCGTGCGCTGCTGGTCCTTGGTCAGCGAGGAGAAGGTCTGTTCCCGACCGTCCACCTTGATGGCGAATTTACCGGTGACGAAGCGGCCGACGCTGGTGATGCGCTGCTGCCCGTCAAGCACCTCAAGGGTGGAACCATCGACGTTGAAGTAGATCAGTCCGAGGGGGTATCCCTTGAGTAGCGAGTCGATGACCGCGACGTCGCGCTTGCCGTCGTTGTAGATGTAGTTGCGCTGGTACTCCGGCTGAATGACGAGCTTGCCGTCTAGTCCGAAGAGGCCCTTGCCCTCAAGCTCGTTGTAGACGAAGCCCTTAAGAATCTCCTCGACTGTGTAGTGCTTCAGCTCGGTCTTCATTGGGAGTCTTTCCGCCGGATGATGATGCGCTTGAAGGGCACATGTGGGGTGGGGTGATAGAGGAACAGCTTCCTGCGCCCCTTGCTGTTGCTGGCGGTGCCGCCTGCGGCGTAGTAGTCGTCGACGCGCTTCTGGCCGAGGGGCTGGACACCGAACTCCTCCGTCTTCTC
>CAZTAA010000204.1:0-4080 GCA_964611465.1 uncultured Mycobacterium sp. | reverse complement strand
GCTACTTGCGGCGCACCGTCCGCTGCACCCCGCGCATCTTGGCCTGCGACGGCAGCGGCCCCTTGGGCATGCCGGCGGGACCCAGCTTGCCGCCCAGGGCGACCAGCTTGGACTCCAGCGAGTCCATCTGCTTGACGGTGATGTTGGCCGGCAGCTTGGTCAGGTGCCGCTCCAGCTTGGCCAGCGGCACCTCGCCCTCGCCGTTGCCGATCACGATGTCGTAGATCGGGACGTCGCCGACGAGCCGTGCGGTGCGCTTCTTCTCTTGCGCCAGAAGGGGTTTGACGCGGCTGGGCTGACCTTCGCCGACGAAGATCACCCCCGGCCGGCCGATCACCCGGTGCACGGCGTCGAAATGACCGGTCGCCGCGACGCCGGGTGTCACCCGCCACTTGCCCCGCAAGTTGTCCAGCGCCCAGGCCGCGGCGCCGGTCTGGCCCTCGGCCTTGCTATACACCGACTTCTGGGCGCGGCGGCCGAAGATGATGAACGCCACCAGCCCGCCGAGGATGACGCCCAGCACGATGAACATGTACGTCGTGAATCCACCGTGGCCGATGAGGATGCCGGCGGCCACCGAGAGCGCCACGATCAGCACGAACGCGCCGATCATGTACGGCAGCAGCCGGGTGTCCTCCTTGCGCTGCATCTGGAACGCCTGCCAGAGCTGACTGCGCCGCTGCCTCGACTCGGCCTTGCGGTTGGCCTTGGCCTCGGCCTTGAGGGCCTTGTTCTCGGCGGCGCTGCGGGGTTTAGCCATGGGACAAGAATACGGTGGGCGGATCAGCCCTCGACGGCGATCCGCCCCTGCACGGCCTGGGCGTACAACCGGCCCGCCCGGTACGACGAGCGCACCAGCGGCCCGGCCAGCACCCCGGCGAAACCCAGCCCCTCCGCGAACGCGGCATGTTCGACGAACTCGTCGGGGTGCACCCAGCGCTCCACCGGATGATGCCGCGCCGACGGCCGCAGGTACTGCGTGATCGTGACGATGTCACAGCCGGCGTCGCGCAGATCGCGCAGCGCCACCCGGACCTCCTCGGGCGTCTCGCCCATCCCGAGGATCAGATTCGACTTCGTCACCAGTCCGTACTCGCGGGCCGCGGTCAGCACGTCGAGGCTGCGCCGGTAGCGGAACGCCGGGCGGATCCGTTTGAAGATGCGAGGCACCGTTTCGACGTTGTGCGCCAACACTTCCGGGCGCGAATCGAAGACCTCGCGCAGCTGTTCGGCGATTCCGTTGAAGTCGGGGATGAGCAACTCGACCCCGGTTCCCGGGTTGAGTTCCTTGATCGCGCGCACCGTCTCGGCATACAGCCAGGCGCCACCGTCGGGCAGGTCGTCGCGCGCGACGCCGGTGACCGTCGCGTACTTCAGGCCCATCGCGGCGACGCTCTCGGCGACGCGGCGCGGTTCGTCGCGGTCGAGGTCGGCCGGCTTGCCGGTGTCGATCTGGCAGAAGTCACAGCGCCGCGTGCACTGCTCGCCGCCGATCAGGAAGGTGGCCTCGCGGTCCTCCCAGCATTCGTAGATGTTGGGGCAGCCGGCCTCCTCGCACACCGTGTGCAGGCCTTCGCGTTTGACCAGGGCTTTGAGCTCGGTGTACTCCGGGCCCATCCGGGCGCGGGTCTTGATCCAGGGCGGTTTGCGTTCGATGGGGGTCTGCGCGTTGCGCACCTCCAGCCGCAACAGTTTCCGGCCCTCGGGAACGACGCTCACCTGCGCGATCCTACCGGCAGTCGCCCGTCGAGCGCGTCGGCGACGGCCTGCGCGACGGGGCCGGCGACGTCGTCCACCCCGACGTGGCGGCCGAGTTCGGCCGTCAGGGAGGTCACCCCGGCGTCGGTGATCCCGCAGGGGACGATCCCGCCGAACGCGGACAGGTCGCAGTCGCAGTTCAGCGCGAAGCCGTGCAGGGTGATCCCGCGCGCCACCCGGATGCCGATCGCGGCGACCTTGCGCTCCGGCCGTGAATCGTCGGCGGGCAGCCAGACCCCGGACCGGCCGTCGACCCGGCCGGTCCGCAGGCCGAGTCCGGCGCACACGCTGATCAGCGATTCCTCAAGGCGCCGAACGAAATTCACCACATCCAGCGGTTCGGCCAGCCGGATGATCGGGTAGCCGACCAACTGCCCAGGGCCGTGCCAGGTGATCTTGCCGCCGCGATCGGTGTCGACGACGGGAACTCCGTCGGCGGGCCGCTCGTGTGCTTCGGTGCGCCGCCCGGCGGTGTACACCGGCGGGTGTTCGAGCAGCAGCAGGGTGTCCGGGCCACCGGCCAGTCGCGCCTCGGCCAGTTCCCGTTGCCGGTCCCAGGCCGCCCGGTAGTCGACGAGGCCGAGCCGTTGCACGTCGATCGGACCGGCGCCGGATCGGACGGAGGTGCTCATGACCGTGCCGTCGCGTACCGCAGCGCCTCGCCAATGGTGTTGTGGTGGAACGTGAATCCGGCGTTCTCCAACGCGGCGGGAATGGCCCGCTGTCCGGCGAGCAGGCCCTCGGAGGCGAACTCGCCGACCACGGCGCGCAGTGCGATGCCGGGCACCAGCATCGGCGTCGGCCGGTTGACGGCCCGGCCCAGCGCACTGGTGAACTCGGCGTTGGTCACGGGCGCCGGGCCGGTCAGGTTCACCGGACCGGCCAGCGCGTCGTCGCCGAGGGCGAAGATCAACGCCCGCACCTCGTCCTCCAGGCTGATCCACGGCATGTACTGCCGGCCGCTGCCCAGTCGCGCGCCCAGCCCCAGGCTGAACAGCGGCCGCAACCGGGCCAGCACCCCGCCGGACGGCGCCAGGACGAGACCGGAGCGGGCCAGCACCACCCGTGCGCCGGCGTCGCGGGCCGCCGCGGTGGCCGCCTCCCAGTCCACGCACAGCCGGGCCAGGAAACCGGAACCGGGCGGGGATGTCTCGTCGACCGTGCGGCCGCGGGTGTCGCCGTAGAACCCGACCGCGCTGGCGTTGACCAGCGTCGGCACGCCGGCCTCGGCCACGGCCGTGGCGAGCACCTCGGTGGGGTCGATGCGGCTGTCGCGCAGGCTCTGTTTGAACGACCCCGACCACCGCGACCCGCCGACGTTCACCCCGCACAGGTTGACCACCGCGTCGACCCCGGACAGCACGCTGGCGTCCAGCGGGCCGGCGTCCGGATTCCAGTGCAGCTCATCGGAATTCGACGGGGCGCGGCGCACGATACGCACAACCCGGTGGTCGGCGGAGCGCAGGGCGGAAACCAGTGCGGTGCCGATCAGCCCGGAGGATCCGGCGATCGCGACGGTGGCGGGTGCCACGGGACTCACAGGCCCAGGTCGGCCTCGAAGGCGCCTTCTTCGAGGCGCTTGCGCACCGTGGTGAGGAAGCGTCCCGCGTCGGCGCCGTCGATGAGCCGGTGGTCGTAGGTCAGCGGCAGGTAGCAGATCGACCGCACGCCGATCGACTCGTTGCCGTTCTCGTCGACGACGACCCGCGGCCGCTTGACGATGGCGCCGGTGCCGAGCATCGCCGCCTGCGGCGGGACCAGGATCGGGGTGTCGAACAGCGCGCCCTGGCTGCCGATGTTGGTGATGGTGAAGGTGCCGCCGGACAGCTCGTCGGGCTTGAGGTTGCCCGACCGCGCCCGCTCGGCGATGTCGTTGATCGCGCGCGCCAGCCCGGCCAGCGACAGATCGCCGGCGTTGTGGACGACGGGGGACAGCAGGCCCTGCTCGGTGTCCACCGCGAAGCCGAGGTTCTCGGCGTCGAAATAGGTGATCTCCTTGGTGTCCTCGTTGTAGCTGGCGTTGATGTTCGGGTGCGCCTTGAGGGCGTCGATCACGGCGCGGGCGATGAACGGCAGGTACGTCAGATTGACGCCCTCGCGTTCGGCGAACGCCGTCTTCGCCTTGGCCCGCAGCGCCACGATCCTGGTCATGTCGACCTCGTGGGTCTGGGTCAGCTGCGCGGTGGTCTGCAGCGACTCGCGGGTCTTCTTCGCGGTCAGCTGACGAATCCGGTTGGCCTTCTGCGTCGTTCCGCGCAGATGCGCCAGCGGCCCCGGCGCCACCGGTGCGGGCGCCGGAGCGGACGCGGCGGCGGGGGCGGG
>CAZTAA010000203.1:0-4108 GCA_964611465.1 uncultured Mycobacterium sp. | reverse complement strand
CTGCCGACGCCGGCGGCCGGGGTGGGGCCGGCGGCCGATAGGTGGGATCGCGGCGCAGCACCTGCGACGGCTCGCGCTCCGCACGGTGCTGCGGCCTGCGCGGATCGCGCGGCGGCGGCCGGTCAGCACTCACCAACACAAGGTACGGCCTGAAACCCGCCCCGCCCGGCAGGAAGTGTCAGCGCAACCAGCCGAGGCGGCCGGCCAGCAGCGCGTAGCCGACGAACGCCACCGTGTCGATGACGCCGTGGGCGATGATCAACGGCCACAGCCGCCCGGTCCTGCGCCACACCGCGCCGAACACCAGGCCCATCGCCAGGTTCCCGAGCCCGCCGCCGAAACCCTGGTAGAGGTGATACGCCCCGCGCAGCAGGGCCGACCACAGGATCGCGGCCCGGCGCCCGACCCGCAGCTGGTCGAGCCGGGTCAGCAGATAGCCGACGACGATGACCTCCTCGGCCCAGGCGTTGGCGAACGCCGCCATGATCAGCACCGGAACCCGCCACCAGGTGTCGGTGAGCTCGGTCGGGACCACCGACGCGCTCAGGCCGAGCGCCCGCGCCGCCAGGTAGAGGCCCAGGCCCGGCAACCCGATCAGGGCGGCCAGCCCGAGACCGCCGAGCAGGTCGGGGCGCGGCCGGAACCGGGCCAGCCCGATGTTCGCCGGACGGATGCCGCTGCGCCACAGCAGATAGAGCCCGAGCGCTCCCCAGGCCAGGAGTTGGGCGATGAACGCGAGGTTGACGCCCAGGTCGATGAGGTCGAAGTAGGAGCGGCGCGGGTTGAGCGCCACCCGCTGGTCGGCCAGACCCCGCAGCACCGCATCGAACAGCAGCAGGATCGAGGTGACCGCGCTGAAGCCGAACGTGACCGCCAGAACCAGGGCGACCTCGACCGTCAAGTCCCGCGTGCTGTCCCGGCGGGGCGGGGCCGGATCGATCACCCCGTCACGGTAGCCGCGGCGACGGGCCGGCGCGGGTCAGGCTTTCCGGGCGCGCAGGCCGTTCATGAACGGGCAGCCCATCAGGACGCGTATCGCCCGACCGAGCCCCTGGACGTCGTCGACCGGCTGGGTGAACGGCAGCCGGACGTCATGGTCGCCGTCCTGACCCTCCACCCGCAGCCGCACCCCGTAGCGGTCCAGACCCAACGGCCGTACCCGGCCGCGCCGCAACGGGCCGGGCAGCCGGGCCGCCAGCCGGGCGACGACGTTTCGGTGGTCCGCGTCGATGTGGCGCAGCCAGCAGGTTTCCATCGCGCAGAACGGATCGGGCCGTGCCTGGAGCAGCTCGGTCACGCCGATGGACTCCGCTCCGGTGGCGTCGGCGACCACCACCGACTCGGCTTCCAGCCGCAGCATGGTGTGCTCCGAACCGACCCGCAGCAGAGCGGGATCGGGATGCTCGGCGGCAACCAGGTCGAGCAGGTCCCGCACCGCTCCGGCGGGCACCCGGTGCAACCGGCCGCGGATCCACACCAGCGACCGGACCGGCTCACGCAGCGGCAGCGGGGCATAGTCCGTCAGTTCCAGCATGGCCGGCAGCCCGTCGGCGGTCCCAATGGCGGCCGTCGACCCGCGGGTCGGCACGGTGATCGCGAACGCACCGTCGGCCAGCAGGTGGTGTACGCCGGTGGCTTCCGGCTCGACCCCCTCGATCGCCAGGAGCGCGCTACCGGGGCGGGCACACGCACTGCGGATCCGCTCCGCGGTCGTCGGGCCGGGAATGGTCGCCAGTGACATCGAGGAACCCTTCGGAACACGTTAGTAAGGTGAGCCTTACTTAACTAGACGGGGCCGGTTTCCACAAGGGTCACCGGATAGGGTTTCGGGGTGGCCCGCATCGCCTACCTCGGCCCAGAGGGAACGTTCTCCGAAGCCGCGCTCATTCAGATGACGGCCGCCGGCCTGATCCCGACCGCACCCGGAACGGCGACGCCGGCCGTCGAGACCCTCACCACCGACAGCACCCCCGCCGCCCTGAACGCCGTGCGCGACGGGTCGGCCGACTACGCCTGCGTGCCGATCGAGAACTCGATCGACGGCACGGTCCTGCCGACGCTGGACAACCTGGCGACGGGCACACCCCTGCAGGTGTTCGCCGAACTCACCCTCGATGTCGACTTCAGCATCGTCGTCGGTCCGGGCACCACGGCCGACGACGTGCGGACCGTCGCGGCGTTCCCGGTGGCCGCCGCGCAGGTCCGGCATTGGCTGGCCGAGCACCTGCCCGCCGCGCAGGTGGTCGCGGCGATATCCAATGCCGCTGCGGCGCAAGATGTTTCGGCCGGACACGCCGACGCCGGCGTCAGCACCGCGCTGGCCGCCCAACGCTACGGCCTGAGCACCCTGGCCGACGGCGTGGTCGACGAGCCGAACGCCCGCACCCGATTCGTCCTCGTCGGACGGCCCGCCCCGCCGCCGGCCCGCACCGGCGCCGACCGCACCTCGGTCGTCCTGCGGCTGAACAACCAGCCCGGAGCCCTCGTCTCGGCGCTGTCGGAGTTCGGCATCCGCGACATCGACCTCACCCTGATCGAGTCCCGGCCGACCCGGGTCGAGCTGGGCACCTACGTCTTCTTCCTGGACTGCGTGGGACACGTCGACGACGCCGCGGTGGCCGAAGCGCTCGCCGCCCTGCACCGGCGCTGTGCGGACGTGCGCTACCTCGGCTCGTGGCCGACCGGCGCGGCCGTCGGGGCCGCGCCGCCGCCGCTCGACGAGGCGGCCCGGTGGCTCGCCGAGTTGCGGGAGGGCCGCCGGTGAGCGGTCGGCTCGTGCTGGTCCGGCACGGCCAGTCCTACGGCAACGTCGACCGCCGGCTGGACACCCGCCCGCCGGGCGCCGAGTTGACCGCCCTGGGTCGCGAGCAGGCTCGGGCCTTCGCCCAGAACCGGGACCGCCCGACCGGCCTGGTGATCCACTCGATCGCCACCCGGGCGCGCCAGACGGCCACCGAGATCAGCGCCGTGCTGCGGCTGCCGGCCCGGGAACTGGACGGCCTGCACGAGGTTCAGGTGGGCGATCTGGAGAACCGGGCCGACGACGCGGCCGTCGAGGAGTTCAACGACGTCTACCGGCGCTGGCACGAGGGCGACCTGTCGGTGCCGATGCCCGGCGGCGAAACCGGTGACGAGGTGCTGGACCGCTATCTGCCGGTGGTGGCCGACCTGCGGTTGCGCCATCTCGACGACGACGCCTGGACGCGCGACATCGTGGTGGTCAGTCACGGGGCCGCGATCCGGCTGGTCGCCAAGACACTGTCCGGCGTCGACAGCGGTTTCGCACTGGACCACCACCTCGCCAACACCGAATTCGTGGTCTTGGCGCCCGTCACCGACGGACGGTGGAGCTGCCTGCACTGGGGCTCGGCGGCCCCGCCGTTCTACCCGGAGGCGCCCCACCCGGTGGACACGGCACCCGATCCGATGGGCTGATCACACAGGCACCCCACCGCATCGCAGTCGATCACCAGTTCGTGTATGACCAGTTCCGGGCCCGGGCAGTCGTCCGCCGTGCACTCCGCGCGCCCGAGCCCGTGACGGATGACCGTGCCGTGGCAGTGTTCCCACCCGGCCTCGCATTTCCGACAGGTCGCGCCCATGCGTCGTTCCTATCACCGCGCACCGACAAACCGCCGCAGACGCGCCCTGCGCCGAATCCCGTCAGCCCCAGCCCAGCTCGTGCAGGAGATCGTCGTCGATGCCGAAGTGGTGGGCGACTTCGTGGACGACGGTGATGGCGACCTCGTCGACCACCTCCTGCTCGGAATCGCACATCTCGAGCAGGGCGCCGCGGTAGATCGTGATCACGTCGGGCAGGTGCCCGGCATACGTGCTGTCGCGTTCGGTCAGCGCCACACCCTCGTAGAGGCCGAGCAGGTCGGGGTCGTCGGGATGGCGGTCGTTCACCAGCACGACCACGTTCTCCATGGCCGCGGCCAGCTGAGCGGGAATCAGGTCCAGCGCATCGGAGACGAGCTCGTCGAACCGGTGCGGGCTCATCGGCACGGCCATGCCGGCTACGCCGGCGGCAGCTCGGCCGGACCCGGAGGGGGACCCGCCGGCGGCACATCACCGGGCAGCGCGGCCGGGGCCGGCGCGGGGGGCG
>CAZTAA010000202.1:0-4111 GCA_964611465.1 uncultured Mycobacterium sp. | reverse complement strand
CCGATGGGCGAGGACTACGTGCGCGGCATGTGCCACGACATCGAAGACCCGACGTTCGACGCCACCGCCGTGGCCACCAACGCCCGCGCCCAGATCCGGCCCATCCACCGCCCGCCCCGCACGCCGGCGGACCGGCATCCGCACTGTGCCTGGACCGTGATTATCGACGAGTCCCATCCCGAGGTGTCCGGGCTGCCGCCGCTGGCCGTCATCGAGAAGACCCGCGCCGCCGGTTGGGAGTTGGCCGACATCGATCCCGATGACGAGGGTCAGTCCGACTACTCGGGTCCGCTGATGAGCGACTTCAATTTCGGCGCCTTCTCGCATTCGGCGCTGGTTCGCATGGCCGACGAGGTGTGCCTGCAGATGCACCTGCTCAACCTGTCTTTCGTGCTCGCGGTTCAGCAGCGCGCCACCGACGACCAGCAGGCTCGCGACATCTGCACCAAACAGCTGGTCGGCCTGGCCGGAATCGCCGCGGAGCGGATCCGGAACGCGCTGGACCTGCCCGGCGGCGTCGAGGGCGTGTTGCGCACGATGGAACTGCATCCGTTGTTCAACCCGGCCGGCTACGTCGACGCCGAGTTCACCGATGGACGAGTGCAGGTGCACCGCAGCCCCGCTCACGACGACGGCGCCTGGATCTCGCTGTGCTCGCCAGGCTCGCTCAACGCGCTGCAGGCCATCGCCACCGCGGTGGACCCGCACGTCGAAGTGCACGTGGACGGCACCGACACCGACTGGACCCTCGAGTTGAGCGTTTCGGACACCCCGCTCAAGGAGCAGTCCGAAGTCGAGGTGGTCAGGTTCTCCGGCGGTTCGACGTTCGTGTTCGAGGAACGGAAGTCGCTGCCGCTCACAGTGCTCTGACAGCCCTGACCACGCGTTGTGGCGAACGTCGGCAACTACGCGCACACTGGCGGCAACGCAGGTGGTGCGGGTGGATGTCAGCAGGAGGACAGCGATGAGCAACTACGGGCCGTTCGGGTTCGACCCGGACGACTTCGACCGGATGGTCCGCGAGGCGGGCGAGGGGCTGCGGGAAGCCCTCGGCGGGCTGTTCCAGCAATCGGGTCAACCCTGGTCGGCGTTCTTCGACCAGACTTCCCGTCGCGGTCGTCCGGAGCCCGAAACGACCGGTGAGGCCGGCGACGGCGTGTGGGCGATCTTCATCGTCGGCGACGAGGGAACCGCGACCGTCGAACAGGTCTACGCCAGCGAAATCGACGCCCTGCGGGCCAACAAGTACAACACCGACCCCAAGCGCAAGGTCCGCTTCCTGCCCTACGGCATCGCCGTCACCGCGCTCGACGAGTCCGACGAGGACTTCACCGCCGACAGCGAGTAGCGGGGCCGGCGGACCCGCAGCCGAATGCGGGCGCCCCGGTTCGGGGTCAGGATGACGTGTTTGACGTGCTGGCGCTCACCGCCGGCCGTCGTGGTGTCCAGCTCGACGTTCAGCAGGATCTCGCGCAGCACCACGCGCATTTCCGTCGAAGCGAACGACGCACCCAGGCACCGGCGGTTGCCTCCGCCGAAGGGAAACCACGTCGTCGGGCTCAGCGTCGCGCCGATCATTCGATCGGGGTCGAAGCGGTCGGGGTCGGGATACAACGCCGGATCCGCGTGCACCAGGCCGATGCCGGGAGCCACCATGACGCCGGCCGGCAACCGATACCCGGCCAAGTCAACGGGTCGGGTCAGGATCCGCCCGACGTCGAACACCACCGGTCGGACCCGCAACGTCTCCTTGCACACGGCGTCGAGATACTCGTCCCCGGCCGCATCGCCGGCGGCCGAAGCATCCGCTGCGGCAACGGCTTTGGCAAGCACATCGGGATGACGGGTCAGTCGTTCCAGCGCCCAGGCCAGCCCGGTGGCGGTGGTGTCGTGCCCGGCGACGAGCAGCGTGATCAACTGGTCGCGGAGCTCTTGATCGCTCATCGACCGGCCGTCCTCGTCGGTGGCCCGGATCAGCATCGCCAACGCGTCCGTGCGTTCGGCCAGGTGCGGGTCGGCCCGGCGTTCGGCGATCTCGGCATAGAGCAGCCGGTCCGCGGCCGCGATCCGGCGTCGCACGGTGCGCCACGGAAAACGTTGCTGTAGTTCGGGTTTGGCGAAGGCGAGCAGGTTCCAGGTGCTTACCGTCAGTAGTTGCCGAAGGACCGTCCGCAGTTCGGCCAGCCGAACCGGATCGGTGGCGCCCACGACGACCCGCAGGATCACCTCCAAGGTGATCTCCGACATGTGCGGGGCCGCCGGAAACTCCTTGCCCACCGGCCATTTCGCGATGTTCTCGGCCGCCAGGTCCGCCATCAGGCCGACGTGCCGGGACACGGACTTCTGCTGGAAGGGAGCGAGCATGAGGTGGCGCCGGTACTTGTGCACGTCCTCGTCGATGACGAGCACCGAACTGCGTCCCAGCAGGCCGGCCAGAATCGAATTCGCCTCCCCGGCGTGATAGAGCGAGGGATCGCCGGCGAATACCACTTTGATGTCGGCGGGATCGTCGAGATACACCACGGTGCCCAGCCCGGACATCCGCAAGGTGAACACGCTGCCGTAGCGGCGACGGCACGCCGCCACGAACCGCGGCCAGTAGACGACGAATGCGGCGGCCTGAACAGCGCTCGGCAACCGGGGTCCCGGCGGCAGCTTCTCGCGCATTGGCCCAGCTTATGACGGGGTGGTGTGGGATGGTGGCGGCGTGGCCGAGAAAGTGCGGGTGGTCGTCGGCGATGACCACCCGCTGTTCCGTGAGGGCGTCGTGCGCGCGCTGACGTCCAGCGGAGAGATCGACGTGGTGGCCGAGGCCGACGACGGCACGTCGGCGCTGGCGGCGATCAAGGAGCACCAACCGGCCGTTGCGCTGCTCGACTTTCAGATGCCCGGCCTGAACGGGGCCCAGGTCGCCGCGGCGGTGGTGCGCGACGAACTGCCCACCCGCGTGCTGCTGCTGTCGGCGCACGACGAATCCGCCGTCGTCTACCAGGCGATCCAGGACGGGGCGGCCGGATTCCTGCCCAAGGAGTCGACCCGGGCCGACATCGTCGCGGCAGTCCTCAACTGTGCGCGCGGCCGCGACGTCATCAGCCCGGCGCTGGCCGCCGGTCTGGCGGGGGAGATCAGGCGGCGTGCCGAGCCCAGCGGCCCCGTGCTGAGCCCGCGGGAACGGGAGATCCTCAACCTGATCGCGGCCGGCAACACGATCCCGGCGATGGCGTCGCAGCTGTTCCTGGCGCCCTCGACGGTCAAGACACATGTGCAGCGGCTCTACGAGAAACTCGAGGTAGGCGACCGGGCCGCCGCCGTCGCGGAAGCGATGCGCCGCGGCCTGCTCGAGTAGTCCGACGACATTCGATACCCACTCTGCGGGTCAGGGCAGCCTTCCATCGTTTATGGTTCAGCTGTGCCTGAGATGGATCGACGACACGCGATATTCACGATGGGTCTCGGTGCGGCGGCCGCCGCACTGCCCGTTCAGAGAGCCGCCGCCGACCCGGTGCCCGGGGACGTACCCCCAGGTCCAGCGCCTGCGCCTGCCGCCCCTGGGGCGCCGGCACCTGAGGCGGCAGCCGCCGGCCCGGTGATGCTGTTCCAGGACGAGTTCAACGGCCCCGCGGGCGCGCCCCCGGACCCCGCCTGGTGGTTCATCGTGCCGGCCCGCGAAATGATCAAGAACCCGGTCGAGTGGGACAAGCCGTTCAACATGGGGCGCTATGTCACCGACCAGGAGCATGTGTTCCAGGACGGCAACGGGAACCTGGTGATCCGCGCCACCCGGGGGCCCGGTACGACGATCCAGGAGAAGTACGCCAGCGCGAAGATCATCGGGAACTGGCGCGGCGGAATCGGCACCACCTGGGAGGCCCGGGTCAAGCTCAACTGCCTGACCGACGGCGCCTGGCCCGCGTTCTGGCTGCTCAACGACAATCCGGTGCGCGGCGGTGAAGTCGATCTCATCGAGTGGTACGGCAACAACGACTGGCCGTCGGGAACCACCGTGCACGCCCGGTTGGACGGCACGTCCTTCGCCACCGACCGCCACCCGGTCGACAGTGCCTGGCACACCTGGCGGGTGACCTGGCTGCCGTCGGGAATGTACTTCTGG
>CAZTAA010000201.1:0-4133 GCA_964611465.1 uncultured Mycobacterium sp. | reverse complement strand
AATAGAAGTGGCTGGCGACGTCGACCCGGCAGCCCGGATAGCTGTTCTCGTACCAAGCACCTCCGACACCGGCGTTCTTCTCGACGATCTCGAACGGAATGCCGGCTTCACGCAGCCGGATCGCGGCCAGCAGTCCCGACGCACCCAGCCCGATGATCAGCACCGAAAAACCCTCGGGTAGTTGCGCTTTGTCGGGCAGTTGAATGGCGCGGGGGTTCTCCCCGGCCAGGTCCATCTCCTCGGTGTACAGCGCGACATCCGCGGCGGGCACCGGTTCGCAGGCGATCCAGTTCATCAGTTCGTGGATCACCGCGGGCTCGAGACGCGCGGGAGTCGGACAACCCGCATCGCGCCACGAACAGATCGCCTTGAGCGCGTCGCGGCGCAACTGCGCCTGCTCGTCGGCGTCGAGCATGCCCTGGAACTCGTTCTGGACGAACTGGCGCGGGCGAATCGGGCCGCGAAGGACCGCCGCGTCACCGGTGATCTGCACAACCGAAGCTGTCAGCGCCGACACCGACAACTGCGACAACGCCGCGGCGATGGTGTCGTCGCCGTCGACGATGGGCTCGGTGTCGACAAGGCTGTTCATCGGGACCTTCCTCTAGGCACTTTCTAGTGTCGTTTATGGCACTAGTGAGTGTCAAGAGTGGCACTGCGTGTAGGCTCATTGCCGTGTCCGCCCCCAGCCCGCTCGCCCAGGCCAAGCGCAAGGCGGCCGTCGACCACATCCTCGCGTCGACCCGGCGCCTGGTGCTGCAGCACGGACTCGACGCCACCATGGATCAACTCGCCGAGGTCAGCGGGGTCAGCCGCCGCACACTGTTCCGTCACTTCGAAACCCGCGAAAAGCTGCTTGCCGCCGCATTCGAAGCCGGCATCACCGGGTACCGCAGTCAACTGCCCGCCTACGGCGACTTCGTCGGAGACGCGCACCGCTGGCTGCGTGCGACATGCGAGTCGGCGCACCGGATGAATTCGACCATCGGTCCCGGATTCTTCGAATTGGCTTCGCGCACAGACCTTCCGCCGGACCTGGCTGCCGCGGAAAAGCGCCGGCGGCACGAGTTCCGCGGCGCCATGGCCGACATCACCCGGACCCTGTGGCGTGCGGCCGGCCGTGCGGGCAATGCCCCGGCGGAGTTGGAGACGACGATCACCGCCCATCTCAGCCCGCACTTCACCGCGGCGTTGAGCGTCGATGCCGACCGGGACTGGCGGGTTGCCGCCGACATCGCCTACCGGGCGATTGTCGCCGCGCTGGAATAGCAGCAGACAGCACACGCTCCGGCAGCTGGATCGAGGTGCCCACCGCGATCCAGTGTGGGCGGCTCGTCAGATGGGTGCGTCACACTGGCGAGGTGACCGATTCGTTGATCGAGGAGTTCGCGGACTGGCTCGACGAGCGCGGCGTGCCGGATGCCTCATCCGTCGTGGACGACGCGCGAGGTTTCCTGGATTGGCGAGCGGATGCCCCCCTGACGACGCTCGACGAAAACGCCATCCGCCAGTTCCTGCTCGAATGGTGCCCACGTCACCTGAACCTGCCTCCCGATCAGTCGCCAGACATTTGCAAAGCCGTCGGGGAGCTCGTCTCCTTCCTGGGCTGGACGCGCCGTCTCCGGGGCGGCCCCGAGCGCGGGCGCAAGCTCGCCGGAACGGCCACCGGCCTGGCCGAGACCATGCGGGCCAAGATGGCGGATCAGAGCAATTTCGGCATGGCCAAGTCGCTGTTCGCCGGGATCGAGGGCGCCGAGGCCATGACCGAGCAGGAGTTGATGGCGGCGATACAGCGGCGCGTCGACGAACACAACGCACTGCCGCTGGAGCAGCGCAGAGCCGCTACCGATCGATTCTTCGAGCCGAGACCATCGACGGTCGAATTGCCGTTCGTGCACGTTCCGCCACCGGAAGCCGAGGTGGCGGCCGTCGCTGCGGCGGCGGTACTGCCGGCGAAAATGCAGGCGCTGCGCGACTACCTCGGCGACAAGGGCAAGGCCCTGACCGCCAAGGGCCACCTCAAGCTCGCCGACGGCCGCGCCCTGGTCGAGATCCTCGACACCGGCGACGTAGTCGACCCGAAGATCGGGGACCGCACTTTCCGTACGCATTCGACGGCGGTGCTGCCGGGGCTAACGTTCCTGCTCGCGCTGGCCGAGGAAGCCGGTGTGGTGCGGCACCACGACAAGCGGCTGGTCCCGATCAAGGTGTGGTCACGCAAGTCGTCGATTGCCAAGGCCGCCAGCCTGTTTCGAGCGGTGATCGAATACGGCGTGCTGTCGACGATGCGCAGGCCCCTCGGGCTCTTCGATGAATTGCACACATTGCTTGACGAAGGCGTGATGCATTGGCTGGCGGGGTTGTTGGCGCCGGGCGCGCACGCTGAATTCGATGACATCGTCGACCTCAACCGACGCGTCGTGCTCGACGAGTTCGCTGGCGCCGGCCTCGATTCTTACGTGTCGGGTCAGGGACTGGTACAGGATGTGAGCGACATCCTCAATGCGGTGGTGATGACCGGCGCCATCGAGTGGACCGGCCGAGCAGAGTCGGCCACTAGGTTCGGTCGGGGGTTCTGGACCGGCGGAACGATCAGCATCACGGCATTGGGTCGGCACGTGCTGCCCCACTACCTGCCGGCTGTCGGTATCACGCTGCGCACCGCCGGCGACCTCACCGATGCGAACCCGGAGGAACTGGTTGCCGCCATGGGTACGGTTGAGCCGGACCAGCATTCATCGATGCTTGCCGGCTGGAAGCCGTCACTGCCTGCCGCCGAGCGGGCCGGTCTGGTTGCGGCAATGGCCGCCGATGCGGTTGATGCGCACACGCGCCTCGTCGGGTTGCGGCTGCTGGGCATGTTCGACACCGACGTAGCCGAACCCCACATGCGGCAACTGCTGGACACGCCCGCCGCCGGACACGCTGCCGTCTGGCTACTCGACCACGGGCTGGCCGACGGCGACACCGTCGGCGGTTTCATCACTCCAACCATGATGGTCGACATCCTGGCGATGCTGATCGACCACCCGGATGTGTTGTGCGAGCAGTTCCTCGGGAGCCACGATCCTGACCGCATGCTGGAGGCCTTCTGGCGTCATCCGGCTCCCGAGACGGCTGCAGTTCTCGACGTGCTGGGACACCATCTGCCCGACCGAGCGCTGGCCAAGAGGGCACGCAAGGCCGCGATCAAACACCGTAGCTGGATGGCCAACATCGACCGCGGTTAGTTCATATTGGACGGTAATGCAGCTTTGCGGTTTTCCCGCTATGCTGATTCGATGACCTACCGAGGGTATGTGGCCATCCAGGCGCGCGGGGTCGTCGCCCTGCCGGCCGACGTTCGCCGCCGCCTTCACCTGGATGAACCCGGCGCCCAGGTGGAGATCACCGAACGGGATGACGGTGTACTCGAATTGCGCCCATCGTTGCCCATCCCGGCCAACCAACGCTGGTTCTGGTCCGATCGACGGCAGGAACGCGAGCGCGAGGTCGACGCACATGTCGCTGCCGGCGAACTCAGCGTTCATGAAGATGGGGATGCCCTTCTGCGTCACCTCGACGCATTGGACGCAGACACCGACGACCGGTGAAGTTCGAAACGACCCCGGCATTCGACGCCGACTACCGACGTCTCAAACCCGAACACCAGGCAGCATTCCGAGTCGCACTCAAGGACAAGTTCATTCCCGCGTGCGACGAACTCACCGCGAACCCAAGTGCCGTCTGGCCAAAAGCGCTGCGGATCAAGGCGATCCGAGGTGCGCAGGGCATTCTCGAAATGACGTGGTCATTCGCCAGTCCCGACGGGCGCGCCACATTCGAGCTTGTCACCGTCGACGGAGAGCTTCATTGCCGATGGCGGCGCATCGGTGATCACTCGGTTTTCCGAGACCCGTGACAATCCCGCCGTGCTGCGGTCATGTCTCCCCCCTTCTCACCACTCTCTTCGGCGCGGCCTTCTTAGCCACCCGCGCCGGCGGCGTCTTCTTCACCACCTTCGCCGGCGTCGCCTTCTTCGCTGGGTTCTTCACCGCTTTCGCCGGCGCGGCCTTCTCAGTCCGCTTTCGGCGCGGAGCAGCGCTTTTCCGTTCCATACCGCTCGCGTACTTCTTCGCAAGTGCCAGCACAGC
>CAZTAA010000200.1:0-4133 GCA_964611465.1 uncultured Mycobacterium sp. | reverse complement strand
ATAGACGGCAGTGAAGCAGGAAGATTTGGCATACTCGACCTATGTCGTGGTGGTCACTTCGGGCAATACCATGATTACGGATTCAGCGCTGCAGATGGCATCCACTCCACCCGCCCGGATGAGCTCGATGTCGAACACGTAGTCGCGTGCCGGAACGCCGGACAGCGTGGATTCGCCAAGATGAAGCCAGACCGCGTTGTTGTAGGTGTCGATTTCCATGGTGCCGGCGGCTGTGCTCAAGCTGACTTCCACTTCTCCGCCGACCATGTCTTTCAGGTCCATCCGCGCCCCCGTGTAGGCGGCCAACGACTTTGGCGCGTAAAAGGCCAGCACGCCGCCCGACGTATAGGTGCGAAACGACGTGGCGCACACCCCGTCGAAATCGACCGTGTTGGCATCGATGACAGAGACGGGGCGCAGGTAAGACGCGCGAATATGGTCCCAGTCGATGTTGAGCTCGGTCATTCCGCCAGCGCCGACGACAGCCGCTCTCCACCCGGGAGGGATGCCATGCCCAGGAGCGGTGACGCGCAACGGGGCCGTCTTTGCCATGGCGGTTATCTGGGCGAACTGCAGAGTGTCCGATTCGACCCGAATCGGGATGTCTGCCGACGCGCCGCGGCGAACGGTTAGGCGGAGCCGGGAAAGCATGGTCAGAAGAACGAACAGCGAACGGGACGTACCGGCCTGGAGGAGGTACGACGCATTTCCACCTCATCAGGCCGAGGACCGAACGTGGCAACGAAGGCCGCCTCGTGTCTGTCCGCGAGGCTCTGGTCCGCATAGTCCGCATCGGGAGTCGAGTAGTACAGGTGCAGCGCCCAATGCACCAGCCTGCCATGCAGTCTCTCCGCAATTTCTGGAGAAGCGCTGTCCGATTCGCTAAGGTCCATTGGAGACGACGGCGTACAAAACGCTTCGATCACAACGTCTGCGTCGGATGTGGGAACAGGAACCAGGCGCAACCTGTTGCCCACTCTGTAACACCACGCGGGGGTTCCCGTCGAGCTTTCCCAATTCAGGCCCAGCACGTGGTCCAGATACTCGGCTGACGACATCTCGACCTTGACCCCACCGACGGTAACGCGACGCACAGAAAATGCGCGAGCCGGAAGGGAAATGTACGCATCTCCAGATGCTGCAAACGCCTGTATGGCGTCATCGTCAATCAGCCGCGCGCGGATGCATGCCTCGGTCTCCGCCTCATTCAGAGCGTCTGTCCATTGCCAGTCGTCCCAGAACGGAGGGATGGCCTTGTCCAGAGACCGATCGCGGCAGCGGTCGATCAGCTCTTGAAGCGTCATTGATCTTGTCCGTCTGTCTCCGCCTTGCGACGACGCCGTTGCGGAGAAACGGACGCCTCAACGATCTCGCGCCTGAACCCGTTGAAAGCCAGGATTGTCTCAGCGTCCTCCTGCGACTCGATGTCGCAAGCCAATGCTTCCGACTCGTCTGCAGAAAACACGTAGTTCTGGCCGCCCACTTCCACGATCACGGTGCCGTCACGACGAGGCTTGATATCACAGATGACCCGCATGGTTCCTCCTCAACGAAACGGGAGCAACCATCGCTCCCGAATCCGAATGGCCAGACATCAACCAGCCAATTACGTGGTGCGATACAGGATCGTGACCCCGAGCGTGAATGCCTGAGCCGTGGTGGGAGCCGTCTGCACTTTGACGCCGATCTTCCGGTCAGCATTGACCGGCGTGACGTTTTCCATGCAGACCCCGTTGCGGGTGAGCCTCTGGCTGGAATTGGCGGTTACTGCGGTGGTCGTACCCCAAATACCGCCGCCATCCTCCGCCGCCGACGACAGGTTGGCGGAAGCACCGTCCCAGATGCCGACCTGCAAGATCATCGCCGCCGTGCTGGCGTCCGGGTCGGTCATGTCGACAAACACGTCGACGGGCACGCACAGGGGAGGAAGGATGCCGATCTGGCCAATCGTGTTGAGCGCCGCATCGGCGGTAGTCATCGCCAGGGTGAAGCGCTGCGCGTACACGCCGCCGTCTCCGGGCTGGAGTACCGGCTTGCGGCCGGTGATGTAGTCGTTCGAGTTCGTGAAAGACATTCCGCTTTCTCCTTATCGGCTGGCCGCGTAGGTATCGAGCGCCATCACGCCGAAGTCCTTCGCCACACTATCGCCCATCGTGAATGTGACCTTCTTGGTTCCCCAGATCGAGGACGACGTGATGACGACCTTGTCGCCGTTGTCGCGCGTCTCCTCGTTCCAGTCGTACCGCAGGTTTGTACCCGGCGAACCATAGGCCTCGACGAGGGCTTGCGATCCCATGAACAGCGCGCGCGCGGCCTCATAGTTGGAGCCTGCTCCGTAGTCGTTGAACCGGATGACATTGCGGTGACTGTGCAGTACCACGCCGCGGTACATGCCCAGGCTGCTCTTGAAGATGGGGCTGTTCCGACCCTCCGCGGTGGCGGCCGCCTTCTGGATGTCCAACCACTGGCCGGTGTTGGTGTTGCTGCGCAGGTCGTCTTCCTGGAACGTGTGCATGACCAGCACGAAGCATTCGTTTCCGTCGAGCTTGCACGGCTGCAGCACCGGAATGTCGGTTGCTCCGCCGCCTTGGCTATCCGCCTTGGTCTTGGCGCGATCGACGAGGCGCAGGTCGAAGGTGTCACTGCCGGCGACGCCGGCCGCCTCGTTGGTCATGTTGTTCTTGGCGGTCGCATTACCGCCATAGATCAGATGCGCCGTATCGGGGGCCGTCAGCGAGTTGTTGGCTCGACCCGTATAGCCGATCGGAAGCAGGAAGTTTGGATTGATGCCGCGGGCGCCGGACAGGTAGATGAATCTAACCTCGTCGCGCAGGCGAGCCCACCAGCTACTTTGCTGCCGGCGAGCCTTCTCGCGCAGGTTGTGCAGAGTCCGCTTGCGGGTCATCCGACCGCCGGTGTTGATGCCGCAGCGGGCCTGGTCGATGTAGATCGTGTCGGTGAAGAACTTCTGCGCTTCTTCCTTGCCTTCGAGGTTGTCTTCGCCCTCGACCGGGGCCATCTTCATCTCGGCAAGGAGGTCAAACGAGATCTGCTCCCCGGCGTCCGACTCCAGATCGGTGAGAATCTGAATGGGTACTTCTGCTTCTGCTCCGGCCCCGACGAATCGCTGATCGAAGTAGGACTTCATACTGGCGTCGTATGCCAGCAGACCAGAGAACCGCTTGACCGCTTTGGGGTCGTTGACCCCGATGATCGTGCGCGCCATAAATGCCTCCTGATGACTGGGTTACGTCATGGGGCACTCCTGCGCTCCACTTCCTGTTTTGCTGCTCGCCGATTACGTTGCCATGATTGGCGCAACTTGTCTAGTCGTCTTCTTCTCGATGTCCTTCCCGCGCGGCACCTGCAAGCGTAAGCGCGCGCGCTTTCCAGACTTCTCCAGCAATTCGATCACCACGTCTCCGACGCGCAGGGATTCGCCGCTTCCGAGGTCGGTCGTGATGGTGGATGCCTTATCCTGCACGGGCATACTTCTCACGCTGTTGCGGGCTCATGCGAGCAATCGCACGTTCGAGCGCGACTCCGTCCAGCTTGTCGATGTCGGCGAATTCATCTCCGATGTCACCCGGCCCATCGCTTCCCGGAACCGATGCCAGCGTTTTCGGCACGGCCTCAAGCCTTGGCCTGCGCGAAACGGGCGCGTCGGGTTTCGATGGCGGGCTGCTTTTCTGGGCAGGAGTCTCTGCGATCCCATGCAGCGCCTTGACCCGCCGGTGCGCTTCGTTGAGGAACCAGTCGCCATCCTTTTTCGCGTTGGCAGGATTGGCCGCCAGCACCTTGACGAACGCGTCCAGATCGTTGCGCTTGGCTTCATCAGACTGATAATCGATCTTCTCCTCGCGGGCGGTCTTGGCGACGAATCGACGGATCGTCCACTGCCACTCCTGCTCCGCGCTTTGCTCCTGCATCTCGCGCGAAATCTCGGCCTTGGTGCGGAGGCTGGTCAGCGCGTCTCGCCGATCCGCCAACTGATCGGTGGCCGCCTGGTATTCTTCGAAGTCGATGTCCCCCTGCTTGAATTGCTCGGCGAGGTTGGCGAACTCCTGTTTGAGTGCGCCCAGCTGCTCATCGTAGTCGGCTGGTAGCTGCGCCTTGTAGGTTGGCGAGAACTT
>CAZTAA010000199.1:0-4140 GCA_964611465.1 uncultured Mycobacterium sp. | reverse complement strand
CGCACCCGCTCCCCCGCGCACGCGGTCAGCAGGCCCAGCGCGGCGAGCACGGCCACCAGCCAGGCCGAGGTTCGCAGGCACGGTGTCCGGGTCATGCAGCGAATCTAGCGCGGTCTGTGAGTCACCGGTCGACGTCACCGCCCGTCCGACCCGCGAACGGCACCGAATCAGTGTGGCGGCAGTTCCTGCGATGGAGGTTGCGATGGGCCAGAAGACGATGCTGTCGCGGTTCTACGGCGGGATGACCGCAGCCATGGGGAGGCCAGCGATGCGCCCGGTGACGAGAGCATTCAGCGGCCTCCATGCCGCGATGTTCCGCCTGACAGGGGGCCGGGCGCGCAACCCGAGGTGGCCGATGCTGGTGCTGGCCGTCACCGGGCCGCAAGACGGGGAAATCCACGGTTGTTCCGCTGGGTACGTCAAAGACAATGGCCGGTTCGTCATCGCAGCCGCGTACGGGAGAAGCGATGAGAACCCTGCGTGGTGGTTGAACCTTCAGGCCAACCCTGATGCCTAAGCACTGGTCGGCAACATCACGGTGCCGGTGACAGCCGCCTAGGCACCGCCGATGAACGGGCCGAACTCTGGCCGCGGTTGGTGGGAATGTATCCGTACCTCGCGGAGTACCTTCAAGTGCCGGATCGTCTGCCGGGCGACCAAGCGGCGTGAAATGCGAACGCGGATAGCCCTTCGCTTGGCGTGCTGCTCGGGTCCGTCGGCGGCGCTAACAGCGCGGAACGGAAAATGGTGCTGTTGCGCCGCACATTTCACCCTGGGTGCCGTCGTAATCCTCCACACCTGCAGTCGCGACGTTGCCGCTGTGTCCATCGACAGAGCCCGATTCTCCAGCGCCACAGTCAAGCACAGACTGGTTGTTTGCGTGCAGAGTGCTAAAGACGGGCGTCTGAAAAATGGGTAACGACAGATTGGGGTGCTCGACTGTGCAGTCATCGGCGTTGGCCGTAGCGATGGCCAGAACTCCACCGATAGCAGCGGTGCCGACCGTGAGAAATACGAGTGCGATCCCCGCGACCGCTTGCCCGCGCTCATCTATTTGTATTGCTCGATGGTTAGACCACATTGTCTGCCACGTCCTTGCAATTTGAACAACAACGTCAACGGCATTCCAACCAATTAACGCCTCAATCGACACGTTAACACCGCGTTCATACTGGATCGGACTAACGGAGAATTACGAGGTGGAAAGCTTTCTTTTTCAACCTTCGCCGCAGGTAGGGCCAGCCTTATTGACGCATCCGATGAATCGGAAGCGTCCAGATTATTGACGCATCCGACACATAATTATTGACGCCGTCGATAAATCGGAGGACCTCTTTGCGAATTTTCTGGATAACGCAAAGTGGCAAGTGGGAGAAGCTATTCTCATTTGCCTGCCGACAAGGGGAGATAGACAAATGACTTACAAGATGATGTTCGTAACGGGATTGCACGTTAGTGCAACTTTTGTCGTCATCGGCGCAGCACCGTATACCTACGCAGCGCCCACTTACTCAGATTGCAGCGAAGCCAACGCAGCCGGGGAGTACGCCATTCCCAAGACCGACCCCGCCTATCGGGCCTAACTCGACTGGGACGGAGACGGATACGCCTGCGAGGCCATCGAGAAAAAGCCAGCCGGTGCCGACTCCAATTAAGAACGTGAACTCCACTAGATCGCGGACCAGTCGAACGGTGCCCGGTCACCAGATCGCAACCGCCCGTTGACATCGTGGCGCTCGGCAGCGGCACTACCCACCTGATACGTCCCGACTACAACTGAAAAACGGGTATGAACGGTGGGCGACTGCCGGGCTTTCAATTGGATGGTGCCGCGCAGGGCTGCCCGGCCGGGCAGACATCAGCACCCACGAAGGACCGCCAACGAGGAGGGGCGTCGGCGGAGGGATTTCCCGTAGTCGGTCCAATTTGGGGTACCTGTGGACAACCCGCTGTCCGTGTCTCAATATTGCCCACGGCTTGAAAAAACAGCCGGATGGTCTGTTACCTATCCCTGGGGGGCGCCGAATGAAGTTCGACGAGTTCAGGCAACTCTTGCGGACCGCAGACGCATCACTACTGACGGTGGAAGACAGGCTTGCGCTGATAGACCTTCTGTGCCGCTGTTTCGACCACCAATCGCTGCAATCACCCGCCGCCGACGGTACGACGGCGTAACTCGTCGAGCAGTGCGTCCGTGCTGTAGTCGTTGAGAGCGCGGGTAACTTCGATACGCTGCGCTGCCTCTCGCGGCGTCAGATAGCCGGCTGCCACCAAGGCTTCGACGGGCGGCTTGCCGATGGCTCGGGCGAACGCAACGACGCTCTCGGCGCGCGGCGCCGCTGTCTCCCCTCGCAACCACCGACCGATAGCGGTCTGCGCGACGCCTGTGACGAGGGCGAGTTGCACCTGGGTGGTGCCTTCAGTGGCCCGCCGCACGTACTGCGCCCAATTCTCAGCCATCACCCCGCAAGGTACCGCGCGACCTGTAGTAACCGGAGCAGCTAGGCGAGCCTAGCTAGCACGATCCAGTTGGGCTAGAAGGGCTGACATCGAAGAATTGCGGCCCAATAACCACTATTTGGTACGTCCGAACCATATTGCGTTATCTGATCGTTACGTTAAGCGTCTAGCTACGCCTAGCGCAATAGCTGTGCATGAGTATGCTTCCAGCTCACAGGTAACAGAAGGAAGCCCTGATGAAGCGCATAGCGATCACCGTTGCCACTGCTCTGATCTTCGCGGCACCCGCTCACGCCGACCCTGATGGAACCAGCGGCGACGAACATGTCGTTCAGTCCGATGCCTGCTATGTCACCGGCAGTGGCTGCGTCGGTGACGCAATAGTCGGATCGTCGACCAATCTAAAGGGGGAAACTGACCCCGACCGAATGCACGGAGTGATGGACGACGACGGTACCCAGGGAGATTGGACGGACTCGGTTCATGGCGAATGGACTGGCGCAGATCAGGGCGAGATTCGGTGGCAACCGCCCTTCTACCCGCAGACCACGGCACACTAGACACAGGGCTGCATTGCATTTGCGCGGCAACCGCCGCCACCCGCATGGCTAGTTGCATCAGCCAGAAATCTGGCCGATTTCACTGAAACTGCCACGGCGGTGGCAATGTCGGGGAGGCCGCAAATACAGCCTGGCCGGACCCGGACCTACCGCAGCCGAGCATGGTATTCCGGTCACCAGATGCACACCGCCCGTTGACATCGTGGAGCCGGCAGCGGCATTAGCTGGCGGGTAAGTCACCGACGACGACTAACACCACCCGCACCATTTTCGGCCCGTCCGGTCAGATGCCGGGCGGGCCTCATTTATGCCCTGGGCCAGGTCGGCCCAGGTGCCTATTCCCCAGGAGGAAATATGTTCAACCAGACCGAAATCGCTGACATGGTGGCCCGTTGGCCGGGGCTTGGTATCAAGCTGCCGAAGGAACTCGCCACAGCCGTCGAAGTGTTTGAAGCCGTCCGCTACATCGAAGTTGGCTATGCCCCGGTGTTCAAGATTGAAGATGTCACGGCGGCCAACGCCGACGCCAAGATTAGGGAACTCGCTGAGCAACTCTTACTCGCACCCGAGCCCGGCGCGGGGCTCTCGGCGCTAGAGCGGGCTAAGAAAACTGCGGTCGATGCCGCAGCCCGCCGGCTCAACAACAATGCCGGTCCCGATGCGTTTGCCGCGTACGGCGAAGCGCAGCAGGAAGCTATCCCCTGCCGGAGGTCCGCTGCCGTGGCAGTAGACAACGACGACGCCCCCTTCCGCTGACGCCTCCCTGAGCAACTGAGCAAGCCCTATTTCGGCCCAAGACGTTGGAGATGAACGGCATGATGAACGCCGTCTTGGTCGCCTCTTCGGTCTCGATGACCGACCGGGTATCGCGGATCTTCTTAGCGAGATTGGCAACGCCTTCGGCAAACGTCATTGAGTGTTGTCCCCTTTGGTCCCAGCCCCGACTCAAAACTGTAAGTGAGCGGTCCGACAGATGAGGCCCGAAAGGGGCAGGCCGGTTTGGACTGACACCTACAGACGAGAGCACCCCCGGTCCAAAGCGGGACCGGGGGTGCCTTCGTACTGGACTACCTAGTGCGCGTGGCCGTGGTGGCCGTGGCCGGCGTGCTCGTCGGCCTCG
>CAZTAA010000198.1:0-4176 GCA_964611465.1 uncultured Mycobacterium sp. | reverse complement strand
ATCGCCAACACCTCGGCGGTGCCGGTGGTGCGGATAACACCGCGCCGGCGCACGGTCGGGGTACAGCCGCGGTACGTCGGCGGTGTGGGGGTAATGGGCCGGCGGCAACGTTCGCCGGCGGTGTGTTGGTCACGGTTTGTACGCCAGATGCGCGGCGAATCTGGTCGAGACGCAGCACATGCGCTACCGTGAGACGAGTCAGTCAGACAAGTCCCTTTCAGGGGCAACGGGTGCGGACCCGGAACCGAGCGCCAACTCGGTTCGGACCCTCAGACAAGGCCCCTACGGGGGCCTTCGTCGTATCAGCGGTGGGTCCGCAAACCTATGAATTTGTCACATCTGCCCGGCCGAGCGGTCGCACAAGACATAAGGAATCTGCCGGGCTTGGGGTTCACATCGCCAGCGGCAAAACCTCCTCATGGTCAATGAGGCGGGCGTATTCGGGGAGCCCAACGTGCACAGCGAGGATGTCGGCGATATACGGCGAGACTTTGTGGTTAGGGGCTTGGCGGATAAGCCGCTCAGAAACCTCGCGGTGAGGACGGATCATGCAGCGGCCTCGGGTGTCGCCGTGAAGAGGATCGATCTTGCGGGCAGCACTGATCGGTGTTTGGTTCAGTTCCCGGACATGCTCAGGCATCCCGACATGCGCAGCAAGAACGTCGGCGCCATATTGCGACACCGAGGACACGCCAGCGTCGGTGGCCTTATCGACGAGGCGCTGCAATACGGCCGGATGGAATTTCACCATGTGATACGCGCGGTCACCTTTGCTTGGACGGGCCATACGCACACCCTGGCATCGAGGATGGTTGCGAAAACCGCGACACGCCGATGCCCGGAGAGATTTCGTAGATCAAGCGCAATCCCCCAGTCAGTCGGGTGCTGAATCCAATAGCTGGCGTCCCAGCTTCACCCAGTGCATGTTGTCGTCGATGAGTTGACGCGCGGCGTCGAGGGCATCGGGATCGTCCGGATTGTCGAGAAGGCGCTCGCAGATCGCTATGGCTGCCCGCGCAGCGAGAAGGTCGTCGAGCATCGCGTCCCCCTCTCGGCGCGGACCTGCCTGGATAACTACGAACTTACAGAGTTTGTATGTACTGAGCAAGTGGTGCGCAGGTAAGGGTCGGGAGACGGGACCAGTTAGAGCCCGAGTGACGCGCGCAGTTCGGCCTCGGTGGTGCCGGCCAGCTCTGCTTCTCGCTTGAGTAGGAGGTCGATCGCCACTCTGATGAGGGTGTTTTCGGTGATCCGCTCGCCGCGACCGTGACGTTGGCGGTTGAGGGCACGGCTGAGCTCGCTCAGTGAGTTGTACTGATCGGGGCGCAGGCGGGTTTCTTTCCGCTCAAGCTGGTCGTAGCGGACCCATTCACCCGGCGTGATGGCATCACCCGGACGTGACGAGCTGGGGGTGGTGTCCTTTGTCGCCACTTTCCGAGCACCTTCTTAGTTCGTGACTTCGGAAGTTTGAGTGTACGTCCTGCACTTGCCTTGACCCCTCATACAGCGAGCGGTTGCCTCCACGTTCATCCCAAACTGTGGTGGCGAGGAAGAGGAAGGACATGAAAAAAACCCGGCCCCAGTAGGGCCGGGTGGTATGACGCAATTATGCAACGCAGGTTGTGTCCACGCAATTCCCCTCCCTTGTCGGGTATGTCACCAGGGCGGCGGCTTTTGCACCCCGGCAACGGGGTCGGGGAGCTGGCAGGCCTGAAAGTCGGCCGCGGTGAGCTGGTACCACCAGTGATTACCCACCCCGTCAGCCGGTGAGCCGCGCAGCTTGCCCGCGGTATGGCTGCGCGACGGGTTGACCGTCCCCACTGGCACCCGATCGCGCGCCGTCTGAACCGGAAATTTCAGATCGCTGTCATTGCTGATCATCACGGCCGCGTCAATGCGTTGCTCCAGGACGTCGAGCAGCAGGTGTGCGGCGACATTGACGTCTGAGCCTTTTTCCTCGCGGCGGGCTGTGGACACCATGAACACAGCGGCGGGGTCGTCCTGGCCGGTGCCGTCCTTGATCATGAGCGGCCCGCCAGGGTGGGCCAGGACCGGGCGGCCGTTGCGGTCCGGTGTGGCTAGCGGAGCCCGCGCCACCCGGTGCACGTAGTTGCCCAGTTCGACGCGATCAGCAGTGTGGGACCGCCGCAGCGCCCTCAGGTACGCGTCTTGCTCACGGTTGCCCACCGGGTTGTCGGCACCAGAGATCACCGCCGTGCAGTAGACCACCCGCTCAATCGTGGCCCCGGTCCAGACCGAGTGGGCGGTGACCAGCCGCGTGGCCAGCGCACGCACGTCGAGCCACCGCCACCCGGGGGTGCCTTTCCCGCACAGCCCGCGACCGCCGTAGTAGAGATTGAATCCGTCGATGTACACACCTACTCGCATGGGCAGAGACGCTAACTGGCATGGGTGCACGTCCCCACTCACATAGCCTGACCAGCTGTGAGCGTTCTCGCGGATGCCCTTCCTCGTACTGGCCGCGTTGTGCGTGGTGGTGCTGGCTGTCAAGGCTCGACCGTGGTCGACCGCGTAGCGGCGTTGGCCTTTGACAGCCAGCACCACCACGTTCACCACAATTGGCGGCGAGGAAGGGCACGGCACCTAATTCAGCCGGGCATGCGGTCGTTGTGATCTGGCCTGGGGATGCCGGCGTTATCGAGGTAGACATTGATCGCCTCATCGACTGTGTCGGTGATGACGTATCCGCGGGCCTTGATCCATTCGAGCCGGGCCAGGGTTCCTGAGTGCAGCTGCGTGGCGAAGGGGTTTTTCGCTTTCCGTTGGCGGGCTTTCAGCCGTACTGGCAGCGGCTCGACGGCCTCGTTCTCCTGCTCGGGGCTCACGACCGGGACTGGCGGACCGTCGTTGTCCTGCGGCGGCGGGCTGAGTGCTGCTGCCGGTGTGGCGGGTGCTTCTTGGGCTTTCACTCGGGCGGCTTCTGCCCGCCGTTCGGCGCGCGACAAGGGCCGGGTGGAGCCGACCTGGAGACCGGTGGGTTTCGCTGCTGCGTTCATGCTGCTTGCCTCCTAGCCGCGATGCGTTCGGCGATCTCTCGGTATGCCACTGCCGCTGTGCTGGTCGGGGCGTGCACGTGAACGGGCACGCGTTTGCCCTTGGCCTCCACCACGCGCACGGTGTGTGGAATTTCGCCTAGGTATGCGCCGCCGGCGTCCCACTCGCCCCAGTCGGCGCGTAGCTGTGCGCGAACGTCCTTGCTGGCCTTGGGATTACCGTCGAAGTCAGCCAGGAGCACATACCGGATTTCCACGTCCGGGTTGAGCGTCTCCTGAATATCGAGGACGGCGTTGCCGAGTTCGACCAGGCCGTCGACTTCATCGGGTCCGGCTTTAAGGACCGCCAAGACGTAATCGGCGGCCGCTAGCGCCGCCGTAGTTAACTCCCCCAGCGCCGGTGGGCAGTCCATCAGCACGAAGTCGTAACCCTCGGTGTCGTCGAGTTGGCGCGCTAGGCGCAGCTGGCCACCTGATCCGAGGCCGGTGCGCTCGAGCTCCTTGAGGGCGAGGTGACCGGGCGCGACATCGATTCCGAACTGGCTCGGCCGGATGACCTTCGCCAGCGGGACGCGCATGGTCCTATCCGGGTGCAGTACCTCGTACATCGAGGCATCGTCGTCGCCGAGTTCGATGCCGAGACCCTTCGTGCTGTGGGCCTGCTGGTCCATGTCGATGACGAGAACTCGCAACCCCATCGCTGCCAGGTTTGCAGCGAGGTTGATGGTGGTGGTCGTCTTGCCGACACCGCCTTTTTGCAGTGCGATCGCCACGATTTCACACCGTTCATCTGCGGAAACAGTCATAGCAGAAGCCTACCGCCCGTCAACAAACATGTCTACATGTAATCTTACATGTAGGTAATCATGCAGGTATGCATGATTACCTACTTTCGGCTTGCAGCGAGGTACCGGTATGCGGTCGCGCGGCCTATGCCGAAGGCCGCGGCAAGCTCGGCGACCGGTTCACCGGTGGCCGCCAGCCGCCGTAGCTGCTCTTGGCGATCAGCGCTGAGCTTCGATGGCTTGGTCGCCGGCAGGCTGCGGGACCGCCGTGATTCACGTGAGGCGGCGCGGCGTTCGCGGCCGAGCTCGAGCTCCAGTTCAGCCAAGGTGGCCATGATGGCGGCGACGGCACGGCCGGTCGGGGTGGCGGTGTCGAT
>CAZTAA010000197.1:0-4243 GCA_964611465.1 uncultured Mycobacterium sp. | reverse complement strand
CGCAGCGTGCCGACTTCGGAGTGCACGCCGTAGTCATCCGAGGGCTTACTCATGTGTCGATCTCCTTGCCTAGATCTGGATCGCGCCGGTCGCAAGTGATACCACCCCGGCCACCGCTCCGGCCACGATGACGAGGAAAAGGACAGCTTCGGCGGGGGTGAAGACCCGAAGGTTACGTTCCCGCCGCGCCATCCAATACAGAATCGCCGCCGGCGCGTAGAGGATGCACGACAGCAGTAGATGATCCCATCCCGCCGCGTAGAGCAGGAACAGGGTGTAAATCGTTGCGACGATGGCGATCACCATGTCGCCGACCAACGGTCGCCGGTCTTCGTAGGTTTCCCGCGTGATCGTGAGCTTCAGCGCGTACCCGGCTGCCAGCAGGTAGGGAACCAGTGACAGTGCGGCGGTGAGGTCGAGCATGAAGTCCAGCGCGTTGGACGCGAACAGCAACAGGATCAGCAGCAACTGAACCAGGCCACCGGCCATCAACAACGCCGGAACCGGTGCGCCGTGCGCATTCTCCCGGCTCAGGAACCGCGGCATATCCTCGGACTTGGCCGGGATGAACAGCATCTCGGCGGCCATCAAGGTCCAGGCCAGGTAGGCGCCGAGCACCGACAACACCACGCCGGTCCGGATGAAGACCGACCCCCAGGGCCCGACGATCGACTCCAGGACCGAGGCCATCGACGGTTGGGCCATACCGGCCAGTTCGGATTGCGGCATTACCCCGTACGACGACAACGTCACCAGCATGAAAACCGCCAGCACGGAAAGGAAGCCGATCACCGTGGCCTTACCGACGTCCTCGCGTTTGCGGGCGAACCGCGAGTACACGCTGGCGCCCTCGATCCCGAGGAATACGAACACCGTGATCAGCATCGTGCCCTTGGCCTGCTCGAACAGCGATGTCCACGAGTAGTTTCCGTCACCGCCCCAGAAGTTGTCGGCGAAGACACCGCCCTTGAACGCGATCACCGCGATCACGATGAACACCAGGATGGGAACCACCTTGGCGTAGGTGACGATCCGGTTGATGACGGCCGCTTCCTTGACCCCGCGCATGATCAGGTAAAAGAACAGCCAGACCCCGGCGGACGACAGCAGCACGGCGAGCACGGTGTCGCCGGCGCCGAGGGCGGGAAAGAGGGCCCCGACCGTGGTCATGATCACAACCCAGTACGAGGTGTTCCCGGCGCAGGCCGAGGCCCAGAACCCGATCGCGGAGTTGAAGCCCATATAGTCGCCGAACCCGGCCTTGGCGTACGAGAAGAGTCCGGCGTCGAGTTCGGGCTTGCGGGTGGCCAGTCGCTGGAACACAAACGCCAACATCAACATCCCGGCACCGGCGATCGCCCACGCGATCAGCGCACCGGCCACCCCGGTCTCAAGGCCGAAGCGTCGCGGGAGCAGGAAGACGCCGGACCCGATCATCGACCCGACCACCATGGCGGTGAGCGTGGGCAGGCTGACCTTGTCGGATTGTGTCGCCGCGGACTCCTTGGTGGCCATCAATCACTCCCAGCGCTCTCGGTGGTCGACGTCCTGACGACTTTGAAACCGGTGAAACCATAGAGCACGCTCAGTAGGGGGCTGGCGATATTGAAGATCGCGAAGGGCAGATATGACAGGGTGCCGACGCCCAGGACCGCACCCATGAAGGCACCACACGAGTTCCACGGCACCAGCGCCGAGGTGACGGTGCCGCTGTCGGCGGCCAGGCGCGACAGATTCTGCGCGGCCAGCCCGCGTCGCCGGAACTCGAGGCGGAACATCCGGCTCGGTAGCACCAGCGCGATGTACTGATCGCCGGCCACGATATTGAGCCCGAGGCAGCACGCGAAGACGGAGAGGTAGAGGCGGCCGGTCGTCTTCGACCGCGCGACCAACGGACTGATGAGTCGGTCGATCAATCCGAACCGCTCGAGCAGTGCCCCGAACGTGACTGCCGCGATGATGAGCCAGATGGTGAGCAACATGGCGTCCATGCCGCCACGCGAGACCAGCCTGTCGATCTCACCGATCCCGGAGTCGATGGTGAACCCGTTGGCCATGGCCTTCCACACCGCCTGGATTCCGCCCACGAACGCGTTCGAACTGCCGTGGATCGCCGCGACGAACCCCGTGACCACGTCACGCTGCAGGATTGTCGCCTGCACGCCGGCGAACAGCGCTGACGCCAGGAGCGCCAGCGATGCCGGCGCCTTACGCAGCGACAGCACCACCAGCAGGACCAGTGGCAGCAGGTTCAGCGGGTTGATCCAGAAGATCTCGCTGAGCTTGGCGAGTTCGATCTCCTCTCCGACGGTCTCGATCGGTGCCGGACCAGCCACCCCGAGGACCGCAAATACGCACGCGGCCAGCATGAACGCCGGCACCGACGTCCACGCCTGGTTGCGGATGTGGGTGGAGAGATCGATTTCGACCATCTGCGCGGTGAGGATCGTCGTCTCTGACAACGGCGAGAGTTTGTCCCCGAGGTAGGCACCGGAGATCACGGCACCGGCGGTGATCGGCGTTGAAACTCCGAGCATGTTGGCGATACCCACCAACCCGACGCCGACGGTTGCTGCAGTGGTCCACGAACTTCCGATCGACATGGCCACCAGACCGCATATCACCGCCGCGGCAATGTAGAAGTAACTCGGCGCAAGTAGTTGAATGCCGTAGTAGACAAGCGTCGGAATGGTGCCGGAGAGATTCCAGGTGCCGATCAGCGCACCGACGGCCAGCAGGATGAACACCGCGCTGGTGATCGAGGACATGGCGCCCTGCCCGGCCTCCTGGACGACGGTCCAGGAGTGGCCGTTCTTCAGCGCGATCAGACTCGCCACCGCGCAGCAGACGATCAGGGCAACCTGGATCGGCCCGTCAAGCGCGTGCAGCCCGAACAGCATCAGGGAACCGGCGATCAACACCGCAAGCACCACGAGGGGGATCAGCGCGTCGAGCAGCGATGCCGCTCGCGCGTGCGGGGTTTCGGACGGCTCAACCATCTACTGAACCTCCGCTACCTCGCTGCTCCGCTGGACCGGACGCGCGTCGGCCGCCGAGTGGAACCGGTGCGGCGGTGACGCCTCCGTCAGTTAAGCAAGATGGGTCCGCGGACGCATCAAAACGCTCAGAGTTCGGACAGGATCTGCTGTCGCTTGGCGGTGTACTCGGCCTCGGAGATGGTGCCGGTGGCGCGCAGGGTCTCGAGTTCCTGGAGCCGCTGCGATGTGGTGACCGTCGGCATCTGGGGCATGAAGGCCGCCGGGGCGGGGGGCTGCGGCGCGGCGGCGGCAGCGGGCGCGGCACCACCCGCCCGGCGCACCACGGCCGTCACCTGCTGGCGCACAACGGGATTGGAGCGGATGTCGATGTTGCCACCCAACGGGATGCCATTGGCCCGCAGGATCTGCAGAATCTCCATCAGCGGACCGGCCTGACCACGCAGGTCATAGGTTCGGTGGTCCTCCTCGACGGTGAACTGCGCCGGTACCGCCCCGGCGATCAGGGCGCTGGCGTTCCAGTCGATTTCGTACTTCTGGGTGCCGGGCTCCACGAGCGCCACCAGCTGGTGGCCGTTGAGGATCTGCATCCGCGTCGGGCTCGACGCCATCGTCTCCTGGGCGTCGAAGCCGGGCTGCCCGGGCACCTCGAAGTGCAGGTTCACCTTGATCATCTGCTGGTTGTTGACGAACCAGGAGGTGTCCGAGATGCCGGTGATCTGGGCCAGCACCAGCACGCCGCGCTGAGACAGTTCCTCATGCCGCACCGCGGACTTGGCACCGTTGTTGGCCAGCCACAGCGCGGCCAGGACGTCGCCCGCGGTGATCAACAGGCCGACCCAGAACATCCAGCCGATGTACGGCCGCGCGAACGAGCCGAGCGAGAAGTACACGATGAGGAAGATCGGCCCGACCAGGCCGCCGAACAGCAGGACCATCCCCTGCGCCTTGAGATACCGCGCCAGCATCCGTCCGCCCTTCCAACGTTCCCGACCCGTTGATCCCGCAGTACACGGTATCGCCGGGCGGCCCGCCGGTCGCGTCGTCTGCGCAAACTGGTTGTGCGGCGGGGCCGCGCAAACGAAAGCGGCGCCCACCCGAAGGTGAGCGCCGCTGTCGCGATGCGTCAGATCGTCACTTGACGATCTTGGTGACCCGGCCGGCGCCGACGGTGCGGCCGCCCTCGCGGATGGCGAAGCGCAGGCCCTCGTCCATGGCGACGGGCTGGATCAGCTTGACGGAGATGT
>CAZTAA010000196.1:0-4280 GCA_964611465.1 uncultured Mycobacterium sp. | reverse complement strand
CAGCGCTTTTCCGTTCCATACCGCTCGCGTACTTCTTCGCAAGTGCCAGCACAGCGTCGGCCGGGAAGGTCGGCGGCACATCCCAGTGCGAGGTGTCCTTGGCGCCGTGCAGCGCCGCCGACCCGTAGGAGTAGTTGTAGTGGCTGCTCACGCCTCGCCGGTTCGCGCCCACGTCGTCGATGTCGCACCACCGTAGCGGAATGTCGTGCTCCGTTGCGACCTTGGCGATCGTGTAGGCGACCATGTCGAGCATGGCGGCGTGCGCCAGCCATTGCGCTTCGGTCTTGGGTGCGGTCTCGACGTTGGGGTTCTTCTTTGCCTGCCAGCAGCCGACTTCTCCCGACGTGCCGACCATCGCGATCTGGACGCTGACCGGGTTGTCCAGGTGCAGCCCCCAGGCGGTGTCCGCGACCGGCACCGTGTTGATGATGTGGTAGTCATCGATCACGTAGTGATAGCTGCCGTCCTGTCGGATCGCCTGACCCGCCGCGACATCCTCCGCCTTGCTGATCCAGTCCTGATTCTCGGTGGTGTGCAGGTAGATCCGAAGATAGTCGCCGTGCCCGGGAGTGTAGCCCGGACCCGGATACCAACCGATGTCATAGCCGGCCGGCGAACCGACGGCGGCCGGCTTCGCGGGTACCGGGATCCGCCACCCGTCGCGAATCACCTTGTCCCACTCCTGTTCCCGGACCACGCCGCGCAACCCTCCCGGCAGGGAGGGCATCCAGCCCATGACGTACTGCAGGTGCGCCGCGGCTTCCTTGGTCGCGTCGTCGTGGACACCCGAGTCATCTATCCCGATCGCCTTCTGCCAGCGCGCGAGGCCGTCGAGGGAGTACTGCGGCTCGGTTCCGGCCAGATTCGACCATGACTCGTCGGGCCCGTCGAGCGGGCCCCAGTAGTGGCCACTGGGGAGCGGGAACCTGTCGTCATCTTCTTCGATGACCGAGAGTTCCTTGTCGAACGTCGGTATGCCAAGTGCTTCGGCGTCGAGCGTTCGCGCGAGCGGACCTTTGGCGAAGAGGGTGCCCTCCACGAGATAGACCCGGTAGTTCCACTTGTCGATCCACTGGCTGACAAAGAATTTCATGCCGCCCGGCTCGTTGAGATGGCTCGACGGAGCGATGTATCCCCCATACAGGTTCTGGATCTCCCAGGCGGTCACGTAGTCCACGACGTTGGCGCCATCCTGCCAGTTGTCCTCGGGGAACTTGACCGTCCTGGCCGTCATTCGGCCGCCCTCCAGGTAGGACAGCACGCAGTTTCCGTCGACGTAGCGGAAGCACAACTCACCGTAGGCGCCCTGAAGCATCGGCGTCCGCTCGTTCGGAATGCCCCAGTCCCAACGGGATCCGTCCCAACCCCACGGCTCCCAGAAGCCGTGGGGAAACTCGCTGGCCTTGTTACGCCACATCCACACCGGCTTCGTCCGGGCAAGGCCGCCGGTGCCGAAGATGTAGACGTAGTCTCCGATCTGGTCGAACGTCAGCATGGTATTACCCGGGTGCCCCGGGACCCGATGATCCAAATACGGGCCCGTCCACTGCCAGTTCAACAGGTCGCGCGACCGCCAGAACTCCGTCACGAACTGCGCAGGTGGGTATTCGACATCCAGCTTGCCCTTGCTCAGCATCACCGCCACGTACCACCAGTCACCGACTTTAATGAAGTCGCACGGCAGCACGGTGTCGTAGTCCGGATTGTTGTGACCGTACGGCCACAGTTGGCGGCGGCCCTGATTCGCCGCGATCCTGTTGCCCTGCCCCGGGATCCCGAGGACGTTGAAGTTCTCGTCGTACATCACGATCGACGGCGACTGCCAGTCCTGGCCCCAGCTGAAGCTGAAATTGTCGCCGAACATCGCGGCGATCGCCCGCCGATCGGGATCCCACCTCATGATGCCGAGGTCCGCGAGTTCCATGTGGACCGACGAGGTGATGCCCGGGCCGGTCACCATGCGGTACGGCGCGGCCCCCAACGGAACCGCCGCCTCCCGGACGGTCTGGGTTTCCTCGACGGCTTTGGCCGTCTCCGGTGTCACGAAGGAGTGGAAATCGGCGGCCGAGACGACTTCTCTTGCCGCGCCGCCGAATCCGTCCCAGAACAGCTCCTTCCACGTCGTCGGCCCTACCTCGCCGCTGCCGGTGAGGCCGCGGCTCTTCTGGAACTTCGCGACGGCACGACGGGTGATGTCCCCGAACTCGCCGTCGACGAGCAATCCGGCATGCGTCCGGTCGTTCAGTCGGCGCTGCACCGAGGTCACATGCGGATCCACCGCCCCCGGAACCAGCGGGGCCGCCGGCAACGTCGACGGCGGCCGGACCGCGATATCGGCCGGTTGCACACGGCCGCTGGCGTATTCGTCGACCTTCCGGATGAAGTAGTCCCATGGGAACCCCGGCCCGACATCGGTGTGGTCACCCACGTGGGTCGCTTCCACGATGGCACCGTGGTCGGTTATTCCGCTTTCCCACCGGTCCGCCTGCGCTCGGCTGATCACCTGTGGCCGCAGGCCGTACCGGCGGGCGTCGCGAACGGCGATGTAGGCGGCGATATCCATGCCGCGCTGCATCCGGTCGAACCAGGTCTGCCGCGACCAGTTCGCCTTCGAACCGGCGAACGCGAGATTGATCGACCGCGAATTGCCCGGCTCGAAAACCGAATTTGCCCGCAACGCGGGATCCACGACGTCGTAGACGTGACCGTCGTTGTCGACGGTGTAGTGGTAGGACACCTGACGGTCGTTGTTGGACAGGTATCGGGCGAGGTTCCGCGCCGAGCCGCTGTCACCGTCCTCGGTGTGCAGCACGAACCACAGCACATCGGCGAGCCGCGGCCCAGAGTACGGACTGCGGATCTCGTCGCTCTCGTCGAACTTCGGTGGTACCGCGGATCCCGACGGCGACCGGTCGAGGTGCCACTGGCCGAAGTCGGGGGCAAGGACGTCGTTCACGTCGACATGGACGCCGGAGACGACCGGGCCGGGGTTCGACGGCGTGTCGATGACGGCCTGAAACAACACCGCGGATGGCTCGCGCTCGCCCTGCGACCAGGCTCTGGTCTGCCAGGCCCAGGTCCGCCCGGGCGTCGTCGACCGTCCGATCACTTCGTCCTCGATTGCCCACGCGCACACCCGGGAGTGCCCGTAGATGCCGGTACGGTCGACTCCGAGAACGGAGTTGATGCCGTGGAACCAGTTCACCGCGATGTCATTCCACGTGCGAAGGTCGATGTCCTCGTCGATGCTGAAGATGATCGGTGCGTGGTCAGGCCCGCCTGCCTCGCCATGAAGTCTCAGTGCGGTCTGTGCGTCGGCGACACCGCCCTCGAACCCCCGGGTGAAGTCGGACGGCGTGGAACTGCCGGGCTTGCCGTACTGAAAGTTGCTGACGATATGCAGGCCCTCGGCCCGCAGTGCGTCGGCGTATTGCCGGCCGACGGGCTTGGTGCCGAAATTGCTTCCGGGCCGGGATTCGGACACGTACGCGATGACGCCGTCGTAACCCGCAGCCGTGATCTGGTGCGGCGGAATCTTGCGCGCCGAGAAATCGATGACTTTCACGTCTTCCCCTCAGAGAACGAGTCGCCTCCCCGACCGGAACCAGTATCGACCCCGTGCGCGCCCGGGCGCGAGAAATGCACTATTCGTGTGCGCATCGGATTGCCCGCCACGGTGATTGCACCGCTGTGTCCGGCGGGCTAGCGTGCCAGCTGAGGAAATAGCCGATCGGCTAGCTCCGATCGGGAGGCGCTATGCAAACGGTCCGCAGCTTCTGCCGCGTCTGCACCTCCGTCTGCGGCATTCTCGTCGACGTCGACGGAGACCGGGTGCTGCGCGTCCGCGGCGATCAGGACCATCCGTTCTCCCGCGGGTACACCTGCGCGAAGGGTCGGGCGCTGCCGCTGCTGCATCACCACCCGGACCGTCTCGAACGGCCCCGGATGCGGGTGGACGGTCGTCTACAGGACACCACGTGGGACGACTGTCTCGATGACCTCGGCACACGGTTGAAGGACATCATCGACCGGCACGGTCCCGAGTCGGTGGCGTTCTACTTCAGCACGATGGAGAGCGCCGGCTTCCGGATGGCCGAAGCCCTGCATGCGGCGATCGGCACGCCGGCCAAGTTCAGCCCGCTGACCATCGACGGCACCGCCAAGCCGCTGATCTCGGATCTGGTGGGCGGGTTCATCGGGCTCAGCGGCCGAACCGACTTCGACAACGCCGACTTCCTGATGCTGATCGGCGTCAATCCCGTTGTCTCACATGGCCACGC
>CAZTAA010000195.1:0-4378 GCA_964611465.1 uncultured Mycobacterium sp. | reverse complement strand
CCAGTTCCCAGTTCATGTTCTGCGCGAAGGCGCGCGCATCGTCGGACAACGTGCCCAGCCGTGCGCAGGTCTGCGTGTAGTCCCGCACCATCACCAGGAAGTTCATCGGGTTGTAGGCGTCCTCCTCGTAGCTCCACAACCCGTCACCGGCGTACTTCAGGATCGTGATGCACGGCCGTTGGTGGACGCTGCCGTCGCCGGGGTCGCGCATCCGATTCATGATTTCGGCGATGACCCAACCCTTTTCGGTGTCGATCGACGACCACGACACCGGGTACAGCGGCATCTCGCTACCCGGGAAGGCGTTCATGGTCGGGACGATCCAGTCCCGAATCGCCTCGCGCCCAGAGAGATTCCCCATCGCGTGTTCGACGTAGCTGGCGTCGGCGGTGAACAGGTCGGCGTACCGCGACCACTCCCACGATCGGCCGATCTCGCCGACCACCGCCTGCTGTTGTTCGAATGCGTCCGCGAGTTCGGTGCGCGACCACTGGCCCATCAGGCGTGCCCCACCCGCAGCATCTCCTCGACATCGGTGAGCTTGACCCGCGGCCGCCCGTGCGGTTCGCCGGCCGCGCGTTCGTGGGAGTCGATCAACTGCCAGTGCTCGTCGGTCACCAGTTCCGGTTGCCGCGACTGCAGCCACTGCTGCAGTTCGGCGCCGTAGTCCGCGGGCACGTCGCGCACCCCGGTGCGGGCCAGATCGGCCAGCAGCGTGTCGACGGTGTCGGCCGAGTCCTTCTTGTTGCTCCCGATCACCCCGGACGGCCCGCGCTTGATCCAGCCGACGACGTATTCGTTGCGGCTGCCC
The DNA here is from genome assembly GCA_964611465.1 of uncultured Mycobacterium sp. GTDB lineage: Bacteria > Actinomycetota > Actinomycetes > Mycobacteriales > Mycobacteriaceae > Mycobacterium. The sequence continues at coordinate 3,567 of CAZTAA010000195.1, read as the reverse complement.
TGGATCCGGCCGTCGGTGTGCGGGATGGTGCCGGCGCGTTCGTCGAACGGCAGGCCGGGCAGCGCGACACCGCGGTAGCCGACCGCGCGGATCACCAGCTGGGCCGGCAGTTCCTCGCGCTCGCCGGTGTCCCGGGCCACCACCTTGCCGTCGGCGTCGGTGACCAACTCGTTGCGGCCCAAGACGATTCCCTCGACCCGGTCGGATCCGACGATCTCGATCGGCGAGGTACGAAATCGAAATATGATGCGGCGCTTGGCGTTAGCCGGATGAGCGTCGGCGTAGCCGCGCATCACCTTCATGTTCAGCTTGACGCCCTTGCCGGCAGCGTCCAGATCCTCGTCGGAGATGTCCGCGAAGTCCGCGGGGTCGACGACGACGTCGACGTCGGTCATCGCCTCGAGGTCGTGGAGCTCGCGCAGCTCCAGCGTGGTGAAGGTCGCCTGCAGCGGGCCGCGCCGGCCGATGACGACGACCTCTTCGACACCCTGACCGTGCAGCGAGTCCAGCGCGTGGTCGGCGATGTCGGTCTCGCTCAGCATCTTTGGGTCGGACACCAGCACTCGTGCCACGTCCAGGGCGACGTTGCCGTTGCCCACCACCACCGCCCGCGCCCCGGTCAGGTCCGGCGACATGTCCGCGAAGTGCGGATGGGCGTTGTACCAGCCGACGAAGTCCACCGCGGGCACGCTGCCGGGAAGGTCCTCGCCGGGGATGCCCAACGGCCGGTCGGACTGCGCGCCGGTGGCATAGATGACCGCGTCGTAGTGCTCGGCGAGCTCGGCCGGCTGGACGAGTTCGCCGACGTTGACGTTTCCGAAGAACCGGAAGCGTTCGTGGTTCGCGGTCTTCTCGAACTGCGCGCTGATGGTCTTGATCTTCGGGTGGTCCGGGGCGACCCCGGATCGCACCAGACCCCACGGAGTGGGCAGCATCTCCAGCATGTCCACGTACACCACCGGGCCCGCGGGGCTCTGGTCGGCGGCTTTCAGCAACGCGGCGGCGGCGAAGTAGCCGGATGGACCGGCCCCGACGATCGCCACATAGTAGGGACGTGGCTCAGCCTCAACAGGCATAGGGGAGACGCTTTCTGGGCTGGGGCGGAATTGCGCAGGCCGAATGGCCGGTATACGGGCTGTACCGGCCGGGCTGAGGCCTGCGCGCGCTGTTCGAAGTGATTACGAATCCGATGTTAAACGTCACGCACCCCACCCGCCGGAAGTCGGGCCCAACCCGCGCGCCGGTAACCTGAACTCCCGTGGATCTCGACCGGCAAGCCGACATCAGTGCACTCGACACCACGCTCACGACGGTGGAGCGGGTGCTCGACGTCGACGGTCTGCGCGGCCGGATCGAGAAGCTCGAAGCCGAGGCGTCGGATCCGAAGCTCTGGGACGACCAGACCCGCGCGCAGAAGGTGACCAGCGACCTGTCCCACGCGCAGGGCGAACTCCGTCGGGTCGAGGAACTGCGGCAGCGCGTGGACGACCTGCCGGTGCTCTATGAACTGGCCGCCGAAGAGGGTGGTCCGGACGAGCTGGCGGAGGCGGACGCCGAACTGGCCAAACTGCGCGACGACATCGAGGCCCTCGAGGTCCGCACCCTCCTTTCGGGTGAGTACGACGAACGCGAGGCCGTCGTCACCATCCGGTCCGGCGCCGGCGGGGTGGATGCCGCCGACTGGGCCGAGATGCTGATGCGGATGTACATCCGGTGGGCCGAGCAGCACAACTATCCCGTCGAGGTGTTCGACACGTCCTACGCCGAAGAGGCCGGCATCAAGAGCGCCACCTTCGCCGTCCACGCGCCGTTCGCGTACGGCACGCTGTCGGTGGAACAGGGCACCCACCGGCTGGTGCGGATCAGCCCGTTCGACAACCAGAGCCGCCGGCAGACGTCGTTCGCCGACGTCGAGGTGCTGCCCGTCGTCGACACCACCGACCACATCGAGATCCCAGAGGGCGATGTGCGCGTCGACGTCTACCGGTCCAGCGGGCCCGGCGGCCAGTCGGTCAACACCACCGACTCGGCGGTGCGTCTGACGCACATTCCCACCGGCATCGTCGTCACCTGCCAGAACGAGAAGTCCCAGCTGCAGAACAAGGTGTCGGCGATGCGGGTGCTGCAGGCAAAGCTGTTGGAGCGCAAGCGCCAAGAGGAGCGCGCCGAGATGGACGCCCTCAAGGGCGACGGCGGCAGTTCGTGGGGCACGCAGATGCGCTCCTATGTCCTGCAGCCCTACCAGATGGTCAAGGACCTGCGCACCGACTACGAGGTCGGCAACCCCGCCGCCGTTCTCGACGGAGACATCGACGGATTCCTGGAGGCCGGAATCCGTTGGCGGAACAGAAGAGATGACGACTAACGCATTGGCATTCGACTGGGCGCAGAAGTGGCACAACTTCTGGGCCGGGCAGATCGGCGAGTGGATCATCACCCGCGGTCTGCGGATCCTGCTGCTGATTCTCGGCGCGATCCTGATGGCCCGGTTCGTCAACTGGGCCGCCCAGCGCATCACCCGCCGCATCGACGCCGACTTCCGCGAGAGCGACGCGCTGGTCCGCTCGGAGACCGCCAAGCACCGGCAGGCCGTCGCGTCCGTGATCTCCTGGGTCACCATCGCGATGATCTGCGTCATGGTGCTCGTCGAGATCACCGACATCCTCGCGATCCCGATCAGCTCGCTGGTGGCGCCGGCCGCGGTGATCGGCGCGGCCCTGGGCTTCGGCGCGCAACGCATCGTGCAGGACCTGCTGTCCGGCTTCTTCATCATTACCGAGAAGCAGTACGGGTTCGGTGACCTCGTCGAACTGACGCTGGGTTCCTCCAACGAGGCGATGGGCACCGTGGAGGACGTCACGTTGCGCGTGACGAAGCTGCGCACCTCGGACGGCGAGATGTACACGATCCCCAACGGCCAGATCATGAAGTCGCTGAACCTGTCCAAGGACTGGGCGCGCGCGGTGGTCGACATCCCGGTGCCGACCAACGCAGACCTCGCCCAGGTCAACGACGTCCTGCACGAAGTCACCGACACCGCTTTGAAGGACCCCCAGCTCAAGGATCTGCTGCTGGACGCCCCGCAGCTGATGGGCGTGGAGAGCATCGAGGTGGACGCCGTCAATCTCCGGATGGTGGCCCGCACCCTGCCGGGCAAGCAGTTCGAGGCCGGGCGCCGGCTGCGCCTGCTGGTGGTCGCGGCACTCGCGCGCGCGGGCATCGTGTCCCCGGCCGAGAGCACCAGTCACGTCGGCGCGATCGTGCACCCGGCGACCAGCGCCGGCGCCGAGGAGGAAACCCAGGGACCGGTGGGGCACCGATGAACCCGACCCTGCGGAGCGACGGGGAACACCGCGACCGTTCCGGCCATCTGTTCTGGGGCCGCGTCCGGACCTCGACGTTCGTGCTGCTGCTGGCGTTCTTCGGCACCGCCTGGCTCTACGAGACCTACAAACCACCCGAACAGCCCGCCCCGTCCACCCAGGTGGTGCCGCCGGGGTTCGTGCCGGACCCGGCCTACACCTGGGTGCCGCGGACCAAGGTGTGGACCACCACACCGACCACCAC
>CAZTAA010000194.1:0-4379 GCA_964611465.1 uncultured Mycobacterium sp. | reverse complement strand
TAGAGAAAAGGGACAGGGCCTTCACGCCCGAATACCTCCCCCGTCGATCCAGTTCGCGCCGTCTCGTTTGTTGTCTCACGCCGCTTATCCCGAATCCCCGCTGTCGGTGCTCGATGAGACAGTGCCGGCCATGACAGCGACACTCGGCTACGCACGGGTCAGCACGACCGCCCAGGACCTCGACACCCAACTTGACGCACTGACCGCCGCCGGGGTCGATCCATCCCGAGTTTTCACCGACACCCTCTCTGGGGCAGCCGGCACACACCGACCGGGCTTGGCCAAGCTGCTGGCCTACGCCCGCGATGGCGACACCGTGATCGTCGCCGCTATCGACCGCCTCGGGCGATCCGTCGCGGAGGTCACTCGCACCATCACCGATCTCGGGGACCGGAAAATTCTGTTGCGCGCCTTACGCGAAGGCATCGACACCGCCACCCCAACGGGGCGCGCCGTCGCAGCGATCATGGCCACGCTGGCCGAACTTGAGCTGGAACTCGGCCGCGAACGCCGGGCAGCCGCCCGGGCTGCTCGGCGGGCACGCCAACTACCGGTGACCAAACCGCACAAGCTCAGCGCGGCGCGGCAAGACCAGCTGCGCCGACTAGCCGCCACCGGTGAACCCGTCACAGAACTCGCCGCAGCCTTCGGAATCGGCAGGGCCACCGCCTACCGCTATCTGGCAGCATCGGAATAGATCAGTAAATCCGTATATCCGTAGTTACGGAGTAGCTAACTTGAATGCTGGGCCGAGCGCGCGGCGTCCGTGCTCATCTGCTGATGTACGGATATGCTGATACCCGTACATCAGTAACTACGGAATCGAGACCCTCTTATGTCGCCGGTCCTGACCATCGTGGTGGCCAATCTCAAAGGCGGGTCAACCAAGACCACAACCGCTGCCTTCGTGTTGCACGCACTCGCAGAAGCCGGGTTATCGGTGATTGGTGTGGATGCTGACGGCGAGAATGAATCCCTGCTTGCGTGGTCAGAAGCCGGGGAGTGGTCGGTCCCGGTCATCGGCATGCCGGTCTCTGATCTACATCGGAAGCTGCCGGGCGTGACGGGAGACCGCTATGACGCCGTCGTGATTGATACGCCACCCATGAAGGAACGCCGGGGAGTGGTCGCGTCGGCCATCAGGATTGCCACGCACGTGCTGGTGCCGATGGCGCCCACGGGAATGGAATACGCGCGAGTGCCCGCGATCCGCGACTTGGTTGACGAAGCCGCGGCCCTGGCCGCGGGCGAGCCACCCCAATTGGCCGTAGTTCTAACCCGCACCGTCCCGAACGCGGCCAGCACGGACGTATACCGGCAGATGCTCGCAGACGACGGCGTACGTGTCCTCGGACCAACCGTGGGCCGGCTCGAACGCTACGCCCAGGCGTTTGGGCTGCCGATCACGCACGCGGCTGCTACCGCTTACGGCGACATTGCGGCAGAACTGCTCGGCGTTGCCGCCCAGTAAATACGGCCAGTAAATACGGACATACGGACATACGGACATGCGTAGATGTATTTCGAACAGGGAGAACACCAGGTGAGCACCGCTGCCGACAAGATCAAAGCCAACGCTGAACGGCTTCGCGCGAAAGCGCCGGCGGCCTCGTCCACCGATGACACCGCCGCACCCCGCGCGACAGCCCCTATCGCCCCGCCAGCCACCGTCCGTCAAAAGCACGTGCGGCGCACCGTCGACCTATCCCCAGCAGCACACCGCGCCCTCGACGCCTGGCAAAGCCAGGCCGCCGAACGCCTGGGACTAGCGCGCGTGACCGGGCAGGCTGTCTTGGCTGCACTCGTCGATCGGCTTCTGGCCGACGAAGCTCTAGCCGACCAGGTCACCGACGCGATTGCCGCATCCGCCCGTTAGGTCTGTGCCGGGTCGTTCCTTCCTCGGCCGCAATTGTGGCGAACGTGGTGGTGGTGGCTGTCAAGGCCCTACGGCCGCTACGCGGTCGACCACGGTCGAGCCTTGACAGCCACCACCACCACGCACAAAGACGGCCGGTACGAGGAAGGGCATGTCATGAAGGAAACCGAGACCTAAAATGTCAGAACGGAGACGTACCGTGGGAACCATGAACGCAGCTGACAAAACCCGCTGGTTGGAGCGGTACAGCGACTACTACGACACTGACGACGAGCGCGAAGCCGGCTACCTCGACTACGTCCGCAACCGCTCAGAGCTCAACGCCGTGTTCGACCTTCCCGCTCAGGGCTAAACGCCCTGCGGCGCGGGACACCAATGCCTGGTGGCGATGCTGATCAGCGGGTAGGCTGAAGGGGCCTCGGCGAAGAGTCGGGGAAGTGAAGCCGGGAGCCAGCACGTTTTGCTTGGTCGCCCGGCTTTCGCGTTCCTCCTGGTCAGAGCAGTGTGTGGACTGTGACCAGCGGACTCACCGCCTCGCGAGCTGCACCTCCAACACCGTATGCCCAGGCCACAAGATCGGCCGCCCACAGCAGTTCGTGCGCGGTCGGTTTGTCGAGCATGACCCGGACGCGGTCGCTGGCCCCTTTGGCCGCTAGCGCTCCTATTAGAGCGTCGCGATCCTGCTTGTCCTGCGAGCATGACTCGACCAAGATACGCGTGGCTGCGTTATCGGCGGCGTAAGTGGCCAAGGCGTGTAGGCATTCGGTGCGGACTTCGCGCTGCGTGCGGCTCGTACCGCGCAGGTGGCCGGTGAAGATGTGCGCTTGGCTGATCGGGCGAGCGGCCATGAACCTGCTGATGATCTGGCCGCGATTGCGGGTCTCCGCCTTCATATGCAGGCGGTCGCGGTTCTTCGGTTTCAGCTCGCGCATCATCTTGCGGGCCGCGGTGATGTCTCCAACCGGGACGACCGCCGCGCACAGCAGATAGTCAGTCCGACAGGATTCATCGACGAACAGCTCAATCCCATTCATGCGGCCAGCCATCTCTGGTCGTCCTTTCCTCCGCGCGGGCCAACATCACCAGCCGCCTATCCCTTTATGGGAGAACACGCAACGGTTTACAGGGCCGGGGTGCAGAGGCCGCCCTGCGGCGCGTCTTCTCTATCGGGAGTACCGGCCTGCGGCCCTGTTTCCGTCACTAGTGGCACTAGAGATTTCAGTCGAAGTAACTGTCGTCTGGCGTCTGCATCTGGGCGGGCAGGAGGTGGAGGGCTTGGCGCAGCACAAATTCGCGATTGTCTTTGGTCCGCGCACACATCTCGTCGAAATCGTCGTCGCCAGATGTTCTACAGGTGATGATTCCGTCGCCGAGGAGATCGTCATATTCGTCAAGCACCCAATCAACGAGGGAGCCGGCGTGGTCACTGAGGTACTGGTTGCGTTGGTCGTGGGTCCAGCCGGCAGGGAAGCGCACCATGCGGGCATAGGCGGCGTAGATCGACGCCTCAAGGTCGAGGAGCGTCATCGCAGCAGCAGTCACAGTCCCCGCCCTTCGGTGCCGATGGTCGGCCACTGAATCTCCACCCGCGGTGCTGAAGGTGCGGGCCAGCGTCCGGTGACGACCCACTCCACGGCGCAGGGAGAGGCGACACGGAGCAGGGAGGCCCGCAGCGCGGCGCAGAGGCGCGAATCCTCGTCCATTGGCCCTCTTTCTTCGGGTACGCGCATGCGCGGCTCTCCTTAACATCCTCGCTCCGGCCGGCGGAAGAGAGAGTGGGGGCCGCTGCGGCGTGTCGTCGTTTCAGATACGCGCCGCAGCGGCAGACTCGGGCACATGGCACAGCCGAACAAAGGTGACCGGGTAGTCACAGTGACCCGCTTGGCGCGGCCGGTGTGGTCTGACGTCCACACGGCCGCCGCCGAACGTGGAATGAGCATCAGCCAATACATCGCCGACGTGCTGGCCGCTCACGTCGGACGCGCCGACCTCGTTCGCGACCTTGGCGATAGGGAGGTTCTGCCGCTGGCGATGTAGCACCGCGGCCCGGTCGTTGTGCGGTCGGGCAGATGTGGACAAATCCATAGCGGTGTGGACGAACCCGTGACATGACGAAGGCCCCGCTTCAGCGGGGCCTCGTCTGAAGGGTTTGAACCGAGTTACCAGCTCGGTTCCGGGTCCGCACCCGTTGCCCCTTGAAAGGGACGTGTCTTGCTGGACTCGTCTCACGGTAGCGCACACCTGTCTGCAGTTCTAGACGAGACGCACCGTGATCTATCAAATAGTGATCTTCGCCCGGTCGGCTACCGCGGGTGTGGCCCAATGTTGCGCCGCCGTGGGGTGGCCCGCACCCGACCGTGGGCGGTCCGGATCGCCCAGGCGGCCTGTGAGCGGGGGAGCGGCATCGCCGCCGGCGGTTATGCCCCGGCGAAGAAATCGCCGGCGATTGTTTTGGAGCTCGAGGCCGGGGTGTGGGCCGGTGTCGGGTGTTGGGCTGGGCGTG
>CAZTAA010000193.1:1361-4417 GCA_964611465.1 uncultured Mycobacterium sp. | reverse complement strand
GGCGATGTCGGGCAGGCCGAGGTCGAGCAACTCGACGATGCCCGCGTCGGTGTGTGCCGGGTCGCCGAGGAAGACCGTGCGCACCGAGGTGGTGTGCACCCCCAGCAGTGGGGCCAGATCGGCCTCGAGCACCTTGTCCACCAGGACCGTCAACCCGATGCCGTCGACGTAGAAGCGCAGTGACCGCGCCATGTCGGCAACGCAGATCCCGGCGTGATGTAGCGGGGTCACAGGAACGAATTCTCCTCTGTGAGGCCGAGTTCGGGAATAGCTCCCAGCGCGAAGGACTCCAGATTGCCCAGCCCGGTTCCGCCGCCGACCGGGTCCTCCACCCGCACCAACAGGTCGCGCAACTGGTGCAGCTTGCGGGCGTTCTGCGGGGAGTCGCAGTCGGCGACGTGACCGCCCTCGACGCGCAGGTCCCCCACCCATTCGCCGTACACCCAGTCGTTCCAGCCGTAGTAGCCGGCGGTGCCCAAGTGGAAGCCGGTCGGACCGGCGGCGGTCAGGCGCAGCGGCCGTCTGGTGCCGTCGTCCCCGATCAGCGTCAGGGTGCCCTCGGTGAACCGGCGGTTGTCGTCGCGGAAGTGCAGGTCCTGAATGACGTCGGCGAACCTGCGGCCGGTGCCGTCGCTGTTCTGTTCTTCGGCCTGACAACGGATCTCGCTGTATCCGTCGCCGCGCTCCTCCTGCCGGAACACGAACAGCGAGTACCGCGATCCGTCCGGGCGGGTCATCGTCATGGGCAGCCAGGTCATGAACATCCGGTTGATCCGGTGCCGGCCGCGGCGCGGCAGGCCTGGGATCGGCTTGCCGACACCCGGCCGCAATCCCCAGGAGTGGTCGCGGATCGAGATCCAGTTCTCACTCGTGACCTCGGTGCGCTCACCGTGCAGCTCCACCCAGCCTTCGGCCGTCCCAACCTGGTGGTAGCGCAGCACGTTGTGGGTGACGCGGTAGCCGTCCGGGCTGCGATCCGGCCACGGATCCTCCAGGGCGGCAGGGAAATCGCCCATCATGGTGACGTCGAACGCGATCGGTGCGTGCTCGCTCGCGTCCAGGCTGACCCTGATCGACTTCAGTGGTTCGACCACCCGGTAGTGGATGGGTCCGACGTCGGCGCCGGACGGATCGCTGGACAGCCGGCGACCGGCCCGCAGCGTCCACTGCTCGGTGCCGCGGCACACCCCGGCCGCACCGTCGAACACGCCGCGGTTGGTGTACTTGCCGACACCGAGCACCAGTTGCAGCGAGTTGTCCCGGGCGTGTGCGATGGTCCAGATCTTCTCGGTCCAGGACGGGTCGGATTGACTCACCGTCGCGAAGGTGTCGACGATCTGATGCGTCAGCAGCTCGTCCTCGGGCACCAGGTCGCCGTAGTTGGTGGACAGCACGTCGCGGTCAGTTCCTCTCGTCGGTCGGATGTCGCGGGGCCGGGGGCTCGCCGAAGAATCGGGTCATGTCGGTGCCGCGCTCGTACTCGCGCATCCAGGTTTCGGCCCAGGACGGCAACGGCTGATGGGCGGGGTCGTGGTTGGGCAGCTGCGAAAGACCCAGCCGCCACAGCATCTTCATCAGGTCCGCGGTGGGCACGGCGTGGAACAGCGTCGCCGCGCCGCCCCGCCGGTCCCGACGACGACGGCCGCCCGGACCGCGGAACGTCAGCTCGTCCACCAGCAGTGCCGGGGACATGAGCGCGGTTGCCGAGGCGCCACGATCCGGATACGGGACGTGTTCGTCGAACGCCCGGGCGATGTCGGCGGCGATCTCCGCGGTGTGCCGGAAGGTGGCCCGGAACTGGCGGGTGCGGTAGCGCGGGTCCGGACACAGGTGGCGGTAGAGGATCAGGCCCGAGCTGCGATGTTCGATCTCCTCGACGAAATGCCACATCATCAGCGAGGCCACCCGCTGGTCGCCGCCGCCGAACAGCGACTGGCGATTGTCGAGGAACACCTTGAACAGCGGCGTGAAGGTCGCCTCCAGGTTGGCGATATAGGCCGCGTGGAACTCGACCGGATGCTCGGCCAGCAGCCGGTCATAGGAGGCGACGGTGTCCAGGTAACACTGTTCCAGCTCGGGGTAACGCTCGATGAGGGCGAGCATGTGTTTGCGGTGGGCCGCCGCGTGTTGCGCCTCCTGGCGCAGGAACGCCTCGGCCTCCGCGGCGATCCCGGCGTCCTCGTCGAGACGGTCCTGGGCCTGCCGGAGCGCGGCGATGATGTACTTCTCGAACGGGACCGCGATGAATGTGAAGGCATTACAGAAGATTCCGAAGTTCGGATTGGCGGGCTGCCAGCGGAACGGGACGTCGGCGTCGAACTCCCACGGGATCTTGCGGATCACCAGATCCGTCATCGCCGTGCCCTTCTTCTCACCGCCCAGCCGTGCACTCGACCCGGGACACGGCCGCCCCAGTGTGACATCATGTAGTTTCCATGTAAAGCACTGCGACACGATGGGTGGTGGTCTCCGATGGCCGCTGGAGATCTCGAGCAGTCCACGCGGCGGCGCATCCTGGACGCCACCCACGTCGTGTTCGCGCGCAGCGGGCACCGCAATCTGCAGTTGTCGGATGTCGCCGCGGAAGCCGGGGTGTCCAGGCCGACGCTCTACCGCTATTTCGGGTCCCGGGAGGGCCTGCTCGACGCGTTCGCGCTCTACGAGCAGGACAATTTCGACGCCGGGATCGCCCGGGCCATGGCCGGCCTGCGGGGCGCCCAGCGGCTCGACGCCGCACTGCAGTTCATCGTCGACTTCCAGGATTCGTACTCGCTGGGCTCGATCGTCGACATCGAACCCGAGCACGTGCTCGGCCAGATGAAACGCGTGCTGCCGATCATGCACGAGCGCATTGCCCGGGTGATCCCCGGCGAGAACTCGGCGATCGCTGCATCCGCCGTCGTGCGAATCGCGGTGTGCCACTACCTCGTCCGCGGCGGCACACCCGAACAGTTCCTCGCCGAACTCCGGCTGGCGGCGGGCCTGGATCCGCGCCGCGGGCGGCTGTCGCGGCGCGCGGCCAGCTAGGACTGCAGCCACTGCCGAAAGTCGCCTTG
>CAZTAA010000193.1:0-1261 GCA_964611465.1 uncultured Mycobacterium sp. | reverse complement strand
GGTGACCAGTCGGCCCACAGCGACTCCCAGAAGCCGTCGGCCAGCAGGGCCATCTCGGCCAGGCCGACCTGCTGGATGAACCAGATGTAGAACGACCGCCGCAGTTGCCGGTAGCTGAACAGCCCGGCGCCGAGTGCGGCGGTCGGCGGAACCGCCAGTGCGACGAATCGACGGAACGCCGCGGGTTCGTGGTTCACGACGCCGTAGCCGGCGTTGGCGCCCCAGTCGTGACCGATCAGCACCGCGCGTTGGTCACCGCCGAATTCTTGGTGGACATCCAGGACCCGGCGCACATAGCTGCCGACCGTGATCGGTCCGGCGGCCGGGGTGGTGTACCCGGGCAGCCACGGGGCGACCACCCGGTAGCCGTCGGCCACCAGCGCCGGACCGAGATGACGCCAGGTATGCGGGGTGTCCGGGAATCCGTGCACCAGGACGGCCAACGGCCGGGCATGGTCATCCAGATACTCAGGCGGACCGAATGTCAGGTACTCCGACGATGTCGTCACGCGGGCCCATATTACATACGGACATCCCCGTCAATCGCTTTACACGGCAACACTCCTGTGTAACAGTTGCGCATGGCCGGCATCTCACTCGCCCAGCGCGACCTCGCCGAAACCCGCACCCGGCTTGCCGACTGGTTCACCGACCGGTTCGGCGGCGCCGTTTCGGTTTCGGAGTTGCAGACCGCCAACCGCACCTCCGGTTGGTCGAGCGAATCCCTGGTGTTCGGCGTCGAGCGAGACGGTGCAGCCGCCGCCGACTACGTCATCCGCATCCCGCCCGCCGGCGGTGGCATGTTCGCCGAGTACGACCTGGCGGGACAGACCAGGACGCAGGAGCTGCTGCACGGGTACGGCATCGCCACCCCGTCACCGATCCACTACGAGGCGGACCCTGAGTGGATCGGCTCACCGTTCATGGTGATGCCGCGGATCGTCGGACACACGCCGTCGGACACCACGTATGCCACCAAGGGCTGGCTGCACGACGCCGGGCCGGCGGTCCAGCGCCGCCTGCACGACGGGTTCCTCGGCACGTTGGCGGCGCTGCAGCGGATCCCGGTCGCCGAGGCGCCCTGGCTCCGGCGGGCTCAGGGCGACGGGACGACGGGCGAATTGGCCTGGTGGCGAGACTATCTCGACTGGGCCGCCGACAACGACGCGCCGGATCTGATGGTGCGCGCGTTCGGCTGGCTGGAGCGCAACCAGCCCGCCGAGCCCGGTCCGCCGGCCATCAGTTGGGGCGACGCCCGGCT
>CAZTAA010000192.1:0-4497 GCA_964611465.1 uncultured Mycobacterium sp. | reverse complement strand
CAGTGTGGGGGTCAGGGGTTCGAATCCCCTTAGCTCCACAGGCAAAAACCCGCCCTCGAACTGGACTGGGGCGGGTTTTATGTATTTGCTGCTGGAGCTCGGACTGGTCGACGACTCCGCGAAAAAGTAAACAATCGCAAGGATCTGTGATGTCTTCGGCGAAAGCATCTATTGCGGAGATGCCGCGCGGCGGCCCGCAGGCGTCATGGTTGGACCGTCGTCTGCAGACCGACACCCTCGAATACACCGATCGGTATGACATCCCCGATGCGATCAAGCAGCAGGTGGTTTCGGAGCTCGACCGGCTGGGCGTTCGTCGGGGTTTCCACGAAAAGTTCGCCCAACTGGCGTTGGAGCAGGTCGCCGGTATTGCGGAGCCCCGCATCCTGGAACTGGGCGCCGGGCACGGCAAACTGTCGCAGGAGATTCTGCGCCGGCATCGCGGCGCCCGGGTGACAGTCAGCGACCTAGACCCCGCATCGGTGACCAACATCGGCGCCGGCCCGTTGGGCGATGAGCCGCGGGCCGAGGTGAAGGTGATCGACGCCGCCGCCATCGACGCCCCCGACCAGTCCTTCGATCTGGTGGTGTTCGCGCAGTCGTTTCACCACCTGTCTCCGGAGCCCGCGGTCCGGGCGATCGCCGAAGCAACCCGGGTCGGGCGCCGTTTCCTGGTGATCGACCTGCGCCGGCTACCCGCACCGGTAATGGCCGTGTTCCCGGCGCTGACGCTGCCGCTGATGGTGCCCAGACTGCTCCGGCCGTCGGGGCGGGCGATGATGCACGACGGCATGATCAGCATGCTGCGCGCCTACAGCCCGGCCGCCCTGCAAGCGTTGGGCGAGGCCGCCGACCCGGACATGACGGTGCGGTTCCTGCCGGTCGGCGTACGTCTGCTCAGCGGTGTGGTGTTTGAGCGGCCGACCGCGTGAGATCAGCTGACGGCTGAGGGCTCGACGATCCAGTTCCGCGCCGCCGCCTTGTCGGCCGGCGGGAAAACGCGCCACTGGCCCGGCAGCAGAACCCCGAAAAATGCTGTCGCCCAGCGCATCCAGTCGACATCGGTGACGATGGCGCCGCGCTCCCAGTGAAACCAGGAGCGGAAGGTGGACTGCCAGTCCTGCCAGGCGGTGTCGCCGCCGGCGCCCGTGTAGTCGGCGGCCACCTCGCAGTACATCCGCAGTGTGTTGTGGCGGTCGAGTTTCTCGACGATGTCGGCGACCACCCGCGTGTAGTCCGATTCGTCGATGCGCCCGTGGCAGACGTATGCCACGACGTTGTCGGGAAAGCCGTCCAGAACCTCGATCACCGGACCTCCACAGCGTCAGCTTGCCACCCGTTGCGACTCGCGTCACCCGGTTACCGTGGAGACATCACCAAGCGGCGCAGGAGGGTGGGAATGGCGATCGGGTTGCCGCAGCTGATGACCCGCCGGTGGATCGAACGCCCCCTCAATGCCGCGATGGCGACGGTGCTCAGTTCGCCACTGCACGTGATCGTCAGCAGTCGGCTGCTGCTGATGCTGATTCCGGGCCGGCGCACCGGACGGATCTACCGGGTTCCCGCCGGCTACGCCCAGCACGGTGACGAGCTGTTCATCGGCACGGGCCTGACCCAGTGGCGGCGCAACCTGCAAGCCGCGCCCGAGATCACCGTCGTCCTGCGCGGCCAGAGCCGCCGGGCACGCACCGAGGTGATCACCGACGAGGACCGCGTCGTCGACCTCTACCGCCACATCCTGCAGGCGGGCCTGGTGCATGCCCGCTACGCGGGAATCCACGCCGACTCCGACGGCGCACCCAACCGCGCCGACCTACGCACCGCACTGGCCAACGGCATGGCCCTGGTTCAATTGACCCTGTTGTGAACCGTGAGCCCGACACGGCTTACTGGCATCCCGACCGACGTTGCTGGTACACATGTTTTAGCTGGTAACAGGTGTATCGAAAGGAAACTGCGGTGACGACGCTTCGGGCTAACGTCGAGGAGTTGGTGGCCTCGGGCGTTGCGGTGACGAATCACGGCGAGAGCATGGCCACCGCGCACGCGGCCGCGGACGGACGTATTGAGTCGGCGCAGGCGGGTTGGCAGGGCGCATCGGCCGAGGCGCTGGCGGTGAAGTCGGCGGCCTGGGCGACGACCACCGGCACGCTTCTGACGCGGATGTCCGACCACGCCCAGGCGCTGCACACCGGCGCGCAGGGCTACGCCGAGGGGGAGGAGCGCAGTAGCCAGACGATGCAGCAGGTGGCCGCGGAGGGTGATGCAGCAGCTGCAGCGGCGAAGCGTTAGCCACTCGTGGGCCTGACCGTCGCCGATATCGAGCGCTGGGACGCGGGCTCGGTGCGTGAGGTTTTCCATGCGGCGAGCAGTCGGGCGCAGGCAGCGGCGGACGCTGCCAACGGGCTGGCGACGTTGCCGGCCTTTGCGACGTGGGGCGGTGTGGCCGCTGAAGCCGCCAAGGAAGCCACCGGCAAGACGCGGCGGGACTTGGACGCGCATGGACAGGAGGCTTTGGCGGTCGCCAATGCCGCGCGTAGTGCGGCTGATCGGATCGAGCACATCAAGTCGGAGCTGGCGACGCTGAAGGCGGATGCGGAATCGCTTGGGATGGAGATCGATTCGGTATCGGGGACGGTACTGCCGGGCCGATCGATCCGCAATCCGATGGAGGCGCTGCTCAAAGAGCAGCAACTGCAACCGCGCCTCGACAAGATCGTGGCCGAAGCCGATGCGGTCGATGTGGCGCTGGCCAATGCGATTCACATGGCCGACGGGTCGGTTCCGATCCCTGATGCGGGCCTGAACAAGCCGATGCTGGATCAGCCGCTGCCGGAGGATCCCAAGGAGTTCACCAGGTTCTGGAACGACTTGTCCAAAGAGCAGAAGGACTATCTGTACAACAAGGATCACAACATCGGTAACCACCCCGGGATGCCGGCCGGCGATGACGATCATCCCGGTTCGGACTTCTACAACCGGTTGAACCTGGCCGACCAGCTGCCCCGAGCGCAGGCGGCTGCCGACCAAGCGGCAGCCCTGCGGGCGCAGCACCCGGATTGGGCCGAAGGACGTAACCTGCCCCGCAACGTCGCCGACGCCCAGCAGTACGCGGCGTGGCAGCGGCAATACAGTGCGGCGCTGCAGGCCTCCAAGGGGCTGGCGGATCTGCAGGCGGTCAACAGGGTGGTGAAGGACAATCCCGACCGCAAGCTACTGCTGCTGGACACGCAGTCGGGCGATCAGGTCCACGCGGCCATCGCAATCGGTGACCCCGACTCCGCGACGCACGTGTCCGTGACGACGCCGGGCTTGAACACGACGGTGCATGGTGCGATCGAATCGATGGCGTCGGAAGCGACGACATTGCAGCGAACAGCGCTGAGCCAGCTCAGTCTTGTTCCCGGTCATGAGCATGACACGGTGTCGACGATCGCGTGGATCGGCTATGACGCCCCGCAGGTGCCGGGATGGGATGACCTCGGCGGGTCAGCCCAAGGTCTGTGGGAGGTGTCTCACGACAGCGTGGCCAAAGCGGGTGCCGTCGACCTGTCGAAGTTCTACGACGGTCTCAATGCGAGCCACCTGGGTTCGATGGATCTGACCGCGATCGGCCATTCCTACGGTTCGCTCACCACCGGCCTCGCGCTACAGGAGCCGGGTGATCACGGCGTCAGCAACGCGATCTTCTATGGTTCGCCGGGGATCGAGGCCACAACACCGCAGGAACTGCACCTGCAACCAGGCCACGTCTTCACCATGGAGACACCGGACGATCCGATCCAGTGGGTGTACGACGGCCCGCCGATCGCCCACGTAGTTGGGCCGTCAGTGCCTGGTCTGGGTCCGCTGCTCACGGGCGGCTTGCTCGCCGGCGACCTGAGCGGAGCCGGCCAATTCGGCCCCAACCCGGCGACCAATCCGAATTTCGTTCACATGGAGACCGGCGCCGTCACCATACCGCCGGCGATGGGTGGGCCGTTGAATCTCGATGCGGCACATGGGCATAGCGACTATCCGCGCGCTGGATCAACGCTTGGCCCGGGTGGACTTGCTCTACCACGAACCACCGGCTTCAATATTGCCGCAGTGGTCGCCGGTCTCGACCAGAACGTGATCCGTAAGAAATGAGTCCGCCAGATATGTCCGCTCCTCGCCGGTACCGCCGCCCGCACGCACTGTGCGCAAGCATCGCGGTTATCGCCTTCACATCAACGGGATGTCACATGGATCAGCCCTATGCCCCAACACCGCCGTCCGACACCGCGAAAGCCGTTGCGGAGTTGAAGGCGCTGCCCACATTCGAAGAGACCCAAGCGCAGGTGCAAGCGGCGGTTGACGAAATAGCCGCTGCGACGAGTGCCGTTGTTCCGCTGGCCAAGTGGGAGAATCTGCACGGCGCGTCGACCGACATCTGCGAGCATCCCTATGAGCAATCGGACGGGAAGCGGATGTTCCTGCCCGACAGGGTGGCCGCCAATGTCGCGGTATCCGAGG
>CAZTAA010000191.1:0-4555 GCA_964611465.1 uncultured Mycobacterium sp. | reverse complement strand
GCCGCCCTCTCACGGCGGTAGCGTGGGTTCGAATCCCATCGGGGGTACACATTTTCTCCCGGCGTCACGCCTGCGCGGGCGCCGTCGACCCCGACATCGGCATGGCCGGCATCCCGAGCTTGCGGTGATCCCACGACCGGGTGCGGACGGAGTTCAGCCGCACGGCCACCCGCTTGTTCATCATCATGTCGACGGCGGGTTTTACCTCATCGGTGTAGGGGCCGGTGTAGCGCTCCCACACGCTGATGCCCACCTTCAGGATGGTGTCCGGGTCGTCGACGATCTCGACGGTGCCCTCGAACGACACCCCGCGCAGGGTGTCGTAGGTGTCGCCGTCCTCGATCATGAACGTGAAGCGCGGGTCGCGCAGCAGGTTGACGGCCTTCTGCGACTTGATCTTGGTCTCCAGCCAGATGTGCCCGTCGACGATGCCGTACCACATCGCCACCAGATGCGGCTGTCCGTCGGGCCCGATCGTGGCCAGGGTTCCGGTGCGGCTCCTGGTGACGAAGTCGGTGATCTCGTCGTCGGACATCACGATCTGTGAGCGCTGGTTGGTTCCCATGGGCGCAAGTGTGTCAGTAGCGTCACCGGGATGGGAGCGGCGGGGGCGTCAAATGAGTTGCCGCGCAGTCTCGGTGTGGCGGACGCGGTCCTCGTCGGTCTGGGGGCCATGTTGGGAGCCGGCATCTTCGCCGCGCTCGGTCCCGCGGCGGCGGCCGCCGGTTCCGGGCTGCTCGCCGGCCTGGCCGTCGCCGGGGTGATCGCCTATTGCAACGCCGTCTCGTCGGCGAGATTGGCTGTGCGCTACCCGGTCTCCGGCGGCACCTACGTCTACGGGCGGGAGCGGTTGGGACCGTTCTGGGGCTATCTGGCCGGGTGGGGATTCGTGGTCGGGAAGACCGCGTCGTGTGCGGCGATGGCGCTGACGGTGGGTTCCTACGTCTGGCCCGAACACGCGCACCTGGTGGCCGTGACCGCGGTCGCGGTGGTCACCGCCGTCAACTGCGCCGGCGTGCAGAAGTCGGCCCGGCTGACCCGGATGATCGTCGCGGCGGTGCTCGTCGTGCTGGCGGCGGTGGTCGCCGCGACCGTCTGCTCGGGTGACTGGGAGGCGTCCCGGTTGAGCGTTGGCTCATCCCGATCGGTCGCGGGCGTTCTGCAGTCCGCCGGCTTGTTGTTCTTCGCGTTCGCCGGCTATGCGCGGATCGCCACGCTGGCCGAGGAGGTGCGCGACCCGGCGCGCGTCATTCCCCGGGCGATCCGGCTGGCGCTGGCCATCACGTTGACCGTCTATCTCGCCGTGGCGGTCGCCGCCCTGGGCGTGCTGGGGCCGCACCGGCTGGCCGAGTCGCGCGCCCCGTTGCTCGACGCGGTGCGCGCCGCCGGCGCCGATCGGCTGGTTCCGGTGGTCGCCGTCGGCGCGGCCCTGGCGGCGACCGGCGCGCTGTTGGCGCTGCTGCTCGGGGTCTCGCGGACCGCGCTGGCGATGGCGCGCGACGGTCATCTGCCGCGCGCGCTGGCCGTCGTGCACCCGAGATTCGCGGTTCCGCAGCGCGCCGAGGTGGCGATCGGGGTGGTGGTGGCGGTTCTGACGGCGACGGCCGATCTGCGCGGCGCCATCGGGTTCTCTTCGTTCGCGGTGCTCACCTACTACGCCGTCGCCAACGCGTCGGCCTGGACGCTGGGCCGGTCCCGGACGACTCCGGTGGTCGGCGGTATCGGCTGTGTCGTACTGGCTTTCACGCTGCCGACCGCATCGGTACTCGCCGGCGTCGCGGTGTTCGCGGTGGGCGCCCTGCTGTACGCGGTGCGCCGGCCGCGGTCGGCGGCGTGACGCCCGAAAAATTCAGAGCCGACGGGTCAGCGCCTCGGCCGCGGCCAGCAGGTCGGTGGCCCAGCGTTCACCGGGGCGGCGGCCCATCCGGTCGATCGGGCCGGACACCGAGATCGCCGCGATCACCGCGCCCCCGGCGTCGCGCACGGGCGCGGACACACTGGCGACACCGGGTTCGCGTTCGGCGGCGCTCTGTGCCCAGCCGCGCCGGCGGACCTCGGCCAGCGCCCGGTCGGTGAACATCGCCGTCGGCAGCACGGCTTCCCGCGTCGCGGGGTCGCTGTGGGCCAGCAGCACCTTGGCGCCCGACCCCGCCGTCATCGGCAACCGGGTGCCGACGGGCACGGTATCGCGAAGCCCCGCAGGGGGTTCCAGCGCGGCCACGCAGACGCGCGCGAGGCCGTCCCGCCGGTACAACTGCACGCTTTCTCCGGTGATCTCACGCAACCGCGGCAGCACGGCCGCGCCGGCCGCCAGCAGTGGATCGTCGACGTGCGCGGCCAATTCGGTCAGGGCCGGGCCGAGCTGCCAGCGACCGTCGCCGTCGCGGGCCAGCAACCGGTGCACCTCCAGGCCCGCGGCCAAACGATGCGCGGTGGCGCGGGGCAGCCCGGTGCGTTCGCAGAGTTCGGCCAGCCCGCATGGGGAATCGGAGATTGCGTGCAGCACCCCCACGGCTTTGTCGAGAACGCCGATGCCGCTATCCTGTCTCACGAAGAGATACTAGCGTCCCGCATGTTGAGATAGCCAGTCCGCGTGGGTTCCGGCAGCGGGGGAATCGAGAAGCGATGTCCGGTAGTCAAGACTTTTCGCGCCGGCCCAGGACGATGGCCGAAAAGGTCTGGGCCGACCACGTTGTGGCGGCCGGCGACGGTGAGCCCGACCTGATCTACATCGACCTGCATCTGGTGCACGAAGTGACCAGCCCGCAGGCTTTCGACGGACTGCGGCTCGCCGGCCGCCCGGTGCACCGCCCCGATCTGACCATCGCCACCGAGGACCACAACGTGCCGACGGTCGACATCGACAAGCCGATCGCCGACCCGGTGTCGCGAACCCAGGTCGAGACCCTGCGGCGCAACTGCGCGGAATTCGGTATCCGGTTGCACCCCATGGGTGATTCCGAACAGGGCATCGTGCACATCATCGGGCCGCAATTGGGACTGACCCAGCCGGGGATGACGATCGTCTGCGGCGACAGCCACACCTCGACCCACGGGGCGTTCGGCGCGATCGCGATGGGCATCGGCACCTCCGAGGTCGAACACGTGCTCGCCACCCAGACGCTGCCGCTCAAACCGTTCAAGACGATGGCCGTCAACGTCGACGGTGTGCTGCCGCCGGGTGTCACCGCCAAGGACATCATCCTGGCGGTCATCGCCAAGATCGGGACCGGTGGCGGTCAAGGTCATGTGATCGAATACCGCGGCAGCGCCATCGAATCGCTGTCGATGGAAGGCCGGATGACGGTCTGCAACATGAGCATCGAGGCCGGGGCGCGGGCCGGCATGGTGGCGCCCGACCAGACCACCTATGACTATCTGAAGGGCCGTCCGCACGCGCCGCGCGGCTTGGACTGGGACGAGGCCGTGGCCGCCTGGGACACGTTACGCACCGATCCCGGAGCGGAATTCGACACCGAGATCCACATCGACGCGGCGAGTCTGAGCCCGTTCGTCACCTGGGGTACCAACCCTGGACAGGGTGTGCCGCTGTCGGCCGAGGTTCCCGACCCCGAACTGATGACCGACGACGACGCCAAACAGGCCGCCGAGAAGGCGTTGGCGTATATGGACCTTCGGCCCGGCACGGCGATGCGGGACATCGGCGTCGACGCGGTGTTCGTCGGCTCGTGCACCAACGGGCGCATCGAGGACCTGCGGGCGGTGGCCGAGGTGCTGCGCGGCCGAAGGGTCGCCGACGGCGTGCGGATGCTGATCGTGCCGGGCTCGATGAAGGTGCGGGCCCAGGCCGAATCCGAAGGGCTGGCCGACGTATTCACCGCGGCCGGCGCCGATTGGCGGCAGGCGGGCTGCTCGATGTGCCTAGGAATGAACCCCGACCAGCTGTCGCCGGGGGAGCGCTGCGCGTCGACCTCCAACCGCAACTTCGAAGGCCGACAGGGCAAAGGCGGGCGCACCCATCTGGTTTCGCCGGTGGTGGCCGCAGCGACCGCGGTGCGTGGCACGCTGTCGTCACCGGCGGATCTGAACTGAGGACAGGAGAAGGCTGATGGAGGCATTTCACACCCACACCGGCATCGGCGTTCCGTTGCGGCGCTCCAACGTCGACACCGACCAGATCATCCCCGCGGTGTACCTGAAGCGGGTGACACGAACGGGTTTCGAGGACGGACTCTTCGCCGCCTGGCGCACCGACCCGGGCTTCATCCTGAACCTCAGCCCGTTCGACAAGGGTTCAGTGTTGGTGGCGGGTCCCGATTTCGGCACCGGATCCTCGCGCGAACATGCCGTCTGGGCACTCATGGATTACGGATTCCGGGTTGTCATCTCGCCGCGGTTCGCCGACATATTCCGGGGGAATGCCGGTAAGGCCGGACTGCTGGCGGCGCAAGTGAGCCAGGACGACGTAGAACTGTTATGGAAGTTGATCGAACAAAGTCCGGGCTTGGAAATCACTGTCAATCTTCAAGATCGGACTATCACCGCGGGAACGGCGGTGGTGCCGTTCACGATTGACGACTACACCGCCTGGCGA
>CAZTAA010000190.1:0-4581 GCA_964611465.1 uncultured Mycobacterium sp. | reverse complement strand
TCAACCTCCGCTGGCGCCACATGGGCTAACGTACGGACACTAATTCCCAAAGCGTATGACCACTAGCCGCCAAGGTCAACGCTCTGGGAGTCGAAACATGAGAAAAGGCAACCCGAAGGCGGGCTGGTCATACGCTTGGACAGTTAGTGTCCGATTGCGCAAAGCATTCATGGAGCGCTCATGACCGCGACTCCTCCGCGGGCGGCCCCGGCTCTTTCATTCGGCGAAGCGCCTCCGCTCGCAAGATCTCCATGCGGTCGGTGAAGTCGTAGTAGCCGTATGAGTGGGCGAGCATGGCCTTTCCGAACTCGTCAAGCACCTGCTCGTCGGTAAACGCTCGCACCGTGTGGAGATCCATGACGGCGTGCCCCTTCCACATGTTCGCCTCAGTTCGGTGGGTGGCTCAGAGACGTAGACCGTATGCGAATCGAGTACACGTCGGCGCTGTCGACACCCACGCAGACGTCAGGAAAGGCGAGCAGGTGTTTGGACTCCCCGAGTTTGGATACGCCCCCACTGAAACAGAACGTAGTGATTCCTGGCCGACAGGAATACGACGGAGGGAGCATGACGTGGCGTTCTCGAAGATCGCACGCAAAACAACGGCAGCTGCTGCTGGGATCGTGACGGCTGGAATACTGGCGGCGACGCCGGCGTTCGCCGACCCGGCATTGCTGCATTTCGGTCAACCGGCAGAGATTCCGAGCCCGGGTGGCGCCATCGAGTACACCGTGAGCAACCTGCAACCCAGCGGTCACAACGACGGCATCTGGTACGCAGATGTAACGGCCCGAGCCGTGAGCGGCTCTCCCACTCCGAACATTTCCGATTTCAACGCGCGGGCTGTCAACAGCTCCACTTACGCGGATATGAAGGGAAATGAGGCGGACGGCCTGCCCAACCAGCCCATCGCGCCGGGCACCCAGGCATCCGGGAAGATCTACTTCGACGTACGAGGTGGCACAGCGCCCGACAGCGTTGTTTATCGCGATGCCGGTGGTACCGACAAGGTGGTCTGGAAGATCTAAGTCCTCGTCCCTCACCCGAGCGGATGAGGTTATTCACCGTTGGCCCAACGGCTTTCGGTTCGGAGGAGCCATTACGTGGCGTGGTCGGTGAACCAGGCGGCGAGCGCCTGGACGCCGTCACGCTGCGTCTGGCCCCCACCGAGGGTGCCGAAGAGCCCGGTGCCGCGCATCATGGTCAGCTTCAACTTCTCGCCGCCGGTCGTGCGGATCTTCAACGTGACGGCGGCGCCGTCCATGATCGCCGCGCCGGCGTTCACCCAGCCGCCGCCGGCACCGTCGACGGCCGCCGCGGCGATCTGATCGGGCCGCAAGGCGACCACGTCGCCAGCCGGTTCGAATTTGCGGTTGACACCCTGCACGAGCAGCCGGCCGTCGGTGACGGCCAGCGCGACTTGGCGGCCCTTGAACATGCCGACCTGTGTCGCAACGCAGACACCGCGGAGTTGCTCGCCCGGCGCGAGAAGTGCTTCGGCGACCGGACGCAGCTTCGAGTCGAGGTCCATCACGTGACCCTACCGACGACGGGATGGGCGCAAACCGGATCGCGTTGCCGCGAACGGCCCGGTTTTCCGGTCGCGGTAGCGTGACGGTTGTGAACTTCTCTCGTCTGCCCATGACCCTCGTCGGCGCCGCGTCGATCGCCCTCGCCCTCGCCGCCTGCGGCTCCCCCACCGAGACGGCGAAAACCACCGCCCCGTCCGTCGCCGAGGTGGCGACCACCTCCGCCACCCCGACCGCCGGCTGTCCGACCGCGGCGCCGGCCGACGCCGGCACCCCGGAGTGGACGCTGCCCGGCGCCACGGGCAGCGTGGCCGTCACCGGATCCACCGACACCGCGGCCCCGAGCATCAAGGTGCAGGCGCCATTCAGCGTCACCGAGACCCAGGTGCACACCCTGCGGGCCGGCGACGGACCCGTGGTGGCCGACACCGCGACCGTCTCGGTCTGCTACATGGGTGTCAACGGCCGGGACGGATCCGTGTTCGACAGCAGCTACACCCAGGGCGCCCCGGTCGACTTCCCGCTCAACGGCGTCGTGCCCGGCTTCCAGAAGGCCATCGCCGGGCAGAAGGTGGGCTCCACGGTCGCGGTGGCGATGACCTCTGCCGACGGCTATCCCGACGGCCAGCCGGCGGCCGGGATTCGGCCGGGCGACACGCTCGTGTTCGCCATCAAGATCCTCCGCGCCGACGGCTGAGTTGAGGCGAGGACGGCGAAGCCATGCGGAACAGCTTCGGCTAGAAGAGAATTCGGTGTCCGGCCATCACACGGCCTCGGGGTCCGCCGACTGATCGTCGATCGACCAGGTGTAGCGGGCCTCGGGGGTTCCCTCGCTGCCGAGCATGAACGCGCGGTGGTAGCGGCCGCGCCGGGCGATGCTCGCGAACCAGGTGGCCAGGGTGCTCAGTCGGTTGCTGACGCCGGTCAGGAACGCGATGTGGATGAAGCCCCAGGCCAGCCAGCCCAGGAATCCGGTCAGCCGGATCCGGCCGACCTGCAGCACGGCGTTGCCGCGGCTGATGTAGGCGGCCGACCCGAGGTCGCGGTACCGGTACGGCTTGCGCGGCTTGCCGGCCAGGTCGCCGCGGATGCAGGCGGCCGCGTGCATCCCGCCCTGCATCGCGTTCTCCGCCACCCCGGGCAGTCCGTCGCGGCCGGCCAGATCCCCGATGACGAAGATCTCCGGATGCCCGGCCACCGAGAGGTCGGGCTCCACCGGTATGCGGCCGGTCCGATCCCCTTGTGCGCCAAGGACTTCCGCGACGTGGCGGGCAAACGGCACCGCCTCTACGCCCGCGGTCCACAGCACCGTTCGCGTCGCGTACTGCTCGGCCGGACCGCCGGACTTCGGTGTCACCGTCACGCCGTCGCGTTGCACATCGGTGACGTGCACGCCCATCTGCATCTCGACACCGAGACGCAACAGGGTCCGGGTCGCGTTGGCGGCCAGTTCCGGCCGGAAGCTCTTCAGCACGGTCTGACCGCCGTCGAAGAGCAGCACCCGCGCGTCCTGCGGCCTGATGCTGTGGAACTCGTTGGACAGGGTGCGGGTCGCCATCTCCCGGATCTGCCCGGCCAACTCGACGCCGGTGGGGCCGCCGCCGGCCACGGCGAAGGTCAGCCACGCGTCCCGCTCGTCCCCCGGCGGGAGTGTCTCGGCGATCTCGAATGCGGTGAACAGGCGCTGCCGGATGGTCAGTGCGTCGTCGAGGGTCTTCATTCCCGGCGCCCACTGCGCGAACCGTTCGTTGCCGAGGTAGGACTGTCGCATCCCGGCCGCCACGACTAGGACGTCGTAGCCGATCGTGAACGTGGTGTCGTCGGGCCGCAACACGTCGAGCGTCCGTGCGTTCGGATCGAGCCGGACCGCCTCCCCGAGCAGAGTGGTCACGTTGTGGTAGCGCCGCAGTTCCTCGCGCAGCGCGCGGCTGATGTGCCCAATGCTGAGCTTGCCGGTGGCGCACTGGTAGAGCAGGGGCTGGAACAGATGGCTGGCCGTTCGGTCCAACAGCGTGACGTCCACGTCGGCGCGTTTGAGCCGGCGCGCGCAGAACAGCCCGCCGAAGCCGCCGCCGACGATCACGACCCGGGTGCGTGCGTTGCTCATCGCCAGCAGGCCCGCCGTCAGCCGGCCGCCCACTCCTTGGCCTGCTCGAGTTCGTCCAGGCGGAACAGCTTCAGCTCACCGGGCACCGTCCATCCCATGAGGTGCATCATGTGCAGGGCCCACTCCTTGTCGGTCACGAAGGCGAACCGCTTGAAGGCGGAGTGATTGCGCATGACGAAGCCGAGACCGACCTTGAGATCCTCGGCCAGTCCCCCGGGTCCGAAGCCCTCGTAATCCGATGCCACCACCTCGACGAAGCGGATCTCGTCGGCGTTCAGCGCCGCGTCGATCTCGGGTTTCAACGTCCGGAAGTCGTCGCGGCTCAGCCGGCCGGACACGCGGATACCGGTGACTCCCGCCGGCATATCGGGCAGCAGTTCGATCACGTGTG
Source organism: uncultured Mycobacterium sp. (assembly GCA_964611465.1). GTDB lineage: Bacteria > Actinomycetota > Actinomycetes > Mycobacteriales > Mycobacteriaceae > Mycobacterium. Next base: position 554 of record CAZTAA010000190.1, on the reverse strand, counting down.
CCTCCACCGTTGGTTTCCTACCGACGGGGGCCATCCTACCCGCGGGCCCGGGTTCGACTGCGGCTCAACCGGATTAGGGCTGAGTGCTACTGCGGCGGCAGCGGCACGACCGGGGTGGGCGGTGCGGCGGGATCGGCCGGCGGCTGGTCGTACCAACCGGGCGGCGGCGGGCCGCCGTCGATCGGGATGTAGCCGGGCGGCAACGTGGGTGCCCCGGGGGCGCTCAACGAGGGATAGCCCACCCCCGGCGTCGACGACTCCGGAGCCGTCAACGACGTGTAGCCGGGCGGCAACTTGGGTGCGGGGCCGGCGCCGGGCGGTGGGGCCATCGACCCGCCCGAATCGACGGTCAGGGCGCTCAGCGGGTCGCCACTGCGCGATGCGTGCCACAGATCCCGCAGGTATCCGAATGTTTGGCCCGACTGGCCGCCGCCGTAGCCCGGGTTCTGCATCTCCGGCACCGGCGGCGGTCCCACCGGCGGGGCGGGCGGCGGGCCGGCCAAGGCGGGGTCCTGGGGCGCGGCGAGCGCGACCGGCTGCCCGGGTGCGGGCGC
>CAZTAA010000189.1:0-4631 GCA_964611465.1 uncultured Mycobacterium sp. | reverse complement strand
CGGTCTGCTGGGTCTCCCAGGTGATGATGCCGTCCTTGACGTACACCTTCCACGAACACGACCCGGTGCAGTTGACCCCGTGGGTCGAGCGCACCACCTTGTCGTGGCTCCAGCGGTCGCGGTAGAAGATGTCGCCCTCGCGGCCGCCGTGCCGGGTCACGGTGCGCTGGTCGTCGCTGAACTCGCCCGGGGTGAAGAACCGCCCGCTGCGTTGCAGCAACTGCTCGACGGATCCTCCGATGTGCGTCGTCACGACTGCGCTGCCACCTGTTCGGGCTCATGGGCGTGCAGCCGAAACGCGGTGTAGGCCAACGCGGTCAATGCGGTGGCCACCAGCAGCAGCAGACCGACGGTGTAGTTGTTGGCCTCGGCGTTGTAGGTGGCGCCCATCACCAGCGGCGGGAAGTAGCCGCCCAAACCGCCTGCGGCCGCGACGATTCCGGTCACGGATCCGACGTTCTTGGCCGGCGTGCGGCGGGCCACCCAGGCGAAGACGCCACCGGTGCCCATCCCCAGGAAGATCGCCAACAGGATGAACGTCACGGCCGACCACACGTCGCGCGGCGGCTGCAGGGTCGCGATCGCGGCCATGACGGCGGTTCCGGTCAGCGACGCGAGCACCACGAACTTGGGCGGGATCCGGTCCGACAACGCGCCGCCGACGGGCCGCGCGAGCACGGCGGCCAGGGCGAACGCCGCGGTGCGGGCGCCGGCGTCCACCGCCGAGAAGTGGTAGATCGTCTTGATGTAGGTCGGCAGGTAGTTCGCGAACGCGACGAACCCGCCGAAGACGACGGCGTAGAGCGCCGACATCTCCCAGGTCACGCGAAGTTTGGCCGCTGCCAACAGCTTTGGCAGCACCGGCTCCGTGTTCGGGTGGAAGGCCGGCGAGTCACGCAGTACGACGAAGGCGATCAGGGCCGTGACCGCCAGGGCCACCGCGACGATGACGTGGGTGGTCATCAGGCCCCACCACTTGACGAACCGCGGGGTGAAGAACGCCGACAGCGCGGTGCCGACCATGCCCATGCCGAACACCCCGGTGGCGAACCCGCGCCGGGCCGGTTCGTACCAGATGTTCGAGAACGGGATTCCGACCGCGAAGATTGTGCCGGCCACCCCGAGGAAGAACCCGAACAACAGCAGCAGCGGGTAGGAGCCCATCTTGCCCGCGATGCCGACCGCCAGCACCGGCACGATCGAGGACAGCGTCACCGCGATCAGCATCTTCTTGCCGCCGAACCGGTCGGTCAGCGATCCGCTGACCAGTCGGCCCAGCGAGCCGACCAGGATCGGCGTGGCCACCAGGAGCGAGGCCTTGGTGCTGCTGAGGTGCAGATGGTCGGCGTAGGTGGGGGACATCGGCCCGATGAGGTTCCAGGCCCAGAAGTTGATCGTCGAAACCCAGGTGGCCAGTGTGAGGTTTACGCCCTGCCCGGCGTAGGTGGACGACGAGGCTGACGTGCTCACGTGATCAGGAAAGCATCCGGCGGCGATCGGGCGCAAACACTTCGGCGGAAAACTTCAGCGGGTTTCCAACGCCGCGTAAAGGTCTGGTAGCCACGCGGTGTCGGCCGGCACCCACGGTAGGCCGGCCAGCTCGTCGCGGGTGACCCAGCGCAGCTCGCGATGGTCGTGCGGGTGCACGGTGCCGTCGACGAGGGTGACCCGGTAGGCGCGCAGCGTCGTCGTCGGGCTCAGCGGGACGTCGTCGCCCAACCGGTCGCCGACCGTGACGCCCACGCCCAGTTCCTCGCGCAGCTCGCGCACCAGCGCGTCGCTGTCGCTTTCCCCCGCGGCCGACTTGCCGCCCGGCAGCTCCCAGCGTCCGGCCAGCTCAGGAGGCCGGTCGCGTTGCGCGACGAGCAGCATGCCGTCGCGGATCAGGGCGCCCGCCACGACGATCTGGACCGCCATGGGGGGTGACGGTATACCGTCGGGTGATGGCTGTCCTGACCGACGAACAAGTGGATGCCGCCGCGGCGGTGCTCGACGGCTGGGAGCGCGCCGACGGCGCCCTGCGGCGCTCGGTGAAGTTTCCGTCGTTCCTGGACGGCATCGACGCCGTCCGCCGCGTCGCCGAACACGCCGAGGCGCAGGACCATCACCCCGATATCGATATTCGTTGGCGGACTGTCACATTCGCCTTGGTGACGCACTCCGAGGGCGGGATCACCGACAAGGACGTGGCTATGGCAGGCGATATCGACAGGATCGTCGGCCACCGGGAAACCTGAGCCGGACGGCCGCGATCCAGCCCAGCGTCAGCATCGTCGCCACGATGTAGACCAGCCCGGCCCACGCCAGGTACCAGGGCCGGCCGACGTCCCAGATGGTCGGCTGGGCGAAGCTGAGCAGCCAGGGCACCCCGATGAGTGTCAGCGCGAGCCAGCCCCAGCCGAGCAGTCGCGCCTCGAGCAGGTAGCGGTAGGGGCCGTGCAGCAGCCAGATCATCAGCGGCACCAACCAGACCCAGTGGTGCGTCCACGAGATCGGCGAGGCCAGCAGCCCGAACAGCTGTACCACCAGCAGCAGACCGAGGCGGTCCTGCCGGCCGGAGTCGGCGGCCAGCGCACGCCAGGCCAGCCAGGCCAGCACCGCCGTCGCGAAAAGGGCGATGAGCACCGGTGCCGTGTACCCGGCATCGTGCCCGAGAATCCGCGAGATCCCCCCGCGCCAGGACTGGTTGAACGACGTCCCGATCGGGCCGACGCGCCCGGCGTCGCCGAGAAGTTCGGTGAAGTAGTAGCGCGCCTGATCCCCGACGACGAACCAGGACAACCCGATCGTCGCCGCGAACACCACGGCCGCGAACGCCGCGGCGGCCCAGCGTCGGACACCGAGGAAGTACAGTCCGGCGACCGCGGGGGTCAGCTTGATCCCAGCGGCCAGCCCGACCAGCAGCCCCGAAAGCCACCACCGGTTGCTCGCGACGGCGATGAGCACCAGCAGCACGAGCAGGACGTTGATCTGGCCGTAGTCAAAGGTGCTGCGCAGCGGCTCGAGCCAGATCGCCAGCGCCGTCCACACCATGGCGGTGCGGATGCCGCCGGTGGTGCCGAGCAGACGCTGGCTCATCCGCACCACGCCGTAGAGGGCCGCCATGATGCCCAATTGCCAGGCCAGGGCGACGAGCCGGAACGGCAGCAGGGTGAGCGGATAGAACACCACCGCGGCAAACGGCGGATAGGTGAACGGCAGCGGGAAGTCCGGCGTCTGGTCGGCGTAGACGTAGTCGTAGAGGGTGCCCGGTCGGTTAAGCGCCTCGGCTCCGCCGAGATAGACGTGCAGGTCGACGAAGTTCGCGCCGTGGGGCACCAGGTAGGTCCAGGCCAGCCGCGCGGCGACGCTGGCGACCAGCAGCGCCGGTGCCAGCCAGCGGAGCGTCGCCGTCATGCCGATGGTCCTGATGGGCCGACTCTATCGGCCGGACGGCACCAACTCCCCATCTACCGAGCGTCCGCTGGGATCTCGACTCGGTGTTCTGTGCAGGGTTCGCTCACGGGATCGAGGGCGGGTGGTCACCGTCGTCATTCGGCTGAATAACGCTTCGATAAATGCCACACGTGTCACTTGAGTCCCACCAGTAACACACTAGCTTCGGGTTCATACCGGCTATCTACTGATTGGAAGTGTCATGTCGCGAATCAAGACAGTGTTGACCAGTTCCGCCATCCTGCTGGGCTCGTCAGCGGCTCTGCTCACGGGCGGGATCGCCAAGGCGGAACCGGCGCCGTTCCCGGTGCCGACGCCGAACGTGCCCGGGCTCAGCATGATCCAGGGGCTGATGGATCCGGCGAAGTTGCCGCAGATGCTGCAGGCCGCGTCGTCGGTGCTGACCACCGCGCCGGCTGCCCTGAGCCCCGCCGCCGCGACGGTTCCCGCCGCTCCGGCCCCGCTGGCCACCGCCACGCTGAACGGCATACCGGGCATCACCCCGGCCGCCGCGCCCGCGGCCGCCCCGACCGTTCCCGCCACCGGCAACACCTTCCTGCCGGCCAACCAGGTCGCCGCTCCCGGGATCCCGGGCGTCCCGCAGCTGGGGCAGTTCCTCAACCTGCCCGGGGACATCGCCGCATTGATGCCCGGCGCACCCGCCACCTCACCGGTGACATATCCGGGCGTGGCGCCCGCCGCCGCGGCGACCTCGCCGATGCCGGGGCTCGGGGCCCTGTTCCCGACCTCCGCCCTGCCCTGATCCGCAACCTCCCCTGATTGGACGAACCGATGACACGCATCCGGTCCCTGCTGGTGACCACCACCGTCACGATCGGCTCGTCGACGGCGATTCTGTTCGGCGGTGTCGCGGGAGCTGATCCCGCGGCGCCGCTGCCGATGCCGATCGACGCGCTGCAGGCGCCGGGGCTGTCGGCGGTCCAGAGTCTGAGCCCGGCGATCCAGCAGGCGGCCTCGGACCCGTCCAACGCCGCGTCGATGCTGATGGCCGCGGCCCAGGCGTTCGCGGGAAACGCTGCGGCACCGGCAGATTCGCGCAATCTGGCCGCCGCGGTCAGTCAGTTCATCTCCGAGCCGCCGGGCGCCGTGCCGGTGGCGCCCGCGGCGGCGACCGCGCATGTGCCGCCCGCCGGTGTGGTGCCCGGTGCCGAGGCCCATCTGGCGCCCGGTGTCGA
>CAZTAA010000188.1:0-4671 GCA_964611465.1 uncultured Mycobacterium sp. | reverse complement strand
ATGTTCGCCGCGGACGCCAGCTGGCCGGGGTGCGGCCGCAACTCCTGCAGGTCGGCGGCGAACACCCGGTCCGTGCCGAGTAGGCCCTCGACGCTCATCGCCGCCGCGATGTCGGCCAGCCGGAACAGGTTGGCGAGGTCGGCCAGGGCGAGCACCAGCTGTCCGAGCATGCCGTCGGTGCCGTTGATCAGGGCCAGCCCCTCCTTCTCGGCATACGTGACGGGCGACAGGCCGTGGGCCCGCAGGGCCTCGGCGCTGGGCATCAGGTCGCCGGCCGCGGTGCGCACCTCGCCCTCCCCCATCACGGCGAGCGCGACGTGCGCCAGCGGCGCGAGGTCGCCCGAACAGCCCAGGCTGCCGTATTCGTAGACCATCGGCGTCAACCCGGCCGACAGCAGGTCGGCGTAGGCCTGTGCGGTCTGCCGGCGCACGCCGGTGCGGCCGCTGGCCAGGGTGGACAGTCGCAGCAGCATCATCGCGCGGATGACCTCGCGTTCGACCTCGGGCCCGGAGCCGGCGGCGTGTGATCGAATGAGGCTGCGCTGCAACTGCTTTCGCATCTCCAGCGGGATGTGGCGGGTGGCCAGCGCACCGAAGCCGGTCGACACGCCGTACACCGGCGCCGGGTTGGCGGCCAGCGCCTCGATGTGCGCCCGGCTCGCCTCGATCGCGGCGACGGCCTCACCGGAGAGCTCGACGGCATGCCCGGTCCGGGCGACCGCGACGACGTCGTCGACGCTGACGGGTCCGACTCCGACGATGACTGTCACCCCTGAGACGGTAGGTCCCCTCCTCCGCCGAGACGTACGAACCGGCGCGAAAGGTCGAGGGCATTGCGATCGTCAGCCGGCGAACCAGCCGTCCGGCGCCCGGCCCGACAGCGCCCAGGTCAGCTGCTGCGCACCGGTCCGCACCGCCTGCACCAGCGCGGCCTTCGGTGCGCGCGCCCGGTCGTGCCGCCAGGTCACGCTGATGGCCGCGCACGGCCGGCCCGAATGGTCGAACGCGCACGCCGCCACCGACTGCAGCCCGTCGCTGACCTGCCCGACCTCCTCGGCCCACTTCTGCTGCCGTTCGACGCGCAGCAGGCGGCGCAACTCGGGCAGCGAGTCCGGCCCGCGGCCGGTGCGGTCGACGAAACCGCGTGCCGACGGGAACAGTGCGCGGACCTGCGCGGCCGGCAGATGCGCGAGGATCGAGCGGCCGCTGGCGGTCAGCTGCGCCGGCAGCCGCACGCCGACGTCGGTGACCAGCGTGACCGGGATCCGCGCCACCGCCGGCTGCTCCTTGAGCAGGTACAGGGTCTCGGCGCCGTGCAGCACACCCAGGTGCGCCGTCTCCCCCGCCCGGGCGACGAGGCGGGTCAGGATCGGCCGGGCCAGCATCTCCAGTGGTTCGTGCCGCAGGTAGGCCGAGCCGACCTCGAAGGCGGCCATGCCGAGGCCATAGCTGCGCTGGTCGGGGAAATGCACGACGAAGCCGCGGCCGATCAGCACGTCGAGCAGGTGATAGGCCGACGATCGGGGAATCTTCAGGTCACGGGCGATCGCCGCCCCTGTCACCGGCCCCGATTTCCCGGCCAGGTACATCAGCAGATCGAGGGCCCTGCCGACCGCGGGGGACGTGCTGGACATGAGGCTCCTGACCGCCCGGAGACTGGCAGTTTCCCGTCCGTTCGTACGGTTGGGCGGGACAAAGTCTCGGATACGAGACGGTACCCGGGCTGCGGGGGTTCAGCAATCGCGGCGGTTCGGGTGTGCTGAACGCATGGGCGACACGACACACCCGCGCACCGTGCGCGCTGCGCGCGGCACCGACCTGTCCTGCAAGGGCTGGCAGCAGGAAGCCGCGCTGCGGATGCTGATGAACAACCTCGACCCGGAGGTGGCCGAACACCCCGAAGACCTCGTGGTCTACGGCGGCACCGGGCGCGCGGCGCGCAGTTGGGCGGCGTTCGACGCCATCGTCGCGACGCTGCGCGAACTCGAGAACGACGAGACGCTGCTGGTGCAGTCGGGCAAGCCGGTCGGGGTGTTCCGCACCCACGAGTGGTCGCCGCGGGTGCTGATCGCCAACTCGAACCTGGTCGGCGACTGGGCTAACTGGGAGACGTTCCGCGAACTGGAGGCGGCCGGGCTGACGATGTACGGCCAGATGACCGCCGGCTCGTGGATCTACATCGGCACCCAGGGCATCCTGCAGGGCACCTTCGAGACGTTCGGCGCGGTGGCGCGCAAGAGGTTCGACGGCACGCTGGCCGGCACCATCACCCTGACGGCGGGCCTGGGCGGCATGGGCGGCGCGCAACCGCTGGCGGTCACCATGAACGACGGCGTGGCGATCTGCGTGGAGTGCGACCAGACCCGCATCACCCGGCGCATCGAACAGCGCTACCTGGACGTGCAGGCCGCCGACGTCGACGACGCGCTCGCCAAAGCCGTCGAGGCGCGAAATGCCAAGCGGCCGTTGTCGATCGGCCTGCTGGGCAACGCCGCCGAGGTGGTGCCCGAGCTGCTGGCCCGCCAAGCCCCGATCGACATCGTCACGGATCAGACCTCGGCCCACGATCCGCTGTCCTACCTGCCGATCGGGGTGGCGTTCGAGGACATGAAGAAACTGGCCGAGAAGGATCCGGCCTGGTTTACCGAACAGGCCGAGGCGTCGATGGCCAAACACGTCGCGGCCATGGTCGGCTTCCTGGATGCCGGCGCCGAGGTGTTCGACTACGGCAACTCGATCCGCGACGAGGCCCGAAAAGCGGGGTATCCGAGGGCCTTTGACTTCCCCGGCTTCGTACCGGCCTACATCCGGCCGCAGTTCGAGGAGGGCCTCGGCCCGTTCCGCTGGGCCGCACTCTCGGGTGATCCGAGGGACATCGAAGCAACCGATCGTGCGGTGCTGGAACTCTTTCCGGACAACGAGCACCTGCGCCGGTGGATCACCATGGCGCAGCAAAAAGTCAGCTACCAGGGCCTGCCGGCCCGCATCTGCTGGCTGGGCTACGGCGAACGGCACCGGGCCGGCCTGCGGTTCAACGAGATGGTGGCCAACGGCGAGGTGGCCGCGCCCATCGTGATCGGCCGCGACCACCTGGACTCCGGCTCGGTGGCCTCCCCCTACCGGGAGACCGAGGCGATGGCCGACGGATCGGACGCCATCGCCGACTGGCCGCTGCTCAATGCGTTGGTGAACACCGCATCCGGCGCCTCCTGGGTGTCCATCCACCACGGCGGCGGCGTCGGGATCGGCCGCTCGATCCACGCCGGGCAGGTCACCGTCGCCGACGGCACCGCACTGGCGGCGCAGAAACTCGAACGCGTGCTGACCAACGATCCGGGCATGGGCGTCATCCGCCATGTCGACGCCGGCTACGAGCACGCCGCCGCGGTGGCCGCCGAGCGCGGGGTGCGCATTCCGATGCGGGAGCAGTCGTGACGTTCGACTCGATGTGGGATTCCCTGCTGGACGTCGGCCGCGACCCGGACAGCGGCGGCTACCGCCGGTTCGCCTGGACGGCAGCCGATTTCACGCTGCGCGACTGGTTCACCGGGCAGGCGCAGCAACGCGGAATGACCGTCGAGGAGGACCGCAACGGCAACCTGTGGGCGTGGTGGCTGCCCGCCGGGGTGACCGGCGATCCACACGATGCCTTCGTCACTGGGTCGCATCTCGACTCGGTTCCCGACGGCGGGGCGTTCGACGGTCCACTCGGGATCGTGTCGGCGTTCACCGCGATCGACCTGCTGCGCGCGGACGGCATCGAGCCGCGGGTGCCCGTCGCGGTGGTCGCGTTCTCCGACGAGGAGGGCGCCCGGTTCGGCGTCGCCTGCGTCGGCTCGCAGTTGTCGACCGGCGCGCTGACACCCGAACGGGCCCTGAGCCTGCGCGACGGCGACGGCACCACCCTGGCCGAGGCACTGCGCGCGGCGGGCCGCAACCCCGACCACCTCGGCGCGGACCCAGTCCTGGCCGACCGGGTCGGCGTCTACGTGGAACTGCACGTCGAGCAGGGTCGCGCACTGGATCTCATCGACAAGCCGGTCGCGGTGGCATCGGCGATCTGGCCGCACGGCCGCTGGCGGTTCACCTTCTGCGGCGCGGCCAACCACGCCGGGACCACCCGGCTGGCCGACCGCCAAGACCCGATGCTGACCTTCGCCTCCGCGGTGCACGACGCCCGCGCCCGGGCGGCCGCCCACGATGCGGTGGCGACGTTCGGCAAGCTGCGCGTCACACCCAACGGCGCCAACGCGATCCCGTCCCGGGTCGAGGCCTGGCTGGACGCCCGCGCACCCGACGAGCAGACGCTGCGGGCACTCGTCGGCGCCATCACCGCCGACGCCGAGCGCAGCGCGGGAGCCGACCGCACGTCGGTGCGCGCGGAAGCCGAATCCGTCTCTCCGGCAGTTCTTTTCCCCGATGCACCGCGGTCGCGGATCCAGCGCGCCCTGGCCGTCGACTTCGGTGACGTGCCCGTGCTGCCGACGGCCGCCGGCCACGACGCGGGCATCCTGTCGGCGAAGGTGCCGACCGCGATGCTGTTCGTCCGCAACCCGACGGGCGTCTCCCACTCGCCGGCGGAACACGCCGAGAGCACCGACTGCCACGCCGGTGCACGGGCACTCGCCCTGGTGATGCGGGACTGGGTCGCGTGAGCACCTGGTGGTGCGA
>CAZTAA010000187.1:0-4705 GCA_964611465.1 uncultured Mycobacterium sp. | reverse complement strand
CAATGACCTCGACCGCGACGGGCTAGTGCATCCGGCCGCCCTCGCGGTGAGCTGATCCCGCACTGGTTCATACGGTCACAACCCGGCGGAATTACCATCGCAGCGTGAGTGAACGGCATGTGGTGGTAATCGGCGGCGGCCTGGCCGGAATGGCGACCGCGGTGTGGCTGGCCGAACTCGGGTACGCGGTGACGCTGCTGGAGAGCAACGGAAACCTGGGCGGACGGACCATCGGGCTGACGTCCAAGCACGGCGACGCCGTCGAGAACGGCCAGCACGTCCTGGCCGGTTCCTACGAGAACATCTTCCGGTTCCTCGACTCGATCGGCACCCGGCACCTGCTGAAGTTTCCCAGCGAGTTCGGGGTGCGTTATCCCGGCGGGCATGCCGAGACCTTCGGCTTCGGTGCGCGCAACATCTTCCGGTCGGCGTTGGGCCGGGTGCGCGGCCTCGGCATCCCGACCCAACTGGCTGCTCTGCCGGCGTGGGCGCGCCTGGTCCGCGACGTCGCCCGGTTCGACGACTCGCTGGACGACATCACCGTCGACGACTGGTTCGACCGGCTCGGCTTTCCCGCCCCGGTGCGCCGAATCATGCTGAACGCCATGGTGATCGGGCTATTGAACGAGCTGCCGTCGTTGGCCTCGGCGCACGCGTTCGCGGCCCTGCTGCGCACCGGAGCGGACCGGGTCCGCACGCATGGCCCGGGAGCGGCTCGGATCGGTTATCCGACAGTCGATCTCGGCCAGTTCTACATCGAGGCGGCCCAGCGGACGATGGCCCGGCTCGGGGTCGACGTTCGGCTGCGCAGCCGGGCCGTCCGGGTCACGGTGGCCGACGGGCGCGCCACCGGGGTCGAGTTGTCCGACAAGTCGTCGGTCGCCGCCGACGCCGTGGTGCTGGCCGTGCCGTCATGGAACCTGCGCGCCCTGCTCGACGACGTCCCGGGATCCGAGGATGCCCGACTGGCCGCCAAGCAACTCGAACCGATTCCGATCATGAACGCCTACGTGCTGCTGGACCGGCCGCTGGGCACGGTGGCCCCGTGGGAGTCGTTGCTGGACAGCGACATCGGCTGGGTGTTCGACCGCGACCGCATGCACGGTCCGCGCCCGGATGGCAACCATCTGTATGCGCTCACCACATGCGCGAGCTATGACCTGATGAAACTGGGCAACGCCGCGGTCGCCGACCGACTGCTGGCGGCGCTGCGGGCCAGCTATCCGGCCGCGCGGGAGGCGAACGTCGTCGACATCACGGTGGTGCCGTGGCCGAAGGCGACGTTCTCGTCACGGGTGGGTATGTCGACGATCCGGCCCGGCAACGCCACCGCGCTGCCGAACCTGGCGCTGGCCGGGGACTGGACGCACAACGACTGGCCGACAACCATGGAGGGCGCGGCCCAGAGCGCGGCGCGGGCGGTGGATCTGGTGCACGCTCAGTTGTCGGGCACGTAGGGGTTAGCCGCCTGCTTCGATCTGGGCGACTTTGGCGGCCGCATCGGGACCGCACAGCGGCTGCAGGTTCACGGGACCACCCGCCAGAAGGCTGACGACGCGGTCCCGCAGATCACCGGATGCGATGTGCGCGTAGAGATTTGCGCCCGGGCAGGAGGTGGACGCGACGTCACGGTGACCGGCTAAGGTGCCGGGCGCAATATTGAAGGTTTGGACCGCCCATGCGAAAGCCATTGCCGCGCCGTTGAGTTGCTCTTCTGATACGGCTTCCTGGTCGAAGTCCCCTTCACACAGGACGAGGAAGTGGCCCGCCGGGTCATAGTCCGTCGCGGTGTCGCCGGCGAGTTCAGGAGTGCGAAGTTCGTAGATGTTGCCGTTGCGGTCGACTCCGACGTGGTAGGCGATGTCGATCCAGCCGCGCTCGTCTTGGTGGAACCGTTGGTGCTGACGCAGTCGCGCCGGTGCGTAGCGGTTATCACCGAGGACGACGGCGGTGTGGTGGAGAGTCATTCGAGAAATCGTGTGGGGTCTGCCCCCAGGTTTTGGGGGTCGCGCTCCCCAAGCCGCGCGGCACAGTATGGTCGCCGTTGCCGCGGCCGCGGGTGGTGCAACGGGTGCAGGCGGTACCGGTGCCGCGGGTGCCTGCATTGGTTCCCCCACCGAAGCGGGCGTGTTCGGACTTGCCGGCGGCTCACTCCGAGCAGGAGCGTTTGGAGCTGGTCGTGGGGAGCAGGCGGCGGTGGCCGCGAGACCGACAAGACCTGAGAACAGCAATTGCCGACGGCCGAGTGTGCGGGTGTCCTCCGAGGGATGGTTCGGCGGGTCCGCGGTCATGGTCGTCAGCCTACGGATTCGCGTGATTCCTGTTCGCGGGTTAGTTACCTACTGCTCTTTCCCGCGCCGACCGGAAGAGGGCAACCTTAGTGCCGAGCGGGGGCGTCGGGCCGGTCCGCTATCAGATTGTTGGAGGCAAACAATGCTTGACATCGATGTCGACAAAGCGCATTCCATCGTGATGATCCGACCGCACTCGCGGTTGGACAAACAGGATTTCGCGGAACTGGCCAACTCGGTCGACCCGCAGATCGAGGAACACGGCGACCTGGCCGGCATCATCATCGATGCGCCGTCGTTTCCCGGCTGGGACAGCTTCGGTTCGTTGGTCAGCCACATCCGCTTCGTGCGCGAGCATCACCGCCATGTCAAGAAGATCGCCATCGTCACCGACTCGGCCATCGGCGACGTGGGCGAGCACATTGCCCGGCATTTCGTCTCGGCCGAGATCAAACACTTCCCCGCCGGGCAGACCGAGGCAGCCAAGGAGTGGATCGCGGGGAACGAAGGTTCGGCCGGGTAGCCGGCGGCGTCACAACTCCCACACCTGGTCTGGATTATCTAGCGCCGCAAGGCTTTAACTTACAGGCATTCCATTCTAGGGACAGCTTTCGCTGTCGATGCGAACGACACCGAAGTCTATGACGCTGTCCTTGGTGAATGTCTCGCCGGGTGCCGGTGTCGACGTGCACACTTGCCAGTTTCGGTCGAGCACCTGGTTTCGACCCTGGCCGGTGAGATCGGTCGATCCGGTGTAGAACACTTCGTTGGCGGTGAGTGCCTGGATCGTGTCCTGGGCGTCCTGCAGGTTTCTTCCCCTTAGGTCCGGCATCGTCCACGACTGTTGAGTTCCCGCCGGCGAAGATGCGGTCGGTGACTCGGCGACGGTGACCGGAGGGGGCGGCTCTGGGATGACGGAACGGGACGGCGCCGCGGTGACCGTCTCGTGGATGGTCACTGTTTACGGCGCGTTCGGCGAGCCGCCACTTGCGCACCCGGCGATCAGCATGGCCGCTGCAGCGGCAAAGAGTCCCACCCGAATCATGCAATTCCCTCCCCTAGGCCTTGTCGTGGGCACGTTAACCCAGACCACCGACAACGAACTGAGCCTTGCCCGAATGCCCGAAACTGACGCAGTACCTTGACTCCCCAAAACTTGTCGTACCCCCCTGTGATGATGACCTCATGTCGCCAACACCATCGCCGGGAACCGTGGAAGCGCTCCCTGTCCGGCGTCTGGAAGTGTTGTTCGAGGAGTTGGCGGAGTTGACCGGGCAGCGCAACGCGATCGATGGGCGGGTCGTGGAGATCATCGCCGAGATTGATCGCGACGGAATCTGGGGCAATACCGGTTGCCGGTCGATCCCGGCGTTGGTGGCCTGGAAGACCGGCTGCTCATCAGCGAACGCGAAGTCGATCGCCACCGTGGCGCATCGGCTGGCGGAGTTCCCGCGGTGTGCTGAAGGGATGCGGGAGGGCCGGTTGTCGCTGGATCAGGTCGGTGTCATCGCTGAGCGCGCCGGGCAGGGCTCGGACGCGCATTATGCGGCGCTGGCCTCCGTTGCCACGGTCAGCCAGTTGCGCACCGCGGTCAAGCTCGAACCGCGACCCGAACCCGAGCGCCGGCCCGAAGATCAGCGCTCGATCACCAAGCGCACCGACGAGGAGAGCACCTACTGGCGGATCAAACTTCCCCACCATGAGGCGGCGACGTTCGATGCGGCCCTGTCCTCGCATCGGGATGCGCTGATCACTGAGTGGAAACGCGATCACGGCACCCGCGAGGACGCCGCCGATCCCGTCCCGCCGCTGCCCGGCCCCGTCGAGGCGTTCCTGCGTCTGGTCGAGACGAGCTGGGACACCGAGGTCGCCCGTCGGCCGCACGGGCAGCACACCACGGTTCTGGTGCATCTAGACGTCGCTGCGCGGGCCGCCGCGTTGCACCTGGGTCCGGTGCTCACCGACTCCGAGCGTCAGTATCTGACGTGCGATGCCACCTTCGAGGTGTGGTTCGAACGCGAGGGGCAGCCGATCGGATGTGGCCGGGAGACCCGGCAGATCAGCCGGCGGGTTCGCCGTGTCCTCGAGCACCGCGACCGGGCCTGTGTGGTGCCCGGCTGCGGAGCCACCCGCGGGTTGCATGCCCATCACATCGTGCACTGGGAAGACGGCGGCCCGACCGAGCTGACCAATCTCGCCCTCGTTTGTCCCCATCACCACCGGCTTCATCATCGCGGTGCCATCACCATCACCGGCACCGCGGACGACCTCACCGTCACCGATGACGACGGCCAAGAACTGCGCTCGGCGTCGCTGGCCCGGCCACCGACCACACCCCCACCCGCGGTGCCGCCCTGCCCCGGGCCCACCGGCGAACGCGCCGACTGGTGGTGGTACGAACCGTTCCAACCCCA
>CAZTAA010000186.1:0-4735 GCA_964611465.1 uncultured Mycobacterium sp. | reverse complement strand
ACGGCAGGATCACCTCGAGTTGGGTGCGCACCGTCGACAGCGTCACCAGCGCGCGCGCCGCCTCCTCCTGGAGCACGACGTTGTAGCGGTAGTCGTGCTGGCCGCCGCCGCCGTACTCCTCGGGCAGCGTGATCCCCATGATCCCGGTCTCGCCGAGTTTTTCGAATGCCTCGCGCGGCATCCGGCCGGCCTTCTCCCACTGCGGGTAGGCGGGCACGACCTCTTTTTCGATGAAGTCGCGGGCGAGTTCGCGGAAGGCCTCATGGTCCTCGGTGAACAGGGTGCGGCGCATGGGTTCTCCTGTCTAGCGTCGTCGGGTGAGGAGCCACGCAGTGGGCTACTCGCACAACGTCGGCGTCATTCCTCAGTCGGTGACCAGCTCGACGACCGTCGCGTTGGCGGTGCCGCCGCCTTCGCACATGGTCTGCAGGCCGTAGCGAATTCCGTTGTCGCGCATGTGATGGATCAGCCGGGTCATCAGAACCGCGCCCGAGGCGCCGAGCGGGTGACCGAGCGCGATGGCGCCGCCCAGCGGATTCAGCCGTGCCGGGTCGGCACCGGTCTCGGCCAGCCAGGCCAGCGGTACCGGGGCGAACGCCTCGTTCACCTCGAACGCCCCGATGTCGTCGATCCCCAGACCCGCCTTGCGCAGCACCTTCTCCGTCGCCGGGATGGGCCCGGTCAGCATCAGCACCGGGTCTGCACCGGTCACGGCACCGGCGGTGTACCGCACCAGCGGTGTCATGCCCAGTTCGCGGGCCTTCTCCGCGGTCATCACCAGCAGGGCGGCCGCACCGTCGGAGATCTGGGAAGAGTTGCCGGCGTGGATGATTCCGTCCTCGCGGAACGCCGGTTTGAGCCCGGCCAGCTTCTCGACCGTGGTGCCGCGCCGGATGCCCTCGTCGGCGTCGACGACACCGCCGTCGGTCGCCACCGGGACGATCTGGTCGGTGAACGCGCCGCCGTCCTGCGCGGCGGCCGCCAGTTCGTGCGACCGGACCGAGTACTCGTCGACCGCCGTCCGGTCGAAACCCCATTTCTCGCAGATCATCTCGGCGCCGGTGCCCTGGTTGAACTGGAAACCGTCATACCGGGCAAGCGCTTTCGGGCCGTACGGCATCCCGGTGGCGCGGGCCGCGCCCAACGGCACCCGGCTCATCACCTCGACACCGCCGGCCACCACGACGTCCTGCTGACCGGACATCACGGCCTGAACGGCGAAATCCAGTGCCTGCTGGCTGGACCCGCAGGCGCGGTTGACCGTGGTGCCGGGCACGTGCTCGGGCCAGCCGGCGGCCAGCACCGCATACCGCCCGATGTTTGACGACTGGTCGCCGACCTGCGAAACGCAGCCCCACACCACGTCGTCGACGATGTCGGGGTCCAGCCCGGTGCGCGCCGCCAGTTCGTTGAGGACGACGGCGGACAGATCGGCGGCGTGCTGCTCGGCGAGTCCGCCGTTGCGTTTGCCCACCGGGGTGCGCACCGCACCGACGATCACTGTCTCCCGCATCTGCTACTCCGTTCGTTGGTAGGACGGCCCGATGGCGCCTTGTGCGCGCAGGGCCGCGATATCGTCGTGGCTCAGCCCGAGTCCGGCGAGGACGGCGTCGGTGTGCTCGCCGAGTCCGGGCACCGCGCCCATCGGTTGCTCGAATCCGGTGATCACCGGCGGCGGCCGCAGCGCGGAGATCTCGCCCTTGGGTGTCTGCACCGGCCGCCACCGGTCCCGGGCCCGCAGGTGCGGGTGCGCGACTACCTCGCTGGGCACGTTGTACCGGGAGTTGCCTATCCCCGCGGCGTCGGCGATCTTCTGGATGTCGACGAGATCATGCTGGGCACACCAGGTTTCAATCGCGGCGTTGAGTTCGTCGCGGTGCTCGCAGCGGTCGGGGTTGGTGGCGTAGCGCGGGTCGTCGGCGAGGTCCGGGCGCTCGATGATCTCGCGGGCCACCCGCTGCCACTCGCGGTCGTTGGTGGTGCCCAGCACCACGGTCTGGCCGTCGCGGGTGCCGAACGCCCCGTAAGGCGCAACGGCCGGTGAACTCATCCCGAGCGGCTGCTGGTCGATGCCGGAGTGCTGCGTGAAGGTCAGCTGGTAACCCATGATGTCGGTCATCGTGTCGAACAGGCTGACCGCCACGGCCGGTGCCCCGTCGACGGTGCCCCGGGCGCGGCCCAGCAGCAGGGCCATGATCGACAGCGCCGAGTACAGACCGGTCGAGATATCGGCGACGGGCGGACCGGGTTTGGCGGGCATGCCGGGATAGCCGGTGACCGCGCAGGTCCCCGACTCGGCCTGCACCAGCAGGTCGTAGGCGCGCTTGTGCGACAGGGGCCCGCCCGGGCCGTAGCCGTCGATCTCGAGCGCGATCACGTTCGGGTGCCGGCGGCGCAAGTCCTCCGGTCCGATACCCATCCGGGCCGTCGCACCGGGCGCGAGGTTGGACACCAACGCGTCGGCACCGTCGAGCAGGCGGTGCAGGATGTCCATCCCCGCATCGGATTTCAGGTCGAGGGTGACCGACTCCTTGCCGCGGTTGGCCCAGACGAAATGCGCGGCGAGGCCACCCGGACCGTTGACGACGTCGTCGTAGTCGCGGGCGAAGTCCCCGCCGTTGGGGTTCTCCACCTTGATCACCCGAGCACCGAAGTCGGCGAGCACCCGGGTACACATGGGCGCCGACACGGCCTGCTCCATGGCCACGATCGTGATGCCGGCCAACGGCGCCGGACCGGGTTTCGTCATCAGTAGCTTCGGGGCAGTCCGAGGACGTGCTCGCCGAGGAAGTTCAGGATCATCTCCTGGCTGACAGGGGCGATCTTCATCAGGCGCGACTCGCGGAAGTACCGGGACACGTGATACTCCTCGGAGTAGCCCATGCCGCCGTGCAACTGCAGCGCCCGGTCGGCCGCCCCGAAGCCGGCATCGGCGCACAGATATTTGGCCGTATTCGCCTCGCGCCCACACGGTTTGCCGTTGTCGTAGAGCCAGGTTGCCTTGCGCAGCACCAGTTCGGCGGCGTCCAGCCGGGCCAGCGAGTCGGCCAGCGGGAACTGCAGGCCCTGGTTCATCCCGATCGGCCGGTTGAACACGACGCGTTCGTTGCCGTACTTGACGGCCTTCTCCAGCGCGACGCGCCCGATGCCGAGCGCCTCGGCGGCGATCAGCATCCGCTCGGGGTTCAGCCCGTCCAGGATGTACTTGAAGCCCTGGCCCTCCTCGCCGACGCGGTGCTCGACGGGGACGATCAGGTCGTCGATGAACACCTCGTTGGAGCTCACCGCGTTGCGGCCCATCTTCTTGATCGGCCGGATGTCGACGTGGTCGCGGTCGAGGTCGGTCAGGAACAGCGTCATGCCGTCGGTCTTCTTCGTGACCTCGTCGAAGGGCGTGGTCCGCGTCAACAGCAGGATCTTCTCCGACTCCAGGGCCTTGGAGATCCACACCTTGCGCCCGTTGACGCGGTAGTGGTCGCCCTCCCGCTTGGCGAACGTGGTGATGCGTGAAGTGTCAAGTCCCGCACCGGGTTCGGTGACGCCGAAGCACACGTGCAGATCGCCGTCGACGATCCGGGGCAGGGTGGCGGCCTTGAGTTCGTCGGAGCCGTGCTTGACCACGGGCTGCATCCCGAAGATGGACAGGTGGATCGCGCTGGCGCCGTTCATCGCCGCGCCGGACCGCGACACCTCCTCGAGCAGCAGGGTGGCCTCGGTGATGCCCAGACCGTGCCCGCCGTACTCCTCTGGGATGGTCATGCCCAGCCAGCCGCCCTTGGCGATGGCGTCGTAGAACTCCCGGGGGAACTCGTGGTTCTGGTCCTTCTCCATCCAGTAGTGGTCGTCGAACCTGCCACACAACTCGGCCACCGACTTGCGGATCAGTTCCTGATCCTCGGAGAGCTCGAAACTCATTCCGCCAGACATACGTGCTTCCTATCTCGAACAGTCCGGAACGCCGGCGCGGGTGGCCGCGCCGGCGTCCGCGTGCTTGTCACTACTACCGGGCGCCGGAAATCTCCTTGGCGCTGGCGGCGAAGTCGGCGAACGTGGTGCCCACCTTGTCCTTGTGGCTCAACGCCTGAATGGAGACATCATGGCCCGCAACCGAATTGCGCAACGCACCGACGGTGCACTGCTCCTTCGGGATGTGCTTGAAGGGCTCGAAGTGGTAGAGCTTCATCGCGTTCTCGTGGGTGATCTTGTTGATCTCGTCGTCGGGGACGTCGTAGGTCTCGAAGACCGCCATGAGTTCCTCGGGGGCGCCGGGCCACATGGAATCCGAATGCGGATAGTCCATTTCCCAGCAGATGTTGTCCACGCCGATCTCGTGACGGTTCTTCACGCCGATCGGATCGGAGATGAAGCAGGTCATGAAGTGCTCCTTGAACACCTCGCTGGGCAGCTTGCCGCCGAAGTCCTGGTGCGTCCACGTCGAGTGCATCTCGTAGGTGCGGTCCACCCGGTCCAGGAAGTAGGGGATCCAGCCCGTGCCACCCTCGCTCAGCGCGATCTTCAGCGTCGGATACTTCTTGATCGGCGCGGACCACAGCAGGTCGGCGGCGGCCTGCACGATGTTCATCGGCTGCAGGGTGATCATCACGTCCATCGGCGCGTCGGGCGCCGTGATCGCCAGCTTGCCCGACGATCCGATGTGCACGTTCATCACGGTTTCGGTCTCCACCAACGCATCCCACATCGGCGTCCAGTACTCCACGTCGTGGAACGACGGATA
>CAZTAA010000185.1:0-4751 GCA_964611465.1 uncultured Mycobacterium sp. | reverse complement strand
CGCGCGCTGGTGACGCTGTCGACGGTGCGCACCCAACTCGAGGTGATCCTGCCGTACTTCCTGCACTACGCCAACGAGGAGCAGCGCAAGCGTTGGTTCCCCGGGCTGGCGGCGGGCACCCTACTGACCGCGGTCGCGATGACCGAACCGGGCACCGGCTCCGATCTGGCCGGGGTGCGCACCACCGCGAAGCTGGAGGGCTCGGGGAAAGACGCAGTGTACGTGCTCAACGGTGCCAAGACGTTCATCACCGGCGGCATGCAGGCCGACCTGGTCGTCGTGGTCGCGCGCACGTCGACGGACGCGGAGAACCGGCGTAAGGGGTTGACGCTGTTGGTCGTCGAGGACGGCATGCCCGGCTTCGAGCGCGGCCGCGAGTTGGAGAAGATGGGCTGCAAGGTGCAGGACACGGCCGAGCTGTCGTTCACCGACGTGCGGGTGCCGATCGCCAACCGGCTGGGGGAGGAGGGTGAGGCGTTCTCCTACCTCGGTCACAATCTGGCTCAGGAGCGGCTGACCGTCGCCGTCGGCTCGGTGGCCCAGGCCCGCTCGGCAATTGGAGCGGCCATCGAATACACCAAGAGCCGCAAGGCTTTCGGCACACCGGTCGCATCGTTCCAGAACACGAAGTTTGAGCTGGCGGCGTGTTCCACGGAGGTCGAGGCGGCCCAGGCGATGCTGGATCAGGCCGTCGCCGAACACGTCACCGGTGACCTGTCCGGGGCCGACGCGGCGCGGGTGAAGCTGTTCTGCACCGAGGTGCAGGCCCGGGTCATCGACCGCTGCCTGCAACTGTTCGGCGGATACGGCTACATGATGGAGTACCCGATCGCCCGGCTGTACACCGACGCGCGGGTGGCCCGCATCTACGCGGGCACCTCCGAGGTGATGAAGGTGATCATCGCCAAGTCCCTCGGCCTCTGACCGCCGCGTCGCGGCCCGCCGCCGAGCGCGCGGTTTCGTTGACGACACGCGACCAAGTTCGCGGATCTCGCACGTTGGGCGGCGGCGACGCTCGGCCGCATAGGACCTGACCGGAAAGTGACACTTGCCACATCCGCGCAACTAACCTACTGTACGTTCATTAAGTAGGTTCGTCCGTCCGAAGGATCGCCAGCTCCGTGACCTCTGCCAGGCCTTATGCCGCGCTGCTCGCCAAAGGCGAGGACCGTAAGCAACGCATTCTCGAGGTGGCGCAGCGGCTGGTGACCCGCAACGGCTGGCGCAACACCACGCTCTCGCAGATCGCCAAGGAGGCCGGGGTTTCGGCGGCGGGTCTGCTGCACCACTTCGAGTCCAAGGAACAACTGCTGCACGCCGTGGTCGACGCCCGCGACGCCGATGACGACGCCCACGCCGACCGGACCGGCGACCTGCTCGAGCAGTTGGCCCACGCCGGCGAGCGGGTGGAGCGGGCTCCGGAACTCGTCGGCACCTACTCGGTGCTGCTCGTCGAGAACCTGATGCCCGACGCGCCGCTGCACGACCGTCTGCTGGCCCGCCAGCAGGCGGCGATCCAGATCGTGACGGACCTGATCAAACGTGGCCAGGACGCGGGCCGCTACCGCAACGACTTCGACGCGGCCATCAAGGCCGTGCAAATTGTGTCCCTCGTCAACGGATTGGAAATCTCATGGCTGCTGGATCCATCGGTGCCGCTCGCGAAAACGATACGGGAATACGCGAATTCGCTGATGCGGGAGTTCGCCCCGGACGCAACATCATGAGGTACCGCCTGGACGTCGTCGCGCCCACCGTCATCGAGGCCGTCCGCGCTGCCGGCGGCTGGATGTTCGACCGGGTGATGGCGGGCTGGGACGTGCGGGTGCTGGTGACCGACGGACACGATGACCGCGCCCTGCAGATCCTCGGCGCCGACGGGGCCGACCTCGAAGCGGTCCTGCAGCTGGGCGCCGACGGCGAGCACCCGCACGCCGTGGCGGTTGCCGCAGATCTGTACGGCAAGGACAGCCGGATTCGCGACGGTGTGCGGCTGGCGCTGGAGAGCGGTCAGACCGAGGTGACGCTGTGGGGCGAGAGCTTCCCGGCCGAACTGGACCGCGGCATGGTCGGGTCGGTGGAACATCGGCTGTCGGTGGCCGCCCGTGCGTTCAAGGCCCAGGCGCTGGCGAGCCTGGAAATCGCTGAGGCACAGGGTGATTCGGTGTCGAGCATCGAGATCTTCAGGTCGGGTAGCCGGGCGTGCTGCCCGGAAGCCGCCGACCTGGTGCCCGCCAGCTGAGCACCTGCCGCGGGGTGGTCACGGCGCGGTGTGCTGCTTCGCGGCCTCCCGCGCCACACGTTCGTCGTGGATGCGCACCAGTTCCCGGAAGCCGAGGCGGTGGTACTGCGGCACGGGCTGAATTCCCCACTGGTCTCGCGCGGTGTCCTTGCCCTCGGCGCCCTCGGGCGGGCCGAACGCCGGGTAGGGCACCTTGCATTCCAGGGTGTCGTCGGAGTAGCGGACCTTGAGCAGTTCGCTGCAGATCTGGGTGAGGCTCAAGGTCGGGTAGCCGTAGTAGATGGCCATGAACGGCAGCGTGAAGGCGCCTTCGATGACGAGTGCGACCAGGCAGACCAGCACGGCCCGCTTGATCCACTTGTGCATGCGGGCGTAGTACGGCGTGGTGCCGGGCGGCAGGTCCTCGGTGACCTCGGGTGTGGTGGTCATGGTGTGCTCCTCAATGCTGTTCAGTCGGAGAAGATTTCACGGTTCACCGTGTGCAGATACGGGATAGCGAGGAACGGCGTGATGTAGAAGATGTCGTAGAGCCACCAGCCGATCACCGGAAACACCACCCCGGCGTAGCGCACGTCGGCGAACATCGTCATGTTGAACACGTACACGCACCAGATGAGCACGCCCATCCAGCAGGTGACGATCATCCACTGGTGTCCCCAGCGCTTCATCTGCAGGAATCCGATGGCGGCGGCGCACCGCATCGTGAAGACGGTGAGGATCATCCCGAACACCATGGACTTCTCACCCGGCCCCGCGGCGCCGCCGATCCACAGTTCGTTGTAGTGCCAGAAGTAGCCGCCGTCGAACATGGCGCCCCAGCCGACCATCAGGACGCGGTTGATCAGCGTGTGGTTGGCCACCAGGTCCAGCGCCCAGCCGAGGCTGTTGAGCATGCCGTCGATCAGCACCAGGTAGCCGATCAGCGTGACGATCATCGGCCGCACCGACAGCCCGGCGCGGGCCGCCTGACGCTGCAGCCACACTCCGCGCATGAAGATCGGGAAGCCGATCAGCCCGGGCGCCCACATGCCCATCAGCCCGGCGCCGACGATCATCCACTTGTCGGCGCGGCGCTGCGCCTGCCGGGACTGCTCGTGGTGTTCCTCGAGACCGACCGACACATCGGCGGCGGGACCCGCAGCGGACCGGGCGGAAAACCGGTTCAGCAGAGGAAGATTCACAAGTCCCACCAACCCCGGGCGAACGACATGTAGAGCTGGATCAGGAACATCGCCAGCAGATAGCCGTAGACGACGACCTGCAGGACGATGAGTGCCCTCTTACGCTTCTTCTCCTGTTGGTCGACCATGCCGGATTATTCCTTTCTAGTTCTGACCATCGGCGATGGCGGCAACCGCCACCTCGCGCAGTCCGTCGGTGATGGCGCCGTCGCTGGAGAGCGGCGTGAGGATGCAGGCCTCGGCGGCGTCGAGTTCGGAGGCGCCCGCGGTGATCAACTGCGCGGCGGTGACGAGGACGCGAGTCGAGGGCGGCTCGAAGTGGAACGCGTCGTCGGCGGTCCTGATCGCGGTGGCGCAGCGCACCAGTCGGTGCGCCGCCGGCAGCGCGACGCCGGTTTCGGCGACGATCACCGCGGCCTCCCGGTCCGGTGGCAGATAGCGCATCGGCAGCGTGACGAACCGTTGCCGGAACGAGGGTTTCAGGTCCTTGAGTGAGCTGCGGTAGGCGGGGTTGTAGGAGCACACCAGCATGAACGTCTCGGGTGCGTGGACCACCTGGTCGGCGCGGTCCAGGTACAGCGCGCGCCGGTGGTCGGTGAGTGAGTGCAGGATCGCCAGCGAGTCGTGCCGGGCCTCCACGACCTCGTCGAGGTAGCAGATCGCGCCCGCCTTGACCGCGCGGGTGAGCGGCCCGTCGGTCCATCGCACGTCGCCGCCGGTCACCATGAACCGGCCGACCAGGTCGGAGCTGGTCAGGTCGTCGTGGCAGCTGATCGTCACGACGGGCCGTTGCAGGAGCATCCCCATGTGCTCCACCAGGCGGGTCTTTCCGCAGCCGGTGGGGCCGGTCAGCATGACGGGCAGGCGCCGGTGGTAGGCCTGTTCGAACAGCCGGACCTCGTTGCCGTTGGCGAAATAGGTGTCGCTGAAAGTCATTGCGCAACAAGCTCCCGGTGGACGTGGGCAAGGACGCGGGGGAGTTCCTCGACACGGCGTATCCGCTGGGATCGCTTGGGCCCGAAGATCTCCGGGAGTGGATCGACCCGGGCGGGGCCGACGCCGACGTAGTACATCGAGACGCCCGCCTCGCGCGCCTCCTCGACCGCGTGCGCCGCGTCAGCCCAGGCGTAGCGGCCTTCGTAGCCCTCGTCCGAGATCAGGCCGTCGCCGATGGCGATGAGCAGCCTTCGCTCCGAGGGTTGGGTGAGCAGCCGGCTGGTCAGGTGACGCAGCGGGGCGCCCAGCCTGGTGTACCCTCCGGCGGACAGGCCGAGGCTGCCGGGCGGGACGAAGCGCCGTTCGGGAAAGTCCTTGAGGCAGTTGACTTC
>CAZTAA010000184.1:0-4847 GCA_964611465.1 uncultured Mycobacterium sp. | reverse complement strand
CCGGCGGTCGCACCGGCACCCACGCTGGCGCCGTCACCGCCCGCGCCACCGGCGCCGCCGTTGCCGTTGACGCCGCCGCCGGCGCCCAGGCCGCCGTTACCGCCGGTGCCGCCCGCACTTCCGCTGCCGGAGGTCGTAGCACTGAAGTCGCCATCGGCGCCGTCACCACCCTGGCCACCGTCACCGCCCTTGCCGATCGGGCCGGCATCGCCACCGTTGCCGCCCTTACCGCCGGCGCGGGTCGGATCGTCACTGTCCCAACCGTCGCCACCACGACCACCGTCGCCGCCACCGGCAGCCGCACCGGCCGCGCCGGAGACACCGTTGATGCCACCGGTACCGACAGCACCCGCCAGACCGCCGATGCCGCCGAGCGCCGCGGTGCCGCGGGTTCCACCGTCACCGCCGCGGCCACCGTCCGGATTGGCCGACGTGCCCGCGATGCCAACGCCACCGTCACCGGCGTCACCGGCGTCACCCCCGGCACCGCCCTGACCGCCGCTGCCGTTGGTGCCGGTGGTGACGATCACGAACCAGGTCCGGGCGTGACCCGCGTTGCCGCCGTCACCGCCCTGGCCGCCCTGGGCGCCGTCGCCGCCGTTACCACCATTGGAGCCGTCGACGCCGTCGAGGCCGTCGTAGCCGTTACCGCCATGACCGCCGACGCCACCGACGCCACCGGTGCCGCCGGTGCCCCAGATCAAGCCGCCGTCACCGCCGTCGCCGCCCTTGCCGCCCTTGCCGCCGACGGTGGCCGCCGTGGTCAGAGTGCCGTCATCGCCAGCGGCGCCGACCGCGCCGGCACCGCCGGTGCCGCCCCGGCCGCTGACCCATCCGCCGGCGCCGCCCTTACCGCCGGTTCCGCCGTTGATCCAGAGCACGCCGACGCCGCCCGTGCCGCCGTCGCCGAACCAACCGGCCGAGCCTCCGGCGCCGCCGTTGTAGCCGCCGCCACCGTTGCCGAGCAACCCGCTGTTGCCGCCGACGCACGCCAGACCGGCGTTGCACGTCTCGGCGGTCCAGGTGTAACCGTTGCCGATCAGGATGCCGCCGTTGGGGTGCTCCGCGGTGCCGTCACCGATCAGCAGCAGGGTGCCGAACCAAATCTCGAATGGCTGCGCCGCCGTGAGCGTGCTCACGCTGTCGACAACCGCTGCCAGGCTGACCTCGGATGTCTGCTCCTCGAGTTCCCGGCGAGCGGCACCGACCGCGGTGGCCACCAACAGCGACTCGGCGACCGGGGAGCCCGACGGCGCTTCGTTGGCGCTGTCCGGAGCTGCCTTCATCACAACCGCGACCACCGGAACGGCCGTGTCCGGAATGGCTTCGGCTGGAATGTCTGCCTGGGGCACGAGCACGACGGGTAGAACGGTCACCGCCGACGACTCCGCGGCAGTAGCCGGCTCCGCGCTGGCGTCGTCGCCTGCGGCCGACGCTTCGTCGCCGCCCTTCGGGGCCGTGGCCGGCGCGGGCTCAGACTCCGAGGGCGTCGGCTTCGACTCCTGCTGCGTACGCGGCGCCGACGATCCACCGGAACGACCCGAGCCGGCACTGTCATCGGCCGCATTGGCATCGGAGGCGTCCCCGCCCGTCGGGGCACTGCCGTCGGTCGGCTCAGTGGTACCCGGCGCATCGGCCGGCGAATCGCCGGCAGTAGCCGTGTCATCGGCAGCGGTGTCGTCGGTAGCGGTGTCATCGGCGGGGGTGTTCGTTGCCGATCCGGTGCCGCCGTCGGACGCCGAAGCGTCGGCCGGACTGGAACCCGGCGAAGAGCCCGGGTCGTCTGACGACGAGCTCGAATCCTGTGCGGAACCGCCCGACGGCTGTCCGCCCGACTCCGACGGGGACGAGGGCTTCGCGCCCACCGACCCGGCTGACCCGGACGACTCCGTGGTGTCGGCAAACGCCAGCGGCATCCAACCGGTCACCGCCGCACCGACGCCCAGCGCCACGGCCAACGCACCGACGCGACCCACGTAACTGGACGCAACGGGGTTCGCCTTCGGCATCGCGTGTTTGGGCGTGTGCTTCGCCAAGACGTGTTTTGGCATAGCGTGCTTCGGTTTTCCAGTTTTCCACGCAGCATTCATGCGCAATTCCGTCCCAGGTGTCGCAGATTCGGCCGGCGCGCGTCATGCGATCCGCGGGCCGACTCGAGGAGTGAGCAGTTTCGCGGCGAACGTTAACAGCTGGTTAACCGGCAAACAAGAAAGTGAGACAAACTACTGAGAAAATTCTGAGTTTTCCCTGAAGTTTCCCAGCTGGCCGGCGATTCAGCCCACCATGCCGCGTGCTCGGCGCGAGGCTAAGGGCCCCTATCGGCCTCAGGCCTCGTCGTCGTCCTCGGGCCCGTCGTCCTCGGCGCCGCTCACCCGGTACGGGTCGGCGTCGCCCGCCGGGACCGCGCCCTCCCGGATTCGCGCGACATCGGCGTCGGCGGCGCGGGCGGCGGCCAGCAGCTCCTCCATCCGGTGCGCCGCATCCGGCACGGTGTCACGTTGGAAACTCAACGTCGGGGTGAACCGGACCCCGGTGCCGGCGCCGACCCTGGTTCGCAGCGTGCCCTTGGCACTCTCCAGCGCCGCGGCGGCGCCGGCGTAGTCCGGCTCCTCATCGAGCGACCGGCCCATCACCGTGTAGTACAGCGTGGCGTCGTGCAGATCGCCGGTCACCTTGGCGTCGGTGATCGTGACACCGGCCAGCCGCGGATCCTTGATCTCGTACTCGATGGCCGAGGCGACGATGGTGGAGATCCGCTTCGCCAGGCGTTTGGCTCGTGCGGGATCGGCCATCTAGACGCGCTCTTTCTCGACCAGTTCGTAGGTCTCGATGACGTCGCCTTCCTTGATGTCGCTGTAGGTGAGCGTCAGACCGCACTCGTAGCCCTCGCGGACCTCGGTGGCGTCGTCCTTCTCCCGCTTGAGCGACGAGATGGTGAGGTTCTCGGCGACGACGACGTTGTCGCGGAGCAACCGGGCCTTGGCGTTGCGGCGCATGATGCCGGACTGCACCAGGCAGCCCGCGATGTTGCCGACCTTCGACGACCGGAAGATGGCGCGGATCTCGGCGCGGCCGAGCTCCTTCTCCTCGTAGACCGGCTTGAGCATGCCCTTGAGCGCGCTCTCGATCTCGTCGATGGCCTGGTAGATCACCGAGTAGTAGCGGATCTCCACACCCTCGCGGTTGGCCAGCTCGGTGGCCTTGCCCTCGGCGCGGACGTTGAAGCCGATGATGATCGCGTCCGACGCCGAGGCCAGGTTCACGTTGGTCTCGGTGACGCCACCGACGCCGCGGTCGATGACCCGCAGCTCCACCTCGTCGTCGACCTGGATGCCGAGCAGGGCCTCCTCGAGCGCCTCGACCGTACCGGCGTTGTCGCCCTTGAGGATCAGGTTCAGCTGGCTCGTTTCCTTCAGCGCCGAATCCAGGTCTTCCAGGCTGATCCGCTTGCGGCTGCGCGCGGCCAGCGCGTTGCGCTTGCGTGCGCTGCGCCGGTCGGCGATCTGCCGGGCGATCCGGTCCTCGTCGACGACCAGGAAGTTGTCGCCCGCGCCGGGCACCGACGTGAAGCCGATGACCTGAACCGGTCGCGACGGCAGCGCCTCCTCGACGTCCTCGCCGTGCTCGTCGACCATCCGTCGGACGCGGCCATAGGCGTCGCCGGCCACCACCGAGTCGCCGACGCGCAGCGTGCCGCGCTGGATCAGCACGGTCGCCACCGGGCCGCGGCCGCGGTCCAGGTGCGCCTCGATCGCCACGCCCTGGGCCTCCATGTCGGGGTTGGCCCGGAGGTCCAATGCGGCGTCCGCGGTCAGCAGCACCGCTTCTTCGAGCGCCTGGATGTTGGTGCCGTTCTTCGCCGAGATGTCGACGAACATGGTGTCGCCGCCGTAGTCCTCGGCCACCAGGTTGTACTCGGTGAGCTGCGCCCGGATCTTGGCCGGGTCGGCGCCCTCCTTGTCGATCTTGTTGACCGCCACCACGATCGGCACATCGGCGGCCTGCGCGTGGTTGATGGCCTCCACCGTCTGCGGCATGACGCCGTCGTCGGCGGCGACCACCAGGATCGCGATGTCGGTGGCCTTCGCGCCGCGGGCACGCATGGCGGTGAACGCCTCGTGACCCGGGGTGTCGATGAAGGTGATCGGCCGCTCGACGCCGTCGTGCTCGACGCTCACCTGGTAGGCGCCGATGTGCTGGGTGATGCCGCCGGCCTCGCCCTCGCGGACGCTGGCCTGCCGGATGGTGTCCAGCAGTCGGGTCTTGCCGTGGTCGACGTGACCCATGACGGTGACCACCGGCGGGCGGACCTCGAGATCGCCCTCGTCGCCCTCGTCCTCGCCATACGTGAGGTCGAAGGATTCCAGCAGCTCGCGGTCCTCGTCCTCGGGCGAGACGACCTGCACGACGTAGTTCATCTCGCTGCCGAGCAGTTCGAGCGTCTCGTCACCCACCGACTGGGTGGCCGTCACCATCTCGCCGAGGTTGAACAGCGCCTGCACCAGCGAGGCCGGGTTGGCGTTGATCTTCTCGGCGAAGTCGGACAGCGACGCACCGCGCGCCAGTCGGATCGTCTCGCCGTTGCCGTGCGGCAACCGGACACCGCCGACGACCGGCGCCTGCATGTTCTCGTACTCGGCGCGTTTCGCCCGCTTCGACTTGCGGCCTCGCTTCGGCGCACCGCCGGGACGGCCGAACGCGCCGGCCGCGCCACCGCGCTGACCGGGACGACCACCGCCACCGCCGCCACCGGGGCGGCCACGGAAACCTCCGGCTGCACCGGCGCCGCCGGCGGCACCTGCACCGGCGCCGCCACCGCGGTAGTTACCGCCGCCGACACCGGGCCG
>CAZTAA010000183.1:0-5328 GCA_964611465.1 uncultured Mycobacterium sp. | reverse complement strand
GCCTGCTTCGTGCGCAGCCAGTACGCCCGCGCCCGGATCGCTGGCATCGACACCTCGGCCGCCCTGGCCATGCCCGGTGTGCACGCGGTGTTCACCGCCGCCGACCTCAACCCCGACGTCAAGGAGGCGTGGCACGCCGTCGCCGGCAAGGACGTCCCCGACACCCCGCGCCCGCCGCTGGCCGAGGGCGAGGTGAAGTTCGTCGGGGACCCGGTCGCCCTGGTGATCGCCGAGAGCCGCTATCTGGCCGAGGACGCGGTCGACGCCGTCGACGTCCAGTACGAGCCGCTGCCCGTCCTCGCCGACTTCACCAAGGCCGGCGCGGCCGCCCAGGACGGCGTGGTGGTGCACGAGGCCTACCCCGACAACGTCGCCGGCGGCATGGGCGGCGCCCCGCCCGACGAGGAGACCTTCGCCGGCGCCGCTCATGTGGCGAAAGCCCATGTCTACCAACAGATGTACGTGCCCGTGCCGATGGAGACCCGCGGCATGGTCGTCGAGTGGGAACCGGCGTCGGCGGAGCTGACGATGTGGGCCTCCACCCAGACGCCGCATGAGCTCCGGGCGTTCTGCGCCCGGCTGCTGGGCCTGCCCGCGCAGAAGGTCCGGGTGATCACCCGGGACACCGGCGGCGGGTTCGGGCAGAAGGTCGTCCCGATGCGCGAGGACATGTGCATCATGCTGGCCGCCCGCAAGGTGCACGGCCCGTTGAAGTGGATCGAGGACCGCCGCGAGAACCTGATGTCGGCCGGGCAGGCCCGCCACGTCGACGGCGACGTCCGGATGGCGTTCGACGCCGACGGCACCATCCTGGCCGCCGACATCGACTTCACCCAGGACGTCGGCTCCTACCCCACGCCGTACCCGGTGCTGACCACGGCCGCCATCGGCATGTTCTTCCCCGGCCCCTACCGGGTGCCCAAGTGCAGCTTCAACTACAAGACGGTGTTCTCCAACACCGCCGGCCTGGCCGCCTACCGCGGGCCGTGGCAGTACGAGACGCTGAGCCGGGAGATCCTGCTCGACATCGCCGCCCGCCAGATGGACATCGACCCGGTCGAACTGCGCCGCCGCAACATCCTGCGCGGCGACGAGATGCCCTACGTCAACCCCAACGGCATGCCGTACGACCATGTCGCACCGGCGGACACGTTCGAGCAGGCCGTCAAGATCCTCGACCACGAAGGGTTCCGCAAGGAGCAGGCCGAGGCGCTGGAGCAGGGCCGCTACATCGGACTGGGATTCTCCGCCTACATCGAGCCGACCGGCGCGGCCACCGGCCACCTGGGCACCGAGGGTTGCACCATCCGGATGGAGCCGACCGGAAAGATCAACGTCTACGTCAACGGCGGGTCGAGCGGCAACAGCATCGAGACGACGGTCGTGCAACTGACCGCCGACGCGCTCGGCGCCGACATCGACGACGTGTCCACCATCCAGGGCGACACCGCGGTCACTCCGTACGGCGCCGGCACGCAGGGCAGCCGCAGCGGGCCGATGACGGCGGGCGCGGTCAACGAGGCGGGCACCATCCTGCGCAAGCAGATCCTCACGATGGCCGCGCAGCACCTGGGTGTCGACGAGGACGCCATCGAGCTGGGCGGATCGAAAGCCGTTGTCCGCGAGGATGCTTCGAAAGAAGTGAGCTTTGCCGATATCGCCTACCGGGCGTACTACGAGCCCGCGATGCTCGGCCCGGACATCTCCCCGACGCTGGAGGCCACCGCCCGGTTCGCCTCGCCGATGACGGCGATGATCCACTGGGCCAACGCAACTCACGCCTGCACCTGCGAGGTGGACGTCGTCACCGGGCAGGTCACGCTGACCCGCTACATCGTCAGCGAGGACGTCGGCCCGATGATCAACCCGAACGTGGTCGAAGGCCAGGTGGCCGGTGGGACCGTGCAGGGCATCGGCGGCGCCCTGCTGGAGAAGCTGGCCTATGACGCCGAGGGAAACCCGTTGTCGTCCACCTTCGTCGACTACCTGCTGCCGACCGCCACCGAGGTGCCGCCGATCGAATTCGGTCACGTCGAGATCCCCGGGCCGGGAGTGGGCGGCTACAAGGGCGCCGGCGAGGGCGGCGCGATCGGCTCCACCCCGGCGGTCATCAACGCCATCAACGACGCACTGGCGCCACTCGGCGTCACCGTCACCACCCTGCCGGCCAGCCCGGCGCACATTGTCGAACTGATCGAAGCGGCACAGAAGGAATCCTGAAAGTGGAGTTGGTCAACGAATTTCGCGTGCCCGTGCCCATCGGCAAGGCCTGGGAGGTGCTCACCGACGTAGAGCGCATCGCGCCCTGCATCCCGGGAGCCGAGTTGCTCAGCGTCGACGGCGACGACTTCACCGGCAAGGTGAAGGTCAAGGTCGGCCCGATCTCGGTGGCCTACCAGGGCAACGGCACCTTCCTGGAGAAGGACGCCGCCGCGCACCGCGCCGTCATCAGGGGCACGGCCAAGGAGACCCGCGGTGCCGGCAATGCCGCGGCCGTCATCACCTGCGAACTGAAGGACGCGGGCACCGAGACGGGCTGCGTGATCACCACCGACCTGACCGTCTCCGGTAAGGCCGCGCAGTTCGGCCGCGGCGTGCTCGCGGACGTGTCCGCCAAGCTGATCGGCCAGTTCGCCCAACGGCTCGAGGCCGACCTGCGGGCCGACGGCGCCGCGGCCCCGACACCGGGTACCGCCTTCAGCCCGCAGCCCGCGGCAGCGTCTTCTGAGCCAGCCGGCGCGGACCTGAACCTGCTGTCGGTGGTAGCCGCGCCGCTGGCCAAGCGCGCGCTGCCGGTCGCCGGCGGACTGCTGGTCGGCATGCTGCTCGGCTGGCTGCTGCGCGGACGTCGCGGCGGCACGCCGCGCTACATCCTGGTCGAGCGGGTGGCCGACGGCGCCACCCACATGGTGCGCCCGTGAAGCCGGCGCCGTTCGCGTACCACCGGCCCGACACGGTGGCGGAGGCCTGCGAGACGCTGGCCTACTACGGCGACGACGGCAAGATCCTGGCCGGCGGGCAGAGCCTGGCCGCGTTGCTGGCGCTGCGGATCACTCATTTCGAGAACCTGGTGGACATCTCCAAGGTCGATGAACTCAAGGGCGTCGACGTGCGCGACGACACCGTCTGGGTCAAGGCGGCCACCACCCATGCCGCCGTCGGCAAGGACGCCGACATCGCTCGCGCGGTGCCGTTGTTGACGCGGGTGACCCCGCACATCGGGCATTTCCAGATCCGCAATCGCGGCACCCTCGGCGGCGCCGTCGCACACGGCGATCCGGCCGGCGAATTCCCCACCGTGGCATTGACTTTGGGCGCCGAGATCGAGGCCGCCTCGACGTCGGGAACCCGCACCATTCCGGCGACCGACTTCTTCACCGGACTGTGGGAGACCGCCCTGGCGCCCGGCGAGGTGCTGACCGCGGTGGGCTTCCCGGTCTGGGGACCCCGGAGCGGATTCGGGTTCCACGAATTCGCCAGGCGGCACGGTGATTTCGCGATCGCCGGTGCCACCGTCGCGCTCCAGCTCGACGACGACAACACGATCAGCCGCTGCGGCATCGGCCTGCTGGGTCTCGGATCCACTCCGCTGCGCGCCGCGCCGGCCGAAGCCGAGATCACCGGACGGCCGGTCGCCGAACTGGACGCCGAGGAGATCGGCCGGCTCGCGATGGCGGCCCTCGACGAGGTGCCGGTCGATCAGCAGGGCTCGGCGCAGTACCGCAAACGCGTGGGCGCGGCGATGGTCGCCCGCGCCTTCGCCGACGCCGTGACCGAAGCGACTGGAGCAGAACATGTATGAGTTGCCGATCGAGATGACCGTCAACGGGCGGCACGTCGAGGCGGTGGTCGAACCCCGGATGACGCTGGCCGACTTCCTCCGGGAGAAGTGCGGCCTGACCGGGACACACCTGGGCTGTGAGCACGGCGCCTGCGGTGCCTGCACGGTGCTGCTCGACGGTGAGGCCGTGCGCGGCTGCCTGGTGTTCGCGGTGCAGGCTCACGACGCCGACGTCGAGACCATCGAGGGGGTGGCCGGCGAGGACGGTGAGCTCTCCCCCGTGCAGGCGGCGATGCGCGAGTGCCACGGGCTGCAATGCGGTTTCTGCACACCGGGTTTCGTCATGTCGATCACCGCGCTGCTTAGGGACAACCCGCAGCCCACCGACACCGAGATCCGCGAGGGGCTGTCCGGCAACTTCTGCCGGTGCACCGGGTATCAGGGCATCGTCAACGCGGTGCAACGCGCCGCGGAAAGCACGGCAAGCTACACACCGCAGCCATAGCTTCAATCGCTACGGTGGCGGTATGACGTCAACACTGACCGAGACCGCCGTGGCCACCGCACTGGAACGCATGTATGCCGAGTCGGCCGAACAGCGAGGCGCCTGGGCTGGCATCGATCGCAGCGTGTTCGCGAACGGCACTGCCCAGGAGCGGGCCGATGCCGCCGACGAGATCTACATGCCCATCTCCCCCGATGCCGGCAAGCTGATGTATTCGCTGATCCGGGCGGCCAAGCCGGAGGCGGTGGTCGAGTTCGGGATGTCCTACGGGGTGTCGACCATCCACCTGGCCGCTGCCGTGCGCGATAACGGCAGTGGGCACGTCTACACCACGGAGTTGAGCGCCAAGAAGATCGCCGCCGCAACCGCGACGTTCACCGAACTCGGGCTCTCCGACGTCATTTCCGTGCTTGAGGGGGATGCGCTGGAGACGCTGCGCGGCGTCGACGCCCCGGTCGGTGTGGTGCTGATGGACGGCTGGAAGGAGATGTATCTGCCGGTACTCGGCGTGCTGGAGCCCAAACTGGTCGCCGGTTCGATCGTGGTGGCCGACAACACTTCCCGCGCCGACACCCAGCCGTACCTGGATCGGGTCCGTGACCCCGCCAATGGCTACGTCAGCCTGAACTTTCCGGGCAAGGGTGATGACACGATGGAGTTGAGTTGCCGGGTGTAGCGTCGCCGTTTCCCTTCGGCGTGGAACCGAGGACGGTCAACCCGGTGGTCGAGTGCCGTAGGTGGGTTTGGCCCGAACGGTGGGCTGGTATCCCGCGGCGGTGATGCCGTCGACCAATTCGTCTCGCAGGGACGTCAGTTCGGGGTCGTTGGGATCACGCTCGTCGGTATCGGACACCGACACTTCCCATGAGCCATCGTCATCACGAAACAAGTGGATGTTTGTGTATTGGTCCGTTGTTCGCTTGATCATTCGGTGGCCGAATGTGTAGTCCCAGTCGTCGGTGAGTCGCCCGCTCTTCGTGAGGTTCAGATGGGCGCGCAGTCGGTCCAGGCCTGCCTGCTCCACGGTGCCGCCGATGTCGAT
>CAZTAA010000182.1:0-5331 GCA_964611465.1 uncultured Mycobacterium sp. | reverse complement strand
GTTGCCGGCATCTCACCACCTCTCCCCGGTCGCCGTTCGCGCCCGAGCATACTCCCGGCCGATGTTTACGGTAAGAGATACCGTAGTAGTTGTGTTCCGGTGTAGCATCGGACGCCCGGCACGTCCCGACCGTGCGACATTCTGGAGGAACGATGGCCCGATCGAGCGCGGCGACCGAGCGCAACGCCGCCGGCGGGCGCGTCGCCAAGCCCAAGCGGCGCCCGCGGGGCTCGCTCGACGTCGAGGACATCATCACCGGCGCATTCGAATTGGCCGAGGAGGTGTCGATTCCCGGCCTGAGCATGCCGGTGCTGGCCAAGCATCTCGACGTCCCGGTGACGAGCATCTACTGGCACTTCCGGAAAAAGGAACAACTGCTCGACGCGATGACGGAGCGGGCCACCCGGCAGCACCACTTCAACACCCCGTTCGTCGACGGCGCCACCTGGCAGGACGGCCTGCGCAACCACTTCCGCAAGATGCGCCAGGTGTTCCGGGACAACCCGGTGCTGTGCGACCTGATCCTGATGCGCACCGGCGAACTGGGGCCGGAGGCCACCCACATCTCGGTCGACAATCTGGAGACGGTAATCGCCACGATGGTCGGCGCCGGGTTCACCCCCGACGACGCGCTGACCGTCTACCTGGCGCTCTCGGCACACAGCCGGGGAACCGCGATGATCGAGCACCTCAACGCCAGCCAGCGGCAGGCCCGTGGCCGCCAGCCCACCGGGGTGACCGCCGCGGATCATCCGCTGCTGCACGAACTGGAATACCGCGGCCATCTGATCGACGGTCTGGAGTTTGATTTCACCCTGGAGTCCATCATCAGCAGCGCCGAGCGGATTCTGGCGGCCTCTGGCGTGACGAAGCCGACCAGAACCAAGGCGCGACCGGCCCGGCGGAAGTGACGCCGGTCTACCAGCGGGCTTCGTTGCGCTTCCCGTCGGTGCTGACCCGGACGGCCTGCCCCACCAGTTCGCGCGACTCGGCGTCGGCGAGCAGATCGGTGTCGTACACCCGCGCCAGCGCGCGACCCTCGGCGGTGTCGAGGACCACCAGTCCGCGTTCGGCGGACCCGTCCCGGCCGTGCGCGACGGTGTAGGCGGCGACGGTGGCCGGCCCGGACCACGCGGTGAGCACGGGGCGCCGCGGCTGCCGCGCCTCCACCTCGGCCTGCAGCGCGGCGGCGTCCGGAACATCTTGTGCGGCAACCGGTTCCGACGACCAGACCGCGGCGACGTGTTTGGCCATGTGCATACCCACCCCGGTGATCAGGGCGTGGCCCGGCCCGGCCGACAGCAGGTCGTAGGCCGCGGCGATCGAGTGCGTCACGTAGCCGCTGGCGGGGCCGCCGGCGTAGGGCAGCCCACCGGTCAGGGTCAGTCCCCGGCTGTCGTCGAGTGCCAGTCCCAGTGCGTCACAACTCAATCGGACCGAGGACGGGAAGCACGAGTAGAGGTCGAACCCGGTGATGTCGGACAGCGACACCCCGGCGCCGGCCAGGGCCTTCCGGCCCGCCACGGCCATGCCGACCGACCGCGACAGATCCGCCCGTTCGGCGACGGTGGCCGGATCCTCGGCATATGCCCAGCCGGACAGGTAGATCCGCCGGTCCTCGCCGACACCCAGGGCATCGGCCTTCTCCCGGGTGGCCAGCAGCAGTGCGGCGGACATGTCGACATCCATCACGGCCACTTCGTGTTTCGTGTACGGCCAGCCGACGTAGCGGTTGGCCGTGGTCGGGGTCCCGACCGTCGCGGCGTCGAGCACCTCGCGTCGCCAGGCGTGGGGGTTGGCGGCGGCCACCGGTGTCATCGCGGCCATCAGCGCGGCGGCCTCCGCCGCGTCGTCGGCGAGGGTGGCTCCGCGCCGGGCCCGCCGCGCGGTGTCCCACAGCGGGAAGGTCTCCCAGGCCTGCACCACCTCGTGGTTGAGCTCGGAGGCGTGCGGCGGCTCCCACGGGAACGGGGTGGACTTCCGGTGGCTCCAGGGCAGCCGCTCCCCCCGCTTCTTGGCCGCTCGCACCGTGGCCAGCGCCTCGGCGCTGCAGACCAGCGCCAGCTCGAGCTCACCGCGCCGCATCGCCGCGGCGGTGTCGTTGACCAACACCTGCGGGGTGGTGCCGCCGATGCCGGAGTACAGCCGGTGGCGCGGTTCGGCGCCCAGCGCGGCGGCCAGCCGGCCCACCGGGTCGTCGTAGGGCCAGCTCTGGCAGTAAACCACCTGCAGTGAATCGATTTGCGCCAGAACGCCTTCCATCCCGGCGGCCGCCTCGCGGGCGCGCTGCTCCCAGCTGTCCAGCGGTTCACCAGCCTGCCCGTCTCGGACGGTGTGCTGCGCCGCGCCGATCACGCAGAGCTGACGGGGATCGCTCACCGGCCGGACCACCGCGGCGGCCGCTTCTCCGCGAAGGCCCGCGGGCCTTCCTTGGCGTCCTCGGTGGCGAAGACCTCGCGCGAGATGGCCGCCTCGTTGCGGTAGGCCTCGCGCAGGTCGAGTTTCAGCCCCTCCAGCACACTGCGTTTGGTCGCCTGGACGGCGAGCGGCGCGTTCTTCACGATCCGGGCCGCATACTCGAAAGCGGTGTCCAGTAGGTCTTCTTCGGGCACCACGGCGTTGAGCAGACCCATCTCGAAGGCCCGTCGCGCGTAGATGACGTCGGCGCACAGCAGGAATTCCATCGCCTGCGCGAACGGGATCTGCCGCGGCAGTCGCACCGTCGTCCCGCCGCCCGCGAACAGGCCCCGGGCGGGTTCTAGCACCCCGAAGGTCGCGTGTTCGCTGGCCACGCGGATGTCCACGCCGCCGAGCATCTCCATCCCGCCGGCCACGCACGGCCCGTTGATGGCCGCGATGATCGGTTTGTAGATCTTGCTGCCGCGCAGCACCGCGTCGGTGCCGTCGGACAGCGAGTAGCCCTTTACCGAGGTGGCGGTGCCGGCCTGGAGTTCCTTTGCCAGGGCGGTGATTTCGGGCACGTAGGTCTTGAGATCCGCACCGGACATGTAGGACCGGCCGACGCCGGTGAAGATGGCCACCCAGGCGTCGTCGTCGGCGTCGAAACGCTTCCAGGCCTGCGTCAGTTGATGGAAGTGCTCCAGGTCGCAGGCGTTGCGAGCCTCGGGCCGGTCGAGGGTGATGAGCACGACGTGTTCCGCGCCGGGGCGCGTCCCGAGTTCGTAGTGGACCGGCACGAAGGTCTCCGTTCAGTTCTCTGCTGCGCAGGGGTATGCCTGGAGACGGCCGTGCGCGACGAACTGGTCGCGCAACTCCGCCCGGTCGGCGTCGGTCAGTGGTCGGTAGTCTTTCGCGCGGCCCGGCCGCCACCAGACCGGGTCGTCACACAGCCAGGCGTCCCGCCGCAACGGCTTCTTGTCGATCTTGCCGTGCCCGACGACGGGGATGGCCGGGCTGATCCGGATGAATCGGGGCGCCCACTTGGTGCCGAGATCGGTTTGGTCGTTGAGGAATTCGGTGAACCGCTCCGGGTCGAATCCGCATCCCGGCGCCGGTTCGAGCACGGCCATGACCTGGTCGCCGGCCAGCGGGTCCGGCACGGCGATCACGGCGACCGCGGCGGCATCGGGGTAGCGACCGAGGATCCGTTCGACCGGGCCGGCGCCGAAGTTCTCCGAGTCGACCCGCAACCAGTCCCCCACCCGGCCGGCGAACCAGAACACCCCGTCGGCGTCCCGGTAGGCCAGATCACCGGACCAGAACCAGCCGTCGCGCAAACGGTCCGACTCCGCGTCGGGGTTGTCCCAGTAGCCCTCGAAGGAGCCCGCCGCGTCCCGCCGGACCAATTCGCCAGTGGCGGCGGCGGCGTTCGTCAGCCGGCCCTGCTCGTCGAACCGGGCGGTCTCGCACTCCCGGCCGTTCTCGTCGACCACCGCGATGTCGGCGCCCGGCGGCGCGGTGCCCAGCGAGCCGGGCTTGGCCGCCGGTAGCAGCGAGATGCCGCCTTCGCTGGAGCCGTAGCCGCTGAGCACCTTGGCGCCGAAACGTGTTCGGAACGCCTCGCAGTCACGTGGGGACGCTTCGGGCGCCAGCACTACCCGCAAGCTGTGGTCGTGGTCGGCGGGTGTCGGCGGGGTGGCCAGGATGTAGCCCAGGGCGCGTCCGACGGTGCTGGTGAACGTCACCCCGTGGACCCGCACGTCGGCGAGCCATTCGGAGGCGGAGAACCGGTCCCGCAGCACCAGCCGGCAACCCGCGGCCAGCGCCGGGAACAGGATGGCGCTCAACGCGTTTCCGTGCGTCAGCGGCATCGGACAGTACAGCACCGCGTCGGATCGGAAGCCCAGCGCGCCCACCGCGGCCAGCCGGCCCTGACTGCACCTGGCCGCCTTCGGCGCCGAGGTCGAGCCGGAGGTGAACAACAGGAACAGCAGCGTCGCGGGATCGGGATCGGTGTCGGGCAAGGCGGCACCGGCGAAGGGTGCCCAGGGCGCCTCCTCCAGCCGCACCGGGTTGTCGACCAGATCCGCGTAACCGGCGTCGGTCAGCACGAGTTGGCATGCGGTGTGGTCGATGTCGCGGGCCAACTCGGCGCCGCGCCGGGTCGCGTTGAGGCCCACGATGCAGGTTCCGGCCAGAGCCGCGCCGAGGATCTGGAAGACGTAATCGGGCACATTGGGGGCGAGAATGCCGATGTGGGGCGGGCGGTCGGGGTCCAGCGTCGCGCGCATCCAGGCGGCGCGCGTCGCGGCTTCGGCGACCACCTCACGCCACGTCCAACAGCGGTCGCCGGCGATCAGACCCACGTTGTCGTCCTCGGCGCGGGCGCGGATCAACGCGGCGACCGTCGCGGTGGACGGGTCGCGCCGATCGGCCCGAACACCCGACATGACACGTCCCTTCTGGTACCGCAGCCACCCTGCCGACAGGATTGACATGACGTTACCGTAAGTCCTACGGTTGTCCATCACGTTGTCTACACAGCAAGCGGAGGGCGCATGCCGGTGACGGGTTCGGCGCAGGCCCGGGCCGCCGTCCTCCGCACCATCGGCGAACCCCTGACCGTCGAGGAGATCACCCTCGCACCGCTGGCACCCGATCAGGTCCGGGTCCGCATCGCGGCCAGCGGCGTCTGCCACTCCGACCTGTCCCAGGCCACCGGTGTGCTGCCGGCCGGCACCCCCTGCGTGCTCGGGCATGAGGGCGCCGGTGTGGTCGAGGAGGTTGGCACGCAGATCCGGCACGTCGCGCCGGCCGACCACGTCGCGATCGCCTGGATCCCCGCGTGCGGCCGGTGCTGGTACTGCCAGCGCGGCGAAGTTCATCTGTGCCGCAATGCAATTCGCGATGCCTACTCGATGCCGTACGCCA
>CAZTAA010000181.1:0-5457 GCA_964611465.1 uncultured Mycobacterium sp. | reverse complement strand
TCGAGCGGGTTCTGCCGGCCCAGTGCGCGCAGGTGGATGCTCTCCCGGATGTCGGCGAGGTAGGCCAGGTGGTCGGCCCAGCCGCGGTCGAGGTGGTACAGCATGATCTGGCGGCAGATCCGCTCCAGCTGCTCGGGCGAGAGCCGCTCGGCCAGTTCGTCGGCCCGTTCGGGTGCCAGTGCCTGCAACTCCTCGTAGGCCGCCGGGGTCGCCAGCAGTTTGTTGCGCCGCTCGACGATGATGGCCCGCTGCTGGGCGATCAGCTGGTTGTACCGCCAGGTGTTGGCGTGTACGTCGAGCAGCTTGCCCTCGGCGATGCGCTGGGCGTGGTCGAGCAGCGACGCGGCCTTTGGGCTGACGATCCGGCCGTCGCCCTTTTCCGGGTCGGTTTCGGTCGGCAGCTTGCCGGGCTCGAGGTGCGAGGTCACCACGTCGTCATCCCAGCTGGCGAAGAACACCGACGAGCCGGGGTCGCCCTGCCGCCCGGCGCGGCCGCGCAACTGGTTGTCCAGGCGTTCGGTGAGGTGCCGGCCGGTGCCGACGACGTGCAGGCCGCCGAGATCCACGACGGCATCGTGAGTGGATTCGTCGGAGCCGCCGAGCCGGATGTCGGTGCCGCGACCGGCCATCTGGGTGGACACCGTCACCGCCCCCAGCGCACCGGCCTCGGCGATGACGGCGGCCTCCTCGGCGTCGTTCTTGGCGTTGAGCACGACGGCCGGCACGCCGCGGCGCAGCAGTTTGCGGTGGAGCTCCTCGGATTCGGCGACGTCCTGGGTTCCGACGAGCACCGGCCGGCCGCTCTCGTGCACTTCCGCGATGTGGTCGATGATCGCGTCGATCTTGGCCGCGTCGGTGATGTACACGCGGTCCGGTTCGTCCTCGCGGATGTTGGGGGTGTTCGGCGCGATCGGTGACACGCCCAGCGAGTAGAACTGGCGCAGCTGCTCACCGGCGGCCAGCGCGGTGCCGGTCATCCCGCACACCGTCGGGTAGCGGTTGATCAGCGCCTGCACGGTGATGGTGTCGAGCACCTCGCCGGTCTCGGTGGTCTCGATCCCCTCCTTGGCCTCGACGGCGGCCTGCAACCCGTCGGGCCAGCGCTGCAGCGTCGCGATGCGGCCGCGGGACGCGTTGATCAGGTGGACCGCACCGTCGCGGACGATGTAGTGCACGTCGCGCTGCAGCAGCACGTGCGCGTGCAGCGCCACGTTCACCTCGGTGAGTGTGGTGGCGACGTGTTCCTCGGAGTACAGGTCGATACCACCAAGTGCCGCTTCGACTTTGGTGGCGCCGGCCTCGGTGAGGTGGATGTTGCGCCGGTCTGCGTCGGCGGCGTAGTCGACGCCGGGCGTCATGTCGCCGACGAGCGCGATGATCTCCAGCCGCGGCTGCTCGCGGTGCGTGGTGCCGGCCAGCACCAGCGGCACCAGGGCCTCGTCGACCATGACGGAGTCGGCCTCGTCGATCAGTGCGACGTCGGGGTTGGGCGACACGAGGTCGGCGACGTCGGTGACCAGTTGGTCGCGCAGCACGTCGAAGCCGATTTCGTTGACCGACGCGTAGGTGACGTCGCAGGCGTAGGCGGCGCGGCGTTCGGCCGCCGTCGAGCTCTCGGTAATCCAGCCGACCGTCAGGCCCATCGCCTCCAGCAGCGGTCCCATCCACTCGGCGTCGCGGCGGGCGAGGTAGTCGTTGACGGAGATGACGTGGACGTGGCGGCCGGCGAGCGCGTAGCCGGCCGCGGCGATCGCACCGGAGAGCGTCTTGCCCTCGCCGGTGGCCATCTCCACCACGTCGCCGGCCAGCATCCGCAGCGCGCCCTGCAACTGCACATCGAAGGGCCGCAGTCCGGTCGCCCGGTCGGCCGCCTCGCGGGCGAGCGCCAGGAACTGCGGGATGTCGGCCGAGTCCGCCAGCGCGTCGAGGTCGAGCAGCTTGGCGGCCTTGCGCAACTGCTCGTCGTCGAGTTCGGCGGCCTTGGCGTCGAACTCGGCCGCCGCGTTGACCTCTTCGGTGGACCGGGCGCGGTTCTTCTCGGTGCTCGCGCCGAGCAGTTTCCAGAACCGGCCGCTCATCTTGGGGGTACGTGCCACACGACAACGGTACGCGGCGGGCGTTGCCAGCTGCATAATCGGCGGGTGGACCACAGCGAAGACGTCGAGGTGCTGGTCGCGGGTGCGGGCCCGGTCGGGCTGACCGCCGCCATCGAGCTGGCCCGCCGCGGTGTCGCGGTCCGGGTGGTGGACC
The DNA here is from genome assembly GCA_964611465.1 of uncultured Mycobacterium sp. GTDB lineage: Bacteria > Actinomycetota > Actinomycetes > Mycobacteriales > Mycobacteriaceae > Mycobacterium. The sequence continues at coordinate 3,207 of CAZTAA010000181.1, read as the reverse complement.
CGCTCACCGAGCCGCCCCGGTATGCGAAAGCCGTCGGCGTGCAACCACGTTCGCTGGAAGTCTTCGAACAGATGGGTGTTCTCGGCGAGATGCTCGACGCCGCGATCCCGATGCGCGGTCAATACGTGTACGTCAACGGGGTCAAGGTCGGCGAGATGGACCTGCCGCTGCCCGCGGGGGTTCCGTTCGGCTTCGCCGACATTCCCCAGTACGAGACCGAACGAATCCTGCGGGAAGCGCTGCGCCGCCGCGGCGGGTCCGTCGAACGCGGGGTCGAGGTCACCGGCTTCACCCAGTCCGCCGACTCGGTGACGGTGTTGCTGTCGGACGGGTCGTCGGTGCGGGCGCGCTATCTGATCGGCGCCGACGGCGCGCACAGCACGGTGCGCAAGACCCTGGGCCTGACGTTCGACGGCGGGGCGTTCGAGGAGCAGTACATGCTCGGCGACGTCGAGGTGGACTGGTCGATCCCCCGCGGTATGGCGGTGCGGGCCATGCACCAGACCGACGGCGCTACCGATGACCTGCTGGTCTGCATTCCGCTGCCGGGTCGCGGCCGTTACCGGATGTCGATGCTGGTGCCGCCCGAATTGCGGGTCTCGACGACCGCTTCGGGCGATGGCGTGGCCCACGGTTTCGAAGGCGACCGCAGACCGGGACTCGAACACATCCAGGCCGTCCTCGACCGGTTGGCGCCGGAGCCGACGACCGCCCGCAACCTGCGGTGGTCGTCGGTGTTCCGGATCAGCCACCGCATCGTGAACGCCTACGGCCGGGGCCGCGTGTTCGTCGCCGGCGACGCGGCGCACATCCACCCGCCGACGGGCGGGCAAGGCATGAACACCGGGATACAGGACGCGCACAACCTGGCCTGGAAGCTCGCGCTCGCCCTGGCCGGACGGGCCGCCGCCGGACTGCTGGACAGCTACGACGCCGAACGCCGTCCGGTCGGCGAGGAGGTGGTCGGCCGGACCGTGCGCAGCGCGCGGGCCGGGATCGGCGCCGACTCCTCCGACCCGGATTTCGTCGTCCGCCGGGAGGCGCAACTGCTGATCGACTACGGCGACAGCCCCATCGTCAACCGCCCCGGTGACGTCGACTGGCGGGCCGTCGCGGCGGGGCGGCGCGCACCCGATGCGGCCGGGCTGACCCGTGACCTGGTCGCGGGACCGGTGCGGCTGTTCTCGGTGCTCACCGGCGAGCGGCACGTGCTGCTGGTCTACACCGCTGCCGCCGTTGACGTCGCGCAGGTCGAAGACTTCTGCGCGACGGCGGCCGCGGCCGCGCACGGAGCGCTGGACTGCTATCTGGTGGTCGCGCCCGGAGCCGACGTCGGCGACACCGTGCTGCCCGTGTTGGGGGACGCTGCCGGCGCGTTCGCCGGCGCCTATTCACCGGGAGCAACGGCTGTCTACGTGGTGCGCCCGGACGGCTATCTGGGCTATGTCTCCGATCGGATCGACGCGTCTTCGCTGTTCACCCACCTGGAGTTGACGTTCGCGAGTCCCGGTGGCCGTCGGCGCCTAGATGCAGCGGCCGCCGGTGGTAGCGGCCGTAGCGACGTCTCCGAGCGCATCGAAGAGATTCTGGCTGCCGAGGACAGCCGATAGAGGGTCGATTGTCGTCGATGCCGGCCCCCTTCACCGCGTCCAGAAGCGGCCTACGGCAGGCGAATTGAGTTCTCGCAGAAACCCTCCGTTACTGAGACCCGACGGCGAAGAGGTGCCACGCGCCGGGCACGCCCTTGAGCTCGTGCGCGCCGCGGTCCTCGAACTCGAGTCCTGACCCGATCACCAGGTCGCGCAGCGTGCTGGACACGAGTACTTCGTTCGGCCCCGCCAGTGCGTTGACACGCGCACCGATGTGCACGGCGATGCCGCCGATGTCATCGCCTCGAATCTCGCACTCGCCGGTGTGCAACCCGGCCCGCACCTGGATGCCGAGCACTTGCACTGCATCCCGGATCGCCATGGCGCAGCGGATCGCTCGCTGCGGACCGTCGAACATCGCGAGGAAGCCATCACCCGAGGTGTTCACCTCCCGACCTCGAAATCGGGCGAGCTGCGACCGGACAATGGCGTCGTGCGCGTCGAGTAGCACATGCCAGTCACTGTCGCCCATCTCCGCGGCGCAGCGCGTCGAGTCGACGATGTCGGTGAACAACACCGTGGCAAGCACCCGGTCATCGGCCACGTCGGCCTGCTTGCCGGTGAGGAACTCGGCGATTTCCTGGAACGACGCGCGCCAGTCGGGTCCATAGAAGTGGTTGATGTTGCGCCCAGGGAGCTCGACGTATTTCGCGCCCGGTATGCGATCGGCGACGTCCTTGCCCCACTCGGGCGGAACAATGGGGTCGTCGGTGTGATGGAGGACGAGTGTCGGGACGCGGACGGTGGGAAGCACCGCCCGCACGTCCATTTCGGCCACTAGAGGCATCATGAGGGCGACGGTCCCTGGGCTCGCCGCCCCGCGTTCCCAGCGTGCCGTCGCTGCCCGGATCTCCTCGTTCCACGGCATGTCCGGATTCGTCGCATGAAGGTGCTCGCCCGTCCCCCACATGGCGACTATGGCGGCATATATCTGCTCGGGTGTGGGTCCCTCGGCGCGTTCAGCCATCGGATTCGCGTAGCCCTCCAGAACGACCAGCGCGGTCGTGCGCGACGGGTGTGTTGCCGCGAACAGCGCACCCGTCGCGATCGCGCCGACCATCGCGATAAGGACCGCTTCACGACTCCCGAGATCGTCCAACACCGCGGTGATGCTGTCGGCCCAAAGTTCCAACGTCGGCAGCGCGCCCGAGGCGACGGGATCAGACGCACCGGTACCGGGCTGGTCGAAGATAATCAGTCGACCGAGGGATGTCATCGCCTCGAGCCAGCCTCGAATTGGCGGATGCTCGGGCAGGTCCTCACAGTTGCTGAACCAGGCTGGGACCACCACGATGTCGCGAGGACCTTCGTGTGACGCGCGATAGGCGACGCGCAAGTCGCCATTCATCGCATAACGGGTCTCCGAGAACATTGCGAAAAGTCTAAGTTCCAGGGAAGAGCGTCAGCGGGCGTTCATGCTGTTCGAACGCCGGCGCGAGCCGCACCCGGGAGAAGTCGCGCGTAGACCATCGCCGACGGACACCGACGCCCCCGTCATTCCAAACCCGGACCCGCCACCGTTCTGACTTGCACGGCTCCGCCGAGCCCTGCACGGTAG
>CAZTAA010000180.1:2136-5468 GCA_964611465.1 uncultured Mycobacterium sp. | reverse complement strand
CTAAGGTGCCCCTCATGCGAGCGGTTCTGATCAACAGCCTCGATGGTCCCGACGCCGTCACCGTCACCGACATACCCGAACCCGGTGGCGACGGCATCACCATCGACGTGCACGCCGCCGGCGTGGCGTTCCCGGACGCTCTGCTCAGCCGCGGCCTCTACCAGTACAAGCCCGACCTCCCGTTCTCCCCGGGCGGTGAGATCGCCGGCGTGGTGCGCAGTGCACCCGATGGAGCGCACGTGCGCGCCGGGGACCGGGTGCTGGGCCTGACGATGATCACCGGCGGCATGGCCGAGGTGGTGGTGCTGCCGGCCGACCGGGTGTTCCCGCTCCCGGACAACGTGTCGTTCGAGGCCGGGGCCGGTGTGTTGTTCAACGACCTGACGGTGCTTTTCGCCTTGCGCACCCGCGGCCGGCTGATGCCCGGGGAGACGGTGCTGGTGCACGGCGCGGCCGGCGGCATCGGCACCTCGACGCTGCGGATGGCCCGCGCGCTCGGGGCCGCCCGCGCCATCGCGGTGGTGTCGACGCAGGAGAAGGTCGCGGTCGCCGAGGCGGCCGGCGCCGACGACGTGGTGCTGGCCGACGGCTTCAAGGACGCGGTGATGGGACTGACCGGCGGCCGCGGCGTGGACATCGTGCTCGACCCGGTCGGCGGTGACCGGATGACCGACTCGCTGCGCTGCCTGGCGCCGGCCGGCCGGCTCCTGGTGGTCGGCTTCACCGGCGGGGAGATCCCCACCATCAAGGTAAACCGGTTGCTGCTCAACAACGTTGACGTCGTCGGGGTTGGCTGGGGCGCGTGGACGATGCGGCACCCGGGTTATCTGGCCGAGCAGTGGGACGAACTGTCGGCGCTGCTGGAGGCCGGGACCGTGCCGCCACCACAGCCGCACGTCTTCCCACTGGAACAGGCCGCCGAGGCCATCGCGTCACTGGAGAACCGCAGCGCCAAGGGCAAAGTCGTCCTTCAGATCCGCGGCTAGGACCGGTTGGCGCGAACTCAGGAGCTGAGACTCGTCCCGGCCGCGCCCGCCTCGGCGAGGCGACGCAACTGAGCGTTGACCTCGGCCGGCCGCTCCAGGATCGCGCAGTGCCCACCGGGCAGTTCGACGAGGTCGAGCAGGTTCGGCACGGTCGCGGCGATGCGCCGTGACGCGGCGATCGGCAACAACCGGTCGTGTGAGCTGCCGATCACCACGGTCGGCACCGTCAGTCCGTCCAAGCTGAGGTGGTGGCCCTCCAGCGCGTCCATCAGCATCGCGGCGGCGCCGCCGCGCCCGGCCCGCGGGGTCCGGTGGAACATGTCGTAGACGAAGGAGGCCACCTCCGGGTCGGCATCCCGGCCCACCGCCAGGGCGGCGACGAAGCGGCGGCTCGGGCCCGCGGCGGCCGGCACCGTCGGGATGCCGCCGAACCGGCGGACGATGCGGCTGCCGATCGCGTTGCGGCCCGCGGAGAAGACGCTCGGCAACATCAGAAACTTGACCTGGCGGATGATGTCGCCCGTGGTCGTGTTGATCAGCGCGACTCCGTCGACCCGCTGATGCACCTTCTCGCGGAAGTGGTGCGACCACGCCCCGATCGCGATCCCGCCCATCGAGTGACCCGCCAGCACCGCCTTCTCCCCCGGCTTTACCGTCGCATCGAGCACGGCGTCGACGTCGGCCGCGAGATGGTCGAGGGTGTACTGGGAGCGCGGCGGGACGCTGCTACGACCGTGGCCGCGGTGATCGAAGGCGATGACGCGGTAGTCGCGGGACAGGTCGGCGATCTGCTCACGCCAGACCTGCAAGGAGCACGTGATGCCGTGCGCCAGCACGATCGGATAGCCGTCGGCCGGGCCGAAGACCTCGGTGTGCAGCCGGGTCCCGTCCGCCCCTCGGACGTGCACCCTGCGGCCGGCCGGAACCGGTGTCGGACCCATCAGCTGGCAACCTCCTCGGCGGCGGCATCGTTGCCGCCCATCGAGAATAACTTCCGCCGACGCGCCCGCCAGCAACGCTCGCCGGTGATACTGAAACCGTGACCGAACGCAATGTGCTGGGCGGAAAGCTGGAACCGTGCGGAACCGACCCGATGACCGGGTTCTACCGCGACGGTTGCTGTTCGACCGGGCCGGAGGACGTCGGCCGGCACACCATCTGCGCCGTCGTGACCACGGAGTTTCTGGCTCATCAGCGTTCGATCGGCAACGACCTGTCGACACCGATGCCGATGTACCGCTTCCCCGGTCTGGCGCCCGGCGACCGGTGGTGCGTCACCGCGGCGAACTGGCTGCGCGCCCACGACGACGGCTGCGCGGCACCCGTCGTGCTGGCCTGCACCCATGAGCGTGCCCTCGAGGTGGTTCCGCTGGAGGTGTTGAGCGGCTACGCCGTGGACGTGCCCGACGACCTGGGTGAGCTCAGCTGATCGTGACGAACGGGCTGATCGCGTCGCGGGCGAATTGTGCGAAGTTGACGTCCGGGTTGCCGTCCGGGTAGCTGACGGTGGCCAGCACGTTTGCCCCGGCGTCAGCGAAGTTGCCGTCGGCACGGTCTTGATGCGTCGTCGACGTCACCAGGATGATTCCCGACGTGCCGGCCCGTTCGGCCAGCGGCACGGAGAACTGCGCGTTCTGCACCGTGCTGGACGCTTTGTCCTCGACGAGGATCCGGTCGGCCGGAAAGCCCAGCAGCACAAGCATATTGCGCATCTGGCCGGCTTCGGTGCGCCCGTTCCTGGGATTGCCGCCGGTGACGATGATGGGCGATTGCGGGAAGAACTGCGCGACGGCCAGACCGGTGAGCACGCGGCGGCGCAGGATCGTGCGCATCGTGCCGTTGTCGTTGAGGCCGTAGCCCAGGATGACGATGGCGGGCTTGGAGAAGTCCTTGGCCGCGGCGGGCGGCTCGGCATACGCGGACGGCGTGACCGTGGTCAGGGTGGACGCCACGGTCAACAGGACGGCTGCTGAGAAGGCTCTCCATCGGTCCGGCATGCTCGGTTATCGGTGGGCTGGTGACCGTCGTTACCAGCGGAGACCGGTGTCAGCAAACTCACATGCCACCGCTTTGATTTACGTGTGGATAACAATGCACCATCGATAGAGGCCCGGCGCTGGGCGATCCCCGAAGCGCCGGCCATCAATCGACAATCAGACCCCGATACCCGGGGTTCGACGAGGAGTTGAACGCAATGTCCATCGCGCAGTTCCGCACCGATCTCAAGCGCGCCCGAGACCGTCGGCGCCTCTACGCGCGGATCTACGCCCTGCCGAGCGACTCGACGGTTCGCAACGAACTGCTGGCGATCGCCCGGCGGAGCGACGACGCGCATCGCTGACGCGA
>CAZTAA010000180.1:0-2036 GCA_964611465.1 uncultured Mycobacterium sp. | reverse complement strand
GGGTCGTCGTTCTCCCGCTCGGCCAGCTCGAGGACCTCGTCGACCGCGGTCGGCACGACAAACGCATCCGTGATGAACGACATGAAGTTGTGGTCGACGAAGGCCGCGCACGTCAATGACTGCCCGTCGGAAAAGCGCACCCCGACGAGAAGCTCGTCGCCGTCGCCGAGCACATGGGTCATCCGCACCGCCCGCTCCAACCGAGCCTGCGCCAGACCGGTGAGCCACGGCGGGAGGACGTCGTCGCGCTGGGCAACTTCGCGGCGGCACCGGTCACGCAGCACGTCGTCGTCGACCAGGAGTTCGGCCAGCGCCGCCAACAGTGCGGTGGTCTCGCGGATCGGCACCCCGATGAAGCTGTCGACCAGATCGGCGAGGCCCACTGTCTCATCGTCGTCGGAGCCATTCTCCCGCAGTGGGTTTCGCGGAGTTGTCGCCTCGATCACCATGCCGGCCAGCCCGAGCAGGTCCATCGGCTCGCCGCTGTCGAGCGCCTCGCGCACCTCGTCGACGAGTTCGGTCTCCTCCGATGTCTCTCGCCGCTGCCGGGCGTCGCGCCGGGCGTCCCGACGCGCTTGTTTGGCCTTGCGGCGCTTGCGTGCGTCGGTCATGGTCGGGACACTACCCGCCCTCGTTGGTGAAGCGAATCAGCGCAACTCGTGGTCGGCGGGATCAACCTCGTGTGTCCGGCGCCAGTACTCGACGTTGCCGAACGGACACAGCACATACACTCCGCCGTCGGCGGCCTTGTACCAGGAGTGCGCGATCGACGGATGCCCCCACATCAACGTCGAGATCTCCTGCTGCAGTTCGTGGTTGTAGCGTTCGTAGGCCTGCGGTGTCGGCTCGATGGACCGCTTGTGCTGCCCGATCAGCGCGGCCAGGGCCTCCCCGATGTAGCGCATCTGACACTCGAGGACGAAGATCACGCTGCCGGCGTGGGCCAGCCCGGTACCGGGCCCCTGCATCATGAAGAAATTCGGAAACCCCGGCACCGAGATGCCGTTGTAGGCGGCCGGTTTACCGTCCCAGAAGTCGGTCATCGACACCCCGTCGCGACCGATCACCTCCATCGGGGACAACACCTCGGAGGCCCGGAAGCCGGTGGCGAGCACGATGACGTCCACCTCGTGGCGCCCGTTGGCGGTGCTGATCCCGGTCTCGTCGATCGCGACGATCCCGTCGTTGACGAGTTCGACGTGGTCGCGTTTGAGGCAGCGGAGCCAGCTGCCGTTGTCCTGCAGCATTCGCTTGGCCATCGGCGGATAGTTCGGCGTCACCTTGGCCGCCAGTTCCGGATCGTCGCCGACCTGGTCCTGGATCCACTTGACGAAGATCTCGCGGCGCGCAGCGCTGGCCGCATTGGCGGTGTGCGGGAAGTCGGGCCAATCCGGTTCGGCCCGAACAAGTTCCAGCAGCTTGTCGCTGGACTGCCACATGAGCATGAATCGGTACCAGCGGGCATAGCCGGGCAGATGCAGCATCGCCCACTTCTCGCCATCGGTGACATCGGCGTGATAGCGCGGGTTGGGTGCCATCCACTGCGGCGTGCGCTGGAAGACGACCAGGGACTCGACGTCGTCGACGATGGCCGGGCCGATCTGGAACCCGCTGGCGCCGGCGCCGACGAGGGCGACCCGCTTGCCGCGCAGGTCCACCGAGTGGTCCCACTGCGCCGAGTGGAACACCGGCCCGGAGAACCGGTCCAGACCGGCGATGTCGGGGATCAGCGGGCGGCTGAGCACACCGACCCCGGAGATCAGCACCGAGGCATCCCTGGTCTGCACCGCCCCGTCGGCCGCTTCGAGAGTGACCGACCAGCGTGCCGTCGTTTCATCCCACGCGGCCCGGGTGACCTCGGTGTTCCACCGGACGTGATCACCGATTCGGTGTTCCTCCATGGTCTTCCGGAAGTAAGCCTGCAGTTCGGGCTGGCGCGTGTAGTACTGGCTGAAATCGTTGTTGCGTTCGAACGAGTACGAATAGAAGTGGCTGGCGACGTCGACCCGGCAGCCCGGATAGCTGTTCTCGTACCA
>CAZTAA010000179.1:0-5538 GCA_964611465.1 uncultured Mycobacterium sp. | reverse complement strand
GCACGCCTCGGGCCCGGGTGCGATGCCGTCGGCGGCCAGCCACTCGAACAGATCGGCGGCATGGCCGGTGTTGCCGTCGTGGGTTGCGACGCTGGCGGCGATCCGTACCGCGGCGCTCCGGTGTGCACCGTCCGTGCCGAGGAGGGCGTCCGTGACGGCCGCCGCGGCGGTGCAGTCCCCGCTGCGCGCGAGGGCGTCGGCCAGACGGAGCTCGAGCTCAGGTCCGCCGGCGCCGGCGCGCACCGCCGCGCGCAACAGCCGGGCTGCCTCCGCGGGCCGGCCGGTCTGGCGCGCGCGGTCCTGCAGAACCTCGACGAGATGGGTGTCCCGCAGCCCGTGTTCGGCAAGTGCGAGAGCCAAATCCGTTGACAGCGAACCGCTTTCGGTCTGGGTGCGCAGGAGGGCCGATTCGATGGCGTGGTGTCTGGCGGTTCCGCACACCAGCGTGGCGCAGCGGTGCACTACGGCCACGAATCGCATACCGTGCGCCGGATCCAACAGCCCCGTCGCATGACAGCGGTCCACCAGATCGGCCGCCTCGTCGACGGGTAGCTGCAGCGCCGCCGCCACATCTGTCGCACCCAGGCCGGGCGTCAGCGACAAGATCACCAGCGTCGAGAGCATGTCCGCGTCCAGCCGGCGCAGCCGTTCGGCCAGCGTCGCCTGGACCACGCGGATCAGCCCGTCGTGCGTCCATCCCGTCGCGGCGGCCGCGGCGACCAGGAAGGGCAGGCCCCCCGTCACCGCCATGACGTCGCTCATCACCTCGGGATCCGTGGTCGCCAGCCGCCGGGCGACCTCCGGGCGCGGCCACGGGGCCAGGGTGACGCGGGGCTGTTCGCGCTCGATCGCCGACATCAGCGTTCGGAGTTCGGGGTGCTGCTCGCGGGGCTCGGTCGCGACGATCAGGGTCGCCGAGGGATCCACCGCCAACTCGGCCAGTGTGCGCAACTGGGGAGCGGTCAGCAGGTGCGCGTCGTCGACGACCGTCGCGGCGGGGCCGCCGTCCGGTGGCGCCGGATGGGTGCGGACGGTCCTGCCGGCGGCCCGCAGCGTGTCACGGATACCGGCGAGCACCGTGGACTTGCCGGTGCCGATCCCGCCGGTGACCAGAACCTTCACCGGCGTGGCGGGGTCTGCCGACAGCGCGCCGAGCAGTGCCTGCGCGGCCGGCGGCAACTCCGTCACGCCGGCAACTCGACCCCGGGCAGTGTCGTCACGATCTGCGGCACGTCCTGCACCTGGGGAACCTGCGGGACGGTGACCTCGGGCTGGGGCAGCGACACCGTCGTCGCGGGCGCCACGGTGGTGACCGGCGCCTGGGTCGTGGCGGGCGCCACGGTGGTCACCGGCGGCTGGGTGGTGACGGGTGCCTGGGTGGTCACCGGGGCCGTGGTGGTCACCGGCGCCTGGGTGGTGGTGGGTGGGCGCGTGGTCGTCGGGGGCTGCGTGGTGGTCGGCGGTTGCGTGGTCGTCGGCTGGGTGGTGGTCGTCGTCGGCGGTGTCGTGGTCGTGGTGGTCGTGGTCGTCGTCGTGGTGGTCGTGGTGGTTGTCGTCGTCGTTGTCGTGGTGGTGGTCGGTGACGTCGTCGTGGTCGTGGGCGACGTGGTGGTCGGCGCGGCTGTGGTGGTGGTCGGCGGCGCCAGGACCGACGTGGTGACCTCGCCGTTGGTGCCGGTGTACGTCATCGTGGCGCTGGTGGCGGAATCGAAGACGGCCGTGGTGACCTCCCCGTTGGGCAGGGTGATCGTCGTCGTGACCGGACCTGAGAGCCCCTCACTGCCGGAGGTGAGCGTCACGGCGAGTCCACCGCCGGCCAGCAGTGCCGCCGCGGCGGCCGCGCCGAACAGCAGTGGGGGCCGTTTGTACCAGGGCAGCGCCCCGGTATCGGTGGCGTACCGCTCGGTCTCCGCTTCGAACTCCATCGGCGGGCGCGCCGCGGCCGTGCCGGTGACGGGTTCGTATCCGAATTCCGTTTCGCCGGAGCCGAATTCGCCGGTATACGGCGCGGGTTCCGGCATTCCCGGTTCGTCATCCTGGGACCACGCCAGCGCGCGGAACGTGGCCGACGGCGAACCGTCGCTGGACGACTGCGAGGCGGCCGCACCCGCGGTGCCGGCGGCCCACGCGGCGCTGGAGAGTCCCGTCGGCATGTCGGCGGCCTGCGCCAGACCGGTCGGGGCATCCGGGGAAACGGCCGGGTCGGCCATCGCCGCGGCGCCCACGGCGGCGGCCAGACCCGGGTCGGGCATCGTCACCACCGGCACGCGGAGTTCCTCCGAGAGCCGCTGAGTGATCAACGGGATGGCGGCCCCGCCGCCGACCGTCGCCACCGCCGACAGGTTCGCGGTGGGAATCCCGTTGCGCTCCAACGTATCCCCGAGCGCATCGAGGAATCCGGCCAGCGGCTGTTCCAGGAGGCCCTCCAACTCGGTGCGAGTGAGCCGGAAATCCGAAGTGTTGCCGGGCAATTCGACGGGGATGACGGTGGCGGTCTCCGCGGACAGGCGCTCCTTGGCGGCCCGGCATTCGGACCGCAGCCGGGTCAGCGAGCCCACCGCGGCCGTGCCGGCCGGATCGGCGTCCGCGGTGTCGGCGACACCGGCCAGCACATGGTTGAGCACCGCCTGGTCGATCTGTTCACCGGACAGATCGCCGTAGCGGACGATCTCGCCGATCGGCTGCAACCCGGCGCCGGCGTCGGCCAGCGCGATGGTGGTGCCGCTGCCGCCGAAGTCGCACAGCGCGACAACCCCACCGGCGGGCAGCCCGGGACCGACCTGCAGTGCGGCCAGCGCCGCCGCGGCATCGGGCACCAGCGCGGGCGGCGCGCCGTCGACGAGCAACTCGCGCCGGGCACGCAGCGCGCCACGCAGTGCGCCCAGGGTGGCCGGTCCCCAGTGGGCGGGCACGGCGACGGTGATCCGGGTCGGTTCCGGGGGTGAGCCCGCGCCCACGGTTGCGGCCATCGCCGCCAGCGCCTCGGCGGCCAGCGCGTCGCCGCGATAGGCGCTGCCGTCCTGCGCGACCAGAGGAATCGGATCGCCGACGCGTTCGACGAACCCCCACATCACCCGGCCGTGCTCGGTCAGGTTCGCGTTCTCGCTGGGCAGGCCGACCTCGGGAGGGCGGTGGTCGAACAGCGTGACCACCGACCGGCGGCGAACCGGGGCGCGGCCGGCGCGGACCGCGGCCAGGTTGGTGCTGCCGATCGACAACCCGAGTGTGTCGCTCATGCTGCCAATGTCCCCTAACGTCGTGCCCCGACACGCCACGATAACCGCTGCCGGGCCGAACTCCCGGCAAGCCGGGCCAGCATCCCCCTACGCGGCGAAAGCCCCTAACGGGCCATCCCCTAACCGGCTGAGCGTGAGGATGGGTTGCGCACCGATCCGGTCGGCGGTCCGGCTGGATAGCATGCATGTATGGCCAACGAGCTGCTGGACTTCGTGATGTCGCTGGTGCGCGACTCCGATGCCGCGGCCCGCTATCAGGCCGACCCGGCGCGTGCCATCGCCGACGCCCACCTGACCGGTGTGACCAGCGTGGATGTCGACAACCTGCTGCCGATGGTGTCCGAATCGCTGTCCACCCCGATGGTCGGGATGTCACATCCCGGCGACGCCGGCGTCTGGACCAGCGGTGCCGCCACCGCCGCGTTCGATGCGTTCACCCCGCACCCCGTCATCCATGACGCGGGCGTGGGCGGCGACCGGGTGGTCATCGAGCCCGGTGCGGTGCCGGCCGACCCGGACCACCACGCGCAGCCCGCCTCATCTGGGCCGTTCAGCGATGCCGCCATCCCCGTCGGGTTCGATGCGGCCGCGCACCATGACCCGGCCGGCCCCGACGAGCACGTCGAACCCGTGATGGACGGTGACTGGGCCGGCTGGGAGCACGGCGGTTCCGATCCGGCCGACTGGCCGGACACGCACCACCATGTCCACCCCGGTTTCGACCATCTCGCCTAGTCTGGGCTGCGCGAATTCCTCTGTTCCCCGCATGGGGTAACCATATCCCCGCATATCCCCCAATCCCCTAATGCCGTCATCCGCAAAGCCCCTAGGGGATAGTGCCGAGAATGGGTGGCAACCCCGTTTCCGCGTATCCCGGACGTCCATAGCGTGGTTTTCACCGACGCCGGACGAGCCGGCGGAACCCGAAAGGCACTCCCATGATCAACATCATCGACTGGATCCTGAACCTGTTCCGGCACGAGGACGCCGCACGCGCGTTCGTCGCGGCCCCCGAGCAGACGATGCGCGACGCCGGCCTGGGCGCGGTGAGCCCCGCGCAGCTGTCCTCCGTGGCGGCCACCGCCATCCCCGGCATGGTGCTCGGTGAGGGCGACCCGGTGGTCGGCCTGCAACGCGCGGTGTCCAACCACTACGGCTTCGCGCCGTCCAACGAGTGGGCCTCCAACAACGACTGGGCGCCCAACCTGCTCTCGCCCACCTACGCCCCGGCCCCGACGTTCGCCCCGCAGACCGACCTGGCCAGCCACAACCAGACCGACCTGCTGAGCCACAACGCCACGTCGATGCTGAGTCCCGAGCAGTCGTCCGGCGCCAATGCGCAGCAGGGGGCCTTCAACCTCGGCTTCGGCGACATCACCCTGTTCGGCAACAAGACCACCGCCAGCGACGGTTCGGTCGTCGTCGACGGGCACGTCCACGGCAACATCGTCAGCGGTGACGGCGCCGTCCTGGGCAACGGCAACGACGTCAACAACGGCCATATCTCGGCCGGCACCGGGTCGAACGTCGCCGTCGGGCACAGCGGCATCGAGGATCAGGGCACCACCAACACCGGCAGCGGTTCGGTGATCAAGGACAACGGCGGCCCGGTGTTCCAGGACGTCGACGCCAGCGGCGCGGCCGGTGGCGGCGCCGCCGGCGGGCACAGCCTGATCGGCCTCGGCAGCGGTGACGCGCACGGCGGTGACGCCGGTGGCGGCGGCATCGTGATCGTCAGCAAGGAGACCAGCAACCAGACCCACGTCGGCGGCGACAACGACAGCGGCAACGTGGCGACCTCGCTGACCTCGCACGCGGCGACCACGACCACCACCAATACGACGACGAACACCACCGACTCGCACACCAACACGGTGTCGGACTACTCGGATCACTCGTCGTCGACGGTGGTCGACAACTCGACGCAGCACAGCGCCTCGCTGTTCGACGGTGGGCACGACACGTCCCTGGTGAACAGCAGCGTGGACGCCAGCCACGACATGTCAGCCGTGGCCTCCGGTAACCACCTGCTCGGTTTCTGAGCGACACGCGCCGCGGCGGGGACTCCGAGACGGGTCCCCGCCGCTTGCGGCATACCGTGAACCAGACAGATAGGACGGGCCAGTGACGCAACCGGACGACCCCCGCCGGGTCAAGGTGATCGTCGAGCTGATCGACCACACCGCCCGGATCGCCGACCTCAACGGCCGCGGCGACCTGCGGGCCCGGCTCGACGCCGCCCGGGCCCGCATCACCGACCCGCAGATCCGGGTGGTGATCGCCGGGCAGCTCAAGCAGGGCA
>CAZTAA010000178.1:4286-5638 GCA_964611465.1 uncultured Mycobacterium sp. | reverse complement strand
CTGGCGCCCAATGCCCGGATCCTTCCCGTCAAGGTCCTCGACGGCGAGGGTGTCGGTGACTCCTCAGACATCGCGCGCGGCATCATCTGGGCCACCGACAACGGCGCCGACGTGATCAACATGTCGTTCGGGGCCGACTCCACCAACCGGGTCGAAGCCGAGGCCATTGACTACGCCCGCGGCGCAGGTGTGACGCTGATCGCCGCGGCCGGCAATGAAGGTGCCCGCCTGACCATGTACCCGGCCGGATATCCCGGCGTGCTGGGTGTGGGTGCCACCGACTTCGACAACAAGCGCGCCTCGTTCTCCAACCGTGGGCCGCATGTGGACGTGGTCGCACCGGGGCAGGGCATCCTGTCCACCTACACGAAGAAGCCCTACTTCTGGACCTCCGGCACCTCGATGTCGACGGCATACACCAGCGCCGTCGCGGCCCTGGCGATGAGCTACTCGCCCGGGGCCGGAGGTGAGCCGTTGGTCCAGCAGATCGCGGCCACCGCCCGCGACATCGGCGCCACCGGTTCGGACGCCGACACCGGTGCCGGGCTGATCGACCCCGCGGCACTGCTCGAGCAACTCGGCGCGGGCCGTGCGCCCGGCATGCCGCGTGACATCGCCGCCACCGGCACCCCCGAGGGCATCGCCCGGCTGACATTCACCCCGCCTGCGGGCACCACCTACTACGTGCAGTTCAAGAAGGGCACGAAAGCCCCGGTCGGCATCTACGGCGGGACGCGCGTGGCCGAGGGCGCGGGCAACTGGCAGCCCATCACGGTCGACGTCCCCGGCAAGGACCCGAAGAAGGCCTACGCGTTCTCGGTCTTCACCCAGGGTCCGACCGGCCTGTCCAAGGCGATCGCCACGGTCCGGCCGCTGAACTGGACGCTCACGAAGTCCAAGACCGTCCCGCGCAACAGCCGTCAGAAGATCTCGGTGGGCCTGCGCCTGCCGACGTTCGGCTACATCGGCGGGTGGCCCCTGCAATTGACCAGCCAGCAGGGCGGCAAGGCCCAGAAGGTCCGCAAGTTCATCCCGAGTTCGGACGGGCCGGACACCTTCATGGTGCGCGACCTGCGGTGGTCCTTCCACTACCAGTTCACCCTGCTCGCACCGGGATTCTGGAACGCCGCGAGCCCCACCGAATCGCAGTGGATCGACACCAGCGTGACTGCCAAGCGCAGCGGTCGGATCACCGGTCGGGTCAGCCCCAGCAAGGCGGCCAGCGAGGTGCAACTGCAGCGCAAGGCGGGCAAGGGCTGGAAGACGATCGACACCACCCAGACCTCGCGCAACGGAAAGTTCTCATTCCCCGGCAAAGCGGGCAACCTGCGCGTCTACACCCCGGCGGACCT
>CAZTAA010000178.1:0-4186 GCA_964611465.1 uncultured Mycobacterium sp. | reverse complement strand
AAGATCAACGGTGTTCCCTACGACGAGATCGGTGACTCCACATCGAACCTTCTGCGTGGCGCCGTCGTGTCGCTTGTGATCGGCGGCCTCATCATCGCCGGGTTGTCGGCGTGGATGGGCTGGTTCGGTGCGGCCATGCGCGACCAGCACCGCATCCGCGCGTGGTGGATGCTGATCGCACCAGCACTGGTGGTGGCGATCGTGGGAAACCTCGCCTTCACCGACTGGGGCAACGTCCCGATCGGCTTCCTCCTCGCGGCCGTGGCACTGGCCATCGGTGTGGGCTTCGCCGAAGAGTTCGTGTGCCGAGGCATGCTGCTGGTCGGTCTGCGCGGGAGTTTCCGCGAGGTCGTGGCCTGGGCGTTGAGCTGCCTGTTCTTCGGGCTCATGCACGGTGTGAACATCCTGCTGGGGGCCCCGGCGGCCAGCACTGTGAGCCAGATCATCAGTTCGGTGATGGCGGGAAGCACCTTCTATCTGCTTCGCCGGTACTTCGGTTCGTTGATCCCCGCCATGATTCTGCACGGACTGTTCGACCTGTCGATATTCGTCCAGTCCCACTCCGGATCCGAGGGCACCCTCCTGGCCCTGCTCGACTGGCCGGCAGGTCTCATCGCGGTCATCGCGGGCCTGGTGGTCGCGCTGCGCACGGACAAGGGACCCAAGGAGTCGTACGCGAAGGGTGCGACCGACGTGGCACCTGTGCCGGCGTAACTTCTAAGGGGCGGCCCGTGCCGTCCCCCCGGCGAGGCACGCTTGCCTGGACATCAGACGATGGAGATCATCGAGCATGCGCGTCAAACCCACCGCCCTCGTCGGCATCGCGGTCTGGCTGCTGTACGTGGCGATCGTCGTCATCATGCAGAAAACTAGCGGCATCCCCTACACGGAGTTCGGCGACTCGACCGCGAACATGTGGCGAGGGGTCATCCCGTCACTGTTGGTCGGCTCGCTCGTCATCGCTGCGCTGGCCGTCTGGATGCGCTGGTGGGCGGCCGCACTGCGCGATGAGCACAGGACGCGGGTGGGATGGACCCTGATCGCTCCGGCGATCTTCCTGGTGATCGCCCTCGGCAACTTCGCATTCACCGACTGGGGCAACATCAGTGCAGGCTTCCTGCTGGTCGCGCTGGCACTCGGGGTCCTCGTGGGTTTCGCCGAGGAGATCGTCTGCCGCGGCATGCTGCTCGTCGGCCTGCGCGGCACGTTCCACGAGGTGGCGGTCTGGGCCCTGACCTGCGTGCTGTTCGGTTTCATGCACGGCGTCAACATCTTCCTCGGCGCCGCCGCTGGGCCCACCGCGGTGCAGGTGCTGGCTGCGGCGATGCAGGGCAGCGCCTTCTACATCCTGCGGCGCTACTACGGCACCCTTGTCTGGGCCATGGTGCTGCACGGCCTGTGGGACATGTCGATCTTCGTGCAGGCTCAGTCCGACGGCCCGGTCAACGTGCTCAGCCTGCTGGTGTGGCCCACGTCGATCCTCGCAGTGATCGCCGGCTTCGTGGTCGCCCGGCGCACCGCCGAGGGGCCGCTCGAGGACTACGCGAAGGCCCCGGCAGCCGTCGCCGCTTAGAGCCCACCGGGCACAAGACGCCATGGACAGCCGTTCGGTCTATGACACCGCCCAGACCGCGGGTATACCGTCTGGGCATGATCAAGAAGGGCCTCGCCGTCGGTCTGGCAGGACTCAGTGTCGCAATGACGACCCCCGCCCAGGCAGGCGTGGACGGGGGCTACCAGTGGGCGATTCTCAAGAACGAGTGCGTCAAGAGCGGCGGCAGTTACGGTCTCGGCTTCCTCGGCATCCGTGCCGGAAATCGCAAAGAGGGCAAACTCGGCGTCAACTACTTCAAGATCCGCTACGAACGCCAATACTTGACGTTCAACTACAGCTGGCGCGTCGATCGAACCCACACGGCGCAGTCGGCGTCATTCCCGAACGCGAACGACATGAGGTACTTCGCTGCACCGTGGCGGTTTCCGTTCTCTGACAGCGATGCGGGGAAGGTGTTCCGGATGAAGGTGACCTACTACTGGTACAAGCAAAACCCGGGCCCGACTGGCGCAAGAAGAAGGTCGTGGAATTCGGACCCTCATGCAGTCTGGAAGACGAGATGCGCGCCTCCTGACGTCGGAGTTCCTTCTCCGACCGGATCGTTTTCGTTGCCGACTCCCGACGATGTGCGCGACGCCTCACGGCAGGTCCACTTTCGGACCTGCCCGTATCATCGGAACCAGGGGAACCGCCGCGACGCATCAGTCGTCGTTGTGATGAGAGGCGAACAAGGAGCGTCGTGACTGAATCCAGCAGCGCCCGGCCCCTGTGGCGGCGGCCACTGACGTGGGTGCTGCTCGTGGTGGGGCTCGTGGCCGTATGGCTGATCGTGAGCCTGGCGCTCACCGGATGGCACGCCAAGCAGGCGAACACAGCGCTAGCGAACATGAAGGCACAGATCGCAGCCGGGGACACCGCGGCCGCACAGGCCTCCATCGACAGCGCACGCTCCGACACCGCCGCCATGCAGAGCGCAGTCTCGTCCCTTCCGATCTCGGCACTGCGCGTCGTGCCCTACATGAACACGAACCTCACCGGTGCGAGCGAGTTCATGAACGCGGCGCAAGAGGTCCTCGACGCGGCCGAGGTGACGAACCAGCTCTACGGCCGGATGGCCGGCACCACTGGCGACGGACCGGCCGTGTTCGAGAACGGGACGATCAACATCAGCGCGCTGCAGGAGATCCAGCCACAGGTCGACGAGGTCTCGACGATCCTTGATCAGGCCGACGCGTCCTTGCAGAAGGTCCCGGACGACGTCGCGCCGATGCTGCGCGGATACGTCGACGAGGCCGCCGACCAGGTCGCCGGCATCCAGAAGGGCCTGCGGATCTACGACATGATGCTGCCGGATCTGCCGCAACTGCTCGGCGAGGACGAGCCGGCCCGTTATCTCGTTGTCTTCCACAACCCGGGCGAGCTCTACCCCGGTGGCGGTGCCTCCCTGAACGCCGCCGTGATCGAGTTCGACAGAGGCAAGCTCGAGGTCGTCGACAAGGGTGCGGTGAGCAGCCACTTCTTCCCCGGCAACCCGAGCGTTCCCTGGAACCCGACCGCGGACGGGCCCTACTACGCCGAGACCGGTGCGACCGACGGGTTCGCGTGGTCCAACCTGCACCAGGACTTCCGGGTCGCCGGCGAGGACATGATGCGCTCTTGGGTCGCCAACGGCGGGGTGCCCGTCGACGGTGTGATCTCACTGGACGCTGCGGCGCTGCAGGCAGCCGTGGCAGCCACCGGACCGATCAAGTCCGAGTTGTACGGAGAGATCACCGCCGACAACCTCGTGGGCAAGCTCTTCTACGAGGAATACAGCGAGGATCCCGCAGCGCAGGAGGAGCGCCACAAGGTCAACCAGCAGCTCATCGACGAGATGCTGGCAAGGATGCAGGACAGCAACACCGCGCTGACCATCGGGCGGGCCATCTTCTCCACGGCCCCCGGTCAGCACATCCGTATCCGGCTGTCCGACGGCCGGATGGAGAAGGCACTGCGGGAAGCGGAGGCCGACGGTGCCCAGCCGGGCCCCGAGCCCGACCGCATCGCGTTCTACACGCAGAACCAGAACGCCTCGAAGGTCGACATCTTCCAGGAACGCCGGGTGATCCACGACGTCTACCTCGACGAGAACGGCGGCGCGACCGTCGTGCAGACCGCGAAGGTGACCAACAACGCCCCCGACAACGGCACACCCCTGGATCAGCGCATCAGCTACACGACGCGGTGGGCGTTCCACTGGAACGTGGTGTTCCTGCCTGAGGACGCTGAGGATGTGAAGATCGCCGCCAACCCCGGCGAGATCAAGCAGGACACCCGCGTCTTCACCGACGTCGACGGTCGCAAGGCGGTGCGCGTGGGCCGCTGGATCCCACCGGGCGACAGCAGTTACATCACGGTCTCGTACCGTTTACCGGACGGCACGTTCGGCTCCGATGGGAACCTCGAATACCGTGCAAGCGTCGAACATCAGTTGACGATCAATGACGTCGACCTGACGGTGAACGTGTATGGGCCGTCTGAACCACAGCCGCTGGAAGGGGCCTGGACCGTGGACGGTGACACCGCGACCACCCGCTTCCCCGTGACCCGGCCGACGGTTCTCGCCGTGGGGTTCGGTGAGTAGATGATCCT
>CAZTAA010000177.1:0-5663 GCA_964611465.1 uncultured Mycobacterium sp. | reverse complement strand
CTGGATTCGGTTCCGGTGGAAGACGTTTCGCGGTTCGAAGGCGAGTTGCTCGATCACCTCAAGGCCAGTCACGAGGGCATCCTGTCCGACATCCGGGAGACCAAGAAGCTGTCCGAGGAGACCCAGGAGCAGTTGGTCAAGGTGATCGGTGACTTCAAGAAGGGCTTCCGCACCACCGAGGGCCACTCGGTGGTACCGGTGGAGGACGAGGTGGAGGCGCTGCCCGAAGCGGAGCTCGGCACCGAGTCGGTGAAGGTCCGCAAGCCGGCTCCGCCGAAGAAGTAACTCGGAGGATCTGGAAGACCAATGGCAGCCACACTGCGCGAGTTGCGGGGACGTATCCGTTCCGCGGGGTCGATCAAGAAGATCACCAAGGCCCAGGAACTGATCGCCACGTCACGGATCGCCAAGGCACAGGCAAGGGTCGAGGCGGCCCGTCCCTATGCCGAGGAGATCACCCACATGCTGACCGACCTGGCCAGCCACAGTGCGCTGGACCACCCGCTGTTGGTGGAGCGTGAACACGGCAAGCGCGCGGGAGTGCTGGTGGTGTCCTCCGACCGCGGGCTCTGCGGCGGCTACAACGCCAACGTGCTGCGCAAGGCCGAGGAGCTCTACTCGCTCCTGCGTGAGCAGGGCAAGACGCCGGTGATCTACACCGTGGGCCGAAAAGCCCAGGGGTACTACAAGTTCCGCGAGCGCAAGGTCAAGCAGTCGTGGACCGGGTTCTCCGAACGCCCGGATTTCGAGCATGCCAGCGAGATCGCCGAAACCCTGGTGGCGGCGTTCCTGGCGGGGCAGAACGACACGTCCGAAGGGCCCGGCCCGGATGACATCGCCGGTGTCGATGAGCTGCACATCGTGTTCACCGAATTCAACACGATGCTCTCGCAGGTGGCCGAGGCGCGGCGGATCGCACCGATGGTCGTTGAGTACGTCGGTGAGGAAGCCGAATCCGGGCCGCAGACGCTGTTCTCGTTCGAGCCGGACGCCACAACGCTCTTCGAAGCGCTGCTGCCCCGCTACGTGGCGACTCGGGTGTACGCGGCGCTGCTGGAGGCCGCGGCGTCGGAATCCGCGTCGCGCCGCCGGGCCATGAAGTCGGCCACCGACAACGCCGACGACCTCATCAAGGCCTTGACCCTGGAAGCCAACCGTGAGCGTCAGGCCCAGATCACCCAGGAAATCAGCGAGATCGTCGGCGGCGCCAATGCGCTTGCCGACGCCAGGAAAAAAGCCTCGTAGGAAACAGGAAGCCGAAGAATATGACTGCCACTGTTGAAGATAAGAAGACCGTTCCCGGGCGGGTGCTGCGGGTCACCGGCCCCGTCGTCGACGTCGAGTTCCCGCGTGGCTCCCTGCCGGAGCTGTTCAACGCGCTGCACGCCGACATCGACTTCGAGGCGCTGAAGAAGACGCTCACCCTCGAGGTGGCCCAGCACCTGGGGGACAACCTCGTGCGCTGCATCTCGATGCAGCCGACCGACGGCCTCGTCCGCGGCACGGAGGTCAGTGACACCGGAACGTCCATCGCGGTTCCCGTCGGCGACGGCGTCAAGGGCCATGTGTTCAACGCCCTCGGTGACTGCCTCGACGAGCCGGGTTACGGCACCGACTTCGACCACTGGTCGATCCACCGCAAGCCGCCGCCATTCGCCGAGCTCGAACCCCGCACCGAGATGCTGGAGACCGGCCTGAAGGTCGTCGACCTGCTGACCCCGTACGTCCGTGGCGGCAAGATCGCCCTGTTCGGCGGCGCCGGCGTGGGCAAGACGGTGCTCATCCAGGAGATGATCAACCGCATCGCCCGCAACTTCGGCGGCACGTCGGTGTTCGCCGGTGTGGGCGAGCGCACCCGTGAGGGCAACGACCTGTGGGTCGAGCTCGCGGACGCCAACGTGCTCAAGGACACCGCGCTGGTGTTCGGTCAGATGGACGAGCCGCCGGGCACTCGTATGCGGGTCGCCCTGTCGGCGCTGACCATGGCGGAGTACTTCCGCGACGAGCAGTCCCAGGACGTGCTGCTGTTCATCGACAACATCTTCCGGTTCACCCAGGCCGGTTCCGAGGTGTCGACCCTGCTGGGCCGCATGCCGTCGGCGGTGGGATACCAGCCCACGCTGGCCGACGAGATGGGCGAGCTGCAGGAGCGCATCACCTCGACCCGCGGCCGGTCCATCACGTCGATGCAGGCCGTGTATGTGCCCGCCGACGACTACACGGACCCGGCTCCGGCCACCACCTTCGCGCACCTGGACGCCACCACCGAGCTCTCCCGTGCGGTGTTCTCCAAGGGCATCTTCCCCGCGGTGGACCCCCTGGCCTCGAGCTCGACGATTCTGCACCCCAGCGTCGTCGGCGACGAGCACTACCGCGTCGCTCAGGAGGTCATCCGAATCCTGCAGCGCTACAAGGACCTTCAGGACATCATCGCGATCCTCGGTATCGACGAGCTGTCGGAGGAGGACAAGCAGCTGGTGTACCGGGCCCGCCGTATCGAGCGCTTCCTGAGCCAGAACATGATGGCCGCCGAGCAGTTCACCGGTCAGCCCGGTTCGACGGTGCCGCTCAAGGAGACCGTCGAGGCCTTCGACAAGCTGGCGAAGGGCGACTTCGACCACGTGCCCGAGCAGGCCTTCTTCCTGATCGGCGGTCTCGACGACCTCGCCAAGAAGGCCGAGAGCCTCGGCGCGAAGCTGTGATGCGCCATGGCAGCTGAGATGCACGTCGACATCGTCTCCGTAGAGCGCAAAATCTGGTCCGGTGACGCGACGTTCCTGTTCACCCGCACCACGGCCGGCGACATCGGCATCCTGCCGCGGCACATCCCGCTGGTCGCTCAGCTCGTCGACGACGCCGTCGTGCGGGTCGAGCGCGAGGGTGAAGACGACCTCCGCATGGCGGTCAACGGTGGGTTCATGTCGGTGACCGAGGAAGGTGTCATCGTCCTGGCGGAGTTCGCCGAGTTCGAGTCGGAGATCGACGCCGCCAAGGCGCAGTCCAACGCCGACTCCGACGACCCGGCGGTCGCGGCCAGGGGCAGGGCGGAGCTACGCGCCATCGGCAAGCTCGACTAGGCCGCAGCGGATCTCGGCATGAGCACGCCCATGATCCTGATGGTCGTGCTGGTCGGTGTGCTGGCGATGCTCGTGGTCGCGCTCGGGTATCGGCTGTGGAATCTGCGCCAGGGCGGCACCGCGGCGATTCTCCGCGATCTCCCGGCGGTGGGCGGCCACGGATGGCGCCACGGCGTCATCCGCTATCGCGGCGAGGAAGCCGAGTTCTACCGCCTGTCCAGCCTGCGCTGGTGGCCTGATCGGCGGTTGAGCCGGCGTGGCCTGGACATCATCGCGCGGCGGGCGCCCCGGGGCGACGAGTTCGACATCATGACCGAGGAGATCGTCATCCTCGAACTCGGCGACGCCGCGGCCGATCGGCCGGAGCGCCGGCGCGGCTACGAGCTGGCGCTGGATCGCGGCGCGTTGACGGCGTTCCTGTCCTGGCTCGAGTCGCGGCCCTCGCCGCGGGCCCGTCGCCGCAGCGCGTGACCGCGGATTGGCTTGGCGGGACTCAGCTTTCGGACTTCTCCGCAGCTCCGCCGCCGGGCTGCCAGAGCACGTCGCCGTCGGGGTTCGCGACGCGCGACAGGATGAACAGCAGATCGGACAGGCGGTTGAGGTACTTCGCCGGCAGCACGCTGACGGTGTCCGGGTGGGCCGTCACCGCCGTCCAAGCCGACCGCTCGGCGCGCCGCGCCACGGTGCGCGCGACGTGGAGCAGGGCCGAGAGCGCCGTCCCGCCGGGCAGGATGAACGAATTGAGCGCCGGGAGTGGCTCGTTGAACTCGTCGCACCATGCTTCGAGGCGATCGACGTAGTCCTGGGTGATCCGAAGCGGCGGATACTCGGGGTTGGCCGCGACCGGTGTCGACAGGTCCGCGCCGGCGTCGAAGAGGTCGTTCTGGATCTGGCGCAACACCATGGTCATCCGCGGGTCGGGCGAGCCCAACGCCACGGCGACGCCGATGGCCGCGTTGGCCTCGTCGCAGTCGGCGTATGCCGCAAGCCGCGCATCGTTTTTCGACACGCGGGAGAAGTCGCTCAGGCCCGTGGTGCCGTCGTCACCGGTGCGCGTGTAGATGCGAGTGAGGTGTACTGCCATGACAGCACCGTACGTGGGTGGCGAGGAAGCTGCACCTGCCCGGGCCCGTCATTACACTTGGCCGCGTGAGCGAGCGTTTCGTGGTCACCGGCGGAAGCCGGTTGTCGGGCGAAGTGGCCGTCGCGGGAGCCAAGAACAGCGTGCTCAAGTTGATGGCGGCCAGCCTGCTCGCAGAGGGCACCACGACGATCACCAATTGCCCGGACATCCTCGACGTACCCCTGATGGCCGAGGTGTTGCGCGGCCTGGGCGCCACGGTCGAGCTCGACGGCGACGTGGTTCGGATCACCTCGCCGGACGAACCGAAGTACGACGCCGACTTCGCCGCGGTCCGGCAGTTCCGCGCCTCGGTCTGCGTCCTGGGTCCTCTGGTCGGCCGCTGCAAACGCGCGAAGGTCGCCCTGCCGGGCGGTGACGCCATCGGCTCCCGTCCGCTGGACATGCACCAGTCGGGGCTGCGCCAGCTCGGTGCCGATTGCGGTATCGAACACGGATGCGTTGTCGCCCAGGCCGATTCGTTGCACGGCGCCGAAATCCAGCTCGAATTCCCGTCGGTCGGCGCGACCGAGAACATCCTGATGGCCGCCGTCCTGGCAGAGGGTGTGACCACGATCCACAACGCCGCACGCGAGCCCGACATCGTCGATCTGTGCACGATGCTGGTGCAGATGGGGGCGCAGATATCCGGCGCGGGTTCGGCCACGTTGACGATCACCGGCGTGCCCCGGTTGCATCCCACCGAGCATCGCGTCATCGGCGACCGCATCGTCGCCGCAACGTGGGGGATCGCCGCGGCGATGACCCGGGGTGACATCACGGTGACCGGCGTGGATCCGGCCCACCTGCAGTTGGTGCTGCACAAACTGCACGACGTCGGGGCCACCGTGACGCAGAGCGACGACGGCTTCCGGGTGGTTCAGTACGAGCGGCCCAAAGCGGTCAACGTGGCGACGCTGCCGTTTCCGGGGTTTCCGACCGATCTGCAACCGATGGCGATCGGGCTGGCGTCGATTTCCGACGGCACCTCGATGATCACCGAGAACGTGTTCGAGGCGCGGTTCCGGTTCGTCGAGGAGATGATCAGGCTGGGAGCCGACGCCCGGACCGATGGGCATCATGCGGTGATCCGTGGCATCCCACAGTTGTCCAGCGCTCCGGTGTGGTCATCGGATATCCGAGCGGGTGCCGGCCTCGTCCTTGCCGGCCTGGTGGCGGACGGGGACACCGAAGTTCACGATGTCTTCCACATCGACCGGGGCTACCCGTTGTTCGTAGAGAACCTGGTGGCGTTGGGTGCGGAGATCGAGCGGGTAGGCTGAGCGAATAGTCGCCGCTGGGCGGCGAATCTCGGTGGTGCGGATCACAACAGATCGCGTTCAACCGAGGTTGACTTCCCTCGCCGGGGCGGTCTAAGCTGGCAGGGTTGCCCCAAAGCGGGCGAAAAACAAGCTGGTCTGTTGTTTGAGAACTCAATAGTGTGTTTGGTGGTTTTTGTTTGTTGT
>CAZTAA010000176.1:0-5693 GCA_964611465.1 uncultured Mycobacterium sp. | reverse complement strand
CGGGCGTCCGGCGAGTCGGCGGCCAGGTCGTCCTCGCCGGCCACGGGCTGGCCGGCCGGCATCCGCGCCGCGGCGGCCAGCCGGCTCAGCGGGTCTTCGTACGCCGGCCGGACCTGGGTCAGCGGCAGGCCCAGGTTCTCGGCGACGCCGCTCAGCACCGCGCGCGGGGCGTCGGGGTCGACCGCGGAGCCCTCCGGCGGTTCGGCCCACGGGTCGGCCAACAGCGTCTCGTCGCGCCACAGCGGTTGCCCGTCGGTACGCCAGATGAGTCCGATCTGCCAGCGCGGCAAGGGTTCTCCCGGATACCACTTGCCCTGGCTGCGCTGCACCAGGCCGGTGGGCGCCCACACCTTCTTACAGCGCGCCGCCAGGACGGAGGCCCGCTGCCGCTTGTGCGGGCCGTCGGCGTCGGTGGTCCACTCCGGGTCGACCTGGTTGTCGATCGAGACGAAGGTGGGCTCACCACCCACGGTGAGCCGGACGTCCCCCGCGGCGAGCCGTTTGTCCACCCGCTCACCGAGTTCGACGATCGACGCCCACGCGGCCTCGGTGTACGGCAGCGTGACCCGCGGATCCTCGTGGATCCGGGTGACGGTGTTGCTGAAATCCAAAGCGGTCTCGGCGATTCCGGTTGAGCCGGTGATCGGCGCGGACGACGCCGGGTGCGGGGTGGCCGACAGCGGGATGTGGCCTTCGCCGGCGAACAGGCCGGACGTGGCGTCCATGCCGATCCAGCCGGCGCCGGGGATGTAGACCTCGGCCCAGGCGTGCAGGTCGGTGAAGTCGGCGGCCGGGCCGGAGGGACCGTCGAGCGCCTCGATGTCGGAGGTCAGCTGAACCAGGTAGCCGGAGACGAACCGGGCGGCCAGGCCCAGTTGGCGCAGCACCGAGACCAGCAACCAGGCCGAGTCCCGGCATGAGCCGATCCCCGACCGCAACGTGAAGTCCGGCGTCTGCACCCCCGGTTCCATCCGGACGCTGTAGCCGATGTCGGTGTTGACGGCCCGGTTGAGCGCCACCAGGAAGTCGATGGTGCGGGTGCCGGGGATCACCGGGAAGTTGCGCACCCATTCCTGGACGAGTGGGCCGGGACCGGAGCCACCCCCTTCTTCCTGGCCCTCGTCGACCGGACGCAGATAGGGCTCCAGGTCCTCCTGCAGCGCCTTCGGGTACTCGAAGGGATAGGCCTCGGCGTACTCCTCGATGAAGAAGTCGAACGGGTTGATCACCTTCATGTCGGCGATCAGGCCCACGGTGATGCTCAGCCGCCGCGTGCGGTTCGGGAAGACCACCCGGGCCAGGAAGTTGCCGAAGGCGTCCTGCTGCCAGTTGACGAAGTGGTCGGCGGGTTCGATCTCCAGGGAGTACGCCTCGATCGGGGTGCGGGAATGCGGCGCCGGGCGCAGCCGGATGACGTGCGGGTACACCTCCACCAGGCGGTCGAAGGTGTAGCTGGTGCGGTGCTCCAGCGCCACTTTGATTCCCATGCGTGTCATCCCAGCACAAGGTCCGGGTGCGCGCATCGCACGCGGATGTCCGACCGGGAAAGCACCCCTGACGACGTCCGCAACGCGCGATACTCCGTCAGGTGGATGAGAAGACATTGCACGCCGCGGACACCGTCGATGTTGTCGTCGTCGGTGCGGGTTTCGCCGGCCTCGGCCTGCTCTACCGGCTGCGCGAGCTCGGTTTGACCGTGCGCGCTTTCGAAGCCGGCGACGACGTCGGGGGCACCTGGTACTGGAACCGCTACCCCGGCGCGCGGGTCGACATCCCCAGCATCGACTACATGTTCAGCTTCGACCCCGACTGGCGCAGCGACTGGGAGTGGTCGGAGAAATACGCCACCCAACCGGAGATCCTGCGCTACCTCGAACACGTCGCCGACAAGTTCGACCTGCGCCGCGACATCCGGTTCGGCACCCGCGTCACCCACGCCGAGTGGGACGACGCAACGTCCACCTGGCGGGTGCGCACCGACCGAGGCGACGATGTCTGCTGCCGCTTCCTGGTGATGGCGACCGGCTGCCTGTCGATGCCCAAGGACCCGGACGTCGAGGGTCTGCAGCGGTTCACCGGCGAGGTCTACCTGACGGGCCGCTGGCCACACGAACCCGTCGACTTCACCGGCAAGCGGGTCGCGGTGATCGGCACGGGATCCTCTGGCATTCAGGCGATCCCGCTGATCGCGCAGCAGGCCCGGGAACTGCTGGTGTTCCAGCGCACTCCGTGCTTCGTCATGCCCGCCCGCAACGGGCCGCTGACGGCCGACAAACTCGCCGGCCTTGACGACGAACCGGCCTACCGTGCCGCGGCCCGCGCGTCGTTCGGCGGGGTGCCCGTCGAGCGCACCGAGACAATGGCCTACATGGCCTCGCCGGAGGAACGCCGGGAACGCTACGAGCGGGCCTGGCAGCTCGGCGAACTGCTGGAGGTCCTCAACATCTACGCCGACATGATGAGCAACCGCGCGGCCAACGACGAGCTCGCCGAGTTCTTCCGCGCCAAAATCCGTTCGGCCGTGGATGATCCGCGGACCGCCGACGCCCTGTGCCCCACCGAATATCCGGTCGGGGCCAAACGGCTGGTCCTCGACACGGGCTACTTCGAGACCTTCAACTCGCCGCATGTGCGCCTGGTCGACCTGCGCGCGCAGCCGTTGCGGACCGTCACCGAAACCGGGATCGACACCGACGGTGAGTCATTCGAGGTGGACACGATCGTGCTGGCGACCGGATTCGACGCGATGACCGGCGCGCTGGCGGCCGTCGACATCGTCGGCCGCGATGGTGTGCGGCTGAAAGACACCTGGGCACAAGGCCCTTCGACCTACATGGGACTGACCGTCTCGGGGTTCCCCAACCTGTTCCTGATCACCGGCCCGGGCAGTCCGTCGGTGCTGTCGAACATGGCGGTGTCGATCGAACAGCACATCGAATTCGTCACCGACGCCCTGGCGTATCTGCGCGCGCACGGCTTCGACACGATCGAGCCGACCGAGCTCGCCGAAGCCGGCTGGATGCGTCACGTCGCCGACGCCGCGGCGATAACCCTTTTCCCCCAGGCGAATTCGTGGTACATGGGGGCCAACGTGCCCGGCAAGCCGCGGGTGTTCATGCCGTACGCGGTGGGCGTCGACGCGTACGCGGCCGTCTGCGCCGAGGTCGTCGAGCGGGGCTACCTCGGCTTCCGGCTGTCCGGACCCGGCAAGACCGTGTGCAACGACGGCGAGGTGCGCCGGCTCCAGCCCGACATCCAGGCCGTGCTCGAGCAGATGGCCGAAATGGGCCTGCCGCCGCTGGAGTCCCTGCCCGTGGCCGAAGCGCGTGCACTGTGGACGGCATCGGTCGCGGCGTATCCCCCCGGCCCCGAGGTCGGCGAGATCGTCGACGGAACCCTGCCGGGCGCAGACGGCGACCTGGCCTATCGGCTCTACCGGCCGGCCACCCCGGGCCCGCACCCGGTGATCGTCTACTGGCACGGCGGCGGCTGGATGCTGGGTGACGCGGCGTCCGACGACCCGCTGTGCCGGGATCTGTGCGTGCGCACGGATGCCCTGGTGGTCTCGGTCGACTACCGGCACTCCCCGGAGCATCCGTTTCCCGCCGCCGTCGACGACGGTGTCGCGGCGCTGCGCTGGGTCGCCGAGCACGCCGCCGAACTGGGTGGGAGACCCGACCGACTGGCCGTCGCCGGCTGGAGCGCCGGCGGCAACATCGCGGCGGTGGTCTGCCGGCTCGCCCGCGACCACGGGGGTCCGCGGATCCTCGGGCAGGCGCTGCTGACCCCGGCGGCCGACACCCGCCCATCCCCGTCGCGGGCGCAGAACGCCGACGGCTACGGGCTGACGGCCAGCCTGATGGAGTGGTTCGAGGAGAACTACCGCGCCGGCGCCGATCCCGACGATCCGCGGCTGGCGCCGCTGCGGGCCGCCGACCTGTCCGGACTGCCCCCGGCCGTCGTGGTCACGTGTGAGTTCGACCCGCTGCGCGACGAGGGCGACGCCTACGCCGCCGCCCTGGCCGCGGCGGGGGTTCCGACCGAGCATGTGCGGGCCCGCGGCCACACCCACCTGTCACCGACGATGGTCGACCTGGTGGTTTCCGGCGCGCCGGTGCGCGCGGAGTTCGCCGCCGCGTTGCGCGGCTTCCTCGGCACTCAGGCCTGATCGGCTCGGGTGAGCTCGAAGATCGGGATCACCCGGTCGGTTCTGGCCTGGTAGCCGGCGAAGTTCGGCGCCTGCGCGACGACATCCGGATACACCTCGTCGCGCTCGTCGCGGGACAGTTCGCGGGCCGTGACGTCGTAGGAGTCCGTACCGACCTCGATCCGCGCCCGCGGCCGGCCGCGCAGGTTGTGCGCCCAGGCCGGATCGTGCGCGGCGCCGGCATAGGCCGCAATGATCAGCATGCGGCCGGCCACGCTGACGTACACCAGCGGTGAGAGCCGCGGCGCGCCGGACCGCGCGCCGGTGGTATGCAGCAACAGGACGGTGCGGCCCTCGAACGGACCGCCCACCACGCCGCGGTTGGCGCGGAACTCCTCGACGACGGCCGTGTTGAAATCGGCCGGGCCGGTCATGTCGTCGCCGGCTCGGGTTTCGCGTCGATGCCGGACTCCTTGCGCTGCTGTTCGGTGATCGGCGCGGGCGCCTCGGTCAGCGGGTCGATGCCGCCGCCGGTCTTCGGGAACGCGATGACTTCGCGGATCGAGTCCTCACCGGCCAGCAGCGCGGTGATGCGGTCCCAGCCGAACGCGATGCCGCCGTGCGGCGGCGCGCCGAAGGTGAACGCCTCCAACAGGAATCCGAACTTGTCGGTCGCCTCGTCGTGGTCGATGCCCATCATCGCGAACACCCGCTCCTGGATGTCGCGGCGGTGGATACGGATGGACCCGCCGCCGATCTCGTTGCCGTTGCAGACGATGTCGTAGGCGTTGGCCAGCGCGCTGCCCGGGTCGGTGTCGAACGTCGCCTCGAATTCGGGTTGGGGCGCGGTGAACGCGTGATGCACCGCGGTCCACGCGCCGGAGCCGACGACGACGTCACCGGAGGCGGCGGCCTCGTCGGCGACCTCGAACAGCGGCCAGTCCACGACCCAGGTGAACGCCCACGCGGCCGGGTCGATGAGGTCCAGCCGCTTGGCGATCTCGATCCGGGTGGCGCCGAGCAGGGCGCGGCCGTTCTTGGCGGTGCCCGCCGCGAAGAACACGCAGTCGCCCGGGTTGGCGCCGACGTGGGCGGCCAGCCCGTCGCGCTCGGCGTCGGACAGGTTCTTGGCCACCGGACCGGACAGTTCGCCGTCCTCGCCGATCAGCACGTAAGCAAGCCCCTTGTGCCCGCGCTGCTTGGCGAACTCCTGCCAGCCGTCCAGCGTGCGGCGCGGCTGCGACGCCCCGCCCGGCATCACGACGGCACCGACGTAGGGCGCCTGGAACACCCGGAACGGGGTGTCCTTGAAGTAGTCGGCGCACTCGACGAGTTCCAGGCCGAAGCGCAGGTCCGGCTTGTCGGAACCGAACCGGCGCATCGCCTCGTCGTGGCCGATCCGCGGCAACGGCAGCGGCAGGTCGTAGCCGATCAAGGACCATAGAGCCCGCAGCACCTGCTCGGAGACGGCGATGACGTCGTCGGCCTCGACGAAGCTCATCTCCATGTCGAGCTGGGTGAACTCGGGCTGGCGGTCGGCGCGGAA
>CAZTAA010000175.1:0-5767 GCA_964611465.1 uncultured Mycobacterium sp. | reverse complement strand
CAGGTGGCGCACGAGGTGGTCGCCGAGGTCGACGTGCGGCCTCGCAACGTCGTCGTCCTGGGTCCCGGCACCATCCCGAAGACCCCGTCGGGCAAGCTGCGCCGCGCCAACTCGGTGGCCCTGGTCACCTAGCCGGGAATTGACGCCGAGCGTGCGTGTCGGCACGCCGCTCTCCGGGATGCGGATGCGCACGCACGCGTCGAAACCGATTGACAAATGGCCTATTTCGAACGACTGACGGACACCGCCTTCCGGGCGACCGAACACGTCGGCGGCGCCTGGAACACCGCCGAACAGCACATCGCGCCGGCCCTCGGCCTGCTGGTGCACTGTGTGGAAACGGACCGCGACCGCCGCCGCGGTTCCGGGGGTCTGGTCGTCGGCCGG
The DNA here is from genome assembly GCA_964611465.1 of uncultured Mycobacterium sp. Classification (GTDB taxonomy): domain Bacteria; phylum Actinomycetota; class Actinomycetes; order Mycobacteriales; family Mycobacteriaceae; genus Mycobacterium. The sequence continues at coordinate 5,380 of CAZTAA010000175.1, read as the reverse complement.
GTGAGTTTCGACATCCTCGGCACGGTGCCGGTCGGTGTCGTCGACACCGCCGTGGAGGTGCTGCGCGGCGGCCGGACCATCGAACTGGTCCAGGCGACCATGCGGTATGACGGCCGCACGATCGTCATCGCACGGGCCTGGCTGATGCAAACCGGCGACACCGAAAAGCTCGCGGGCTCGCCGCTTCCCGCCATTCCCGGCCCCGACGAGATGCCGGCGTGGGACCCCACCACGGTGTGGCCGGGCGGCTACATCGCGTCGGCCGAGGTGCGCCGCCGGGAAATCGGCCCCGGCCGGGCGTCCTACTGGGTGCGCACGGCACAGCCACTCCTCGACGGTGAGCAGGTGAGCAAACTCGCTTCTGCGGCAACACTTTTCGACATCGCCAACGGGATGGCGGTGCGGGTGGACCCCACCGAGGTGGCCTACCCCAACCTCGATCTGACCGTCCATCTGTTCACCGAGCCGCGCACCGAATGGCTCGGCTTCGACACCAGTGTCTCCTTCGGCGGCAACGGGATCGGCCTCACCCACTCGATCCTGCACGACGGCCACGGCCCGATCGGCGCGATCTCGCAGATCCTCACCGTGCGACCCTGACGGATCGGCTACAACGACAGCACGTGCCCCTCGGCGGCGGGAACCGACCCGTCCAGCAATGCGGCATAGCAGCTCTCGATGGCGCCGGCGCCCTGCCCGCGGACCACCGTCAGCCACGGGTCGCGCGCCCGGGTGACCGGGTCCATGAACGCGTTCCACGCCGTCGTCATGCGCTGCTGGAATTCCTCGGCACCCCACTCGCCGACCCGTTTGGCGGCCTGCGCCGGCGCGAAGAACAGCACCGGCGCGGGGCCGGGCAGGTCGGGCGCGCCGCCCAGGGCGTCCCAGTGGGTCGCTCCGACGGCGCAGTCGTACCGCAGCAGGTCACCGAGGCGCTGGTGCACCGCGGCGCGCACCGGCGCGCTGCCGCTGAAGTCCACGTAGACCGTCGGACCGAGTCGGACCGCCGTCGCCACGTCGTCGTACGTCAGGACCTCGTCGTAGCAGCCCAGCGACCGGGCGAACGCGGCGTTGCGCGGTGAGGTGAGTCCGACGGTCGCCACGGCGTCGGGTCGGCCGCGGCGCCGGGCCAGGCAGAACGCCGTGCCGTAGGCCGTCTTGCTCGACGCGCTGGAGAGGATCACGGTGCGGGCGCCGAAGAAGTCGCTGTCGGCCAGGAAGTCGTCGATGAGGAAGGAGGTGGCGAACAGCGGGCGCAGCAGGGCCTGCTGAGCCTCCAGGTCGGCGTGATAGGCGGGATCGACGGCGCAGCGAACGTACTGGTTGTAGATGGGCGGCAAGTCGCGCCGGTGGGCCGCGCCGTCGGTGAAGCCGCCGGGATGCACCGCCTCGGCCCGCAGCACCACCTCGTCGGCGATCGGGAAGTAGCCGTAGAAGCGCTCGCCCTCGGCGACCCCGGCGCTGCGGGATTCCACCACCGAACCGAACCCCCACACCGGGATGCACCCCGTGGCCGGGTCGCCGGTGGGATAGAACCGCCAGTAGTTCATCGCGTCCCCGAACGCCGCGTATGTGACGTTGTTGGAGGTGAGCGCGAACATGTCGACGCGCAGCCGCACCTCGCCGTCCGCGAGGGGCTCCGCGGGGGTTTCCTGCCAGCCCGCCTGACGCAGGTCGTTGCGCTGGACGATGAAGCGTGTGGTCATCTCACCATCGTCACAGATCGGGCGCGTCAACCCCAGGCGTGCACGACGTTCTGCGCGGGCTCCAGGCCCAGTCGCACCAGGATGTCGGTGGCGTCGGCGGCCTGCTCGACGATCGTCGGGACCTCGGCGCGTTCGGCCGCGTTGAACGGCTGCAACACGAACGCCGCCGGATCCTGCCGGCCCGGTGGGCGGCCGATACCGATGCGGACCCGCTGAAAGTCCTTGCTGCCCAAGGCCGATGCCGTCGAACGCAGACCGTTGTGGCCGCCCTCGCCGCCGCCGATCTTGAGCCGGATGCGACCGAAGTCGATGTCCAGCTCGTCGTGGATGACGATCACGTCGCCCACTGCCACCGAATAGAACTTGGCCAGCGGCCCGATCTGGCGGCCGGACTCGTTCATGTACGTACGGGGCTTGGCCAACACGACCGGCCGGCCGCCGAGGTGACCGGTGACCACCTCGGCGCCGGACTTCTTGTGGACCTTGAACGGCGCACCCATGCGCGCCGCGAGCACATCGGCGACCATGAAACCGACGTTGTGCCGCGTCTTGGCGTAGGTCGGCCCGGGGTTCCCCAGGCCGACCACCAACAGGGGTTCGGCCACCGACGCGAGGTGTTACTCGGCGGGGGTTTCGGCGGCCTCTTCGGCGGCGGGCTCCTCGGCCTCGGCCGGCTCGGCGCCCTCGGGGGCACCGGCGCCCTCGGCGTCGAGTTCCTCGGCGGTCGGGGCGACCACGACGTTGACCACCAGCAGTTCGGGGTCGGACACCAGGGTGACGCCCTTCGGCAGGGTGATCTGGCCGGCCAGGATCTGGGTGCCGGCCTCGACGTCCTCGACCGAGACGGTGACGTGCTCGGGGATGGACAGCGCCTCGGCCTCGATCTCGATGGTGTTGGCGTCCTGGGTCACCAGCGTGCCCGGCGCGGCGTCGCCCTCGACGGTGACGTTCACCTCGACGGTCACCTTCTCGCCGCGGCGAACCACCAGCAGGTCGGCGTGCTGGATGTTGCGCCGGATCGGGTGGATCTCGAGCGCCTTGGTCAGGGCCAGCTGCTCGGTGCCCTCGATGTCGAGGACCAGCACGGCGTTGGTGCCGGAGTGGCGAAGCACCGCGGCCAGGTCGTGGGCGGGCAGCAGCAGGTGCTGCGGGTCGGTGCCGTGGCCGTAGAGCACCGCGGGCACCTGGCCCTCGCGGCGGGCGCGGCGCGAGGCGCCCTTACCGGTCTCGGTGCGGACCTTGACGGACAGGTTGTTGGACGTGGCGGCTGCCATGAGAGCTCCTTGTGGGCCGTGGGATCTTCAGGCACGGCCAGAGCAGAATCCGCGTGTGCGGAAGTCTCCGTCGATAACGGTGGCCGTACCACCCTCGCCGTGACGCGCGTTCAGGGTAGCCCAGCGGCGCGGTCAAACCGAAATCGCGGCGACCGTCAGGACCCGAACGCGGTGCCGGTGAGCTGCTCGGACAGCTCCCAGAGGCCGCGGGCCTTGGTCTTGTCGCGGGCCAGGGGGCTGCGCACGGTCGGACCGGACGGCCCGGTGGAGCCGAACCTCGGCCCGACGAAGGTGTCGCCGGGCAGGTCGCGGCTCGCCGCGTACAGCGTCTGTCGGGCACCGAAGTCGGCGTCGGTGGCCACCACCTTGTTGGCGACGGCCATGAATCGGCCCGACAGCGTCGGGCCGGTGTGGCTCTGCAGGTTGGTCGCCGAATACCCCGGGTGTGCGGCCAGCGCCCGGATCGGGGAGCCGGCCTGCTTCAGCCGGCGCTGCAACTCGCTGGTGAACAGCAGGTTGGCCAGCTTGGACTGGCCGTAGGCGCGCCACGGCGAGTACGGCCGGGCCCGCCAGTTGAGGTCGTCGAGGTTGACCTGGCCGATGAAGTGGGCGAACGACGACACCGTGACGACCCGGTCGGTGATCCTGGGCAGCAGCAGGTTGGTCAGCGCGAAGTGCCCGAGGTGGTTGGTGCCGATCTGGCTTTCGAAGCCGTCGGTGGTCACCGCGTAGGGGACCGCCATTATGCCCGCGTTGTTGATCAGAACGTCCACGTCGCCGTCGACGCCGTCGGCGAATTCGCGCACCGACTCCAGGCTCTGCAGATCGAGTCGGCGGACCTCCACCTCTCCGGACATCCCGGCCGCGGCGGCGTTGCCCTTGTCGGTGTTGCGGCAGGCCAGGACGACCTGTGCGCCCACCCGGGCCAGTTCGCGGGCGGTCACCTCGCCCAGGCCGCTGTTGGCGCCGGTGACGATGACGGTCCGGCCGGTGAACGAGGGCAGGTCGGCGGCGGTCCAGGAAGTCATGACGCCGACTCTAACCAGGGACCCGCGGCGGGTTCAGAGGATCTCGAGCACGTTGTCGACCGGGCGGGCCAGCCGGGTGCCCTTGTCGGTCACCACCCACGGGCGCTCGATCAGGATCGGGTGCTCGGCCATGGCGTCGAGCAGTTCGTCGTCGGTGGCGTCGGCCAGATTCAGCTCGTCGTACAACGATTCGCGCCGGCGCACGGCGGCGCGCACGTCGATTCCGGCCGCGTCGATCATCGCGGCGAGCTGCGCGCGGGTCGGCGGAGTCTTCAGGTACTGCACGACTTCCGGCTCAATTCCGTTGTCCCGCAACAAGTCCAGCGTCTTGCGCGACGTGCTGCACTTCGGGTTGTGGTAGATGCGGGCGGACACGTCAGGCGGATCCGTCGAACAGTTCGGTCACCGAACCGTTGTCGAAGACCGCCCGGATAGTCGATGCCAGCAGCGGCGCGATGGACAACACGGTGAGCCGGTCGAACCGCTTGTCGTCGCCGATCGGCAGCGTGTTGGTGACGATCACCTCCCGGGCTCCGCACTCGGCCAGCCGCTGCGACGCCGGTTCGGACAGCACGCCGTGGGTGGCCGCGATGATGACGTCCTTGGCGCCGTCGGCGTGCAGCAGCTTCACCGCCCCGGCGATGGTGCCGCCGGTGTCGATCATGTCGTCGGTCAGGATGCACGTCTTGCCGCGGACGTCACCGACGACCCGGTTCGACTTGACCTGGTTGGGCACCAGCGGATCCCGCGTCTTGTGAATGAAGGCGAGCGGAACGCCGCCGAGCGCGTCGGCCCACTTCTCGGCGACCCGCACGCGGCCGGAGTCCGGGGACACCACCACCAGGTCGTGGCCGCCGTAGTTGTCGGCGAGATACCCGCACAGCAGCGGCTGGGCGCGCATGTGGTCCACCGGCCCGTCGAAGAACCCCTGGATCTGATCGGTGTGCAGGTCGACCGAGACGATGCGGTCGGCGCCGGCGGTCTTGAGCAGGTCGGCGATCAGGCGCGCGGAGATCGGTTCGCGGCCGCGGTGCTTCTTGTCCTGACGGGCGTAGGGGTAGAACGGCATGATCGCCGTGATGCGCTTGGCGCTGCCGCGTTTGAGGGCGTCGATCATGATCAGCTGCTCCATCACCCACTGGTTCAGCGGGGCGGGGTGGCTCTGCAGCACGAATGCGTCGCAGCCGCGGACCGATTCGTCGAACCGGACGAAGATCTCGCCGTTGGCGAAGTCGCGCGCGGTCTGCGTGGTGACGTGGACGTCGAGTTCCTTGGCGACTTGTTCGGCGAGCTCGGGGTGGGCCCGGCCGGAGAACAGCATCAGGTTCTTGCGGTTGTCGCTCCAGTCATGGGTCACTGTGAGTTGCCCTCG
>CAZTAA010000174.1:0-5844 GCA_964611465.1 uncultured Mycobacterium sp. | reverse complement strand
CAACGTCAGTGATGACCGCTCCGGGCTTCACCTGCATGATGTCCAACACGCGCTTCCCGGCACCTGAGGTGGCCGTGACGATGGCGTCCATGTCGGGCAGCGCATCATCCGGGGTGGCCGCCACGAAGATCTTGGCGCGCGGGTTCTCGCTCTCGATGTCGGCCTTGAGCGCCAGCAACTTCGCCGCCTCCGGGCTGACCATCCACAACTCGTCACATGCCATGGCGAGCAGACGTGCGCAGACCGAACCGATGGCCCCGGTGGCGCCCACCACCATGGCCTTGCCCAGCAGACGGCCCTCTTCATCGACGTCGGCGATCCCGAGTCGGCGCAGCGCGTCGTGCAAGGCCCACAACGCACCCGAGGCGCTGTAGCTGTTGCCCGTGGTGATCGGCAGCGGCGCGCGCTTGGCCACCGTCACACCGGCGTCACCCACGACCTTCGTGAAGGCCCCGAGACCCATGATCTGCGCACCGAGTTTCTTGGCGATGTCCGCGGCCTGCAGCAGTCGCTTGTAGGTGAACTCGGGGTCGTGCGCGAGCAGCTGCTTCGGCGTCCCGCTGACGGTGATCAGCCACCCCTCGGCCTCCGCACCCGTCGGTGAGGTGATACCGGTGACGTGGCTGTAGGTGAAGGGCGGGGCGTAGGCGATCGCCTTCTCCACACCGTCCATGACGACCTGCGGTGACACCTTGGCGATCGTGTTCAGCGGCTCGACCTTGCGGAAGTACTGCTGCGACAGCGGGTGGATCACGAAAGCGAAGCGGCTCTTGCGCTTGAATCCGCCCGGGTACAGCGAGCGTGGCTCGAGTCCGGCGGAGGTGATCATGTCGAGCAGGTCGTCGTCGGTGAGCCGCGCCTCCTCAGCCCCGGTCAGGCCGAGCATGAGCGCCTCGAGCACCGCGGCGTTGACCGTGATGCCCTCGAAAGGCTGCGGGGTGTCGTCGAGCACGAGATCGACGCCGAGTTCGTGGAGTGCCTCGAGCCGTTCCTCCGACACCGCAGAGGTGATCAGCGTCTTGCCGGCAAGCTCCTCGAGCCCGAACATCATGAGTTCGTCGTAGGTGGCGATCAGCACGTCGGCGTCGCGCACAGCCTTGCGGAGCAAAGACTGGTTGAAGCGCCGACCTGGCGCCGTGACCGGGGTGCTGATCTGGTCCGGCACGCGGTTGAGGAACCAACTGCTGACCCCAGCGAAGCGGTCGAGCGCGCTGAACGAATCCAGCATCGACGGCAGCCCGAACTGCAGTACGGCATCGGCGAACTTGATGTTGTCGGTGTACTCGGACAGCACACGTGCGGTGCGGCGGTGGTTGGAGCCGCCGAGCACGACGGTGCGCGCGTTGCTGAACAGGCCGGGCTGGTCGGCCTGGACCTTGCGGACCGTCCACTCCTGCAGGACGTCACGCAGGCGGTGTCCGTTGGTGGTGGGAACGTCGCCGGTGGCGGACTCGAGGCGGCGCAGCGCGTCCTTCTCATCGCCGGACAGGATCCCTACGGTGCGGGCATCGCGCGCCCCCGTGATCGCGAACACCGCGGTGCCCGGCATCCACTCCTGGATCATCTCCTCGGCGCGGTCGACGTCACCATCGGCACCGACCCGCAGCACACGGAAATCCTTCTCAAGGAACGTGACGTTGCTGTCGTAGTTCCGATCCGAGTCGGCCAGACTCACGTCGACGATCGCGGGCAGATCCACAGCCTTCTTACGCGCCACCAGAACCTTCTTTCGTCAGTACGAGGGGTCGAAGGTCCCCGCCGCCTTCCGCAGGCCACTTGTGTATGCCTGCACGTCGAGTACCGCCGGACCCACGATCTGCGTCACAGACTGCTGCAAGTCGGGGGCCGCGATCAACTCGGCGGCCGCCGCGACCAGACCTTCGTAGGCCTCCACACCTTCACGCAGCCGGGCCGCGACCTCGATACTCGCGTGGTGGGCGGCCGTGGCCGCCTGCGTGCCCGGCATCTGCTGGGTCGTCCGGTACAGGGTGCCGAGCCGCTCCACGAGGGATCGCAGGGCGGGGTCCACATCGGCCAGCGCCTTGCGCAACTGCACGCCCGCGTCGGGGTGCATCTGGTCCACCAGGGGCAGTAGATCGTCCCACCTGTGCGCGGCGCGCGACCAGCGCGCGATCTCATCGGACCCGGGGGTCCCGGTCGGCAGGGGTTCTATCGGCAGCGCAGGCAGTTCCGGCATGGGCGGCGCCTGCAGGTGCTCGCGCTTCTCCTTGGTCAGGAAGGCCAGGATCCCGGACACACCTGCGGCGGTGAACCAGAGCAGAGAGGGCTGCGGGGTGACCGTTCCCACAACGCCCATCACTGACGCCCCTGCGGCACCGGCGGTGTACACGGTCTGCCGGGTCTTCATCCGCTGCCGGCGGCGTTCGTGGCTGGCCAGCCGGTTCTGGTGGTTGGCGATGATGGCCTGCCGCTGCTGCAGAACGAGCTCGCGCGGGGTCGGACGCTTCGGCTTGGTGGCGCGGTACGCCTGGTACCTCTCCAAGCCCGCGGAGAAGCCAGCCTCGACCACCTTGAGCCAGTGGTCGCTCTGCTTGTTCCCCTTCGCCATAGATCTAAGGTACGTGACACATGCGGGGGCGCGCCAAGGAATGGTCGTCCACGGGTGTTCCCTACACGTCGAACCAGGCCAGCGCGGTGGTGTTCAGGCTGCCCATGGCGACCTTGCCGCCGCGCGCCCGCACACCGGTGCACATGTAGAACTGGTCGTGCTCACCGCAGAACTCGTGGACGACGTTCCCGTCGGTGTCGTAGGCGCGCACCCACACCAGGTTGTCCGGCTTCGGGTGCAGCGCCTCCGGAAGCGCCCAGATGATCTTGCGCAGGAACGGCTGTCCCGCGGTCTTGTCCAGTGCCGGCTTGCGGGCGCTGGCCATCGTGACCCAGACCAGTCCGTCGTCGCCTTCGGCGATGTTGTCGGGGAAGGCGGGCAGGTTCATGATCCAGGGCTCGTGCCGCCCGTCGGCGAGCCACACCCGGTCCACGCAGTACAGGCCGGTCTGGGCGACAGCGACGAAGTCGTCGGTGAGGGCCACCCCGTTGGCGAACTGCAGGCCCTCGACGAGCACGTCGACCGTTCCGTCGGGGGTACGCCGCAGCAGCCGTCCTGTGCCTGAGTGCTCGATGATGTCAGCGGTCCAGTGTTCAAGGTCGAAGCGCTGGCTGGAGTCGGTGAAGTACACGGTGCCGTCGGGGGCGACCGCGGCGTTGTTGCAGACCCGCAGGCCGTGTTCACCCTTGCCCACCAGCGTCGTCAGGCCGTCGGCCCCGAGCAGCAGCAGACCCTTCTCCGCATCGCAGATGAGCACCCCCTGTGGGTGCTGTTCGAGACCGAGCGGACGGCCCTGGGTGTCGGCGACCACTTCGATCTGCCAACCGTCAAGGCTCACCTTGACGATGCGGCCGTCCTCGAGACCGGTGTAGATCGCGTCGTCGACGAACAGTGCGTCCTCTGGCCCCGCACCTGGGACCGGCAGGATGTGCAGTTCGGGCAGGTTGTACGCCGGTGGCTTCCCGACGGGTGTGGGCGGCTGCCACTTGGTGGGGGTGATGCCGGGTTTGCTCATGGGGACATTGTGGTTCGCATCGTGGCGGGAAGTGCGGTCATCGCCCTGCCAGACGCGGCGCCCGCAGTTTGACGACCATCGCCTCCATCGCCAGTTGCGGTGCAACGTTCATGCTCAACGCCTGCCGCGCGTCACGGATCGCCGTGATCCGCAGCAGCGTGTCGGCGGTGGAACTCTCGTCGGCCATCCGCTCGAGGTCGACACGCATCTCCTCGTTGACCAACTCGACGGGAGCTTCTTCCTGCAACGCGAGCACGTCCCGGAACCAGGCGAGCAGATCCACCAGGACCCGGTCCAACTCATCACGCACGGCGCGGTTGCGGCGCGCGGCCTGCCGGTCCTCGAGCTCCTTCATCGCAGCCTTGGTCACACGCTTGATGCCCTTACCCTCCGCGCCGGCACCGAGCGCGAGCATCATGTCCGCACGCTCCGTCTCGTCCCGTTCGGACAGCAACGCCTCGGCATCGGCCTTCGCCGCCTCAACGATGTTGCCGGCAGCAGCCATACAACTGGCCAGGTCCGAGAGGTCGCGCATCATGATGAGGACGTCGTGCCGACGGTTGCGCACCGATTCGATGGTGGCCAGCGCGCGGGCGCGACCGATGTGACCCATGGATGCCCGGGCAGCGAACGCTGCGGTACCGGCATCCACGCCCTGCGTCTCAAGGAACGCAGCGACCGCGTCGGTGGCCGGCGTGCGCAGGCCCACCACCTGACACCGGGAACGGACCGTGGGCAGCAGATCCTCGACCGAGGGCGCGCACAGCAGCCAGACGGTCCTACTGGCCGGTTCTTCGATGCTCTTGAGCAGAACGTTGTTCGCCGACTCGGTGAGGCGGTCGGCGTCCTCGAGCACGATCACGTGCCAGCGGGCGCGGGTGGGGGCCATGTCCGCGCGGCCCACCAGGTTGCGCGCCTCTTCGGTCTTGTACGAAAGGCCCTCAGGCCGGACCACCTCGACGTCCGGATGGTTCCCCGACATCACCGCGACACAGTCCTGGCACACCCCGCATCCGGCTTGCGGGCACACCAGCGCGGCACCGAATGCGATCGCTGCGTTCGAGCGCCCCGAGCCGGGCGGGCCGATGAACAACCATGCGTGGGTCATCGTGGGTCCAGCGGGCTCGATGGCTGCGTCCTGGGCGGCCACCTCCAAGACCTCGCGGACGTGGTCCTGACCGACGAGGGTGTCGAAAACACTCATCGCCACTGGTCCGGGATCGATGCCCATACAAGGTCGGCGACTTCTTCGATCGAACCACTGGCGTCGATGACGCTGTAGCGGTGGAGGTCCCGCGCCGCGAGGTCCAGCAACCCGCGGCGCACCCGGGCCTGGAACAGTTCACCCTCGCTCTCCATGCGGTCGATCTCGCCGTCGCGCTGGGTGGAGGTTCCGGTGGGCAGGTCGAGCATGATCGTCAGGTCGGGAATCACGCCGTCGGTGGCCCACATGTTGACCCGCTCCACGTCCTCGACGCCGAGCCCACGGGCGACCCCTTGATACGCCAGCGACGAGTCGACGAAGCGGTCCGAGAGCACCACGGCCCCGCGCTCGAGCGCCGGCCGGATGGTCCGCTCGACATGGTCGGCCCGGGCTGCGGCGAACAGCAATGCCTCGCAGCGAGCCGACATGTCCACGTCGTCGGCGAGCAGCAGGACCCGAATGGCCTCGGCCACCGGGGTTCCGCCTGGTTCCCGGGTGACGACCACCTCGTGCTTGTCACCGAGACGCTCGGCCAAAAGGCGCAGTTGAGTGGTCTTGCCCGACCGGTCAACACCCTCGAAGGCGACGAACAAACCGCTCACAGGCTCACCCTCTCACGAGGTTCGAGCCTGCGTGGCCGTGGTCGGGAGAAGTGGGTGAGACGTACCTGGTTGTCGCCGGCGAGTGCGACGTTGTTGCTGGTTCACGTCTGCGAGTGCGACGTCGTTGTCGGTTCCGAGGCGCCGAAACCAGCAACAACGCGACAATCGACCGCGGCACGCCGCAAAAACGTCACAATCGCGCGCGGCAGGATCGGCCCGTGCTACTTCTTCGAGGCCGCCCGCTTGCGGGTCTTCTTCGGCGCAGGGCCCTTCGCCCGCCGCTCACTGATGAGGTCGCTGGCCCGCTCCAGGGTGATGGTCAACGGGTCGTCCGCCACCCGCAGCGAGGCATTGGTCTCGCCGTCGGTGACGTAGGGACCGAACCGGCCCTCCTTGAGTTCGATCTTCTTGCCGGTGATCGGATCCGTGCCGATCTCCTTGCCGGGCGCGGCCT
>CAZTAA010000173.1:0-5979 GCA_964611465.1 uncultured Mycobacterium sp. | reverse complement strand
GCTCCTCCTCATCGCTCGTGCCTCGCTCTGCATCGTCGCCGCGCGAATCACGGCCGCCGCCACTCCCGGCCCGTCCGGCGCAGCATCTCGAACGCGGCCTCCGGACCCCACCCACCGGACTCGTACGGATCCGGCGCACCGTGGCCCGCCCAGTTCTCCAGCGCGGGATCGAGTATCTGCCAAGACAATTCGACCTCGGCGTTGACCGGGAACAGCGACGGCTCACCCAGCAGCACGTCGAGGATCAGGCGTTCATAGGCCTCCGGGGACTCCTCGGCGAACGCCGACCCATAGGAGAAGTCCATGTTGACGTCGCGAACCTCCATCAGGTGCCCCGGCACTTTCGAACCGAACCGCAAGGTGATGCCCTCGTCCGGTTGCACGCGGATCACCAGGGCGTTCTTGCCCAGCTCGTCGGTCATCGTGGCGTCGAACGGCAGGTGCGGGGCTCTCTTGAACACCAGCGCGATCTCGGTGACCCGCCGGCCCAACCGCTTTCCGGTCCGCAGGTAGAACGGAACTCCCGCCCACCGGCGGGTATCCACCTCCACGGTGATCGCCGCGAACGTCTCGGTGACGGATGTCTTTGAGAACCCCTCCTCGTCGAGCAGTCCGACGACCTTCTCGCTGCCCTGCCAGCCCGCCGTGTACTGGCCGCGGGCGGTGTTCTCGTCGAGCGGTTCGACCAGCTTGGTCGCCGAGAGCACCTTGATCTTCTCGGCCTTGACTTCTTCGGGGGAGAAGCTGACCGGTTCCTCCATCGCGGTGAGCGCGAGCAGCTGCAGCAGATGGTTCTGGATGACGTCCCGCGCGGCGCCGATGCCGTCGTAATAGCCTGCGCGCCCGCCCAATCCGATGTCCTCGGCCATGGTGATCTGCACGTGGTCGACATAGCGGGCGTTCCAGATCGGCTCGAACATCTCGTTGGCGAACCGCAGCGCCAGCAGGTTCTGGACCGTTTCCTTTCCCAGGTAGTGGTCGATGCGGAACACCGACGACTCCGGGAAGACGCTGTTCACCACGGCGTTGAGCGACTCCGCGCTGGCCAGGTCGTGTCCGAACGGTTTCTCGATCACCACGCGGCTCCAGTGGCCGTCGGGTTTGCCGGCCAGGCCTGAGTTCGACAGTTTCTCGCAGACCAACGGGAACGATGCCGGGGGAATCGACAGGTAGAACGCGTGATTACCTCCGGTGCCGCGCTCGACGTCGAGTTTCCGCAGGGTGTCGGAAAGCAGGGTGAACGCGTCGTCGTCGTCGAAATCGCCGTGGACGAACCGGATTCCCTCGGCCAGCCGGTCCCAGACCTCCTGGCGGAACGGTGTGCGGGCATGCTCCTTGACCGCGTCGTGGACGACCTCGCCGAAGTGCTCGTCGGCCCAGTCCCGGCGGGCGAATCCGACCAGCGCGAACTGCGGAGCCAGCAACCCGCGGTTGGCCAGGTCGTAGATCGCCGGCATCAGCTTCTTTCGGGCCAGGTCGCCGGTGACCCCGAAGATCACCACCGCGCAGGGCCCCGCGATCCGGGGCATCCGCTTGTCCCGCTTGTCCCGCAGCGGGTTCACCCAGCCCGCCGCGGTGTCGCCGGTCATTTCCCGGCGGCGTCGAGTTGACCTTGGGTGGCGTCGAGGAGTTCCAGCCACGACTTCTCGAACTTGTCGACACCCTCGTCCTCGAGGACCTTGAACACGTCGCCCAGGTCGATCCCGACATCCCGCAATCGGGCGAACACGGCCGCTGAGGCGTCGGTGGTGCCGGTGACGGTGTCCCCGGTGATCTCGCCGTGGTCGGCGACGGCCTCCAAGGTCTTCTCCGGCATGGTGTTGACGGTGTTGGGCGCCACCAGTTCGGTGACGTAGAGAGTGTCGGGATAGTCCGGGTTCTTCACCCCGGTCGACGCCCACAGGGGCCGCTGCACCCGGGCGCCCTTGGCCTCGAGCGCCGCGAAGCGCTCGCCGCCCTCGAACACCTCCTGGTAGGCCCCGTAGGCCAACCGGGCGTTGGCCAGGCCGGCCTGCCCGCGCAGCGCGAGCGCCTCCGGAGTGCCGATCTTCTCCAGCCGGGCGTCGATCTCGGTGTCCACCCGGGAGACGAAAAACGAAGCGACAGAGTGGATTCGCGACAAGTCGTGGCCGGCTTCGCGGGCGGCTTCCAGACCGGCGAGGTAGGCGTCCATCACCGCGCGGTGGCGTTCGACGGAGAAGATCAGTGTGACGTTCACCGAGACGCCCTCGGCGATCACGGCGGTGATGGCGGGCAGGCCCGCCAGGGTGGCGGGGATCTTGATCAGCAGGTTGGGCCGGTCGACGATCTTCCACAATTCGAGGGCCTGCAGGATCGTCTTGTCCGTGTCGTGCGCCAGCCGCGGGTCGACCTCGATGGACACCCGGCCGTCCACGCCGTCGGACGTTTCGTACTGCTTGGCCAGCACGTCGCAGGCGTTGCGGACGTCATCGGTCGTGACGGTGCGGATGGTGGCGTCCACGTCGGCGCCGCGCTTGGCAAGCTCCTCGAGCTGGGCGTCATAGGCGTGGCCCTTCGACAGGGCGACCTGGAAGATCGACGGGTTGGTGGTCACGCCGACGATGCTGCGGGTGTCGATCAGCTCCCGCAGGTTGCCGGTCTGCAACCGGTCGCGGGACAGATCGTCGAGCCATACGGAGACGCCGGCGGCGCTCAGTGCGGCCAGGTTCGGGTTCTGGGTCATCTGCTAACTCCTCTTCTCGTGTCCGACTCCTGCTCGGGGCTCCGGCCTCGCCCCGCATGGTCGTCAGACGTCAGTTGTCCAGCGCGCGTTCCGCGGCGGCGACGACGGCCTCGGGGGTGAAGCCGAACTCCCGGAACAGGGTCTTGTCGTCGGCGGACTCGCCGTAGTGCTCGATGGAGACGATCTGACCGGTGTCGCCGACGAACCGGTGCCACGGCATCGCGACGCCGGCCTCGACGGCCACGCGGGCCGACACGCTCGGCGGCAGGACCGCGTCCTGGTACTCCTGCGGTTGCTTCACGAACCACTCGACGCACGGCATCGACACGACGGTGGCGTTGATCTCCTTGTCCGCCAACAGCTTCTGCGCCGCGACGGCCAACTGCAGTTCCGAGCCGGTGGCGATGATCAGCACGTCGGCGTCGTCGGTGGGGTTGCCGCCGCCGAGCACGTAACCGCCGCGGGCCACCCCCTCGGCGCTGGTGCCCTCCAGCACCGGGATTCCCTGGCGGGTCAGGATCAGGCCCACCGGACCGGATCCGGCGCCGCGCTCGATCACCGACTTCCACGCGTAGGCGGTCTCGTTGGCGTCACCGGGGCGGACCACCGCGAGATGCGGGATGGCACGCAGCGCGGCCAGGTGCTCGATGGGCTGATGCGTCGGCCCGTCCTCGCCGAGGCCGATCGAGTCGTGCGTCCACACGTAGATGGTGTCGATGTCCATCAGCGCGGCCAGCCGGACCGCCGGGCGCATGTAGTCGGAGAACTGCAGGAAGGTGCCGCCGTACGCGCGCGTCGGCCCGTGCAGCACGATGCCGCTCAGGATGGCGCCCATCGCGTGCTCGCGAACACCGAAGTGCAGCGTGCGGCCGTACCAGTCGGCCGTCCAGTCCTCGGTCGAAATCGACGGCGGCCCAAACGATTTCACACCCTTGATGGTGGTGTTGTTGCTGCCCGCCAGGTCGGCGGACCCGCCCCACAGCTCGGGCAGCTTCGGGCCCACGGCGGAGAGCACCTCACCGGAGGCGGCGCGGGTGGCCAGCGGCTTGGAGCCCGGCTCCCAGGACGGCAGGTCGGCGTCCCAGCCGTCGGGCAGGTCGTTGGCCACCAGCCGGTCGAGCAGCTTCTTGCGTTCGGGCTCGCGGGCCGCCCACGCGTCGAACCCCTGCTGCCACTCGTCGCGGGCCTGCTTGCCGCGGGCCACCAGGCCGCGGGTGTGGGTGATGACGTCCTCGCTGACTTCGAAGCTCTTGTCCGGGTCGAAGCCGAGCACCTTCTTGGTGGCGGCGACTTCGTCGGCGCCCAGCGCCGAGCCGTGCACGCCACCGGTGTTCATCTTGGTCGGTGCCGGGTAGCCGATGACCGTGCGCAGGTTGATGAACGACGGTTTGTCGGTCACCTTCCTCGCGGCCGCCACGGCTTCTTCTATGCCGACGACGTTCTCGCCGCCCTCGACCTCCTGGACATGCCAGCCGTAGGCGCGGTAACGGGCCGACACGTCCTCGCTCAACGCGATGTCGGTGTTGTGCTCGATGGAGATGTTGTTGTTGTCGTAGAAGACGATGAGGTTGCCCAGCTGCTGGGTGCCGGCCAGTGAGCTGGCCTCGCTGGTGACGCCCTCCTCGATGTCGCCGTCCGAGGCGATCACGTAGATGTAGTGGTCGAACGGGCTCTCGCCGGGGCCGGCGTCGGGATCGAACAGGCCACGCTCGTAACGGCTGGCCATCGCCATGCCGACCGCCGAGGCCAGGCCCTGACCCAGGGGGCCGGTGGTGATCTCCACTCCCTTGGTGTGACGGAACTCCGGATGACCGGGCGTCTTGGAGCCCCAGGTGCGCAGCGCTTCGATGTCGGACAGTTCCAGGCCGAAGCCGCCGAGGTAGAGCTGCAGGTAGATCGTCAGACTGGAATGCCCGCAGGACAGTACGAACCGGTCCCGGCCCAACCAGTGGGTGTCGCTGGGGTCGTGGCGCATCTGTCGCTGGAACAGCGTGTAGGCCAGCGGTGCGAGGCTCATCGCGGTGCCGGGATGACCGTTGCCGACCTTCTGCACCGCGTCGGCGGCCAGGACGCGGATCGTGTCGACGGCCCGCGAGTCGACCTCGGTCCAGTCGTCCGGAAGATGCGGTTCGGTGAGGGTGGCGATCTCTTCGGCGGTGGTCACAAGCGAGTCCTCCGGACATGTCGGGGGTTTTCGGCGCTGCCCCCAACCCTAGTGCGCGGGGAGCGGCCAGTGCAGGCGGCACGGACGATTCCACTGGCCGCGTTAGGGGCCGGCGGGGCCTTCGGTCTACCATCCTCTGTAGTAGACGTCGCGCTATCGAGGAGTCAGCCTGGTGAGTATTCGCGAGGGCCATGCGCCCGGACGAGTTCGCGGGTCGCTGCTGGCCTATCTCGCGCTCACCAAACCGCGTGTCATCGAACTGCTGCTGGTCACCACCATCCCCGCCATGCTGCTGGCGCAGCGCGGCTCCGTCGATCCGCTGCTGATCGCCAACACGCTGTTCGGCGGGATCCTGGCGGCCGCCGGCGCCAACACCCTGAACTGCGTGGCCGACGCCGACATCGACAAGGTCATGAAGCGGACGGCCCGCCGCCCGCTGGCGACGGCCACCGTGCCGCGCACGCACGCGCTGATCTTCGGGCTGGCGCTGTCGATCGGCTCGTTCTTCTGGCTGTGGTGGACGACGAACATGCTGTCGGCCCATCTCGCGGGCCTGACCATCGGCTTCTACGTCTTCATCTACACACTGCTGCTCAAGCGCCGGACGTCGCAGAACGTCGTGTGGGGCGGGGCCGCGGGCTGCATGCCGGTGATGATCGGCTGGTCGGCGGTCACCGGGACCATCCAGTGGCCGGCGTTGGTGATGTTCCTGATCATCTTCTTCTGGACGCCGCCGCACACCTGGGCGCTGGCCATGCGCTACAAGGACGACTACAAGGCCGCTGGCGTTCCGATGCTGCCCGCGGTGGCCACCGAGAAGCAGGTGACCACCCAGATCCTGGTCTACACGTGGCTGACGGTGCTCGCGACGCTGGCGCTGGTGCCCGCGACCGGATGGCTCTACGCGGCGGTCGCGATCGTGGCCGGGGCGTGGTTCCTGGCCATGGCTCACCAGTTGCACGCCGGCGTGCGTCGCGGTCAGCCGGTCAAGCCGCTGCGGTTGTTCCTGCAGTCGAACAACTACCTGGCCGTGGTGTTCCTGGCGCTGGCCGTCGACTCGGCGCTGGACCTGCCGACGCTGGCCCAACTCTGGACCCGCTAGCCCCTTTCG
>CAZTAA010000172.1:1939-5984 GCA_964611465.1 uncultured Mycobacterium sp. | reverse complement strand
AGATGTTGAGCTGAAGCCCGGGTTCGGCGGGTAGTTCGAGTGCTTCGAAATCGAGATCGAGTTGCCCGACGGCGGGGTGGCGCAACCGTTTTCGGCCCGACCGATGGAACCGCACATCCTGGGAGGCCCAGCGCTGGCGGAACAACTCGCTGCGGGTGGACAACTCGCCCACCAGCGCGATGAGGTCCTCGTCGCTGGGGTTACGGCCGGCCTCCAGCCGCAGCATCGCGGCGGCGTCGCGGGCGATCTGGTCGTAGTCGACGAAAAACCGTTCGGCGGCTTCGGGATTGAGGTACACGAACCGGGTGGTGTTCGCCGGCCGTCGCGCGTCGGCCTCGAGCACGGGTGAGTACAGCGCCCGGGCCAGCTGGTTCATCGCGAGGATGTCATGGCGGCCGTTGCGGATCCAGGCCGGGGCGTCGGTGATCGCGTCGAGCACCTGCTGCAGGGCCGGGCGGACGGTCGCGGGAGTCTTGCGTTTCCGGCGGGTGCCGTGGGAGCCGGACTGTCGGGCCAGGGCGAAGAGATGATCGCGCTCGGCGTCGTCGAGTTGCAGCGCGGATGCCAACGCCTCCAGCACACCCTCCGACGCGCCGGCCAGACTGCCGCGCTCCATGCGCACGTAGTAGTCGACCGAGACGCCGGCCAGCAGGGCAACCTCTTCTCGCCGCAGGCCTTGGACCCGTCGGTTGCCGCCATATGCGGGCAGCCCGGCTTGATCGGGGCTGATGCGGGCGCGCCGGGAGCTCAAAAACTCGCGGATCTCACTGCGCAGATCCATCGTCGACATGCTTCCACGGTAGGTTCGGCCGAAACCGGCAGACAGTTACTGCCGGTACCTGTCTCGCCCGTGGGCCGGGCCCGCTCACCTCAGCAGGGGTCGCCGGGTGGGGTGTAGTAGGGCACGCCTTCGACTGTGTAGCAGGGCACTTCGCCCCAGACGTAGGGGACGTGGGCGGCGGCGATGGCCGTGCCGACGGCGACGTCACCGGCGACGTTGGTGCAACCGCCGACCGAGAAGTGGCGGCCGTCGGCTGCCCCGCATACATCGGCGCCCGCCACCGGTGCCGCGGCGAGGCCGGCAATGGCCGCAGTGAATGTTGCGGCGGCGGACAACGCCGTGGCCGACAACGTGATTGCCGTACGTTTCCTCATGGTTCTCCTTGTCGACCGGATGCTTCTTCGCCGTGATGGTACGGCTCAGGCGGATGCGACGTGGGCGCAATGAACGTGACCAGTGACCAGGAACGGTGCGCGCTTCACGGCCGCATCGCCGACTTTTCGGGGCACCCCAGAACCGGTAGGCAGACGCCCGTATACCGTCCAGGTATGGCTGAAGTCTCGGTGATCACCGGTGGTGCGGGCGGCATGGGTGTGGCCACGGCAAAGGTCGTGGGCCGCGACCGCCCGGTGCTCCTGTGCGACGTCAGACAGGACCGTCTCGACGCCGCCGCCGAATCGCTGTCTGCGCTGGGCATCACGGCCACCGCGGTGAATGCCGACGTGACCGACCCGGCGGCGGTGGACCGCCTGTTCGACACCGCGGCCGGCCTCGGGACCGTGGTCTCGGTGATCCACACGGCGGGCGTCAGTCCCAGCATGGGCGCCGCCGACTACGTCATGAAGACCAACGCCGTGGGCACCGTGAACGTCAACGAGGCGTTCTACCGCACCGCCCCCGAAGGGTCGGCCATCGTCAACGTGGCGTCCATGGCCGCCTACCTCCTACCGGAGGAGTTCATGCCGACGGCACAGTTCCCGCTCGCGCTGCAGGACCAGGACCGCTTCATGGCCGAGATGCTCACGGTGTGCGAAATGGCGCCCGAAGAGGCGCGCTCCGGGCTGGCCTACGCGGTCAGCAAGGGCTTCGTCCGGTGGTACAGCTCATCGCAGGCCGAGCGGTTCAACACCCGCGGGCTGCGCATCGTCTCGATATCTCCCGGCTCCGTCGACACCGAGATGGGCCGGCTCGAAGAGAACGCCGGCGCGGGCGCCATGGTCGCCGACGCCGCCGTCCCGCGCTGGGGCACGCCCGAGGAGATGGCCGACCTGCTGGCGTTCTGCGTCAGCGACAAGGCCGGCTACCTCACCGGCACCGACATCCTCAACGACGGCGGCGTGGTCGCCTCGATGCGCGAGCGCGCCCGGGTCGCGGCCGAGAAGGGCTGAACTCAGCGCTGCAGAGGGCTGTAGAAGACCAGCCCGTTGCCCTTGTTGTCGTACACCACGGCGCGGCGCTCGTGCGCGTCGTCGTACGGGCCCTTGACGATGCCGCCGCCGGCCTCCTCGATCGCCTTGGCCGCGGCGTCGACGTCGGCGGTCTTGATCCCGACGACCACCTGGCCGGGGATGGGATGGTCCACGTCGGTGGCCAGCGCAAGGGTGACCGGGCCGCCGTCGAGTGCGGCGAAGTGCGCGCCGTCGCGGAACTTCAGCGCCATTCCGAGGGTGTCGCTGTAGAAGCCGATCGATTCATCCAGGTTGTCCGTCGACAGGATGATCATCTTCACTTCGAGCCCGGTCATGAATGTTCCTTCTCCTTAGCGCCCGTGTTGGCCGGCTATCAGCATGCCAGCCGTCGTCTGTGGCCGACAGGGCCGAAAGCACTCGAATAGCGGGCTGCAATTACGGTTGCCCGGTGACGATCGCCTACGACGACGCCCTGCGGGACCGGTTCGCGATGAATCTGGCGGCCCACCGGCGCCGCACGGTGACCGACCCGGCGAAGCGGCACGCCGCGGTCGCGGTGGTGCTGGTCGATTCGGAGGTGGGCGAGGACCGGGTGGACCCGGCGCCGGTGGACGACTGGATCGCCGGTCGTCTGATGGAACAGGGTTTGGACGGCCGGATGGTGGGGGTCTCCGGTGGCGCGGCATTCCTGTTGTGCCGCAGGGCATCTCGGCTCAGGGCGCATGCCGCGCAGTGGGCTCTGCCGGGTGGCCGGCTGGATCCCGGCGAGACGGCCGTCGATGCGGCGCTTCGTGAGCTGTCCGAAGAGGTCGGCGTCGAACTGCCGGCGTCCAATGTGCTCGGGCTGCTGGACGACTACCCGACCCGGTCGGGATACGTGATCACCCCGGTGGTGATCTGGGGCGGTGGCCGCCTCGAGCTGCGGCCGGCGCCCGACGAGGTGGTGGCCGTCTACCGGGTGGGACTGCACCAGTTGCAGCGCGACGACTCGCCGCGCTTCGTCACGATTCCCGAGAGCCCGCGCCCGGTGGTCCAGGTGCCACTGGGCAACGACCTCATCCACGCGCCGACGGGTGCGGTGCTGCTGCAAGTGCGCTGGCTGGGCCTGGAGGGCCGGCCCGATCCCGTCGACGAACTCGAACAGCCGGTGTTCGCCTGGCGTTGATCACCGCGCGGGGGCGTGCCCGTCGAATCTCGGAAAGCTAACGATCGGGTGGCTTCTTGACCACGGAGCGGGCTGTCTGCGTGAAAACGGCTGTGGCAATGGTGAACTGGTAGCCGATGATCAAGATCAGTTCGGCCGTGCACCCATCACGCCGCGTGCTGCTGGCGGGCGCGACATCCCTGGCGCTGCTCGGTGTCGCCGCCCCGCTGGCATTCGCGGAGACGCCGTCATACGACGGCAGCGGTTACATCGATTCGACCGCCCGCTGTGAGTCGCCCGATGTGGCCGTCGTGTTCGGCAGCACCGCGTCGTCGCGGGTCGCGATCTGCCGCGACAAAGCCGGCGGGTACGAGTACCGCGGTGTGCGGGTGCGGGACGGCGCCAAACTGATTGCGCCCGCGGCCCTTACGAGCAAGGGGTTCGTCGCCGAATCCGGCGGGGGCACCTACACCGTCACCGCGAGCGCGCTGGAAGTGACCTACGGCGGCACGGTGCTCCGGGACGAGGCGATGGTCGACTTCCACGGATCGGTGCCGGCGTCGGCGTCGTCGCCCTCGACCGCGGCGACAGCTACGGATACACCTACGGCGACCGTGACGGCCACCGCCACGCCCACGCCCGTCGCCCCGGTGAAACCGCTGCCGGCCGAGGTCGGTGGCAGCGCGGCGAACGCCGGCTGATCGCCTATCC
>CAZTAA010000172.1:0-1839 GCA_964611465.1 uncultured Mycobacterium sp. | reverse complement strand
CCGCTGCCGGCCGAGGTCGGTGGCAGCGCGGCGAACGCCGGCTGATCGCCTATCCGATCCGGATCAGCTTCTTGTTGACGAACTCGTCGATGCCGAACCGGCCGAGTTCACGGCCGAACCCGGAGCGTTTGACGCCACCGAACGGCAACTCGACGCCGTCGGCGCCGACCACGTTGACGAATACCATGCCGGCGTCGATCTTGTCGGCGACCCGCTTGGCCTGTTCGGCGTCGGTGGTGAACACGTAGGAGCCCAGCCCGAACGGGATGTCGTTGGCGACACGGACCGCCTCATCCTCGTCGGCCACCTTGTACACGGTGGCCACCGGGCCGAACAGTTCCTCCTTGGCCGACGGCAGGTCGGGATCGACGCCCGTGAGCACCCCGGGCGGGAAGTGGGCGCCTTTCCGTTCGCCGTCGGTCACCAGGGTGGCGCCGTCGGCGACCAACCGGTCGACCTGGGAGCCGAGCCGCTCGGCCGCGGCCACTGACGACAGCGGGGCCAAGCCGTCGCCGGCCTCCAGGACTTTCTTGGTGAACTTGTCGAGGAACTCGTCGTAGACGTCGGCCACCACGATGAACCGCTTCGCCGCGTTGCACGCCTGCCCGGCGTTCTCGAACCGGCCGGCGATCGCGGCTTCCACCGTCTCGTCGAGGTTGGCGGAACTGAGCAGGATGAACGGGTCCGAGCCGCCGAGTTCGAGCACCACCTTCTTCAGGTTGCGGCCGGCGATCTCGGCCACGGCCGCCCCGGCCCGTTCGGAGCCCGTCAGCGAAACTCCTTGCACGCGTGGGTCGGCGATGGCCTCGGCGATCTGCTCGTTGGTGGCGTACACGTTGACGTAGGCGCCCGCCGGGTAGCCGGCGTCGTCGAAGATCTTCTGGATCGCCGCCGCCGACTCCGGGCACTGCGGCGCGTGCTTGAGCACGATGGTGTTGCCCAGCGTTAGGTTCGGTCCGGCGAAGCGGGCCACCTGGTAGTACGGGTAGTTCCACGGCATGATGCCCAGCAGCACGCCGACGGGGCCCCGTTTGATCACCGCGCTGCCTTCGCCGTCGAGCAGCGTGATCGGTTCGTCGGCCAGGAACTTCTCGGCATTGTCGGCGTAGTACTCGTAGATCGCGGCGCTGAACTCGACCTCGCCGACGGCCTGGTCGAGGGCCTTGCCCATCTCGCGCTGGATGATCGCGGCGAGTTCGTCCTTGCGTTCGTCGTGCAGTGCGGCGACCTTGCGGATCAGTTCCACCCGGTCGGCCAGTGTGGAGGTCTTCGACCACTCGCGGTAGGCCTTGGCCGCCGCGGCCAGCGCCTGTTCCATCTGCTCGTCGGTGGCGGTCGGGTACTCCTTGACCACCTCGCCGGTTGCCGGGTCGACCACTGCGTACAGACTCATGCTCGTGTTCCTTCTCGTGTCCGCATCCCCTGCGGAGAGATTATTCGTTCAGGTGCCGCAGAACGTCCGGTAATCCCCGAACTCGTCCGGTGCCGGTTGCGCGTAGCGGTCGAATCCCGGGCGTTCGTGGAACGGGTCGGTGATCGCCCCGAGGAGCGCGCGCAGTGGCTCCAGGTCGGCACCGGTCGCGGCCGTCAGCGCCTCCTCGACGAGGTGGTTGCGCGGAATGTAGACGGGGTTGACCCGGTCCATGGCGTCGCCGTCGGGGGCCAGGGCGCGCCACCGGTCCAGCCAGGCGTCAAACCCGGCGAGGTCGACAAACAGCCCGCGGGCCGGTTCGGCGTCCCCGCGCGCGGCGTGCGCCAGGGCCCGGAAGAACGACGTCCAGTCCACCCGGCTCTGCTGCAGCAACGCCAGCAGGTCGTCGACCAGATCCGACGAAACCG
>CAZTAA010000171.1:0-6039 GCA_964611465.1 uncultured Mycobacterium sp. | reverse complement strand
GCTGAACAGATGGGAAGTTAGGTGCCCGGGCCGATGTTGCGGGCCGGTCGGGTCTGCAGATCGCGGATGTACTCACCGGGCGCGCCGGCGATCTCGGCGGCATCGGCCATCACCCCCAGATAGCGGGCCGACGGCAGGCCGCCCTCCCAGGCGTCCACCACATACAGCCACGCGAGCACGGGATCGGTTGTGGTGTCGGATGATTCGCGGTCGATGCGCACCTTGATCTTCTTGTGCACCCCGAAGTCGGAGCCCTCCCAGCGGTCGAGGGCCTTCTCGTCTTCGTTGGTCATGTCGTAGAGCACGACGAACACGCGCGCGTCGGGATTGTCCGGGTCCTCGACGACGGTGGCCAGGGCGCCCTCCCAGCCGATGTCCTCGCCGCCGAAGGTCAGTCGCCAGCCGTGCAGCCAGCCGGTTCCGGCCATCGGCGAATGCGGCGCGCGCTGTCGCATCTGCTCGGGATGCATGTTGGAGCCGTAGGCGGCGTAGAGCGGCACGCCGATGAGCTTAAACCCCGCTGGGGCTGCACGTTCGCCGGCAGCGACTAGGTTCTAACCCGTGGCGACGCGGATCGTGATCATCGGCGGCGGGCCGGCCGGATACGAGGCGGCGCTGGTGGCCGCCGGCTACGACCGGGAGAACACCCACGTGACGGTCGTCGACAGCGACGGGATCGGCGGCGCCTGCGTGCTGTTCGACTGCGTGCCGTCGAAGGCGTTCATCGCCTCGACCGGAGTTCGGACGGAGCTCCGAAGGGCCGAGGGCCTGGGCTACGACATCGGCATCGACGACGCGAAGATCATCCTCACCCAGATCAACAACCGGGCCAAGACGCTGGCGGCCTCGCAGTCCGCCGACATCGGCACCCAGTTGCTCACCCACGGCATCACCGTCGTCCGCGGCCGTGGCGAGCTGGTCGACGACGTCGCCGGCATGGCGCACCACCGGGTCAAGGTCACCGCGCCCGACGGCCGGGTGGGCGGTGTGCTGAAGGCCGACGTGGTGCTCATCGCCACGGGGGCGAGCCCGCGGGTGCTGCCCAAGGCGGTGCCCGACGGCGAGAGGATCCTGACCTGGCGTCAGCTCTACGACCTGACCGAGCTGCCCGAACACCTGGTGATCGTCGGCTCCGGGGTGACCGGCGCCGAGTTCTGCAACGCTTACACCGAGCTCGGCGTCACGTGCACGGTGGTGGCCAGCCGCGACCAGATCCTGCCGCACGAGGACAGCGACGCCGCGGCCGCGCTGGAGGAGGTGTTCGCCGAACGCGGCGTCACCGTCGTCAAGAACGCCCGCGCCGACTCGGTGGTGCGGCACGACGACGGCGTCCGGGTGAACCTCACCGACGGCCGCACCGTGACCGGGAGCCACGCGCTGATGTGCATCGGGTCGACGCCGAACACCGCGGGGCTCGGCCTCGAGAGGGTCGGGGTGGAACTCAACCCCGGCGGGTACATCCCCGTCGACCGGGTGTCGCGCACACCGGCGTCGGGCATCTACGCCGCGGGCGACTGCACCGGGCTCTTCCCGCTGGCGTCGGTGGCCGCCATGCAAGGCCGCATCGCGATGTATCACGCTCTGGGAGAAGGGGTTTCGCCGATCCGGCTGCGGACGGTGGCCTCGGCGACGTTCACCCGGCCGGAGATCGGCGCGGTGGGCATCCCGCAGCAGGCGATCGACGACGGCAGCGTGGCGGCCCGCACGCTGATGCTGCCGCTGAGCACCAACGCGCGGGCCAAGATGTCGCTGCTGCGGCACGGGTTCGTCAAGATCTTCTGCCGCCCGGCGACCGGGGTGGTGATCGGCGGGGTGGTGGTGGCGCCGATCGCCAGCGAGCTGATCCTGCCGATCGCGCTGGCCGTGCAGAACCGGATCTCGGTGACCGACCTGGCGCAGACGCTGTCGGTGTACCCGTCGCTGTCGGGGTCGATCGTGGAGGCCGCCCGCCGGTTGATGGCGCACGACGACCTGGACTGAGTCAAATCTGGATCAGGTGGTCGTGCCGCTGTCCCGAATCTGTTGAATCGCGCCCTTGATCTCGCGGTACGCCTGCACCCGTGCCATCACCGAGTCCGCGGCCTGGCTCGTCGGCGAGACGCCCGGAGTGGCCTCGATGCCGTAGAGCATGGCGCTCAGCTTGGCCTGCAGTTCGGCGCGCTGCTCGGCGGTGCGGGCGTCCTCGCGTTCCTGGCGCAGCGAGTTGTCGATGTTCTCGGCTTCCCGCTCGCACTTGGTGATCAACTCGATGCGTTCGAAGGCTGCGGCCTCCAAGGTGGCGACGGTGGTCTTGGCCTCGGCCAGGAGTTTGCGGTCGTCGGCATTTGGGTTGTCGAGCACCGACAGCTGGCCGGCCACCTGGAGTAGTTCATGGGCGCGTTGGAACTGGCTGGTGATCGCGGTGATGTCGGGCTGGAAGTCGACATCACCGAGCCATCCCGCACGCGCGGCCTCGGTCGCGGCGATCGCTCTGGCCGCGCCTTCCGCGCGCTCGACGTACGTGGCATTCACGGTGCCCACGGTGTCGATCAGGTATTGCTTTCGGCGGCGTGCCGCCTCTTGCCGTTCGCGTTTCTCAGCGGCCGCCCGGGCCTGCTGCGCCACTCGCTCCCGTTCTGCGGCCTCGGCGCGGCTCTTCTCGGCCTCCTCGACCACTTTCTTGACGACCCAGACCACGAGGGCAACCGCGACGACGACGCCGATCGTGATCCACACCGGCTTAGGGATAGCGGCGATGACGACGAAAATGGCGAACCAGCCGATGGTCGCGCCGCATCCGTCGTTCGAATTCTTCGCCATTCAGCCCCCCGGTCCCCGATCGTGCGGGCATCGTAACCGGGAGCGCTGACAACCCAGGGAACGGCCGCACCACGTAACCTGGAACTCGCTACTGACGGGTAACAAGGAGGAGCGAGGCAGTGAACGGAGACCCGAACCCGGGTTCCCTCATGAATCCCGCCCAGCGTGCGGTCGCGTGGGACCGCCTCGGATCCGAGCAGTTCGACGTCGTCGTCATCGGCGGCGGCGTGGTGGGCGCGGGCAGTGCGCTCGATGCCGCCACCCGCGGACTCAAGGTCGCGCTGGTGGAGGCGCGCGACTTCGCGTCGGGCACGTCGAGTCGCAGCAGCAAGATGTTCCACGGCGGGCTGCGCTACCTCGAACAGCTCGAGTTCGGTCTGGTGCGCGAGGCGCTGCACGAACGCGAACTGTCCCTGACGACGCTCGCGCCGCATCTGGTCAAACCGCTGCCGTTTCTGTTCCCGCTCACCAACCGGTGGTGGGAGCGGCCGTACGTCGCCGCCGGCATCTTCCTCTACGACCAGCTGGGCGGATCGAAATCAGTTCCGGCGCAAAAACATCTGACTCGGGCCGGGGCGCTGCGGCTGGCGCCGGGACTCAAGCGAACCTCGCTGGTCGGCGGCATCCGCTACTACGACACCGTCGTCGACGACGCCCGGCACACCATGACGGTCGCCCGGACCGCGGCGCACTACGGCGCGGTGGTGCGCACCTCGACACAGGTGGTCTCGCTGCTGCGGGAGGGCGACCGGGTGGTCGGGGTGCGCGTCCGCGACTCCGAGGACGGCTCGGTGACCGAGGTCCGCGGACACGTCGTGATCAATGCCACCGGCGTGTGGACCGACGAGATCCAGGCACTCTCCAAGCAGCGTGGCCGGTTCCGGGTGCGCGCCTCCAAGGGCGTGCACGTCGTCGTGCCGCGGGACCGGATCGTCAGCGAGGTCGCGATCATCCTGCGCACCGAGAAGTCGGTGCTGTTCGTCATCCCGTGGGGGACGCACTGGATCATCGGGACCACCGACACCGAGTGGAATCTCGACCTGGCGCATCCGGCGGCCACCAAGGCCGATATCGACTACATCCTCGACCACGTCAACACGGTGCTGGCCACCCGACTGACCCACGACGACATCGACGGCGTCTACGCGGGTCTGCGGCCGCTGCTGGCCGGCGAGAGCGAGGAGACCTCCAAACTGTCCCGCGAGCATGCGGTGGCGAGCCCCGCGCCTGGCCTGGTGGCGATCGCCGGCGGGAAGTACACGACCTACCGCGTGATGGCCGCCGACGCCGTCGACGCGGCCGCGGAGTTCATCCCGACCCGGGTGGCACCGTCGATCACCGAGAAGGTGCCGCTGATCGGCGCCGACGGCTATTTCGCACTGATCAACCAGACCGAGCAGGTCGGCGTGCGGCATGGCCTGCACCCGTACCGGGTACGTCATCTGCTGGACCGGTACGGCTCGCTGATCGACGACGTGCTGCTGCTGGCCGAGGCGGATCCGCGCCTGCTGGAGCCGATTACCGAGGCGCCGGTGTACCTGAAGGTGGAGGCCGCCTACGCCGCCGCCGCCGAGGGCGCGCTGCATCTGGAGGACATTCTGGCGCGGCGGATGCGCATCTCGATCGAGTACCCGCACCGCGGCGTGGACTGTGCCCGGGAGGTGGCCGAGGTGGTGGCGCCGATCCTGGGCTGGAGCGACGCCGACGTGGACCGCGAGGTCGCGACGTACGTGGCCCGGGTGGAGGCCGAGGTGCTTTCCCAGGCGCAGCCCGACGACGAGTCCGCCGACGCGCTGCGGGCCGCCGCCCCGGAAGCGCGCGCGGAGATCCTCGAGCCGGTTCCGCTGAATTGACGGCCTCGCCCAGAGTCACGTTGTTTGCGGGTGCACTCGTGAAACGCGTACAACAACTCAACTCTCGGCGTGGGCAGGCGCGTTGAGCCGCCGGGCGCCGCTGCCTGTTCGCGACGGCCTCGGCCCGGCGCGGGTGCGGCTGCACGGCGGTTCGGTGTACGACGAGTTCGAGCGGCGCTGGGGCGCCGGTGCCAAAGTCCTTGCCGGAGAGGTCGTTTGCGCCTCTGGTGCGGTGGTGACTCCGGCCACGGTGCTGCCGGCAGGGGCGCACGTGTTCTTCTACCGTGAGCTGCCCGACGAGGTCGAGGTGCCCTTCGACATCCCGGTGCTGTACCGCGACGATGACATCGTCGTGGTGGACAAGCCGCACTTCCTGGCCACCATGCCGCGGGGCCGGCACGTCGCGCAGACCGCGCTGGTGCGGTTGCGGCGCTCGCTGAGGCTGCCCGAGCTTTCGCCGGCGCATCGGCTGGACCGGTTGACCGCCGGGGTGTTGTTGTTCACCGTGCGTCGCGAGGTGCGCGGCGCGTATCAGAGTCTGTTCGCGCGGGGGCAGGTGCACAAGACCTATCACGCTGTGGCGCAAGGTGTTCCGACAGTGGAATTGCCCGTCACCGTCCGGAACCGGATCGTGAAGCGGCGCGGGGTGTTGCAGGCCGTCGTCGAGCCCGGTGAGCCCAACGCCGAGACGTTGGTCGAATCCCTCGGTGGTGAGCGGTACCGCTTGACTCCGCGCACCGGCCGCACCCATCAGTTGCGGGTGCACATGTGCGGGCTCGGTGTGCCGATCTGCGGGGATCCGCTCTATCCCGACGTGATCGACGTTGCGCCCGAAGACTTTTCGTCGCCGTTGCAATTGGTGGCTTACAGCCTCGAATTCGAGGATCCGCTGACGGGGCAGCCGCGGCGGTTCGTCAGTGAGCGTGAGTTGCCCGGGGTCGAGTGACAGCAGCCAGATCCGTACCGCGGCGAGCGTCGACATATGTTACGCCGCAGGCCATTTCGCGTGACATTTGTCGACGCTCGCGTCGCGACCCGCGCCCGACCTCCGTCGCGTCGAGTAACACCTGCCACATCCGTACCTCGGGGGACCCGGTTGTCTTCCTGCCCACCTATGAGCGACAACGAGCGACTGGGTGGGACAGGCCGTTGGGGGTTGGATTCTCGACGTGTCCACCGAGTCGCGCGTTGTCGCTCAGAGCCGGACTCACATCGGAACGCCGTCCGGCGCCGAGGCGCAAGTGACGGATGTGACTGCGGAATGACGCGGCAGACGTGGCCGCCGGGGAGCGCCCGCGCGCGATTCAGTGATCGCTGCGCCAGTTCGTCACGCCGATGATGATCATCTTGAGCTGTTTGACTGCGATGCGGCGGATTTCGTCGATCG
>CAZTAA010000170.1:0-6081 GCA_964611465.1 uncultured Mycobacterium sp. | reverse complement strand
CACGTCGGTGCCGTACAGCGCGTCGTACAGCGAACCCCAGCGCGCGTTGGCGGCGTTGAGCGCGAAGCGAGCGTTGAGCACGGGCACCACCAGCTGCGGGCCGGCGGTCGAGGAGATCTCGGGGTCCACCCCGGAGGTGGTGACGGTGAAGGCGTCGGGTTCGGGCAGCAGGTAGCCGATCTCGGTGAGGAACGCCCGGTAGGCCGCCGGGTCGTGCGGCTCGAGCACGTGGTGGCGGTGCCACTTGTCGATCTGGGCCTGCAGTTCGTCGCGACGAGCCAGCAGCTCCTCGTTCTGCGGGGTCAGGTCGGCGACCACCTTCTCCACGCCCGACCAGAAGGTCTCCGGATCGATGCCCGTTCCCGGCAGCGCCTCATCGGTGATGAAGTCGTAGAGCACCTGTGCGACCCGCAGGTCGCCGACGACGACGCGGTCTGTCATTTCTCCTCCTGTGCCCTGGGCTCGCAATCAGTCAATCCTACGGTCGGCCTGTGGTCGCAACGCCGCCGCACGGCCTCAGAGCCGGTGAGTGCCGTCCCGCACGGTGCCGACGAGATCCTCGACCAGGTCCTCGAGCGCCACCATGGCGGTCACCACGCCACCGGTGGTGACCAGCGCGAGGTGGCTGTTGTTGCGCCGCATCCGGGCCAGCGCGTCGGGCACCGGCAGCTCGGCGGGCAGCTGCGGCAGCGGCCGCACCGCGGCCCGGTCGACCACCGCCTGCGAGTCGTCCATCTGGTCCAGCACGTCCTTGATGTGCACGAACCCGACGAACCGGCCGGTGTGGTCGGTCACCGGGAAGCGGGAGTAGCCGGTCCGGGCCAGCGCCTGTTCGACGGCGCCGACCGTCGGGCCCGCGCCGGGGGCGGCGGCCGGCACCGTCCGGACGTCGTGCAGCGGCACCGCGACGTCGGCGACGACGCGGTTGCGGATCTGCAGCGCACGGGTGAGCCGGGTGTGCTCCTCGGGGTCGAGCAACCCCTTGGACCCCGATTCGGCGATCATCTCCGTCAGCTCGACCATCGACACGGTGTTCTCCAGCGCGGTCTTTGCCTGCACGCCCACCAGTCGCAGCGTGACGTGGGCGCACCAGTCGTAGAACGCGATCACCGGGCGGGTGGCCCGCACCCACGCCAGATACGGCGGGACGAGCAGCATGGCGGCCTTCTCCGGCCCGGCCAGCGCGATGTTCTTCGGCACCATCTCGCCGAGCAGCACATGCAGGATCACCACGATCGTGATCGCGACGACGAACGACACCGTGTGCAGCACCGCATCGGGGACCCCGAACAGGTCGAACGGCTTCTCCAGCAGGTGGGCCACCGCGGGCTCGCCGACGCGGCCGAGCGCGATCGAGCACACCGTGATGCCCAGCTGCGCCCCGGCCAGCATCACCGACAGGTTCTCGCCGGCCCGGATCACCGCGACGGCACTGCGCTTGCCCAATTCCGCGAGCGCCTCGAGCCGGTCGCGCCGCGCCGAGATCAGCGCGAACTCCGCGCCCACGAAGAACCCGTTCGCCAGGATCAGCAGCGCCGTCAGCAGCACCCCGAACACGTCGCCCATCAGCGCACGTCCTCACGGTCGCCGGGCGCGATCTTGACCAGGTCGACCAGGTCGATGCGCCGGCCGTCCATCCCGACCACGGTGGCCCGCCAGCACGGCGGCCGGTCCGGGACCGCATCCGGGTCGAACGCGCTCAGATCCACCGACTCCCCGGCGGCCGGGATGTGTCCCAGCGCGTGCATGACGAGCCCGCCGATCGTCTCGTAGTCGCCCTCGGGGGCCCGGAAGCCGGTGGCGTCGGCCACCTCGTCGGTGCGCAGCAACCCCGACACCCGCCAGACCTCCCCGAGCCGCAGCACGTCGGGGGTGGACTCGTCGTGTTCGTCGCGGATGTCGCCGACGATCTCCTCGATCAGGTCCTCCACCGTGATCATGCCGGCGATGCCGCCGTACTCGTCGGCCACCAGCGCGGTCTGCAGGCCGTTGGCCCGGATCTGCGTCATCAGGGCGTCGCCGTCCAGGGTGGACGGCACCACCGGGACCGGCCGGGCGATGTCGGCGAGCCGGGTCCGGACACGCTCGGTGTGCGGCACCTCGAAGACCTGCTTGACGTGGACGATGCCGATGGTCTCGTCGAGGTCGCCCCGGGTCACCGGGAACCGCGAGTGCCCGGTCTCGCGGACCTTCTCCAGCAGATTGCCGACGGTGTCCTCGGCGGTCAGCGATTCGATCTTGGACCGCGGCGTCATGAACTCC
This sequence comes from uncultured Mycobacterium sp., assembly GCA_964611465.1. Classification (GTDB taxonomy): domain Bacteria; phylum Actinomycetota; class Actinomycetes; order Mycobacteriales; family Mycobacteriaceae; genus Mycobacterium. The sequence continues at coordinate 3,819 of CAZTAA010000170.1, read as the reverse complement.
TCGGCGGTGCGGGCGCCGAACTGCAGCGACCGGTCGACCAGCGTGGCGGTGGTCTCGTCCAGCGAGCCCTGTTCCTTCGAGCTGCGCACCAGCGACACCAGCTCCTGCGGCGAGCGCGCCGAACTCAACTCGGCGGCCGGCTCGATGCCGAACCGCTCGAGGATCCAGTTCGCGGTGCCGTTGGTGAGGTGGATCAGCGGGGTGAACACCGTCGAGAACAACACCTGCGGGCCGGCCACCACCCGGGCGGTCGCCAGCGGATGCGCCACGGCGAGGTACTGCGCGACCAGCTCGCCGAACACCATCGACACCGAGGTGGCGATCAGCAGCGCCAGCGCCAGCGCGATGCCCTCCACCCAGTGCGCGGGCACGTTGGCGGCGGTCAGCACGGGCTGCAGCAGTCGGGCGATCAGCGGCTCGGCGAGGTAGCCGGTGATCAGCGTGGTGATCGAGATACCCACCTGCGCGCCGGAAAGCTGGAAGGACAGCGTGCGGTGGGCCCGCTGGACGATCTTGTCGCGGCGCCCGCCGGTGCGCGCATTGGCGTCGACCGTGCTTCGCTCCAGCGCGGTCAGCGAGAACTCGGCCGCGACGAAGACCGCCGTGCCCACGGTGAGCACGATGAAGCCCAGCAGGCTGAGCAGAACGGCGACGACGCTCATCCCGGTCACCAACCGGTGGGCAGCGGGTGCCCCTCGGCGAAGCCGGCCGCCGACTGCACGCCGAGCACGGCCTTGTCGTGCAGTTCGGCCAGGGTCCTGGCGCCGACGTAGGTGCAGGTGCTGCGCACCCCGGAGGTGATGTGGTCCAGCAGGTCCTCCACGCCGCCGCGGGCCGGGTCCAGGGCCATCCGGGAGGTGGAGATGCCCTCCTCGAACAGCGCCTTGCGGGCCTGGTCGAACGGGCTGTCCCCGCTGGTGCGCGCGGCGACGGCCCGCTTGGAGGCCATCCCGTAGCTCTCCTTGTACGGGTGGTTGTCGCGGTCGAGCATCAGGTCGCCGGGCGACTCGTAGGTGCCCGCGAACCACGACCCGATCATCACGTTCGACGCGCCGGCCGCCAGCGCCAGCGCGACGTCGCGGGGGTGGCGCACCCCGCCGTCGGCCCACACGTGTCCACCGAGTTCCCGTGCGGCGGCCGCACATTCGAGGACGGCGGAGAACTGCGGCCGTCCGACCCCGGTCATCATCCGGGTGGTGCACATCGCGCCGGGGCCGACGCCGACCTTGACGATCGAGGCGCCGGCGTCGATCAGGTCCCGGGCGCCCTGCGCCGACACCACGTTGCCCGCGGCCAGCGGCAGGCCCAGGTCGAGCGCGGACAGCGTCTTGATGGTGTCGATCATCTTGTCCTGGTGGCCGTGCGCGGTGTCGGCGACCAGGACGTCGACCCCGGCCTCGGCCAGCGCCTGGGCCTTGGCGGCGACGTCGCCGTTGATGCCGACGGCCGCGGCGATCCGCAACCGGCCCGCCGCGTCCACCGCCGGGGTGTAGATGCCCGCGCGCACCGCGCCGATGCGGGTGAGCACACCGGCCAGCGAACCGTCCGGTTCGGTGAGCACGGCCACGTCGATCGGGGCGTGCTCGAGCAGCTCGAACACCCGCCGGGGTTCGGTGTGGGCGGGGGCGACGACGAAGTCGGTCACCGCGATGTCGCGGACCCGGGCGAACCGGTCGACGCCGACGGTCGCAGCCTCGGTGACCAGGCCGACCGGCCTGCCCTCGGACAGCACCACCGCCGCACCGTGCGCCCGCTTGTGGATCAGCGCGACCGCGTCGGACACCGAGTCTTCCGGGCCCAGCGTCACCGGGGTGTCGGCCACCAGGTCGCGGCTCTTGACGAAGTCCACCGTCTCGCGCACCGCGGTGATCGGCAGGTCCTGCGGCAGCACCACGAGGCCACCACGGCGGGCCACCGTCTCGGCCATCCGCCGGCCGGCCACCGCCGTCATGTTGGCCACCACCACCGGGATGGTGGTGCCGGTGCCGTCTGCGGTGGACAGGTCCACGTCGAACCGCGAGGACACGTCCGAGCGGTTGGGCACGATGAAGACGTCGTCGTAGGTCAGGTCGTGGGGCGGCCGGTGACCGTCGAGGAATCGCACCGGGGCTCCTAGACCTCGATCTCGCTGTGGTCACCGCTCCACAGGGTGTGGAACCGCGCGGCCGGGTCGGCGTCGATGCGACCGTAGGTGTGCGCCCCGAACAGGTCGCGCAGGCCCTGGGTGAGCGCGGCGGGCAGCCGTTCGGTGCGCAGCGCGTCGTAGTACGACAGCGCCGAGGCGAAGCCGGGGATCGGGATGCCCAGTTCGGTGGCGGTGACGACCACCCGCCGCCAGCCGTCGACCGCGGCCTCGATGGCGCTGCGGAAGTACGGCGCGACGATCAGGGTGGGCAGGTCCGGGTTCTCGTCGAAGGCCTCCTTGATGCGGTTGAGGAACTTGGCCCGGATGATGCAGCCACCGCGCCAGATGGTGGCCAGGTCGCCGGGGGTGATGTGCCAGTCGTATTCGGCCGAGCCGGCCTGGATCTGGTTGAAGCCCTGCGCGTAGGCGACGATCTTCGAGGCGTACAGCGCCTTGCGCACGTCGTCGATGAAAGTCTTTTCATCCGTTGGCTTTTGACCCAGGTGACCGGACGCCATGCCCTGCACGGCGCGGCGCTGCGGCACCGAGCCGCTCAGCGCCCGGGCGAACACCGCCTCGGCGATGCCGGTGACCGGCACCCCGAGGTCGAGCGCCGACTTGACCGTCCAGCGGCCGGTGCCCTTCTGTTCGGCCTCGTCGAGGATGAGGTCGACCAGCGGCCGACCCGTCTTGGCGTCGATCTGGTTGAGCACCTCGGCGGTGATCTCGACCAGGAAGCTGTCCAGGTCGCCCTTGTTCCACTCGGTGAACACCTCGGCGATCTGGCCGGCCGAGTAGCCCAGGCCGTCGCGCAGCAGCTGGTAGGCCTCGCCGATGAGCTGCATGTCGGAGTACTCGATGCCGTTGTGCACCATCTTGACGAAGTGCCCGGCGCCGTCGGGGCCGATGTGGGTGCAGCACGGCACGCCGTCGACGTGGGCGGAGATCTCCTCGAGCAGCGGGCCGAGGGTCCGGTAGGACTCGGCCGGACCGCCGGGCATGATCGACGGCCCGTTGAGCGCGCCCTCCTCGCCGCCGGAGATGCCCGCGCCGACGAAGTGCAGCCCGCGGTCGCGCATCGCCTTCTCGCGGCGGATGGTGTCGGTGTAGAGCGCGTTGCCGCCGTCGATGATGATGTCGCCGGGCTCGAACACCGCGGCGAGTTCCTCGATGACGGCGTCGGTCGGGTCGCCGGCCTTGACCATGATCAGCGCGCGGCGCGGTTTCTGCAGGGCCGCGGCGAACTCGGCCATGGTCTCGCTGCGGACGAAGCTGCCGTCGGATCCGTGTTCGGCCAGCAGCGCGTCGGTCTTGGCGACCGACCGGTTGTGCAGTGCGACGGTGTAGCCGTGCCGGGCGAAGTTTCGTGCGATGTTCGACCCCATGACGGCCAGGCCGGTGACGCCGATCTGCGCGGTGCCGTCGGTCGGTTTCGAATCAGCGGGGGTCATGAACGGCCTTTCGGTTCGGTTGTGGCACAACTCAATTGAATGAACTTCAGCGCGGTCACCACGCGTCGGAGAGCAGTCGCTGCAGCTCGGTCAGCCATGGCACGGCCAGCGCGAGGGTGGGTACGACCAGCACGGTGACCGCGCACAGATAGGCGATCGCCGAGAACGCCGGGCTGTTCGGCCGGCCGGCCAGCCGGCGCACCCGCACCACCGTGGTCGGCCCGCCGGTGGCCAGCGCGCCGG
>CAZTAA010000169.1:0-6105 GCA_964611465.1 uncultured Mycobacterium sp. | reverse complement strand
TGAACTCGCCGCCGGGTTGGCTGAGCATGACGTCGGCATCATCTCCGGCGGGGCGATTGTTCTCTAGCGTGTCGGTCCGTTGTTGATGACATGGTTGTCGTTATCGTCCAGCCGTGCGAACAGCGCTTTTGCCGGGACAGTGGCTGGTTTTCGCCTATGAACCGCACCTTGTGCGGGATATTGGCGTTGGGGACGAACTGTTGGCCGCGAATCGGGACCGCTTAGATTTGCTCGCTGACGATGGGCGCTGTGCCGGCAGACCGTTTCTGATCGGTCCCGACGGCCGGGCGGATGCCCGGGTGAACGGTTTCTTCAGTTCGCCACGAATGCGTTCGAGGTCGCCGTTGACGTGGGCGAAGTACGCCCAGTCGCTGACGATGTGGCTGAACTTCCTTCATGTGTTGGGGCGGTCCTGGGATGAGGCCACCATCGATGATGCGGAGTACTTCAAGGAGTGGCGGATCACCGAGACGCGGAATCCGTCACGGGTCGAGCCGAGCACTTTCGTGGCTAATCTGGCCGCGTTGAGGAGCTTCTATCGGTGGGCTGCGCCTCGGTTCGGCGTTGTCGATCCTGTCGCTGCTGAGGATGATTTCGATCTGGCCCCGCGGGGGGCGAGGCGGAACCGTGTCAAGTGGTTGGATCCGGCCGGCTATCGCCGCTGGCGGGACTTGGGGCTCGCTGGAATGACTGTCGATGGTCGGCCAGATCCAGCTTTTCGTGGGCGAAATGAGCAGCGTGATTGCGCGTTCGCCGACGGGCTGTATGGAAGCGGTCTGCGGCTCAGTGAGTGGGCGAGCGTGGTGCTGCCCGAATTGCCCGGCGACGACCCAGGGCGCGGGTACTCGACGTGCCGCCTCGCAGATGCCTGCGCCAAGAATGGGTATGGGCACGTCTATTGGCTTCCGCGTCACGCTCTCGTCGATGTTTTGAACTATGTCGAGGGTGCGAGAGCCCGGATCGTTCGTGCGGCCCAAAGGGCAGGACGCTACGACGTGGTCGATGAGAAAGAGCTCGTGCTGCACTCGACGAATCGTGAGGTGGTTCAGCGGCATTCCGGCGGTACTCAGCGCAAGGTGTCACTAAATATTCTCGACCCTGCGCGGCGCCGAAAGCTTTACCGGATGACCAAGCAAGGCCTGGAACCGCTGGCGTTGTGGCTTAACGAGGACGGTTCGCCTCGTCCGGCGCACAGCTGGGAACACACCTTTCAGGACGCGAACAGGCGCATCGCGAGACTCGGGCTCACAAATTTCACGGCGACACCACACATGTTGCGTCACAGCTGTGCACTGCGCTGGTACGCCATCGGCCGGCTGGCCTATGAGAAGCGTTTCGCTCACCTCACTGAGGAGGAGGCGAAAGACTTCCGACAACAGTTTGGCGATACCTGGGACTTGGTCGCGGCTTATCTCGGCCATCGAAACCCCGAAACCACCAAACGGATTTATCTGGAGCCGTTCCGGGCGTTGGATGTTGAAATACTCTTGCAGCACGCGCAGGACTCTGCGGTGCAGGCCTTCCTCGCCGACTATTTGGCGGATCACCCATTGGTGAGGACGGATCCGTTACGGCACAACACATGACTGGGCCGTCGAATGGTCGTAGGGCCTCCCTGCCGGCTCCGGGATACCGTCCGGTGGAACGCAAGCAGGGCAATGAGGGACTCGTGGTGCGTTTCGTCCCCGAGGACCCCCGCGAGCAGCCTGTCGTTTTTGACTTCGCGAGTTGGCCCGTTAGCCGGCAACTCCAGACGGCCTTCGCTGACGCATTCCGCGCCCGGACCCGTGTCGGAAGCCGTGTCCGGGCACTGCAGTCCGCCAAGACTCTCCACCAAGTTTTCCGTACGTTCGGTACCTACTTGGGGACACTTGACTCCCCGCCCGCCAGGCCAAACCAATTGACGCGCGCCCACCTGGACGGCTGGCGCCTAACACGCAATCAAGGATCTAGCGACCCGAACGGACTGAAGTCCTTGCTGCGCCACATCGAGGGCCTTGAGTCAGACTTCCGCGACGCTGTCAATGAGGCCAGCCCGACGCGGAATCGGGGAGCACTCAGCAGTTACAGCCGCGAGGAAAATCGGCGGATCCTCCAGACGGCTAGAGCCGACGTGCGAGCCGCGGCCATGCGCATCCGCGCCGGCAGAGAGTTGCTCGCGGAGTGGCGGCGCGGAGATGTCCTTGACCACCCCAAGGCGACACAACGGCGCGGGAAACTGCTGGACTACCTCGACCGCCACGATGACGTCCCGCGCAGCTCTTCCGGAGTGAATCTGCCTAAGAACTGGGTATGGGTGCTGGGGAGTGTGGCGGATCACTTTGCTCAACTGCACCTCACCTCGTTCGATGTTGGGGCGTTCGCGGTGCTACTGGTAGGGCTGACAGGACAGAATCCCACCACGATCGCCAAAGCGACCGCTGAACACCACCGCCCCGATGGCCATGCGGGTGGCCCGCCTTCTGCCATGGTCAAACTTGACAAACCCCGCCGCGGACCCGGGCGGCACATGAATGTGGCGCTGACTTCGGTTCCGCCGTGGGCAAGACACGGAATGCCCGCCGGAGACCCCTCAAGCCGCGCAGGTGACACCCTTGACTTGCACACCCCCTTCGGGGTCTACATGCTGCTGGTGGAACTGGCCGCTCCCGCTCGCGTCAGGCTCGATACCGACGCCCTATTCGCGTGGTGGGCGCCCAGAGGCGGCAAGGGCGCCGGCCGCGGCTATCGCACACGCCTTGAATCCAGCCATGTTTTGACCTGGTCCAAGCAGCATCGGAATCTTGACGTCGCTGGTGGGGTGACACTCGCGCGGCTCCGGTTGACGTTCAACGAACTGCAACAACGGCCGGTGGCCCATACCGAAACCACCTTGGCCAACGAGTATTTGGTGCGCAACCGCGGCAATCTCGCTGAATATCAGACGGTGGTTGCCACAACCTTGGCTGAGCAGGTCAAGAAGGCAGACACACGGGCGAGGATGCAGATCCTGTCCGCGGCGGATGTGGCCGAGGCGCGGACCAACCCGACGGCTGTGGCTGCGCGCTACGGGATGGACACCCAAACCCTCGAGCGGCTCCTCGCCGGTGAGCTGAATACGGTACTGGGGGCGTGTGTTGATGGCGTTGAGGGTGATCAGAAGTGCACGGCCTCGTTCATGCTGTGCCTGGGATGCCCCTGTGCGCGAGCGACCCCGGCTCATCTTCCCCTTCAGGTTGCCGTCCACGACGCGCTGCTCACCCGCAAGGCCACCGTCACGCCGCTGCGGTGGGCAACACGCTTCGCCGAACCCTATTACCGGCTTGCAGATCTGCTGGACCTTGCCGGTGGTACAGCGGTCGTTGACGCGCGCGCGGCAGTTACCGACACCGATGCTGAACTTGTCCGGCACTTCCTTGAACGCGACCTGGACATCGCATGACCAACCCTGAAGCGATCGCCGCCGGTACCCCGATCCCGGATCCTCTCCCGGACACCCCAGTGCTGCTCAACCGCAGCATTAATCCAGAGGCCGATCCCGAAACCTGTTCGGTCTACGCCCAGGATCGGTGGAACCTCACCCCCGGAACGTTCGAATCTCATGTAGAAGCGTTCGGCCTGAACTTCACGGCGGTTCCGGCGCAGTACAGGGCTGCCGTCAAACGCTACTTCTGGTGCCTGATCAACATCGACGCGCCACGACGGCAACGCGGGGGAACGGTCCGCCGATTAGCGCTCCGCTCAATTCAATTAGCGTTTAGGGCGTTCGGTGCCTTTGTGCGTTGGCTGCACACCAACGGAATCCACGGATTCGGCGCGGTGCGCCGTGAGGACCTGGAGCGCTACCTCAGCGAGGTGCTCGCCGCCGATGTCAGCGTCAATACGAAACGAGACTTGCTGGGCGAGGTTGTGCGTTTTTGGGGCTATCGGCTGCTGCTTCCCGAAGACATCCGACTGCCGGCATGCCCGCCATGGGACGGAGCAGACCTCCGTGATCTGCTCGGCGACCCGGCCACGCCGGGGGTGAATCGGACACCGCGCATCAACACTGACACCATTGATCTGCTCCTGATGTGGGCGCTGCGATTCGTCAACGACTTTTCCCAAGACATCACCGCCGCCTTCCACGACCATCTCGCTTTGTGGCGATACGGCGCCGAAGTTCGCGACACAAATTTGCGGAAACAATTCCCGCGTCAACGTCTCACGACCGCAGCGGCGCAGGACTACCTGGACCGTCTGCGGCGCAGCGGCGGCACACTCCCAGGGCGTCGCACCGAAGACGGGGAACTCGAAATCGACTACCCGCACCTGGTTCGGGTCCTCCAGGCGAGCGCCCAAGCGTTCTATCAAGGCGTCATTGCCCCGAACCTAAGTTCCGGTACCCGTGAGATTTTCGAGAAGTCCGGGATCGCAGTCAGCGATCATGTCCCCGTCGGGGCACCGGTCACCGGGATCATTGACGATGTCCCGTGGCGTCACAAACAGATCGGGTATTCCGAAGCGCGGCCCATAGCCGCGCTCTTGCGGACCGCCTGCTTCATCGTCATCGCCTATTTGTCGGGCATGCGCCCCGGCGAGGTGTTGAACCTCCAGAGGGGATGCGTGTCCCGCGACCCCGCAAGTGGCATCTGGATGATCGAGGGCCGCAAGTTCAAGGGAGCCGTCGACAGCAAGAGGGAGAAAATCCCCCAGGGGGAGATCCGCGCGGACCCGTGGGTCGTCGTCGAAGAGACAGCACGCGCGGTCGAGGTCCTCGAAAACCTCCACGACCAACCACTGCTGTTTCCCAACCAGCTCAACCCCTCCGCCACCTACGGAGATCCAGGAGTCCGCCCCGGTAGCGGTCGCACGAGCACCCGAATGGGGGACGACATCAAGGCGTTCGTGGAGTGGGTGAACGCTTACGCCCGCGAAAGCGGCCGCGACGGCGATGTCATCCCGCCCGACCCCGAGGGCGCGATCAGCCCTTCGCGGTTTCGCCGGACACTCGCCTGGCACATCGTCCGCAAACCGCGGGGTTTGATTGCAGGGGCAATCCAATACGGGCACGTCCACGTACAAATGACTCTCGGCTATAGCGGCAGCTATCAGTCCGGATTTCCCGACGAGAAAGCTTTCGAGGACTGGCTGTACCGACTTGAGCTCTTGAGCGACGACTACGACAATCTGCGGTCCGGCGAGCACGTTAGTGGACCCGCCGCCTCGGTCTACCGCAGCAGGGTCGAAGCCGCCCACCACAAGTTCGGCGGCCGCGTCCTCAAGAACACCCACCAGGCCAAAGACCTGCTGGCAAATCCTCTCCTGCAGATATTTCCGGCCCGGGCGATGACGTGCGTGTTCGATCCCGACAAAGCGCTATGCCAGATCCGAACAAGCGAGGGGGACAAGACCGCCACCCCCGATCAGACCGACTGCCGGCCCAACTGCCGCAACAAGGCCTACACCGACCGCGACATCGCGGCGCTGCGCCACGAAGTCGCCGAACTGCAAACCGCACAGAGAACATCACTGGCGCCCAGCCCCCGCCATCAACGACTCAACGCCACGCTCGAACGTCTCCAAGAGATCATCGACACCCACGAGGGCGACGAACCTGAACCGCCTAGCAGGAGACAGCCGTGAACAGGACCGCGACCGCAAGCTGGCCAACGGAGGAAACCGACCCGCAACGAGTGGGCATCCTGGCGGCCGCCGACCGGATGCTCAGCGGGAAGCCCCAACGCTGCAGCGGGAACCTGTCGGTATCTCAACTCGCGGTCGAAGCCAACGTCAAATACTGGGTCGTCGCCCAGAGGCACACCGACCTTCGCGACCACTTCCAGCGCCTCGCCGTCGCGGCTCGGCGGGCCGCCCACGCGCATGATGACGACAACGACCCGATCGTGAAGCTGCGGCGAAAAAACGCTGCACTCACCGACCACTGCCAATCGCTGGAACGACTCGTCCAGCAGTACGCCATCATCATCAACGAACTGACCCTGGAAAACGAACATCTGCTCAAAGCTGGCAGCCCCGACAGCAACGTCGCCTCCATACACAGTCGGCGGACCGTCAACCGGTGACTCCTTGCCCCGCGGCCGACAACGCCTTGAACGTCGGCATCAGGCAGGTATCCACGTCTGC
>CAZTAA010000168.1:0-6216 GCA_964611465.1 uncultured Mycobacterium sp. | reverse complement strand
CCGCCGTCCACGTTGACCGTGGCACCGGTCACGTAGCCGTTCCGTTTCGACGCCAGATACGTGGTGATGGAGGCGATCTCCTCGGGCAGGCCGGCCCGGCCCAGGTCGCACGGGTGGTGAAAGTTGTCGTCGATCCAGGTCATCACGTCGACCGGATCGGTGGCGTCCAGGCCGTCGGCCGCCAGGACGTCCCGGAGGTTCTCGGTGAAGCTCGCCGTCACGATGGTGCCCGGGCACACGCAGTTCACCAGGATGCCGTCCTTGGCAAGGCTTTTCGACAGATTCTTGGTGACACTGCTCAACGCCGCCTTGGATGCCGTGTACGCGATAAGCCGCGGGCTCTGCCGCTGGATGGAGTGCGCCGACAGCGTGACGATGCGGGCCCAGTCGGCGGCCCGCAGCATGGGCAGGGCGGCCCGGATGGAGCGGACCCCGGACATGGTGCCCAGGGTGAACGCGGCGTCCCACCCGGCGTCGTCCATCTCCTCGAAATACCCGTCCCCGGGTCCGATGGTGTGCACCAGGCTGTTGAGCTCACCCCACCTGTCGGCCACCTGCGCGAAGCCCGCCTCGATCGACGCCGGGTCGGTCATGTCGACGCCGATGCCGACGGCGTCCGGAGCTCCGGCCGCCAGACACGACGCCACGGCGGCGTCGAGCGCCTCCTGTCCGCGGGCCATCACCGCGACCCGGGCGCCCTCGGCCGCCAGGGTCTCGGCGATCGCCAGACCCATCCCCTTGCTGCCGCCGGTGACGACGGCGCTTGCCCCTGCCAAACCCAGATCCATGGTGTCCTAACGGTTGTCGTTCGCCGGCCGGTTGCGATCGGCCAGCACGCTCTCGATCGTCTCGGGTGCGACACCGAGGCCGCGCAGACAGAACCGCTGCACCCGGTCGCGCAGCTCGCCGACCGCACCGCCGGCCGCCGACCACTGCCGGTTCACGTTGGCCCAGACCACGCCGTACATCGACTGCGCCTCGGTCACCGGGTCGACGTCGGCGGCGAAGAGGCCCAGATCCTTTCCGCGGCAGAGACATTCGACGAGCGGGTGCAGGACCTCGCCGTACGCCGCGGCGACCAGTTGTGGCGCGGCGAACACCTGCGACTGCGCCTCGAGTGACATCCGGCGCAGCCCCGCGGCGACGTCGTCGTCGAAGGCGAGGTCCAGTCGGCCGTCGATCCAGATCGCCACGGCACGCACCGGGTCGGCGGCGGCCTCCATCGGGATGCGGGTCCGTTCCATCTCGGCGCGGGCCATGTCAAGGAACAACGCGGCCACCAGGTCGTCCTTGGAGTCGAAGTGGCGGTAGAAGGCACGGGTTCCCAACCGCGCCTCGCCGAGCACCGCGGCGACGCTGAGCGCTCCGAGTCCGTCGGCGCGGACGATCCGGGCCGCGGCAGCCAGAATCGCGGCCCGGACCTGTGGGTCGGGTTCGAGTCTGCGGCGGCCGCCGACGGTTACCGGTTCCATGACCTCATGCGCTCGCGTCGTAGGTCGCGAGGTAGTCGGCGAACGCCTCTCGAACCTGATCTTCGGTGAGACCGAAGTCGGCCAGTTCGTAGTCGTGGGTGCCGCGGTGGCCGGGCTGATGACCGGCGGCCCAGGCCTGCACCTTGGCGCGGGCGCCGGCATCGAAGGTCAGGCCGAGCTTTTCGTAGGCGTCGGCCACCGTTGCGACCGAATCGGCCTGCAGGTCGGCGAAGGACACGTCGACGAACCGGTCGTCGCCGAACGTCTTGCGGAACTCCATCGCCCGCCGTACTCCCTCCGCCCACCAGGCGAGCTGTTCGGCGCCGAGTTCATGCGGGTCCTTGCGGTCACTGCTCCAACTGCGTACGTAGGAGATGAGGCTGCACACCGAGCCGAGGACCTTGACCGGATCACGGTGGCTCCACAGGAATTTGGCGTCCGGGTACGCCTCGACGAAGGCGTCGACGGCGAACATGTGCACCGGTGTCCGCAGGTGCCACAGATTCGGTTTGCAGCGCCACTGCAGCAGTTTGAGCACCTGGCGGTGGAACGTGTAGGTCTCGCGCATGTCGGTGTCCATCAGCCAGCTGGTGTAGCTGGGCACCCGGACCACGCCGTCGAAGTGGTAGGTGCGAAAGCTCATGCCCATCAGGTCCTGGCATTCGGTGGCGGCTTCGGCCTCCGAACTCATCATGGTCTTGAAGTCCGGAAACATGGTGTCGATCATGGCAATACCCTCGGCGGCCTGTGCGATCCTCGGGTCGGTGCGTTCGGTGTTCTTCTCCGGCGGCGGAGTGGGCGCCTGTGACTCCCAGGTCCGCAGCGACCGGAACTGCGGGTCGTTGGCGATCAGCTGGCCCAGCGCGGTCGTCCCGGTCCGGGGCAGCCCGAGGATCACCACGGGACCCGCGACGACCTCGTCGTCGATCTCGGGGTGCTGCTTGTACGTCTCCACGATCTTGAGGCGCTGGATCAATGCGTTGCTGATGGTGGCGTGCTGGATCACCCGGCCCAGGTCGTTGAGTTGCGCCTCGGTGTTCAAGCCGTCGACGGTGCGCTCGAGCCCCTCGCGGTAGTAGTCGCTGCCGAAGTCGTCGAGTCCGGTGGCCGCGCGGGCGCCGTCCTCGAGTTCGTCGGCGGAGAAGGTCGCCGGTTGGGTCACCGATAGAACCTCTCGTGAATGTTGCGACGGCGACCCTCGATCACGCGGGCCCGTTCGGCGGGGGTGGTCGTCGCGGTGTCGGCCGGCAGCGTCGCGGCGACGTCCGCGACCGGCACGACGCGGGTGTCTGGCACCGGCGCGGAATCGGTTCGCACACAACGCAACAGCATCGCCCCGTTGCTGTGGCCGGCGGTGTCCAGCCAGTTCGCCACGCCGGGGTCGGACGCCGACAACACGAACCGGGCCATGCCGTCGCCGTCCGTCACGGCCTGGTGCCCGTTCAGGCTGGACTGGTGGCGGCCGTAGTTGATGGTCTCCAGCCACGGGTTGCCCAGCGAGATGCTCCAGTAGACACCGGTGGGCGGCTCGAATTCGACGACCAGCGCCTGGCCGGGGTCAAGCTCGAATCGCCCTATCACAGGCCGGTTTTCGGCGGCCGCACCCATCGAGCTCATGTCGGCCGGCGGGATGAAGCCGTTGGAAGGTGCCATCGCGCCGAAGTCGAGGAAGAACTTCAGGTTGTCGTGGACGAATTCGCCGAGCGCGTACAACTGACGCGCGACGGACACCTCGGGCTCGACGGCCGACTCCGCCGGCACTACGCCATCTCCCACGCGTTCGATGGTCAACGCCGCCGGCGTCTCGGTGTCCCAGTCGTACAGGAAGTTTCGCACCGTTAGCACCGGGCGGTCGCCGGCCAGCCGCAGCCAGTTGCCCGGCTGTTCGTCGGCCGAGAGCAGGAGTTCGAAGTTGCCGTCGCCGTCCATCTCGAGGTCGTCGACCAGGCAGTTGGCGGTGGCCGCCATGCCGTCCATGGTCTGCAGTCCGACGTAGCGGGCGGTGCCGCGGTTGCCGGAGAGCCGATAGGTCTCCCCGGCCCGCATCTCGGCGTTGAGGTAGACGCAGTCCGGGCACTCCAGACCCCAGGTGACGACGTCGTCCATCTTGGCGCGGGTGACCGCGGGCACCGGATCCGGATCAATCCGCAGTGCCATGTCGATGCCGACGGCGAGCAGCACCATCAGATGGCGCATTCCGGCGGCGTCGTCCGTGGGGTTGCGGTTGACCGGCGCCGACCGGACCAGTTGCTCGGCGGCCGCCAGCCGCTCCTGCAGATGGGCCCACGCCGACCGCATGTCGATGGAATCCGGCAGTCCGCAACCGGACAGCGCCGCCTCGGCGATCGCGTGCGGCAGCCACGCCATCGGGTTCTTCCACACCGGCGGCCGGTCGTCGGTCACGGGTTTCGCCATCCCCTCCCCACCCGGTTTTGAAAATGCTATTTTCGTTTCGTGGTGACTATCACACCGGGAAACGGGCCTGTCAACCACGGCGGGCCGGTCGACCGAAATTGTTATGGTCGGGATTACGGTAACGGCGCGGGAGGCGATTGACAGTGACCACATCGCAGGTGGTTTTCGACCCGTTCTCGGATGACTACTTCAACGCCCCGTACGCCACCTACCGCCGGATGCGCGACGAGGCGCCGGTCTACTACAACCCGGTCTACGACTTCTACGCACTGACCCGGCACGCCGACGTCGCCGCCGCCCTGAAGGATCCCGCAACGTTCTCCTCGTCGCGGGGCGTGGATCTGGAGATGGTGCAGTCGGGACAGCCGGTTCCGCCGCTGATCATCATGATGGACCCGCCCGACCACCGACGGATGCGCAGCCTGGTGAACAAGGTGTTCACCCCGCGTGCCATCGAACGTCAGCGCCAGACGGTCATGACCCAGATCGACCGGTACCTCGGCGCCGCGAACCCGGACAGTTTCGATGTGGTGCAAGACTTCTCGGCGCTGTTCCCGGTCGAGGTCATCACCCAGATGCTCGGTGTGCCAGCGGAACTCCGCCAACAGGTCCGGCTGCTGCTGGACAAGTCGCTGGAACGCGAATACGGCAAGATCGAGACGCCCGAGGCCGGCATGCAGGCCAGCATCGAGACCGGGTTGATGTACTACAACATCATCCAGGAGCGTCGCGCCGAGCCCCAGGACGACATGATCAGCGACCTGATCGCGGCCGAGGTCGAGCGCGACGGCGCCATGACCAGACTCGACGACGTCGAGATCACCGCGTTCGCGTCGATGCTGGGCGGCGCGGGCGCAGAGACGGTCACCAAACTCGTCGGCAACGCGGTCGTGACGTTCGCCGACCATCCCGACCAGTGGGAGCAACTGCACGGCGACCGCAGCCTGATCCCCGCTGCCGTCGAGGAGCTGCTGCGCTGGGAGGCGCCGGCCCAGTATCTGGTCCGCTACACGCTCAAAGACGTTGAGCTGCATGGCATCACGATTCCCGCCGGAAACCCGGTGATGCTGTGCCTGGGCGCGGCCAACCGCGACGAGCGCGCCTTCCCCGACGCCGACACCTTCGACATCCACCGGGACCGCGGCCAGGCCCAGAACCTCGGGCTGGGCTACGGCGAGCACAGTTGCCTGGGCGCCGCGCTGGCCCGAATGGAGAGCAGCGCCGCACTCGACCGCCTGCTGGACTTCATGCCGCGGTACGAAATCCGCCGGGACGGCCTCAAGCGGGTGGCGATGACCAACGTCATCGGCTGGCACAACGTCCCGGTGCGCGTGCTGCCGTGACCCGGCCGGCGGCCCGCAACGCCGTGATCGTCGGCGGCAGCGGCGGCATCGGAAAGACTTGCGGCCGTGCACTTGTCGACCGCGGCTACCGGGATGTAGTCCTGGTCGCACGTCGCGACGGACCGCTGCGGGCCGCGGCCGACGAGATCGGGGCGCGGTGGTTGGTCGCCGACGCGTCGGACCCGGACGACTTCGCCGCGGCACTGGCCGGACTCGGCCGTGTCGACCTGCTGGTGCATGCCGGCGGGGTGCTCGGCGGGACATATGCCCGTAAGCAGACCTTCGAGCAGTGGCGCGCCACGATGACGGCGAACCTGGACTCGTGCTTCGTCGTGACCCATGCGGCGCTGCCGTTGATGCAGCCGGGTTCCCGGTTCGTCTTCGTGTCGTCGTCGGCCGCGCACGAGCCGATGCCGGGCCGGACCGCGTACTCGGCGTCCAAGGCGGGGATGAACGCGTTCGCCCGAGCGCTGGCCCTGGAGGTGGACCGCGACGGCATCAACGTCAACATCGTCACCCCCGGACCGGTGGAAACCGAGATGCTGCAGGATGTTCCGTTCGAGATGTACGCGATCACCGCGCACGACGTCGCCGAGGCGGTGGTCTGGCTGGACACCGTCGCTCCCGCCGTGGACGTGCCGGAGATCCGGTTGAACGCCGTGGTGCGCGGCCCCTCGGCGCGGCCACCGGTGGTGCCCCTGGAAGCGCGGCGTCGCAATGGCACCTCCTGACGACACGCCCGCCGACGACGGTGTGCCGTACGGCCGCCAACTCACCGTGCGGGCGCTCGCCGACCCGGACGGTCCGGCGCTGACCGTGATCCACCGCGACGGTGGCGCCGGCGACGATGC
Organism: uncultured Mycobacterium sp.; assembly: GCA_964611465.1. Classification (GTDB taxonomy): domain Bacteria; phylum Actinomycetota; class Actinomycetes; order Mycobacteriales; family Mycobacteriaceae; genus Mycobacterium. The sequence goes on along the minus strand of CAZTAA010000168.1, from coordinate 135 downwards.
AGAGCGAGGGACGAGCGATGAGGAGCGGCGCAGAACCACCGAGACGACGCTGACGTGGCAGGAGCTGGAACGGCTGGCCAATCAGTGGGCCCGGGCGCTGCAGTCCGCCGCCGTCACACCGGAATCGATGGTGGC
>CAZTAA010000167.1:0-6223 GCA_964611465.1 uncultured Mycobacterium sp. | reverse complement strand
GGGTGATCTTCGACAGCCAGCGCTCCAGCGAGTCCTTCTTGTGGCCGAGCTCATGGGCGGTGTTGATGCCGACGCCGCCCAGCACGCCGACCGACAAGGCCAGGCCGATCTTGGCGGCCCAGTTCAGGCCGTTCTCGAAACCGAGCCAGGACAGGTCCTTGGCGGTGAACAGATAGGCGCCGACGACCACGCTGGCGTACTGGAAGGGGATGTAGGCGTAGGTGCAGTACCGGTAGTACTTGTCGTTCTCGAGGCGTTCCATCACCTCGTCGGGCGGGTTCTGGCCGTCGTTGCCGAAGATCATGTCCAGCGACGGCAGCAGGACGAACAGCAGGATCGGGCCGATCCAGAACGGGATCGTCGCCGCGACCTGCCAGCCCAGGTGTCCGAACGCCCAGATGACGGGCAGCATCACGAACAACGCCGTCGGCGCGATCAGGCCCATCAGCCACAGGTAGCGCTTCTTGTCGCGCCAGACGTCCTGCTTCTGTTTCTCGGTTGTCGTCACGGGTTTGCCTCCATGTGAGAGCGATCACTTGCTGATGTGGACTATATCGGCTGATTTGTCTCCTGTCTAGACATTAGTGCCCTATTTGTAAAACCGCCGCTCCCGTCGAGGGGCCACTTAAGTGACTTTGAGGCGCGTCCAGGGTCACTAAGTGGTCCCTCACGGTCCCTCAGGGGCGCCAACCGGCGGCAAGCAGCGCCTTCTCGGCCCGGGCCACGATGCCCGGGGGGTGACGGAGGTGCGCGTGCACGACGTGAACCAATCGCCAGCCGCGTTCCGCGAAGAACTCGCGCCGGGCGACGTCATCCCCGTGGGTGAACTTGTCCGTCCAGTGCTGGGCGCCGTCGTACTCCACGCCGACCTTCCACTCGGGCCAAGCCATGTCAATGCGCCTGTCGCCCACCCAGTGCTGCGTCTGCGGGCGCGGCAGACCGGCCCGGACCAGGATGAGGCGGACCATCGTCTCCTGCTTTGACTCGGCGCCTTCGTCGGCCAGATCGATGACCGCCCACAGCCGCCGAAGGTTACGTTCGCCGGCATGCCGTTGCGCCATTGCGATGACGGCCGAGAGCGGCGTCCGCGTGGCGTTCAGCAGAGCATCGACCTGGATGATGCCCTCGTCGTCCTCGAGGCGACGGCCGAGATCGAACGCCGTCCGCGCGACGGTCGTGCACTGGATTCCGCGCCGTCGGCAGACTTCGTCGGCCGGAACATCTCCCCGATAGGCCTTGATACCCTGCGGCGCGCGGGTGTGCGAAGCAAGGATCTCGGGAACGATGTCATCGTCGATCCACCGACTGCCATGCAAGAAAGCCGCCGACAGCCCGGCCATGGTCGCGGTTCGGCCGGTCGCCAGCCATGCGCCGTGGACGATCTCGCGCGCGGTCGGCTCGAATCCCTTTGGCACATATACGTTTCGGTACAGGCGGTCGTAGTCGCGGTTCAGCCGCTTCCTGGTCAACTCGCGAGCGGCGATGGCTTCTGAAGCGACGACGAGGTTCTTCATAAGGGCACATCGTGCTTCCGGGAAGAGCCCGGCGGTATTCACCTGGCCGCCCGTCTGTGTAGTAACGTCGGCGGCAATGCGCAGTGGCGGAGTTCACGCGATCACCATCGGCGGCAGCCTGGCCGGACTGTGCGCCGCGCGGGTGCTGGCCGACTTCTACGACAAGGTCACCGTCTACGAGCGCGACGACGTCCCCGATCACCCCGAACAACGATCGGCGGTGCCGCAGGGCCGGCACGTCCACCTGTTGATGGCCCGCGGCGCCGACGAGTTCGACCACCTCTATCCGGGTCTGCTCGCCGACATGCTCGCCGCCGGTGTGCCGAAGGTGGAAAACCGCTCCGACGCACTGTATTTCGGCGCCGCCGGCCACGTGCTCGGTGTCAACGCCGTGCTACTGGAGCCCTTCACCGCCTACATCCCGAGCCGGCCGCAATTGGAATGGCAGATCCGGCGGCGCACCGCGGCATTGCCCAATGTCGAGTTGGTGCGGGCGTCGGTCGCCGCGCCGTGTTTCGACGCCGCGCGCGGCCGGGTGACCGGCGTCCGGCTGGACAACGGCGACACCGTGCCCGCCGACCTGGTCATCGACGCCACCGGCCGCGGCACCCGGTTGCCGGTGTGGCTGGAGCAGTGGGGCTACCGGCGGCCCGCCGAGGACACCGTCGACGTGGGCATCTCGTACGCCACGCATCGGGTGCGCATCCCGGACGGCCTGCTGGCCGAGAAGATCGTTGTGTTCGGCGCCTCCCGCGGGCAGCCGCACGGGCTGGGCATGTTGTGCTACGAGGACGGCATCTGGGCGTTGACGACGTTCGGGGTCGCCAAGGCCGCCGCGCCAACGAACTTCGAGCAGATGTGCGCCCTGGCCGATCGGCTGCTGCCCGGGCATGTGGCCGCCGCGATCCGGCAGGGCGAGCCGGTCGGCGACGTCGCCTTCCACAAGTACCCGGCCAGCCGCTGGCGGCGCTACGACAAACTCGACCGGTTTCCCGACGGGATCCTGGCCCTCGGCGACGCGGTCGCCAGTTTCAACCCGACCTACGGGCAGGGCATGACGATGACCTCGCTGCAGGCCCGCCGGCTACACGAGCTGCTGGCGGAGGACGACGGTGATCTGTCGAAGAACTTCCGGCGTGCGGCCGCCCGGCTCACCTTCCCGGTGTGGCATGGCAACGCGGTGGGCGATCACATCCTGCACGGGGCCGCCGGCGAGTGTCCGCCGTGGTACCGCCCGGTCGGCAACCTGTTCGACCAGTTCCTGGCGGCCGCCGAGACCGAACCCGTACTGGCCGAATGGTTCCTGCGCCGGTTCAGCCTGCTCGACAGCCTGTACCTGGTCCCGTCGCCGCGACTGGTGGCCCGCACCATCCGCCACAACGCCGGCAGTTGGCTGGCCGGGAAGCGTGGCTAGGTGCCGGCCGCGAACCGCGAGTGCCGGCGGCCGTAGAGGTAGTAGATGACGACGCCGACGGCCATCCAGATCAGGAACCGGATCCAGGTCAATGCCGTCAGGTTCAGCATCAGCCACACACACGCCCCGACCGAGGCAACGGGCAGCCACGGCACCCACGGCACCCTGAACCCGCGCTGCAGATCGGGCCGCGTGCGCCTCAACACGATCACCCCGGCGGATACCAGGACGAACGCGAACAGCGTCCCGACGTTGACCATCTCCTCGAGCTTGTCGATCGGGAACACCGACGCCGACACCGCCACCAGCACCGCGACCAGCACGGTGATCCGCACCGGCGTGCCGCGCGAGCCGGTGTGCGCGAGCTGCCGGGGCAGCAACCCGTCGCGCGACATCGCGAACAGCACCCGGGTCTGACCGAGCACCAGCACCATGACCACGGTGGTCAACCCGGCCAGCGCGCCGATCGAGATCACGGTGGCCGCCCAGTACACGCCGTTGGCGGAAAACGCGGTCGCCAGGGTGGCCTGCCTGCCGGCGAAGGTCTTCAGATCGGTGTAGGGCACCATGCCCGAGAGCACCACCGACACCGCGACGTAGAGCACGGTGACGATGGCCAGTGATGCCAGGATGCCCTTGGCGACGTCGCGCTGCGGATCTTTGGTCTCCTCGGCGGTGGTGGCGACGACGTCGAAGCCGATGAACGCGAAGAACACGATCGACGCACCGGCCAGCAGTCCGTAGAAGCCGTAGTGGCTGCCCGCGGCGCCGGTCAGCAGCGAGAACACCGACTGGTCCACCCCGGTGCCGGCCGCGGAACCGGCCTCCGGCGGCGGCAGGAACGGCGAGTAGTTGGCGGGGTCGATGTAGAAGGCGCCGACGATCACCACCAGCAGCACGACGGCCACCTTGATCGCGGTGACCGCCGCCGAGAAGTTCGACGACAGCTTGGTGCCCAGCGCCAGCAGGGTGGTCACGACGGCGATGATCAGCAGTGCGCCCCAATCCAATTGGGCGAATCCCAGATCGGCCACCCCGCCGGAGAACCCGAACACCGTGCCCAGGTACGACGACCAACCCTTGGCCACCACCGCGGCGCCGATCGAGAACTCCAGGATCAGATCCCACCCGATGATCCAGGCCACGAACTCGCCGAAGGTCGCATAGGAGAATGTGTACGCGCTACCCGCGACCGGGACGGTCGAGGCGAACTCGGCATAGCACAGTGCGGCCAGCCCGCAGGTGACGGCCGCCAGGAGGAACGACAGGGAGATCGCCGGGCCGGTGATGTTGCCGGCGGTCGACGCGGTCACGGTGAAGATGCCGGCGCCGACGACCACTGACACCCCGAACACGGTCAGGTCCCGCCAGGTGAGGTCCTTGCGCAACCGGGCGCCCGGTTCGTCGGTGCCGGCGATGGTCTTTTCGACGGACTTGATGCGCCACCTGCTCATGGCGGGAAATCTACGCCGTCAGATCCCGACGGCGGCGCGGAACAGTTTCGCCGGCTCGTCGGCGATCAGCCGGATCGGGCCGTCGTCGGCGGAAACCCATGCCGCCGAGCCCTGTTCGAGGCGCAGCGTCGAACTCTTGGAGCTCACCTCGACGCGGCCCGACGCGCACAACAGGATCTGCGGCCCGTCGTGCCCGCACGGCGAGTCGACCTGATGCCCCAGGTGCTCGCCGTCGAGGGTGAGCACCGACACCGCGAATTCGTCGGTGGGCGTGCGGTAGTCGACCTCGAAGCCCTCGCGTTCGACGGGCGGGTGCAGGGTCTGCGGCGCCGCGGGCGCGAAGTCGAGGACCCGCAGCAGTTCGGGGACGTCGACGTGTTTGGGTGTCAGCCCGCCGCGTAAGACGTTGTCGGAGTTGGCCATCACCTCGACCCCGACGCCGCGCAGATAGGTGTGCAGGTTGCCGGCGGGCAGGTAGATCGCGTCACCGGGTTGCAGATGCATCCGGTTGAGCAGCATCGCCGCGAGCACTCCGGCATCGCCGGGATAGCGCTCCCCCAGCTCCAGCAGCGTCTTGACTTCGGCCTCGAATTCGGTTGCCCCCGAACGCAGATAGTTGATCGCACCGTCGAGAACCGCCGGCACCAGGACGTCGAGGTCCGGCTGCGGGAAGGTGATCCAGGTGGTGAACACCGCGCGCAGGCCGTCGGCGTCGCACTGCCCGTGCAGCAGGGCGATGAACGGGTCGAGGGCGGAAACCGCCAGGGCGCGCATCAGTTCGACGGTCCGCTCGGGGGGCCGGAAGCCGGCCAGCGCCTCGAACGGCCCCAGCGCGACGAGGATCTCCGGCTTGTGACTGCGGTCGCGGTAATTGCGTTCGGGTGAGGACAGCGGCACGCCGGCGCGTTCCTCGCGCTGAAAGCCCTCGACGGCCTGCTCGGCACTCGGATGTGCCTGCAGCGACAGGGGTTCGTCTGCGGCGAGCACCTTGACCAACAGCGGCAGCGCGTCGCCGAAGCGGGCCCGCACCGCGGGACCGAGCTGTCCCTCGGGGTCGGCGGCGATGACGTCCATCAGGGAGCGGTCGCCGTCGGGCGTCTCGACGTACGCCGGGTCGCCCGGATGCGCGCCGAGCCACAGCTCGGCCTCCGGATGCGCGGCCGGCGCCGACCGCCCGGTGAATTCGGCTATCGCCGTGCGCGACCCCCACGCATAGGTCCGTATCGCTCCGCGTAACAGTTCCACTTACTCCCCCAGCCGCAGATACACGGCGGCCATCTCGATGCGCAATGCCAGCAGCGCCAGTTGCTGTTCCGGGCTGCCGACGGCCACCGGGTCCGTCGCGGCGTCCGGAACATCTTCGGCGCCAACGACATCGACCTCGGTGAACCGCTCCACCCGGGCGCTCAGCTGCGCCCGTTCGGCGGCCAGCGTCAGCGCCAGCACGCGGAGCCGGTCCGGCAGCGGGCCGTCGATCTGCTCGTCGTGGAACAGCGCGTCCACGTCGCTCAGCGCGGCGCCGAACCCCGCACCGGAATGCAACGCCACCAACGCATCCGACAGGCCGGCCGCGGCCACCGCCCGGTGCCCGACGCGCAGCAGGATGGCCGACAGGTGCCGGGCCAGGGCCAGCGTTGCCGCCGAGTCACCGGCCAGCACCATGTTTCCACCCGAAATCCGTTGCGCCAGAGCCTTCGCCGCGTTGGTGAACACCTCGCGGGCCACGCTGTTGCGCAGCGCCTCGCCGTCCAGTTCGTCGGCCAGCGCCGGCAGGTCGGCCCGTACTGCGGGGTCGACGGCGTGCAGCGTGGCCAGTCCGGCGGCCAGGTAACGCGACAACG
>CAZTAA010000166.1:0-6359 GCA_964611465.1 uncultured Mycobacterium sp. | reverse complement strand
CCGACGTGGTCTGGGTACCGGCACACGGTTCGGCTCGACATCAGCTTTCCGCCCAACTGGTTGAGCCCCGGGTGATCAGAAGCCCTACCGCGCATCTGCCCAAAATGGGATAATGGGATTACACTGGCGACATGTCCGAACCGGCACTCATCGAAACCGACTCGCGCAGTCGGGCAGTCCTACCCGGCCTCCCTAATCGGCGCTTTGTGATGCGCGTGAACGACGACGGCAGCATCCTGCTGCAGCCCGCTCGCATCGTGACCGACGCTCAGCACGACTACGACTCCGATCCGGAACTGCGCGATCTCCTCGCCAGAGCAGCTGCCTCCCCGACCGTCCGCCGGGCGCGCCGACTCCGCTAGATGAGCGCCGATGCCGAGTACTCACAAGTCGCAGACGCCCAACTCGACGCGCTGGAAGGTGGCCCGGACGCCGACCTCTACAACGCCATCCTCGACACGATCGACTTGATCTTCCGTCTGCCCGGTCAGGCCCAGGCTCTCTCGACGGCGATCACCACCGCCGACGGGATTCGGATGCGGCTCCCCGTGATCGGCCACCCGCCCTACAAGGTCTTCTGGTCCATGGACGTTCCCCGAATCGAAGCGATCTTCCCGCATCCCTAGCCCCACAACGCCGGTCACCGCCGTGCGTTTCACTCGGTCACATCAGGTACTTGCCGGGAGCACGATCTCCCGGCCGAAAGGTCACTCGCGGGTGTCAAGTACCGCGTGGACCGGCCAAGAGTGCGGCACACCCTTCAGTCGGTGGCTGCCCCGGTCTTCGAACACGATCCTGGACCCCAGCACCAGCGCCGGGATCGCACCCGACACCAGCACTTCGCCGGGCGCGGCGAGGGCCAGGATCCGGGCCGCGATGTGCACCGCGATGCCGTGTACGTCGCCGTCGGCCATCTCCACCTCCCCTGTGTGCAGGCCGGAGCGGACGGTCAGGCCGATCTCTTCCACAGCGTCCCGGATCGCACAGGCGCAGTCGATCGCCCGCGCGGGGCCGTCGAAGGTTGCCAGCGCCCCGTCGCCGGTGAACTTCACCACCGTCCCGCGCGCCTCGGCCACATGACGTTCCACGACGCGGTCGTGCGCCTCGAGCACGTTCGCCCATGCCTGATCGCCCAAAGCCGTTGCGCGTTGTGTTGATTCGACGATATCGGTGAACAGCACGGTCGACAGCACTCGGTTTGTAGGGGCGGCGCGGCGGGTGCCGGTGACGAACGACTCAATCTCGTCGAGCACGCGGTCGGTGTCACCGGCGAACCAGACGTGGTCGTCGCCGTCGAACTCCACCAGCCGAGCGTTGGGGATCCGTTCGGCGACATCCTTCGCATGTTGGGTGACGACGTGGCGATCTCCGCGGCGGTGCAGGACGAGGGTCGGCGCCTGGATGCTCTCCAGGACGGGCCGAATGTCGGTACGCAGGAAGAGATCCAGGATCGCCTTGAAGTAGCCGGGTCCGCCGGCGAGGCGCTCGCCGCGGGCCCACCACCTCCGTTTGGCGGCGTTGTCGGCCCAGCTCGGCGCGAGCATTTCGACGACACGGCCGGTCCCGACGGTGTCCAGGTAACCGTCGAGGTATTTCGCGAGGGTCGGCTCGGGCATTCCGAACGACTGGCCGGGGCCACGCACGTAGCGGGCGAACGGCGCCCACAGCACGAGTGAGCGCACGCGGTCGGGGCGACTGGCGCTCAGAAGCATGGCGGGCAGCGCCGACTCCGCCATCGCGAAGACCGATACGCATTCGCTGCCGGCCGCGTCGAGCACTGCGACGAGCCCGTCGGTCCAGGCCTGCATCGCGGGGCGGTCACTGATCGGTACCGCGTCGGAGCTGCCCATGCCGAGGAGGTCGGTGGCGATCAGCCGACCGAACGAACCCAACCGGCGCAGGTGTCCGGCCACGGTGGGCTCGTCCCACAGCAGGTCGATCGGGAAGGTGGCGGTGGGCACGAACAGCACGTCCGGACCGCTGTTATCGAGGACCTGGTAGGCGAGGTGGACATCGCCGTCACGCGCGTAGACCGTCGCCGGCGTGGCCACCATTCCTCCAGCATGCCACCGGCGGTCGTCACGCGATGTCGAGATCCGTTCGTTCGACCCGATAACCCATCGCGCGCAGATCCGCCGCGATCTCCTCGGCCCTGCTGGCGGGAAGTTCCAGGGCTTCACCGTTCAGCATGGTGTACTCCACCGACCCGGTGTACTTCTCGATCAGCTCGGGCGGAAACCATTCCAGGGCAGACTTTCTGAGCCACTCCGGGTAGTCGCCCTGGGCATAGCCAGGCACCATGTCGCAATGGAACGGCGCGTCATCGGCGGGAACGACCTCAAAGCGATACTCCAGTTCGCGCTCCCATTCCCCGAAGGGTAACCGGGCCCGGAACTCACCCCAGGTCTTCGACTCGCGCAGCGCGGTGAAGGCCTGCGCCACCCGCTCGGCGTTCTCGCGCTGCGCGAACAGCGCGCACTGATAACCGTCGCCCCCGACGCGGTAGACGATGTCCATGACTCGATTCCCCGATCTACGCTGCCTGCGCGCAACGGTACCGGCGAGGTCTGACATCAAGAGCTCGGCGGCCCGTCGTGAGGAGCATTCAGGTCTCTCGACACCCACAAACATTGCAGGCAAACCTTGGCCGTTATGGATCTCACCGACGACGCGTGGAAGGTGACGACGGCGGTGGGGTGCGGGACGGGCTCGCCCTGCGCATTTCGCGGCCACTCCCACCGGGCGCTCTGCCTTGCATGGTAGAGGCCCATGCACATTTCCGAGGTCTTCCACTTGCCGTACCAGTGCCCTTGCCCGTGGGCCCACTCCGGGTAGAGAACACGCCAATAGGTCCGCCAGGGACGTTCGTAACTGTCGTTGGACATGGTGGATTCCCGAATCTTGCCGTCTTGGCCGGCAGCGGTCGCCACCAGCCCGGGCCTTCTCCGAAGGGCACCGTGCCGGTAGCGCGGTTGCCGTCCACTCACGTTCGGAGGCGTGCGAGCGAACTCTTGGCCGTGACGAGAATGCTAGCGGGAGGGTGCGACAGACGCGCTGGCGCTGACCGTCACAGCCCGACCGCGACCTCCAGATCCTTCAACGACGTCTCCAGGTGGCCGAGCAGCCGCTGCAGGTGCGGCACCGCCCGCCGGCAGCCGACCAGCCCGAAGTCCAGGCTGTCGGCACTGGTGGCCAGGGTGATGTTGAGCGCCTGCCCGTCGACCACCATCGACATCGGGTAGTTGCCGTCCAGCCGGGCGCCGTTGCGGTACAGCGGATGCTGCACCCCGGGCACGTTGGAGATGCACAGGTTGAACGACGGCGGGGTGGCCGCGCCCAGCCCGGGCAGGGTGCTCAGCAGGGTCGGGCCCAGCGTGGTGGACAGCCCCACCGCGATGGCCTGGGCCCGCGGCAGCTGGGACAGCACGGTCTTGTTGTCCCGCATCGAGGCCTGGATGACGGCCAGCCGCTGGGCCGGGTCGTCGACGTTGGTGGCCAGGTTGCACAGCACGGCCGAGGCGACGTTGCCGCCGTCGGCGTCCTTGGCGGTGCGCAGGTTCACCGGGACCATGGCGATCAGCGGGGCGTCGGGCATGGCGTTGTTCTCGGTGAGATAGCCCTTGAGCGCACCGGAGCACATGGCGAGCACGACGTCGTTGACGGTCGCCCCGGCGGCGTTCTTGACCGCCTTGATCCGGTCCAGCGACCAGGACTGCGCGGCGCAGCGGCGGGCGCCGCCGATCGGCACGTTGAGCATGGTGCGCGGCGCCCGGAACGGCATGGTCAGCTGCTGCTCGACCAGCGCGGCCCGGCCGAGCTGCACCGTCGAGGATGCGTACCGGCCCGCGGATTGCACTGCGCCGGTGAGCTTCTGCAGCCGGCCACCGTTCTTGGCGTCGGCCGCCGCGGCGCGCGGCGGCAGCGACCACGGCGCCTGCACCTCAACCGAATCCGCGTCCGGGCTCAGCGAGCCCTGCAGCAGGTTGAGCGCGGAGATCCCGTCGACCACACCGTGGTGCATCTTGGTGTAGATGGCGAAGCGGCCGTCGTTGAGGCCCTCGATGAGGTGCATCTCCCACAGCGGGCGGTGCCGGTCGAGCAGGGTGCCGTGCAGCCGGCCGGTGAGCTCGAGCAGCTCGCGCACCCGGCCCGGGGCGGGCAGCGCCGAGCGGCGCACGTGGTAGTCCAGGTCGACGTCGTCGTCGTAGGTCCACGCCACGTTGGTGATGCCGCCGAGCGCCGACGAGGGGCGCTTGCGGAAGGTGGGCGTCAGGTCCTGCTGGGCGCGCATGGCCTCGTAGGTCTCGCGCACGAACTCCGGTCCGGCGTCCGCTGGCGGGGTGAACAGCTGCAGCCCGGCCACGTGCAGCGGGTGCTCACGGGACTCGGCGAGCAGGAAGGTCGAGTCGATGGGCGAGATGAGTTGCATCGGATTTCCTTGTCGGGTCGGCTCTGGCGTTGAGAGCAAATTACGGTGCCGACGCCCTCGCCGTCCCGTGCCGCCGTGCCAACGTCGAGCGCGGCCATTGTGACGAGGTGACAATCGGACTAGATTCCGGCCATGAGCCTGCAGTGGCCGGACGGCGCGGACGACGGCGCCGAGCGGGTGTGGCAGCGGGTGCTGGTGCCGATCGCCGCCGAGATGCGCGCCGGTGCCGGTGAGCTGGCCGCGACGGCGGTCGCGCGGATGCGCACCGAGTTGCCGGCGCTGTTTCCCGACCAGCAGATGGTAACCGAACACCTGGTGAGCACCGAGGCCAGCCTGCGGCAGGTGGCGCAGGTCATCGAGGCCGGTGCCGACCCGCGCAAGGTGGACCTGCCGCCGTCGACGACGGCGATCGCCCGGGCGGCCGCGCAGCGGCAGGCGCCGCTGGCCGACCTGATGCGGTTCTACCGGCTGGCCCAGGAGCTGGTGTGGCAGTGGATGCACGCCCGGATCGTCGCCGCCGAACCCGGCCCGGCCGATCTGGCCAAGGCGATCGAGCTGGCCACCGGCTGGATCTTCGGCTACGTCGACGGGGCGCTGGTGCGCGCCGAGCAAGCCTACGAGTCCGAGCGGGAGACCTGGTTGCGGGGTGCGGCCGCGGCCCGGGCGACGGCCGTCGACGACATCGTCGCCGGGCGGGAACGCGACGGGCACCGGGCGTCGATCCGGCTGCGCTACGACGTGAACCGCCGGCACATCGGGGTGCTGACCTGGGTCGACGAAGTGCCGCAGGACGGTGACGCCCAGGCGCTGCTCGGGAGCGTCATCGCCGATGTCGCGGCCGCCGCCGGCGCGGACAGTCACCTGGTGCACCCGGTGGGGTCGTTGGCGGTGGCGGGTTGGGTCAGCCGCCGGGAGCCGTTCACCGAATCGGCCATCGGGGCTTCCCCGCAGCCGGGGGTGCGGCTGGCGCTCGGGGATCCCGGTGCGGGGCTGACCGGCTTTCGCGACACGCATCTGCAGGCCGCGCACGCGCGGCGGGTGGCGGCGCTCACCGGGCCGGGCGGCGATCGGGTGACGCACTATCGGGAGGTGGCGGTGGCCGCGCTGGCCAGCGCGGATACTGAGCATGCGGCGTCGTTCGTGACGCGGGTGCTGGGTGCGCTGGCTGCCCCCGACGAGGACACGGTCCGGGTGGCGACCACGCTGGCGGTCTATCTGCAGGAGAACCGCAGCCGGGCGCGGACGGCGCGGCGGCTGATCGTGCACCCCAATACCGTGAGTTATCGGGTCAACCAGGCCGAGCAGATCCTGGGCCGCAGCATCGACACCGACGTCCTCGAGCTCTCGGTGGCCCTGGCGCTGTTGCCGACGCTGCCGGGGCTGGCGCAGCAGCACACAACCGGACTGTGACGGCGTCACAAACGCCGATCGCAACGTTGTCACTGCGGGCCGAGTGCGGCAGGGGTGCGCTCTCCTAGCTTTGGATCTACGCCGCAAGCGCGGCAGCAAAGCCGAAACAAGGAGAAATCATGCAGACCGCACCCGAACTCGACGTCAACTACATGGCCGGCGACGACAACCCGTGGATCCCGTTCACCCCGCTGAGCGACCAGGTCCACCTGAAGTACTGGAAGATCGACCCGGTGCGCGCCGAGATCGTCGTGTCGATGCGCTTCGACGCCGGACTGCTGCTGCCGCCGCACTACCACACCGGAATCGTGATCGGGCACACCGTGAAGGGCGCCTGGCGCTACATCGAGAACAACTGGATCTCCCGCGCCGGGGACACCGTCTACGAGGTGGCCGGCTCGTCGCACACCCCGGAGAGCATGGACGACAGCGAGGTGTTCTTCGTCATCGTGGGCGAGCTGCTGTTCTTCGACGCGGACGGCAAGACCGTGCTGTGGCAGGAGAACCACAAGACCTCACT
>CAZTAA010000165.1:2127-6557 GCA_964611465.1 uncultured Mycobacterium sp. | reverse complement strand
GGCGTGGGCCTTATCGAGGAATGCCTCAACGCCGGCGTCCCGTGCCTGCTCATCGATCCCAAGGGCGACCTGACGAACCTGGCGCTGGTCTTCCCCGGCTTGACCGGCCCCGAGTTCGAACCGTGGGTCGACCCATCGTTGGCCAAGGAAGCCGGTGTCCCCGCCTTCGCCGCCCAGCAGGCCGCGATGTGGAAGGAGGGCCTTGCGCCCTGGGGTATCGCCGAGCCCCAGATGGCCGAGTTCAAGGCGAAGTTCGAGGTCGCGATCTACACCCCCGGCAGCAACGCCGGCATTCCGCTCAACGTCCTCGGCTCGCTGCAGGCACCGCAGACCGACGACCAGGAAGTGGTCACCGACGAGATCGACGGATACGTCACGAGCCTGCTGTCCGTGGTCGGGATCTCCGCGGACCCGTTGAGCAGCCGTGAGCACATCCTGCTCAGCAACATCATCGCCTCGGCCTGGGCGGCCGGCGAGAACATCGACCTACCGACGTTGCTCGCTCGTGTGAACCAGCCGCCGATGCGCAAACTCGGCGTGTTCGACCTCGACGAGTTCTTCCCACCCAAGGACCGGCAGGCGTTCGCGATGAAGCTCAACGCCGTGCTCGCGGCGCCGACCTTCGCCAACTGGATCACCGGCCAACCCATCGACATCCAGTCCATGTTGTGGGCCGCCGACGGCCGGCCGCGCTGCGCGATCGTCACCACCGCGCACCTGTCCGACGAGGACCGCCAGAGCGCGACCTCGCTGGTCCTGAGCAAGCTCGTCACGTGGATGCGCCGACAGAGCGGGACCACCGACCTGCGTGCGTTGCTCTACATGGACGAGGTCGCCGGCTACCTGCCGCCCACCGCCAACCCTCCGACGAAGAAGCCGATCATGCTGCTGATGAAGCAGGCGCGGGCGTTCGGCCTCGGCGTCGTGCTGAGCACCCAGAACCCGGTGGACATCGACTACAAGGCGGTGAGCAACGCGGGCACGTGGATGATCGGGCGGCTGACCACGGAGAACGACAAGGCACGGCTGCTGGAAGGGATGCCACCCGGAGTCGACATCTCGCAGGCGATTTCGGCGCTGGGCAAGCGGCAGTTCCTCATCCGCAAAGCCGGCAAGAACGACGTCGAGCAGTTCGGCACCAAGTGGGCGCGCAGCTATCTGCGCGGGCCGATGACCCGCGATCAGATCGCGCAGGTCATGGCGACCGCACCGCCCGAGGTGCCCACCTCCCCGGAGCAGACCGCCGCACCCGAGACGCCGCCGATCGCCACCCAGCCCGAGGCTCCCGTGCCCGGGGCCGCGCCGACCCTCGGTGCCGCTGCCGCCGCGGCGACCCCACCGCCTGCCGCCGTGCCTGAGCAAGTGCCCGAACCGGCACCCGCTGAGGACGAGACCCCGGTCATGCCCGCCGTGGCCGAGGGTATCCCCGTCGCCTTTATGGACCCGGCGGCACCGTGGGCCTCGCAGGTCGGCGCGGTGCCCGCCGCGTCCACCGGCCCCCGCCTGCAGGCGGCCGTGATCGCGCGAGTCGCGGTGCGGTACGAGATGCCGAAATCGGAGCCCATCCCGGAGGAGTACGAGGCGGTGCTCTTCCCGGCGCCGGAGCAGTCCCTGACGCTGTCGCCGATCCAAGTGGACTACGACGACCGGGACCTCGTGGCGCAACCGCCGCTCAACGCCCGCTACGTGTTGCCCACCGCGAAGGTGGCGAACAAGACCTACTGGTCGACATTGTCCAAGGACCTCACCGACCACGTGGTCGCCCACGAATCGCGGGAGGTCATGAGCAACCCGGACCTCAAGCTCTTCGCCCGCCCTGGCGAGACCCCCGAGGAGTTCGCAGCACGCTGCCAGCAGACCGCAGCCGCCGAGGCGGACAAGAAGGCGGCGCCACTTCGCACCAAGTACGAGAGCAAACTCCGTACCCTGCACACCCGGCTCGGCAGTGCGCAGACCAAGGCGCAGCAGGCGAGTTCGGCGGTGAGCAGCAGCGTGATGGACTCCGCGGCATCCGTGCTCGGTGGCTTCCTCGGCGGTCGCAAGTCGGTGTCGTCGATCAGCAGTGCGGCGCGCAGGGCTTCGGCGGCCAAGGGTCGCGCGGACACTGCGCAGGCCAAGGTGGGCGAGGTGCAGGCACAGATCGCCGATCTCGAGGCGGAGCTCACCGCGGAGTTGGAGGCGCTCAACGCCGAGTGGCAGGCGAAGGCCGCCGCGGTCGTGCCCGTCACGGTGGAGTTGAAGCGCACCTCGGTGCGGGTGACCGACCTGCGGCTGCTGTGGGTGCCGGTGGGCTGACTACCCTGGATTCCGTCATGACTGAGCGCGAATCCGGATTCCTCGGCATCGAAGGCACCGTCCACCCGATCGTGCAGGTGGGCGACCCTGTGCTGTCCACGCGGTGCGCGGCGGTGACCGAGTTCGACGACGACCTGCACCGACTTCTCGCCGACATGTTCGCCAGCATGTACGCCGCCGACGGAGTGGGCCTTGCCGCCAACCAGATCGGCGTAGGCCTGCGGGTGTTCGTGTACGACTGCCCCGACGCGAACCAGGTGTTCCACCGCGGCGTGATGATCAACCCGACGCTGCTGCCTCCGGCGGAGAGGCACCTCGACGAGGACGACGAGGGGTGCCTGTCGGTGCGTCACCAGTTCCACCCGCTGGCCCGTCCCGATCACGCCACGGTCACCGGCTTCGACCACACGGGGGCGCCGATCGAGGTGTCCGGCGACGGCCTGCTCGCTCGCTGTCTGCAGCACGAATACGACCACCTCGAAGGCATGCTGTACATCGATCGGCTGAGCGCGCGAGCCCGCAAGAAGGTGCTCAAGGCCTGGGCCGAGGAGCACCAGGAACTCTGACCCGCCCTCACACACCGGCGTTCTGTGATTGGCTCGAACCATGGACGCTGACGTCATCGTCATCGGCGCCGGACCGGGTGGCCTGGCATGCGCCGCCTATCTGAGCGCACTCGGCAAGCACGTCGTCGTCGTGGACCGGCACACGGTTCCCGGCGGCAACATGAGCTGCTTCACCCATCGCGATCCGGCCACCGGCGAGGAGTACGAGTTCGACGTCGGCCTGCACTACCTCGGTGACTGCGGGCCGCGCGGTTCCATCCCCTCGGTGCTCGATCCCCTCGGCGTGCGGCCCGACTACCTGCCCATGGACGCCAGCGGTTACGACACGCTGCTCTTCGGCGACGGGCAGGAGTTCGCCGTCCCCGCCGGTTTGGACAACTACGAAGCGGCCTTGTGCGCGGCCTTCCCCGCCGAGCGCGCCGCCATCGAACAGTACGTCGGCTTGCTCGAAGACGTGCGCACCATGATGCGCGCGGGCATGCGCCGCCCGGGGTTGACCCAGTTGCCCGGCCTCGCGATGCCCGCCTACCGGATGCTGCGGCTGATGAACGCCACGCTCGGCGACGTCCTGGACCGGATCGGCGCCTCCCCGCGCCTTCGCGCGGTGCTGGCCGGGATCAACGGCACCTACGGCGTGCCCCCGTCGCGGGCCTCGTTCTTCGTCCACGCCGGCGTCTTCCTGCACTACGCGAACGGCGCCTGGTACCCGCGCGGGGGCGGCCAGCCCATCGCCGACGCGCTGGCGCGGGTGGTGCGCGACCACGGCGGTGAGGTGCTGTTGCGCACACAGGTCGAGGAGATCCTGGTCAGCGATGGCACGGTGCGTGGCGTGCGGGTCCGGCGCCCGGCCGCCGATCGCCGCCGTGGCCTCGGCGACGAAATCACAGCGCCGATAGTGGTCTCCGACGCGGACCTCAAGCGAACGTTCCTTGACCTGCTGCCCGCCGACGCCCTGCCGTCGGATCTTCGCCACAAGACCGCCCGCATGACGATGTCCGCGCCGCTCTACGTCGACTACCTGATCCTCGACCGCGACCTGGTCGCCGAGGGCAAGCCCAACACGAACTGGTGGGTCTACCCCGACGACGACTTCGACGCCGCGTATTCCGACGCCGCCGCGGGGCGCATGTCGGGCAACTCGTTCGCGTACCTGACCTCGGCCAGCCTCAAAGACCCGACGAACCCGCGGCTCGCGCGCCCCGGCCAGACCAACATCCAGGTCATGACCGTCGCACCTGCCGACCACGGTTTCTGGGGGTTGCACGGCCCCGGTCCCGTGGGCGGGGAGTCCTACCGCCGCAACCCCGAGTATCTGCGACGCAAGCAGGAGTTCCACGACTCGTTGATGAAGTCCGCCGAACGCGCGATCCCCGGCATCTCGACGTCGGTGGTCTTCCACGAGTCCGCGACGCCCATCACTCACGAGCGCTTCGTCCGCTCGACCGGCGGCACGTCGTACGGACTGGCCGCGACGCCGGGGCAGATGCTGCGTAACCGCCCGGGCGCGAAGACCCCGATCAAGGGGTTGTGGATGGTGGGCGCGGACACCCGGTTCCTGCACGGCATCGG
>CAZTAA010000165.1:0-2027 GCA_964611465.1 uncultured Mycobacterium sp. | reverse complement strand
CAGCGGCAGGTCCTCGTTCGGCCGCAGAGTCACCTTGACCGCCTGCGCCTTCGGGCCGGCGGAGGCGGTGGTCAGGCCCTGCTGCCACTCGTCGAGGGAGTAGGTGTGCGTCACCATCCCGTCGACGCGGTACGACGGGTCCGCAAGCCACTCGGCCACCTGCTCCATCGTGCGCCGACCGCCCAATGCCGGCTCCGGACCCGAGTTGATGGTGCCCTGCACGGTCAATTCCCGGCTCCAGACCAGACTCCAGTCAACCGTCTGCTTACCCGCGGCACCGACCAGAACGAGCATGCCGCCGGGCCGCAGCAGGTGCAGCGACAGGTCGATCGTGTCCGGGTAGCCGACGCAGTCGAACACTGCGTCCACCCCCTGCTCGAGGATCGGCACCTTGGTCATCCGCGGCCGTACAACCCGCCCGCCGTCGCTGGCAGCGAGTTCCTCCACCGCACCGGCGCCGGTGGGCAGAATGCGCGTGGCACCGGCCTCCAGCGCACGAGCGGAACCGAACTCGCCCGGGCTGACCATCGCGATGTCCAGATCCGGGTGCAGCATCCGCAAAGCCGCCGTCACTAGCAGCCCGATGGTCCCCGGCCCGATCACCACCACCCGGTCGCCCGTCCGCTTCCACTGCAGCGCAGCGTGCAGGCCGATCGACGCGGGTTCGGCAAGCACGGCGCGCCGCGAGGGCACGTCACCGATCGGGATGCATTGGGTCTCGTGCGCCACCAGGGTCTCGCCCCAGCCGCCGCCGACCGCGTCCGAGAACCCTTGACCCGGCGCGTGACATCCGGTGACGCCGGCCTCGTCGAAGCGCTCGCAGGCATACGGCCGGCCGTCACGACAGGTCCGGCAGGGCTCGAAGCCGCGGTGCACGCAGGAGATGATCGGGTCGAGCACAACCCGCTCCCCCTCACGCGCACCCTCGACGACCACCCCGACCAGTTCGTGTCCGGGGATCGCCTTGGGCTCGGCGTAGAAGGCAGACATCACAAAGGACGACTTTGCGTGTGCCAAACCGACGTCGCTTCCGCAGATGCCGCTGAGTTCGGGCTTGATCCGTACCCAGCCGTCCTTGGGCAGCCGGGGTTCGGGCACGTCCGCCAGCCGCATCAATCCACCCGGCCCCCAGCCGGCGTCGCTCTTGACCTTTCCGGCAGCCGCCGTCCACAGGTAGCGCGGCGTGGACAGGTCGGCGAGGACAGCCTTCACCGCGAGCCCAACACGGGGATCTTGTTGACCAACGGGACCTTCGACAGCCTCCCCTGACCCCGAGCGTCCTTCATCGTCTTGATGTAGCGCCAGTAGTCCACCTGCATCGTGTGCCGCTCCGACCGCAGATAGCGCTTGGCCATCTCCTTCTGGTCGTGCTCGATCCACTTGTCCATCTCAGCGCGCGACGGCATGGGCACCGCACCGGTGATCAGATCGCCCACCCACTCGGCCTGGTACTCGGTGAGCGGGATGCCCGAACCGACCGTCTGGATGAAGCCCATGAAGTAGAGGCCGGGCAGGTCCGGCGGGACGATCCGCAGATACAGCGGCATCTTGTTGTGCTCGGCGGTGTACACGCCCTCGAGGAACGGCAACGAGATGTTGTAGCCGGTTGCGTACACGACGATGTCGACGGCTTCGCTCGTGCCGTCGACGAACTCCACCTTCTCACCGTCGAAGCGCGTGATGTCCGGCTTCATGGTGATGTCGCCGTGGCCGACACGGTCGTACAGTTCCGCGGAGACGGTCGGGTGGGCACCAAGAAGACGGTGGTCGGGCTTGGGCAGTCCGCGGTCCTGCGGGCGCCCGGTGGCGATGCGCACGATCGCCTCGTACGCCAACCGCTCCACGGGGAACGGCACGTACGCCATCAGCGGCGAACTGAGCTGGTCCACGGGTTTGCCGAGGGCGTACTTGGGGATCACGTGCACGCCGTGGCGGGTGGACAGGTAGACGGCCTCGGCGTTGCGGGCGGCGTCACAGGCGATGTCCATACCGGAGTTCCCGACGCCGATCACCAGCACGCGCTTGCC
>CAZTAA010000164.1:0-6565 GCA_964611465.1 uncultured Mycobacterium sp. | reverse complement strand
TGAACGGTTAAAGGTGAGGGGCTACGGACCACGCCCGCCGCAGGCGGGCATCCGCGCCTCCGGGCGCGCCGGCCGACAGGGGGCGGCGGACCGGAAGACACCACAGGCCCGCCGGTCCCGCGCGGCTGCGCGGACCCGGGCGGGCTGGTGGTTGGTCAGACCCAGAGCAGGGCGGGCACTTCGGTCCATCCGGGGCCTGGGTGCTGGGCTGCGAGGTAGATGCGGTCGCGAGCCCAGGTGGTGTGGCGCCTGTGTGTGGCGAGGCCGCCTTCGGCGGTGAGCCAGGGCAGGGGGGAGCGCCGGAATCCGTAGTCGTCGACACCGAAGTGGTCTTTGTCGAGGTACTGGCGCTTGTCGGCGTTGCAGATGTACCGGTGGGCCGGCAGTGCTGTGGGCGCTTCAGCGTTGGGGGTGACCGGCTCGTCGGGGTCGATGAGACCGGCGAACCGCACGAAATGCTGGGGTTCGACGAGCCAATACAGCGCATCCTGGTCGTCGTCGGGGTCCTCGTAGTCGCCGGCCCAGACCAGGCGGGCACCGCCGTCGAGGGTGAGCAGTATTTCCACGGCGGCCATGAGGGGGCAGTCGGCGCGGGTGTGGGTGGACAGTTTGGGTCCGGCGCCGTAGGTGGCGGGGTTGAGGGCGGCCAGGGGTCGGCCCGTGGGGTCGACGATGACGGGGTTGAAGTATTGGCCCATGGTGGTGTCCTTTCAAGGATGGGTGATGGATGAGCTGGGGTGGTGATCGGGCCCCGCGCCGGGGCGGGGCCCGATCGGGTGGTCAGGACCGGTCGATGGCTGCGGTGAGTTCGTCGGTGGACACGGGGTTCCAGCCCACCGAGGCGACGGCCCAGGCGGTTTCGCCGATGACTACGACGTCGCCGACGGACAGGCTGCGGTGTCCGGCGCGGCGCCATCCGGTGGCCCAGGTGGCGGTGGGTTCGCAGTTGAGCTCGTCGAAGATGTGCTCGAGTGCGGCGCTGATGGCGGTCTGCTGTGGTCGGGTGTCGGTGGGGATGGGCAGGTTGAAAGTTGCGGCGGCGCGCAGCCGCGCGGGTGCGGCGCGGTTGAAGCCGAGGAAACTTGCGGGGGCCTCGTTGAGGTACACGGTGGTGGGCACGGTGGGTGTGGCGGTGGTGGTGGTCATGGTGTTCTCCCGTTTCTCGTGGTGAGTGGTGCGCCGGTCAGCGCTGGGGAGCGGTCAATCGGGTGAGGGTGGGCGGTCAACCCCGAAGAGCCGACGTTGGACGGAGCAGGGTTTTCGGCCCGCGAGCGGCAGCGAGCTTGATAGGGCCGAAAAGGTCACTCGGCCTGCGTAGTTCGGCGTCGGTGTGGGTTGACCGGTCGGGCCCCCGGCCGATTAGGCTGCGACCCCTGCTGACGGTTAAAGGTGAGTAGCTACCCAACCCACGCCCGCCGCAGGCGGGCATCCGGCGCCCGCCAGGGCGGCCGCTGCTGCTGGTGAGGTGTGATCCCGGAAGACGCCGGTAGCCCGGTCCCCGCGCGAGGCGGGGCCGGGCCGGGCGGCGCTGCGCTTAGGCGGGCGGCATCCAGGTTCGGATGGTGTCGAGCAGGTCGGTGGTGGTGCTGGTGTCGACGACGGTGATGGGTGTCCGGGCGCCGGCCCGGTTGCGGTAGGTGCCCTGGGCCCGCTCGGCGGCGATGTCGTCCCAGGTGATCTGTCCGACGCGGTTCTGGGCTTCGATCATGGCGTCGAGGAGGCAATCGACGGGCTGGTCGATGGTGGCGATGCAGTCGGTGGTGATGATGGCGGTGGTGATGGACATGACGTTTCCCCTTTCGGTGCGCTGCCGGTCAGCGCTGGGGAGCGGTCAATCGGGTGAGGGTGGGCGGTCAACCCCGAAGAGCCGACGTTGGACGGAGCAGGGTTTTCGGCCCGCGAGCGGCAGCGAGCTTGATAGGGCCGAAAAGGTCACTCGGCCTGCGTAGTTCGGCGTCGGTGTGGGTTGACCGGTCGGGCCCCCGGCCGATTAGGCTGCGACCCCTGCTGACGGTTAAAGGTGAGTAGCTACCCAACCCACGCCCGCCGCAGGCGGGCATCCGGCGGTCGCTCCTAGTGCGCCGGCGCCTCGGGGCCGCAGCGCCGAGGCTCGATGATGAACGAGGGGCACCACGCCAGCGGCGCGCGCTGGCGGGTGCCCTCGGATGCGACTGGTTACTGTTCCGGTGGCGCTGCGTCGGCCAGGGTGGCGAGGTCGAATTCCAGGTCGCGGTCTCCGACGGTGACGACGATGCGCGCGTTGGCGCCGGCGGCGGCGACGTAGCTGGACAGGGTGGACAGCAGCAGGTCGTGTTGGCGTTCGACTTTGGACACCGCGGCTTGTCCTACTCCCAGGCGTCGGGCGAGTTCGACTTGGGTGAGGTCGGCGGCGCGGCGGATCAGTGCCAGGTTCATGGCGTAGGCGCGGTCGTCCTCGCGCATCTGCTGGCGGATGTGGGCGACGCGCTCGGCGCGGTCGGGGTCGGCGAGCAGCTTCTTGAGGCGGGCCCCTCCGCGATCTTCAACAGTCATGATTGGGTGTCCTTTCTGCGTTTCCAGGTCTCGATTGCGGCGTCGGCTCGGGTTCCGACGCTGTTGTAGAAGGCGTTTCCGATGCGGGCTTTGTCGCCGGCGAAGAGGGCGATGACGGCGTGTTCGTCGTCGGGGAACCACACGATGAGCCGCACGGCGATGTCGGGGTCGTAGGGGTGGGCCAGTCGCCAGACGGGATAGGTCTTGGATTGACGAACGCGGCGCAGGTGGGCGGTGTCTTCTTCGGGTGCGTCGGTGAGTTCTTGGAGGTGCTGCAGTTGTGCGGTGATGTAGTCGAGTCGGCGGGCGCTGATCGGGTCGTTGTGGGCGTGATCTTCAAGCCGATCGAGCCAGGTGTTGAACTCGTCGGACCAGTCGATCAACATACGTTGATACTACTCTGAGGGAATACGCCTTGCAACGCATATTGTGGGTGTGGAGCGGTTCGCATTGTCGGGCCTCCGTGGTTGAGATGTGTTGGTGCAGAGCTGTTTTCGGGACTGCGGGGCCGGGCCCACCAGGTGGCGGTGAGCCCGGCCCCTGACGTTTTAGGTGCGTTCGTCCTCGATGACGCGGTGAGCGATGTGGTAGGCGGCTCGGGTGTTGCGCAGGCTGTCGGACAGGAACGAGGCGATGTCGTCGCCTTGGGGGTTCTCGGCGAACTCGGTGTCGTAGATGTGTGTGCTGGTCAAGGTGGCCAGCGCCTGCTGTGCGCGGGTGAGGGCGTTGATGGCGTCGACCAGGCTGCCGTCGAGGGCCAAGCGGCCTCGGTCGATCTCGATTGCCCAGTCGGCCTGCCAGTCGGCGTCGTTGGTGTTGGTCATGGTGGGTCCTTTCAGTGGGTGAGTGGGTGGATGGGGCCGGGCCCGCCTGGTGGTGGCGGGCCCGGCGGGGTGGGTTATGCGGCGGCGGGTTCGGTGGTGAGCACGTCGTCGATGGCCTGGTGGAGGTCGTCGTAGGCCAGGGCCAGGGGTGCGTGGTCGATGTGGAGGGTCCACATCGGCTCGTCGCCGATTCCGGCGGTCAGGGTGTAGGTGTGGGCGCCGGTGGCGCGGTAGGACCAGGTGCCGGGCACGGCGTGGAAGGTCAGGTCGCCGGCCCGGACTTTCTGGATGCGGGTGTCGGGGGTGGTGTCGAGGTCGGGTGCGGTGGCTTCGATGGCGGCCAGGAGTCCGTAGTCGTCGTTGGCGAGCAGGACGAGGTGGTGTCCCTGTTCGGGGCTGTACTCGTGGACGGTGGTCAGCTGGATCGGTCCGTGGTTGTGGTGCATGTTTCGGGTGATGCCGTACTGCTGGTGCTGGATGCGGTCGGCGGCTTCGGCGAGAAGGTCGAAGGCGAGTTCGAATGCGTGGTCCATTGTTGTTCTCCGTTTCTCGTGGTGAGTGGTGCGCCGGTCAGCGCTGGGGAGCGGTCAATCGGGTGAGGGTGGGCGGTCAACCCCGAAGAGCCGACGTTGGACGGAGCAGGGTTTTCGGCCCGCGAGCGGCAGCGAGCTTGATAGGGCCGAAAAGGTCACTCGGCCTGCGTAGTTCGGCGTCGGTGTGGGTTGACCGGTCGGGCCCCCGGCCGATTAGGCTGCGACCCCTGCTGACGGTTAAAGGTGAGTAGCTACCCAACCCACGCCCGCCGCAGGCGGGCATCCGGCGCCCGCCAGGGCGGCCGCCAGCACGCGGTGGGTCGCTGTAGGGCGGCCGGCCACCGGTGGATGTCGCGGTGGCCGGCTCGCCGGGACAGTGTTGTTAGATGAGCCCGATGAATCCGGACCCGATGGTGTTGGCCTGGGCGGTGCGTGCTTCGACGTCGTGGTCGATCTCCTCGCGCGCCTCGGCGACCATGGTGGCCAGGCCGGGGGGAGCGTCGGCGGTGATCGGCTCGTCGGGGTCGGCGTAGAAGTCCCAGCAGGAGGCGACGTCTCGGCCGTCGGGGGCGACGACGGTGTAGCCGTAGACCTCGCCGTTGGCCCAGGCGTCGTAGGCGGCCACGGTGCCGCGTGTGTAGTCCAGGGGTGTTGTCGCATTGGCGGGGGCCCAGGCCAGACCGTCGATGCTGCGGTAGCGGTCGGCGCTGGGCTCGGCGGTGCGGTAGCGGTCGCCGCTGCGGGTGACTTCCAGGATGCCGGTGAGTCCGTGGGTCAGCCGCAGGTAGCGGCAGAGGGCGGCCGCGGACCGGTACTCATGGTCGTTGAGGGAGTCATTGGCGGCGGTGTGCTGGCGCAGCAGGGCGGCGACGTCGTGGGCGGCGTCGCCGAGTTGAGCGCTGATGGTGCGGGCGGTGCCGAGGTAGACGAATCCGCCGTCGTCGCTGTAATCGGGTGCGGCGGCGTCGATGTCGTAGTACAGGGCGATGACGTAGGTGCCGGCGGTGGTGGGTACGGCGATCTTGTCGAAGGGGTCAAACATGGTGGGTCCTCACTGTTGGTGACCGGCGGTGCGCCGGTCAGTGCGGCCGCGTCATGGACCGTGGGGTGGGGCGGGTCAACCCCGCAGAGGCCGCGCCGGGACGGAGCAGGGTTTTCGGCGTGCGCGAGCCGGGCGCGCCAGCGCCTTCGGCGAGTTGGCAGGGCCGAAAAGGTCACTCGGCCTGTGCAGTTCGGCGCGGGTGTGGGTTGAGCGGGCTCGGGGTCCTGCGGTCAGGCTGGGCGGCTGCTGACAGGTAGATAGGTGAGGGGTTACGGATATCGGGCGTTCGCCAAGCGCCCCGGAGGGGCTGCTGCGGGCGGGTAGGACCGGAGGAAAAGGGGGGGGCCCGGTCACCCTGGGGTGGGTGACCGGGCCCGTGGTGCTGAGTTTTAGTCCCAGCTGGCGGCGATGGTGTCGATGGCGTCGGGGATCGAGGAGTGCGGGATCGCTTCGGAGAGGCGGTCGAGCTCGTCGGCGGTGAGGGTGCGCCCGGCCCAGCTGCTGGCTTGTTCGGCGGTGATGAGCTCGGCGGGTGCGTCGAGGGCGTCGGCGAGCATCGTGAGCAGTTCGGCGCCGGTGGGTAGCGGCAGAGTGTCGGCGTGGTCGCGGAGCCGGGTGCATTCCTTGGGCTGGCTGCAGGCGCATTCGGAGTTGGTGGCGCTGAGATCGCGGTAGGTGCTGTCGAGCGGGTGGCCGTCGACGCTGGGGCCGTCGACGATCCAGTGGGTGCCGTCGTCGGAGAGCCGTAGGTGCACTGCCACGGTCTGTTCGATGAAATGTGTTGTTGGCGGGTTGATCTGGTTGTAGTAGTGGGCGTTTCCGTCGCGTCGCAGGGGTGTCGTCTGGCCTGCGGGGGTGGTGGCGTGCTCGCTCATTGTGGGGTCCTTTCGGTGGGGTGGGAGGAAGGGGCCGGCGGCCGCGGTGGGTTGGCGGCCGCCGGCGTGGTGTGGGTGTTAGGCGCTGCGGGTGCCGCGGCGCCGCCGGGTCGGTGCGGGTGCGGGTTCGAGGAACTCGGCGATGTGTGTGGTGGCGGAGTCGATGCCGGCGAAGCGGGGATGTTCGGTGTCGAGGTCGTCGGTGCGGAGCTGCCATAGGGGTGCGCCGTCGAGGCGGTATTCGGGGCGCAGCTGGTAGAGGTGGCGGCCGACAGCGGCGTAGCTCCAGGGGTCCAGTGGGTTGATCGGTTCGTCGGTGACGACGGGTGCGGTGTGGGTCCAGAGCAGGCCGCCGCCGCGGAAGTGGCGGGTGCGTGCGGAGATGGAGCGGCCGAGGTCGGGGTGTGCGGCGCTGGATTCGGCGCTGGCCTGTAGGACTGCCTGGGGGTCTCGGGCCCAGACTTGGGCGGTGGAGCCCCAGGTGTGGTTGCGGCGGTGGGCGGTGATGGTCAGCCCGTCGGGGATGCCGTCGGGGTGCAGTTCCTCGTGGCCGGGTTCGACGAAGTAGAGCAGGTCGGTGGCGATGGCGGCGAGGCGTTCGCCCAGCCAGTAGGTGTGGCGTCCGCCGGCGAGGAGGTCGGTGTGGGTGGTCATGGTTGTTCTCCGTTCGTGTACGGGTTGGGTGCGCCGGTTAGCGCTGGGGTTGCGGGGGACCGGCGGGGTGGCGCGCGCAACCTCGAAGAGGCCGTGACGGGCGGA
>CAZTAA010000163.1:0-6658 GCA_964611465.1 uncultured Mycobacterium sp. | reverse complement strand
CGGGCGGGCATGATCGCCCGCACCCCGCGCGGCCGGGTGGCCACCGCGCAGGCCTGGACGCATCTTGGGCTCACCCCGCCACCACGCGCCGCCGGCCTCGGTCAGCAGGGATTGTTCGAATAGGAGAGTGCCAGGTGTCAGCGCAAACCCGGTGGGTCGTCGCAGTCATAGTCGTCGCCATCATGATCGGGCTGCTGATCTTCAACCTGGTGTACTGATGCTGACCGCCGGGTTGATCGTCGCGGCGCTGTCCGCACTTCTGCACGTGTACATCTTCGTGATGGAGTCGCTGACGTGGACGTCGGCGCGGACTCGTGCGACCTTCGGCACGTCGGTCGAGGAGGCCGAGACCACCAAGCTGATGGCGTTCAATCAGGGGTTCTACAACTTGTTCCTGGCGATCGTCACGGTGGTCGGCATCGTCGCGCTGTCGCTCGGGCACAGGTCTGTGGGCCTCGGGCTGATGCTCGCCGGAGTCGGGTCGATGGCGGCCGCGGCGCTGGTCCTGTTGGCGTCGGCTCCGGAGAAGGCCCGGGCGGCGGTGGCGCAGGGGACCCTTCCCGCGCTCGCGATCGTCTTGCTTGTCATGCACCTGGTGTAGAGTGAACATATGTTCGAATTTTATGCAGATCTGGATGAATCGGCGCTGGTAGCGGCGATTTCCCGGTTCGAGACGCTGAAGGCTCGTGCTGCCGCGGCACAGGCCCGGGCGGCGGTGTTGCTGGCGACGAAGCGACGGGCGGCCGAGGAGGCGCGCGGGGTGCCGGCGGCCAAGCGGGGCCGGGGGTTGGGGGCCGAAATTGCGTTGGCGCGCCGGGACTCCCCGTCCCGCGGCGGCCGCCATCTCGGGTTCGCCCAGGCGCTGGTGCACGAGATGCCGAACACCCTGGCCGCGCTGGAGTCCGGGGTGCTCACCGAGTGGCGGGCCACCCTGATCGTCCGCGAGTCGGCCTGCCTGGACGTCGACGACCGGCGCGCCCTGGACGCCGAATTGTGTGCCGACGCTTCGGCGCTGGTGGGCAAGGGCGACGCCCGCATCGCCGCGGACGCCAAGGCGATCGCCTACCGGTTGGATCCGCGCGCGGTGGTCGACCGGGCCGCGCGCGCCGAAACCGAACGCACGGTGACGGTGCGCCCGGCGCCGGACTGCATGAGCTATGTGACGGCGCTGCTGCCGGTCGCTCAGGGTGTGTCGGTGTACGCGGCGCTCAAACACGCCGCCGATACCAACACCGATGCCCGGACCCGTGGGCAGGTGATGGCCGATGCGCTGGTGGCGCGGGTGACCGGCCGTGAGCAGGGGGCGGCCGCGCCGGTCGCGGTGAACCTCGTGCTGACCGACGACAGTCTGTTTGGCGGCGGCGATGATCCGGGCCGCATCGGTGGGTTCGGGCCGATCCCGGCCGGGGTGGCCCGTGCGTTGATCGCCGCCGCCGATGCTCACGGAGCCGCGACACTGCGCCGGCTGTATGCGCATCCGGTGTCCGGGGCGCTCGTGGCTATGGAGTCGCGGGCCCGGTTGTTTCCGCGCGGGCTGGCCCGGTTCATCAGCACTCGCGATGACACCTGCCGGACTCCGTACTGTGATGCCCCGATCCGTCACATCGACCACATCCAGCCCGCTGCCCGCGGCGGAATGACCTCGGTGGACAACGGCGACGGGCTGTGTGAAGCATGCAACTACACCAAGGAAGCCCCCGGCTGGAGATTCACCGCCCAGCACGACGAAAACGGCGTCCACACAACGGAATTCACGACTCCGACCGGTGCCCGGCACCGCTCCCAGGCGCCACCGCTACCCGGTCAGTCCCGCATCGACATCAGCCGCACCGAATGGTTGCTGAGCACCCACCTCGGCAAAAACGCTGCCTAGGCCGGCGTAAGTCACTGCGGGTGCGCGGCGACGTATTCCGCGGCGGGAATCGGAGCGGCCGCGTCATATCCGATCGGCAGCAACACGTCGCCGGCCGTGGTCTTGCAGTAGACGTCCCAGTGGTAGTAGCCCGCGAACGCGGCTGGGTCGGCGGCGAGGACGGCCGCGTACTGGTCGACCGCCCGCACATACGCGTCGGAGTGGTTGTACTGGTAGACCGCGTGATAGGGATCGTTGGCGAAGCCGTTGGCCGCCAACATCCGGCCAGCCGCCATGATCGCGTCGCGGGGCGAGCGGATATCGCCGCCTCCGCCGTAACCGGCGAACGTGTCAGGCAGGAACTGCATCGGGCCCTGCGCTCCGGCGGTGCTGTCTCCGTTGATGCTGCCCAACCGGGTCTCGACCAGGTTGATCGCGGCCAGGTAGTTCCACCCGACTCCGGTGGCCGCTTCGGCGTCGTGGTAGTAGCCGAGGAGATCGCCGGCCGGTGCGGGCGGTTGAATTCGCCATGCGGGCAATGTGTCCCGGACCGGAGCCAGCGAATTGAGATGGCGGCGGGCTTCGACGTTGCGGTCATAGGCGTCGAGCAGATCCGGTGGTATCCGTGGACGCACGATCGCGTCCCACTCGGGATTGTTGCCGATGGCACGGTAGGCCGCCTGTTGGCGGTGTGCGGCCGACGCCAGTTCGGCCTCGGGTGTCGACGGGTTGCGTACGGCGCGCTCGTCGGCCACCAGGTCGTCGCCGATCGCCGCGGGGTCGTCGGCCAGCGGGGGCTGGGCTCCGGTCGGTATGGGAACGGCCGGAGCAGCCGGCGCAGGCGCTGCCGGGGGTGGGGCCGGTGCGGCCGCGACGACTGTCGGCGGGCCCGGTGCCGCGGTCGAATCGGTGCAGCCGATCATCGCGAGCAGGCCGGCTGCAATCGCCAGCGGCACCCCGCCACGCAGTACGGCATGTTTCACGGCGCCAACGGTATCGGATGGAACGGCAGAGGTGGGCGATGATGTCCGGCGCCGCGTCACTCCCGGGAGTCCTCGGGGTCGAGTTCGTCGAGAAGCCGTTGCATCGTGTCGCACATCGCCGCGAACCGGCGCGGTCCGACCACGGCCGACCAGTGCCGCTCGATGTCGATGACCCGGCTGCCGGCCGCGGCCATCAGCGCCTGGCCGCGCGGGGTCAGGTCGATCAGTTTGGCGCGGCCGTCGGCGGGATCGGGACGCCGGGTGAGGTATCCCAACGCGCTGAGGTCGTTGATGAGTTCGGAGGTGGCGGCCAGGCTCAGCTGCGCGCGAGTGGCCAGTTCGGTCAGCCTGATACCGCCCAACCGAATGTTCCCGAAGATCTGCAGGTGGGTGTCGCGGATGTCGGCGAACCCGTGCTCGGCGCGCGGGGCGGCCAGCTCGGCGCGGAACTCGTTGAGCAGCCGGACCAGCAGCTGACCGACCGCCTGCCGCTCGGGGTGGCTGTCTCTTGACGTGGCCATGACGGCAGAGAATACTACGGATACCGAAGTTTCGGATTCCGAAGTAATTTGGGGGCAGACATGATCACCACGGAGTCGACATTCATCAGCACGGAACTGGGCCGGCTACACGTCCGGCGGGCGGGCAAAGGACCCCCGGTGGTGCTCTGGCACAGCCTGTTCGTCGACTCGGACTCGTGGGGGCCGCTGTTCGAGACACTGGCCCGCGACCGCACCGTCTATGCGATCGACGGCCCGTCTCACGGTAAGAGCGAGCCCGTCTACCGTGATTTCAGCTTCGAAGAGTGCGTCCGTGCCGCCGTCGGGGCCCTCGACGGACTGGGGCTCACCGAACGCGTCGACTGGGTGGGCAACGCATGGGGTGGCCATGTCGGCATCCGAATCGCGGCGACCGCGCCGTCGAGGCTGCGCAGCCTGACCACCGTCGGCACGCCGATCCGGGGCTTCACCCGGCGCGAGATGTGGACCAAGGGCCGGCCACTGGTGGCGATGTACCGGTTCGCCGGGCCGACCCACTTCATCGTGAACCAGCTCCAGGATTCGCTTCTTGGCCCGGAATCCGTTGCAGCGCAACCAGATCAGGCGGCGATCGTCATGGAGTCGTTCCGGTCGGCGGACCGCAGGGGCATGCTGCACGCGATACGGTCGATGATGCTGCATCGCAGCTGCATCGAGGACCTCCTTCCGCGGGTCGCCGTTCCCACTCTCGTGGTGAGTGTCCGCGAAGACGTTATGGGCTGGCGTCCTGACGAAGCTCGCCGCACATCTGCCCTCATCCCGGACTGTCGCGTCGAAGAGGTCGCCGGCACCGGGCACATCTCACCGCTGCTGATCGACCGCGAGCGCATCGTGCGGCTGATCACCGACTTCTGGCGGACCGCCGCGAAGTGACTCCCGCGCCTAGAGGTCGGCCAGGATCAGCGCCAGCACGTCCAGACCCTCCAGCAGCAATTCGTCGCTGATCGTCAGTGGCGGCAGGAACCGCAGGATGTTGCCGTAGGTGCCGCAACTCAACACGATCACCCCGGCGGCGTGCGCGGCGGTGCACAGCTTCTTCGTCAGATCCGGATCGGGTTCTGCCGTACCGGACTTCACCAACTCGACGGCGATCATCGCGCCACGGCCGCGCACGTCGCCGATCCGGTCGTCGTCGGCCTGCAGCCGGCCCAGCCGGTCCTTCATCAACCGCTCGATCTCACCGGCCCGGTCGATCAGGTTCGTCGTCTCGATGGTTTCGAGGGTGGCGAGCGCGGCTGCGCATGCGATCGGGTTGCCGCCGTAGGTTCCGCCAAGCCCGGATGCGTGCGGTGCGTCCATGATCTCCGCGCGACCGGTCACCGCCGACAGGGGCAGGCCGTCGGCGATGCCCTTGGCGATCACGACCAAGTCGGGCTCGATGCCCTCGTGCTCGCAGGCGAACATCGCGCCGGTACGGGCGATGCCGCTCTGTACCTCGTCGGCGATGAACACCACGTTGTTGTTGCGGCACCACCGCAGCAGGGCCGGCAGGAACCCCGGTGCCGGAACGATGAATCCGCCCTCGCCCTGAATCGGCTCGATGATGAGCGCCGCCAGGTTGGCCGCGCCGATCTGCTTGTCGACGATGCTCAGCACCCGCTCCGCGGCCAGCTCACCGTTGGTGCCCAGTTCCTTGTCGATCAGGCCGTCGCGGTACGGATACGACATCGGCGCGCGGTAGATCTCCGGGGCGAACGGCCCGAACCCGCTCTTGTACGGCATGGACTTGGCGGTCAGCGCCATCGTCATGTTGGTGCGGCCGTGATAGGCGTGGTCGAAGGCCACCACCGCGGTCTTCTTCGTGTACGACCGCGCGATCTTGATGGCGTTCTCGACGGCCTCGGCCCCCGAGTTGAACAGCGCCGTGCGCTTCTCGCCGGTGCCCGGAGCCAGCCGGTTCAGGTGCTCGGCGACGGCGACGTACTCCTCGTACGGCGTGACCATGAAGCAGGTGTGGGTGAAGTCGGCGACCTGCTCGCGCACCGCGTCCACCACCAACGGCGACGAGTTGCCGATCGTCGTCACCGCGATGCCGGAGCCCAGATCGATCAGCCGGTTGCCGTCGACGTCCTCGAGGATCCCGCCGGCGGCCCGTTGGCAGTACACGGGCATCGTCACACCGACACCGCTCGACACGGCGGCCGACTTGCGCGCGGCCAGTTCGATCGAGCGGGGCCCGGGGATGGGGGTTGCCAGCAGGCGGCTCTGTTCCAGGTCGGTCACGCGACGAGCGTAGTCCGCACGGCGGGGCCCGGGGCCGTGTTTCCACCGCCCTTCGGAACGTGCGACGGCCGGCGCGTCGTGGCGAACTGGCACACTGGACACCGATGAAGCGCGGTGGCCCGCGGTCGCCGGTGCCTGCGTGAGCGAACCCGACGTTAGGAATAGTCCGTCATGGAGTTGATCACCTTCCTGCCGATGCTGGTCATCATCGGCGCTTTCATGTACTTCGCGTCGCGACGGCAGCGCAAGGCCATGCAGGCCACCATCGACCTGCACGAGTCGCTGCGGGTGGGGGACCGGGTGCACACCACCTCGGGCCTGCAGGCCACCATCGCCGCCATCAGCGACGACACCGTCGACCTGGAGATCGCCCCCGGCGTCGTCACGACGTGGATGAAGCTGGCGATCCGGGACCGCATCGAGCCCGAGCAGGACGTCGCCGGCCCGATCGACGCCGCCGGACCCGCTGAGATCACCGAAACCACCGGGATCGTGGAGAGCACCAAGACCGACCGGCCCTGACCGCCGACCCGGTTGCCAGGCCGGGCACGTACCCTTTTCCGGGTCGGTCGCGGACAGTCGCGACGGCGCGGTTGAGAACTTGCGAGGAGACACACCAACGTGGCATCGCCTACGGCGACGGTGCATCCGTACCGCTACCTGACGCTGTTCCTGGTCCTGCTGATCGGCGCCTACCTGCTGGTCTTCCTGACCGGCGACAAGCAGGCCAAGCCGAAGCTCGGCATCGACCTGCAGGGCGGAACGCGGGTCACGCTGACCGCGCGGACCCCGGACGGCTCCTCACCGACGCGTGAATCGCTGCAGAAAGCCAAGGAGATCATCACCTCGCGTGTCGACGGCCTGGGCGTGTCCGGATCCGAGGTGGTGATCGACGGCGACAACCTGGTCATCACGGTTCCGGGCAACGACGGCAACGAGGCGCGCAACCTCGGGCAGACGGCCCGCCTCTACGTGCGCCCGGTGATCCACGCGATGGCCGCCCAGCAGGCGCCGCCACCGGGCGCGGAGCCCGGAGCCCCCGGCCCGGGTGCGCCGCCCGG
>CAZTAA010000162.1:0-6708 GCA_964611465.1 uncultured Mycobacterium sp. | reverse complement strand
CAGACACCTACAGAACCTGGCTCACCACCGCTTGACAGCAATAGGAGCATCAGATTGCCGTCTGAAGTCAGCCGAGCGGGTTTCCGCCGTTGAGCAACACCCACACCCCGATACCGCCGCCGATACCGAGCAGCAGCGCCAGGAAAGAGCCGATGAACGGCCGCCGCGCCCAGCCCCGTCCGGCGTCGAAACCGTAGCGGCCGGGGCCGATCAGGATGATCGCGATCGCGACCACGATGAGCGTCAGCTCGAACTCGTGGCCGTCGGGAAGGAAGAAGGCGAACTGCCGCGGGTTCGACTGGGTCGCGATCCCGGCGAGCAACCCGTTGATCAGATACGCCAGCGCCGCGGCCGCGGCCAGTGGGGTGAACAGGCCCAGCACCAGCAGCACACCCGCGGCGATCTCGGTGCCGGCCGCCACATACGGCAGGATGTTGGCGTGCTGGAAGCCCAGGTCGGCCAGCCCGTCGCTGAAGCCGCCCATCCCGGCACCGCCCCACCAGCCGAACACCTTCTGCAGTCCGTGCACGATCAGCAGCGCGCCGAAGCCGACCCGCAACAGCAACAGGCCCAGGTCCTGGGTGCCGCGGCGGTCGGAGGTCTGTGGCCGATCGTCGCCGGGTTCGATCTCCTCGGGCCCGACGGACGCGGCCCGCGGCGCCTGCGGCTGCACGTACGGCAGCGGCTCGGGATCGTTCAGCACGTCCAGGCCGGTCGCCTTGTCCGATGCGTACGGGTTGGCGGCGTACGGATTGACGGCGTCGGCCGTGCTCGCGCTGTAGGCGTCCCCCGACTGACTGGTGTAGTTCGGAATCTTGGTGGTCTCGAAATCGCCCGCGTACGTGGCCGACGGAAGATCGTCTTCCGGGTCGACCAGGCTGGCCGACGCCGGCCGCTGCCAGCTGGGGTCATGTGATGAGCTCGTCACGAAAGCCAGGGTAAGGCGAAATTCCCCGGAATCGGGGATTTGAGCGGCCCTTTTGCCGGGCAATATCGCAATCCGTAACCTGGCTGCATGCCGATGCCCCCGACCGTCCGCGGCGCGCTGGCCGCGGTGGCCGCCGGGCTCCTCGTCACGATGTCCGGATCGCTCACCGGCTGCGCTCGATTCGACGACGCGCAGTCCCAGCCGTTCACCACCGAACCGGAGCTGGGACCACCGCCGACCTCGACACCGCCGCCGCCCCCGCCGCTGCCGGCGAACCCGTTCCCGAAGGCCTGCCCGGCGCCGGGCGTCATGCAGGGCTGCCTCGAGAGCACCAGCGGACTGATCATGGGCGAGGACGGCAAGACCGCCCTGGTCGCCGAGCGCACCACCGGGGCCGTCAAGGAGGTGTCGGTCAACGCCGAGCCCAAGACCCGGATGGTCATCCCCGTCGACGGCTCGGGCGACGGCGGGCTGCTCGACATCGTGAAGTCGCCGACCTACCAGCAGGACCGGCTGATGTACGCCTACATCAGCACGCCCAGCGACAACCGCGTGGTGCGCATCGCCGACGGGGACGTGCCCAAGGACATCCTGACCGGCATTCCCAAGGGCGCGACGGGAAATGCGGGCGCGCTGATCTTCACCAGTCCGACCACCCTGATGGTCCAGACCGGCGACGCGGGCAACCCGGCCGCGGCCGGCGACCCGGCGTCACTGGCGGGCAAGCTGCTGCGGATCGAGCAGCCCACCACCGTCGGCCAGGCGCCGTTGACCACCGCGCTGACCGGCCTGGGCGGGGGCGGGTCGATGTGCACCGACCCGGCGGACGGATCGCTCTACATCACCGACCGCAGCCCGACCGGTGACCGGCTGCAGCGGATCACCAAAGACTCCAAGACCTCCACCGTGTGGACCTGGCCGGACAAACCCGGCGTCGCTGGCTGTGCCGCCGTCGAGGGCAGCGTGCTGGTGAATCTGGTCAACACCAAGCAGACCGTCGCGGTGAAACTGGCACCGGACACGGGCGCGGTCACCGGCGAACCGGAGGTGGTCCGCCAGGACCAGCACGGGCACGCCTGGGCGCTGGCGCTGTCCCCCGACGGCAACGTCTGGGGCGGGACGGTCAACCGCACCGCCGGCGATCCCGACAAGCTCGACGACGTGGTGTTCCCGCTGTTCCCGCAGGGCGGCTTCCCGCGCAGCGACGCCGACCTGAGCTAGTCTCCGATCCCTTGCCACAGCGGCGTCACGGCATCGCTTGAGCCCACTTCATGTGCCCCTCGAAACCGAGGGATGTAGCCTTCGCGCGATACCGGTTTCGGTAATCGCGGTAACCGCTGTCGTCGCCATGCGACCGCGCCAGCAGGGCGCGCAGCCGCAGCAGCCAGACGTCGTTCACCACTAACCCCGGTTCCGTTGGCACCGCCGCCAAACGGTTGACCGCCGCCTCCGCCTCATGGACGTCAGTGTCGTTGCCTCGCATGAGTAGAGCTGTCACGAGCGCGGCGGTCGCGGCGCCACGGATGACCATTTCGCCGGAGTCGGCCAGCTCATTCACGGTCGCGCGGGCGATCGCGATCGCCCCGTCGACGTCCCCGGTGTCGGCCTTCAATAGTGCGATGCTGATGTCCGCCATCGACACGCCGAGCAGGTTGCGCTGTAACAGCTGCGCCTCACGCCCCTTGGCCATGAGTTCAACGCCCGCACCATGATCCGCCGTTGCGGCACGGGTCACGACGATCCCTTGCGCTGCCTGGGCTAGTGCCAGTGCGACGTCGTCACTGGACTTTTCGGCATTGCGGAGCACATCGGCGGTCTGGGCCACTGCGGCCGCACCGGGTAACAGAAACCCGTTGGTGACGGACAGGGAGTACCCGTAGGTGATCACGATGACGACGGTCGCATCGACGAGCTCTCGCTGTATCGCGATGGCGCGCTCGAAATCGGCGTGCCATGAGCTGTCGCCGAGACACGCCCGGGCCTGGGCACGGTAGAGCAGTGCGACCGCCAGCGGAGATCCCATCCCCCACTCTGCGATGTTGCCCTTGGAGCCGTCGTCGGCGAGCAAGTCGGTCACGGCCTGCGCTACCCGGAGTGCTTCGCTGACCTCCCCGGCATGCAGTTTGGCGAACATCGCCGCCGACATCACCACGAACATGCTCATCGGATCGTCGGCCGAATCGAACAGGGCTATCTGTTCAGACGCCAACCGTGCCGCCTCACGGTGGCGGTTGCCCATCGTCAACGACAACTCCGTGCCCGACAGCCCAGCGGCGAGCGAGGCGACGGTACCCGAAGTGGTGCACAGCGTTCGCAGTTCGTCGAACAGGGTCTCGTCGACGCTACTACCCACCCGCCAGGCGGTCTGGCACAACATGGTTCTGGGATAACAGCGCAACGCGACATGATCGGGGAAATCGGAGGGGAGCGCGTCGGCGAGCCGGCAAGCACGTTCCCAATTGCGCCGCGCCGCAGCGACATCGCGGCCCATCAGCCAGGAGCCGGCCCGCATGCGCCACGCGTATGCGGCGGGCAGGTTCCCGGCGGCCTCCCGGTGCTCGGCGATCAACGCGGCGTTCTCGTCCGTCGAATCCTGTTGTTCCATCACCGTGGCCAACCGGTGATGCAACTCGGCGCGGCGGGACTTCAGTTGCGACTCGTAGGCCACCGCGCGGATCAGCGGATGTCGAAACGCGTACTCGGCGCGCGAGGCGACAATCACCTCATCCAAGAGCTCGGCTTCTATCAGGGGCGAGACCTCGGGGCTGTCGACCACGCGGACCAACAGGTCGGCATCGAATTGCGAGCCGATCACCGCGGCGGCATTCAGAGTTCGCTTCGCGTGCGAGTCAAGCCGGTCTATGCGAGCGGCCAGGGTGGCTTGCAGAGTGGCCGGCACCCTCAAGTCCGCTACGTCCATGGCGCATCGGTAGTTGCCTCGGTCGCCGCTGAGCACCCCGCGCTCGGCGAGATCACGCACCATCTCCTCAGCGAAGAACGGATTACCGGCAGCCCGCTCGGCGAGCGTGCCGGCCATCCCGCCCAGGGATGGATCCGGCCCCAGCAACTCGTCGACCAGTGCTGAAATCTCCGAAACACTCAGGGGCGCAAGGGAAATGGTCTGTCCACCCGGCACCTGGCTCAATGGACCGCGGTATTCGGGGCGGTAGGTGACCAGGACGAGCGAACGAGTCCCGGAGATGACCTCCACGAATTCGGCCAGCATCGACTCGCTGATCTCGTCGATCCAGTGTGCGTCCTCGATCACATAGAGCGCCGGCGTCTCGCGGGCAGTCAAGGCGGCACTGACCAACGCGGTCAACCGCCGTCGGCGGGCATCGGGATCGATCTGGGGTAAAGCATCTGCCGGATCGGCGATGCCTAGAAGGTCGTCGAACAGCAGCAGGTCCTCGGGATCTGCGTGGGGAACACGGTTGCGCACCGCATCGCGGGCGGTCTGCCCGTCGAGACCCTCGACGCCGGTGACGGCGCGCAGCAACCTTGCGACCGCATGGAACGGAATCCGGCTGGCATGTGATTCGGAAAAGGTGGTGAACACCTCCCCGTTACGTCGGCGCGCCAACGCCGCCGCTTCGCGGACCAGACGGCTTTTTCCGATACCAGGCGGTCCCACGACGCCGATCACGGCGCCGTGGTGGCCACCAACGGCACGGTCCAACAAGCCCTCGACGGCGGACAGTTCACGCCGTCGACCGACCAGAGTGGATTCGTCACGTCCGACATCGTGACGCCGTTCGCCGACGCTCAACAGGCGGTGGACGCGAACCGGCTCGTCGGTCCCCTTGATCTGAACAAACTCGGCCTCCCCCAATGCTGCTGAGCTATCGACCAGTCGTGCGGTGGACGCGCTGAGAATCACCCCGCCCGGCGGGGCGACCGACTCCATCCGCTGAGCCATTCCGACCTGCTCACCCATCGCGGTGTAGCCCAAGGATTCAGAACCGATCTCGCCGGCGATCACCTGACCGGAGTTGAGGCCCGCCCGCAATCGGAGATCGATGCCGTCACGACCTTGGACGTCGTCCGCGAGCCGCTTCGCTTCGTCCTGGATGTCCAAGGCCGCCAGGCAGGCGCGAACAGCGTGGTCCTCCAGCGTGATTGGAGCGCCGAACACCGCCATGATTCCGTCGCCGGTGAACTGGCTGAGCGTTCCGCCGTAGCGCTTCACCGCGGCTGCGGAACGGTCCAGGAGGTCGGCCATGATCTCGCGCAGCCGCTCCGCTCCGACCGCCCACGCGATGTCCATCGAATGAACGACATCGGCGAACAACACCGTCACCTGCTTGTACTCGGCGTGCTCGGCGGTCTTAGAGATCGCCGTGCCGCACTCGCTACAGAATTTGGCCGTCGGGCTCAGCAGCACACCGCAGGAGGCACAGGCGAGTCCCGTCTCCGTCGGTCCACCGCCACCATCTCCGCCGCGGCCCATATCGGCATGGTTTCACCGCTGATCAGCGGTGTCCATCATCGTCGTTCATCTCCGCCAAAAACTGTCGGGACCCCGACATGGCGTATCTGCCGAAGCGACGCCCCGTTCAACTCTGACCGCAGGCGGCCAGCACCAGTTCGCGGACGCGGGCGGCGTCGGCCTGGCCCTTGGTGGCCTTCATGACCGCCCCGACGATCGCGCCCGCGGCCTGCACCTTGCCGCCCCGGATCTTCTCGGCGACATCGGGATTGGCGGCCAGCGCCTCGTCGACGGCGGACTGGATCAGCGAATCGTCGCGCACCACGGCCAGCCCGCGGGCGGTCATCACGGCCTCCGGCTCGCCCTCGCCGGCCAGCACGCCCTCGATCACCTGGCGGGCCAGCTTGTTCGAAAGTTTGCCGTCTTCAATGAGTTTCACGACGGCAGCGACCTGAGCGGGGGTGATGGGCAGCGCGTCGAGCTCGACCCCGGTCTCGTTGGCCTTCTGCACCAGGAAGTTTCCCCACCAGGCGCGAGCGGCCTCGCTCGGGGCGCCCGCGGCGACCGTGGCCGCCACCAGGTCCACCGCGCCGGCATTCACCAGGTCGCGCATCACCTCGTCGGAGACACCCCAGTCGGACTGAATTCGCTTGCGCGCCAACCACGGTAACTCCGGAATGGTCCCGCGCAGCCGCTCGACGAGCTCACGCGACGGCGCCACCGGCTCCAGGTCGGGCTCCGGGAAGTACCGGTAGTCCTCGGCGGTCTCCTTGACGCGGCCCGGGCTGGTGTAGCCGTCCTCGTGGAAGTGCCGGGTCTCCTGGGTGATCGTTCCGCCGGCCCGCAGCACCGCGGCCTGCCGGCGCATCTCATAGCGAACCGCCACCTCGACGCTCTTGAGCGAGTTGACGTTCTTGGTCTCGGTGCGGGTGCCGAACTCGTCGGCGTCCTTGGCCATCAGCGACACGTTGGCGTCGCAGCGCATCGACCCCTGGTCCATCCGGACATCGGAAACATCCAACGCGCGCAACAGATCACGCAATGCGGTGACGTATGCGCGGGCGATCTGCGGGGCGCGTTCACCGGCGCCCACGATCGGCTTGGTGACGATCTCGATGAGCGGCACGCCGGCCCGGTTGTAGTCGAGCAGCGATTCGGTGGCGCCGGCGATCCGGCCGGTGTCGCTGCCGATGTGCAGCGACTTGCCGGTGTCCTCCTCCATGTGGGCGCGCTCGATGTCCACCCGCCAGGTGGTGCCGTCCTCGAGCGGGACGTCGAGGTGGCCGTTGACGGCGATCGGCTCGTCGTACTGGCTGATCTGGTAGTTCTTCGGCATGTCCGGGTAGAAGTA
>CAZTAA010000161.1:0-6728 GCA_964611465.1 uncultured Mycobacterium sp. | reverse complement strand
AGATGCGGGAGATCGCCGACGAGGTCGGCGCCACCCTGATGGTCGACATGGCGCACTTCGCGGGCCTGGTCGCGGGCAAGGTCTTCACCGGCGACGAGGACCCGGTGCCGCATGCCCACGTCACCACCACGACGACGCACAAGTCGCTGCGCGGGCCGCGCGGCGGTCTGGTGCTGGCCACCGAGGAGTTCGCGCCGGCCGTCGACAAGGGCTGCCCGATGGTGCTCGGCGGCCCGCTGTCCCACGTGATGGCCGCCAAGGCCGTCGCGCTGGCCGAGGCGCGGCAGCCCGCGTTCCAGTCGTATGCCCAGTCCATCGCCGACAACGCGAAGGCCCTGGCCGACGGCTTCCTGAAGCGCGGCGCGAACCTGGTAACCGGCGGCACCGACAACCACCTGGTGCTGCTGGACGTGACGTCGTTCGGCCTCACCGGACGGCAGGCCGAATCCGCGCTGCTGGATGCGGGCGTCGTGACCAACCGCAACGCGGTGCCGGCCGACCCCAACGGGGCGTGGTACACCAGCGGCGTCCGGCTGGGCACCCCGGCGCTGACCACCCGCGGCTTCGGTTCCGACGACTTCGACCGGGTCGCCGAGCTGATCGTCGAGGTCCTGTCCGACACGCAAGCGCAGGGTGAGTCGAAGGCCAAGTACGTGCTGGCCGACGGTGTCGCCGACCGGGTGCGCGCCGCGTCCGGCGAGCTGCTGGCCGCCAACCCGCTGTACCCCGGCCTGACCTTGTAGAACTCTCGCCGAGAGTCGGCTTGTTGTACCCGTCTTGCGAGTAGGCCCGCGAACAACGTGACTCTGGGCGGGGACTTAGGTCACCGATTCCGCAACGCCGCGATCACAGATTTCAAGGAAAGTGTGAACTCGGGTTACAGTTATCTCCATGGCTGAGTTTCCCGTTGCGAACACGCTGACCATCGAGCTGGAGCCGGTGGTCGCCGAGAACCTGCAGCGCCACCTGGACACCGCCCAGGAATGGTTCGCTCACGACTACGTGCCCTTCGACCAGGGCGAGAACTTCGCGTTCCTCGGCGGCAAGGACTGGACGCCCGACCAGCAGACGCTGCCCCAGCCGGTCGTCGACGCGCTGGAAATCCTGCTGGTCACCAAGGACAACCTGGCCGGCTACCACCGCGAACTGGTCGAGCATTTCATCCTGGAGTGGAAGTGGGGCCGCTTCCTGGGCCGCTGGACCGCCGAGGAGCACCTGCACGCGATCGCGCTGCGCAACTACCTGGTGGTCACCCGCAACTTCGACCCGACCGCCAACGAGGACGTCCGGGTCGACCACGTCCAGAACAAGGGCTACCGGGCCAGCGAGTTCACCCAGATCGAGACCCTGGTGTTCATGGCCTTCTTCGAGCGCACCCATGCGGTGTTCTGCCGACGGCTGGCCGAGCGGATCGACGAGCCCGCGCTCAAGTCGCTCGTCGAGCACATCGCGACCGACGAGGAGCGCCACGAACTGTTCTTCTCCAACCTGGTTCGGTGGTGCCTGAGTTACGACGAGGAGGCCACCGTGGGCGCCGTAGCGCGGCGCGCGGCGGCGCTGCAGCCCGTCGGGGCGGACATCAACGCCTACCAGGGCAAGGTGGCCAACGTCGCCGAGGCCGGCATCTTCGGCCCCGAGCAGTTGCGCGCCGTGATCTCCGACGAGATCACCGCCCTGGGTCTGGATGGCCGCGCCGAACTCCGCAAGTTCATCTCCGCGTAACGCGGGCGTTTCACTCGCTGTCCCGCCGCCGCTTTCGCGGCCTTCCATGCGGCGCGCCGCACGCGCGAATGGTGTTGCGGGAGTAGCGTCGTACGCGATGGCTAGCGACATGCTCTGCTGTCCGGGCG
Organism: uncultured Mycobacterium sp.; assembly: GCA_964611465.1. GTDB lineage: Bacteria > Actinomycetota > Actinomycetes > Mycobacteriales > Mycobacteriaceae > Mycobacterium. The sequence continues at coordinate 4,878 of CAZTAA010000161.1, read as the reverse complement.
GTATCTCCCGTAGTGCCTACGGCAGGACCGGCCCCGGTCCTGATGCCGCTGCGCCCGCTGAAAATTCCTTCGCGGGGCCGCGTGGGTCGAGGAGCGCCACGTGACTGATTCGCCGTCGGCTTCCCGGGACGGGACAACCGAAGAGATCCGGACGTATGTGCTGGACACGTCGGTTCTGTTGTCCGACCCGTGGGCGTGCACCCGGTTCGCCGAGCACCAAGTCGTCGTCCCCCTGGTCGTGATCAGTGAGTTGGAGGCCAAACGCCACCATCACGAACTCGGCTGGTTCGCCCGCGAGGCGTTGCGGATGTTCGACGACCTGCGGCTCGAGCACGGACGGCTGGATCAGCCGATTCCGGTTGGGACACAGGGCGGTACGTTGCATGTGGAGCTCAACCACAGCGACCCCACCATATTGCCGGCGGGGTTCCGCACCGAGACCAATGACGCGCGGATCCTCACCTGCGCGGCCAACCTCGCCGCCGAGGGTAAACGAGTCACGTTGGTCAGCAAGGACATTCCGCTGCGGGTCAAGGCGGGCGCCGTCGGCCTGACCGCCGACGAGTACCACGCCCAGGACGTCGTGACGTCGGGCTGGACCGGAATGGCCGAACTCGACGTGGCCGCCGAGGTGATCGACGGTTTGTTCGCCGACGGCGAGATCGATCTCGAGGCGGCGCGAGACATGCCGTGCCACACCGGGATTCGGCTGCTGGGCGGCAGCTCGCACGCCCTGGGCCGGGTAAACGCCGAGAAGCGGGTACAGCTGGTGCGCGGTGATCGCGAAGTGTTCGGCCTCCGGGGAAGGTCCGCCGAGCAACGCGTCGCCCTCGACCTGCTGCTCGACGAGTCGGTGGGCATCGTGTCGCTGGGCGGCAAGGCCGGCACCGGCAAGTCGGCGTTGGCGTTGTGCGCCGGCCTGGAGGCCGTGCTGGAGCGCCGCACCCAGCGCAAGGTGGTGGTGTTCCGCCCGCTGTACGCCGTGGGCGGGCAGGAGCTGGGCTATCTGCCGGGCAGCGAGAGCGACAAGATGGGCCCGTGGGCGCAGGCGGTCTTCGACACCCTCGAGGGTCTGGCCAGTCCCGCGGTGCTCGACGAGGTGCTGTCCCGCGGCATGCTCGAGGTGCTGCCGCTGACCCACATCCGCGGCCGCTCGCTGCACGACTCGTTCGTCATCGTCGACGAGGCGCAGTCGCTGGAGCGCAACGTGCTGCTGACCGTGTTGTCCCGGCTCGGCGCCGGATCCCGGGTGGTGCTGACCCATGACGTCGCGCAGCGGGACAACCTGCGGGTCGGCCGCCACGACGGTGTCGCCGCGGTGATCGAGAAGCTCAAGGGACATCCGCTGTTCGCCCACATCACCCTGATGCGCAGCGAGCGTTCACCGATCGCGGCCCTGGTCACCGAGATGCTCGAGGAGATCAGCCCCGGCGCCCTGCCCTGACCCGGCCGACCGCACGTCGAGATGGCACTGAGAGCGACGAATCGGCGCGATTCTCGCCCTCAGGGCCATTTCAACGCGGAACGGTAGGCTGCCAGGGTGCGTTTCCGGTTCGTCGCCCTGCTGCTGGCAGTCCTGGTGATCGGCGGTTGCACCGCTCGGACGCAGCGGGCCGATGCCGCCCCCGTGGATTGCGCGGCGGTCAAGTGCGTCGCCCTGACCTTCGACGACGGGCCCAGCCCCTACACGGACCGGTTGCTGAGGATCCTGCGGGACAACGACGCCAAGGCGACGTTCTTCCTGATCGGCAACAAGGTGGCGGCCAATCCCGACGGCGCCCGGCGCATCGCCGAGGCGGGGATGGAGATCGGCAGCCACACCTGGGAGCACCCGGACATGACCGGCATCCCGCCGAAGGACATCCCCGCTCAGCTGAGCAGGGCCAATGACGCCATCGAGGCGGCGACGGGCCGGCGGCCGCAACTGCTGCGCACGGCCGGCGGGCTGATCAACGACACGGTGCTCGCCGAGGCGAAGAAACAGGGCCTGGCCGACATCAACTGGGACGTCATCCCCTTCGACTGGGCCAACGACTCCAACATCGCGGCCACCCGCTACATGCTGATGACGCAGGTCAAGCCGAACTCGGTGGTGCTGCTGCACGACGTCTACTCGTCGACGGTGGACCTGGTCTACCAGTTCATCCCGGTGCTGAAGGCCAACGGCTACCACCTGGTCACGGTCAGTCAGCTGCTCGGCCACCGCGAGCCGGGCACCAGCTACGGCGGCCGGGAGAACGGGCCGCCGGCCAACGTGCTGCACGACATCCCGGCCGACCAGATCCCGTCGCTGCCGAACACGCCGTCGCCGGCGCCGATGCCGAACTTTCCGATCACCGACATCCCGGGCGCCAACTCGGGCGGCCCGAACAACGGCGTCTGAGGCTATTTCTGGGTGGGCGCCAGACGCCCTTCGCGGCGGGCCCGCGCGAAATTCAGCATGACCCGGTCCAGCAGCTGATTGAACTTCTCGCCGGTGTCGGCCAATCGGGTCTGACCGCTGTGTCGCAGGTAGGCCTCGAGGCGCCGCTCGATCGGCCAGTCGAGGTAGCGGTTGCCGGCGAACTCCGAACCCAGGAAGGCCCACGCGCACTCATCGAGGCCGGGACTCTGGCCCGCCGTTGGGGTCATCGTGCCCTCCGATCCGGTGATCAGTCGATGCTCCCAGTTTCCCGGTATTGCCAGAAGATGTCGAAAGTCCCCAATCTAGAGCCTTTCTCACCCCATTGACATGTTGACACAGATCAATAGTCTTTGTTTCAACGACGCGGAAGGGGACCGATGCACCAGCGAGTGGCCGACCCCGACGCGGCTCCCGATCCGACGGTCCGGCCGTGGGTGATGCGGGAGTTCCGCAAGCACATCGGAAGCGCGCTGGCCGGGGTGTTCGGCGCGGCGGCGTTCGACGAGGTCGCGCTGGCGCCGGTGGCGGCCGCCGTCGACCGCACCGGGCGGTTCGCCGGCAACTTCGCCGACCGCGGCGTACGCAGCGGCGCCGCGACGATGCTGGTCTTTTTCGGCGATGCCGACGACCGCGCCGTCGAGGCGGACCGGCTCAAACGACTGCACCGCGACGTCCACGGTTCCGGCAAAGACGGCTTCCGCGATGTCCGCTACAGCGCGCTGTCGCCGGAACTGTGGAAGTGGATCGGGGTCAGCGGACTACCTGTGCCGATCCATTCCTTCACTCCGGCCACCGGAATCCGGATGCGCGACGGCGAACGTGAGGCCGCCTACCGGATGCTGGTCAGCGCCTTCGCTCCGCTGGACCTGCCCAGTGAGGCCGCCGCGATGCCGCAGACCTACGCCGACGCGACGGCCTACTACGACGACATGGTCGAGACCAGGCTGGCCACCAATCCGTTCCTGGAACGGGTGGTCGACGGTCTGACCCGGCTGCCGCTGCCGACCCTGGGCCTGTCCGGCGCCGCGCGGGCGGCGGCCACCCCGGCCTGGCTGCTGGTGCGGCCGGCGGCCGGCCGGTTCGTCAAGGTGTGCTCGTTCGGCATCATGCACCCGCGGATGCGTGAGCTGACCGGATTCCGCTGGGACCGCCGCCACGACGCGGAGTTCGCGCTCTACACCGCCGTGCTGCAGGCGGCGTGGCGGTTGCTGCCCGACCGGGTGCTGTTGCTTCCGTTGGCGCGCAACAGGATTCAGTACGAGAAGATCGTCGCCGCGTACCGTTCGGTCGGGCTGGAATCGTTCGCGCCGCCGGAATGAAACGCAGCAGCGCCTCACCCGCCGAACAGCACGAGGCCCTTCTCAAGGCGGCCGTCGAGGAGATCGAACTCGTCGGGCTGGGCCGGGCCAACCTGGACGTGGTCGCACGGTCGGCCGGGGTCAGCCGCAGCACGCTGTACCGGCGGTTCCCCAGCCGCGACGCGCTGCTGACGGCCGTCGGGCAGTGGACCTTCGAGACGGCGATGCAACGGCTGAGCACCATTTCCGTCGGCGCCGGACCGCAGGACGCCGCGGTGGCGGTGTTCGGTGAGGGCCTGCGCCTGCTCACCACCATGCCCGTGCTGCGCCAGTTCCTGGAGCTGGACGCCGGCGCGGTCGTCGTCGCCGGGATGGCCGACCATGCCCAGGACTTCCTGACCGTCGCGGCCCGGGCGATGGCCGACGCGCTACGGGACGCGGGTGCGCGGATGCCGGCCGAGGAGCTGTTCGCGGTCGCCGAACTGCACATTCGCCTGGCCTGTTCGTTCGCCCAGGTGCCGACGGCGGTGCTCGCCGTCGACGACCAGGACGCGGTTCGCGAGTATGCGCGACGACACCTGGCGCCACTGGTGTGGTAGCCGCGGCCGGCTCGCCCGTACCGCGCCCCCGGACGGCGGGCATCCTCTACGCTGTGCGGCTATGAGGACCCCGCTGAAGGCGATGATCGTGGGTGCACTCGCCGGCGCGGCGCTGGCCGGTGGCGTAGCCGTGCCCGCGGTCGCCGGTGCCGACCAGATCGGCTACATCATCAACGTGACGCTGCGGCCGACCTACCACTTCCCCAACGCCCAGGCCGCCCTGGACTACGGCTACGGGCTGTGCGACAAGATCAACGCCAAGACGAGCTACACCGATATGGCACGGCAGATCAAGACCGACTTCAACACCGACGACGAGTTCACCGTCTCGTATCTGCTGAGCCAGGCCGCCCAGGAACTCTGCCCCGCCCAGACCTGGCAGTTGCGGCAGTCGGCCGCCGGCTACCGCCCGACCTGACCGCCGGTCTCCCTGGATCTGTCGGTCCCGGAATCTGTTCAGCGTCCTCTGCGAGCCACACTCGGCCGATGTCGCAGCTGCCGCTGAACAGATGGGGGATTGGCTGGGCTAGTCGCCCGGCTTGACCTTGGCCATCGCGAGCACGTCGAGCCGCTTGTC
>CAZTAA010000160.1:0-7234 GCA_964611465.1 uncultured Mycobacterium sp. | reverse complement strand
CGCTCAACAGATGTCAGAGTCGGCGGTCAGCGGCCGGCGCCGGGCGGCCCCGCGAAGGCCTGTGCGATCCGCAGCCACCGCTGGGCGTCCGGCCCCTCGGCCACCACGTCGAGCGACGCCGGCGACCGGCGCTGGGTGACCAGCGCGCAGAAGTCCTCGGCCGAACCCGTCACCCGCTGCGCCGCGTCCTCCGGCCCCCAGCACCACGAATCACCGTCGGGCGCAACCAGTTCCACGCGAAACTCCACCGCCGGCGGCGTCAGGCCGTGGACATTGAACGCGTAGTCGCGGGTACGCACCCCGATGTGGGCGATCGAACGCAGCCGGGCGGTCGGGGTCCGCCGCACGCCGAGCGCGTCGGCCACGTCGAGGCCGTGCGCCCAGGTCTCCATCAGCCGGGCCGTCGCCATCGAGGCGGCACTCATCGGCGGGCCGAACCACAGCAGCTTGCGGTCGGCGGGCACGGCGCACAGGGCGTCATGCAGCGTCCGGCGGGTGGTGCGCCATTCGTCGAGCAGCTTGCGCGGCGGCAGTTCGGCGAGTTCGTCGGCGGCCTCGTCGACGAACCCGGTCGGGTTCAGCGCGGCCGCGCCCAGGACGTCGGCGAACCCCGGCTCGTCGGTGACCGACGTCAACGCGACCCGGTCCGTCCACAGCAGATGCGCGATCTGATGGGCGATCGTCCAGCCCGCCGCCGGTGTGGGTTGCGCCCAGCCGTCGTCCGCCAAGTCCGCCACCAACGCGTCGAGGTCGTCGCTCTCGGCGCGAAGGTCGTCGACGATCTGTTCGGCGGTGGCCATCGGCAGAGCCTATTCCGCAGCCTTGCGCGCCCGGGTGAGGAACGCGTGGATGCCCAGGCCGGCCAGGTAGACGACGGATCCGGCCAGCGCGAGCGCGGGCGCGTGACCGGTGGCCGGAACCACCGCCGCCGCGGCCGTCATCGCGGCGGTGAACGCCAGCCAGAACAGGGAGTCCTGTACGGCGAAGACGTGACCACGCAGCGCGTCGTCGACGTCGAGCTGAATGGCGCTGTCGGCGCACAGCTTGACCACCTGGCCGCCCACGCCGAGCAGGAAGCCGCAGGCCACCATGACCGGAAGCAGCAGCCCGGCGCCCGCGAGCTGGATGACCGCCGCCACGGCGAGCGTGCCGTTGGCGGTGGCGTACCGGCCCCAGCGGTTGACCAGGATCGGCATGCACACCGTCCCGAGGAACATCCCGAGGGCGGTGGCGGCGCCGAAGATCGCGGTGGGCACCAGTCCGGTGGTTCCGGGGGCGGCGCCGTGCCGCACCATCACCAGGACCAGCAAGGTGTTGATCCCGAACACCATCCGGTGGGCGGCCAGACCCGCCAGGGTGGCCGCCACGGTCGGGCGAGTCGCCACGGTGCGCACCCCGTGCACCCAGCCGGTGGCCACCGCATAGAGCGCCGAGCCGTGGATCGCCGGCGCCGCGCCGTCGGGACCCAGGGCGCGGGCCGGAAAACGGGCCGCCAGGATCAGCGCGGTGAGCACCGGCACCGCGACCAGCGCGACGACCACCGCCGAGCCGAAGTCGTTGGCGCCGAACAGGATTCGGGGCACCAGCATGAAGTTGGCGCCCAGGAACGCGGCCACCGAACCGGCGGCCGTCACCACCGAGTTCATCGTCACGACCTCCGCCCGCGGCACGACGTGCGGTAGGGCCGCCGACAGGCCCGACGCCACGAACCGGTTGAAACCGTTGACCAGCAGCGCACCGCAGAGCAGCGGCAGGTCCGGCGCGCCGATCACGAACAGCAGCGCGACGAGGACGACCAGCACCAGGCGTCCGGCGTTCGCGCACACCAGCACCCAGCGGCGGTCCCAGCGGTCCAGCAGGGCGCCGGCGAAGGGGCCGAGCAACGAGTAGGGCAGGAACAGCACCGCGAACGACCCGGCGATCTGCCACGGGGTCACCGCCCGCTCGGTGCTGAACAGCAACCCGCCGGCCAGGCCGGCCTGGAACAGGCCGTCGCCGAACTGGCTGACCATCCGGATCGCGAGCAGCCGGCCGAACAGCGGCAGGTCGCGCACCGCACGCCACAGCGTGCCCGCCGCGCGCGCGTCAACCACGATGGCTTTCCCCTGACTCGGTCGAATCCCGTAAGGCAGCCTACAAACGGCCCGGCGTTCGGCTGCGATGTCTGTCACGGTGACCCGCGGGGGTGAGATGATGGGTCGCGTGGCGCAGCCCGAAGACCCCGAGGAGTTCATGGCGCCCGCCGCCCACCGGGTGCGGGCGGGCTCGCTGCTGCTCGCCAACACCGACCTGCTGGAGCCGACGTTCCGGCGCAGCGTCATCTACGTGGTGGAGCACAACGACGGCGGGACGCTCGGTGTGGTGCTCAACCGTCCCAGTGAAACCGCCGTCTACAACGTGCTGCCGCAGTGGGCCAAGCTGGCGACCAAACCGAAGACGATGTTCATCGGCGGCCCGGTCAAACGAGACGCGGCGTTGTGCCTGGGCTCGCTGCGAGCGGGCACGGACCCGCATGACGTCCCGGGTCTGCGGCACGTGTCCGGCCGGATCGTGATGGTCGATCTCGACGCCGATCCGGACACCGTCGCTCCGGCGCTCGAGGGGGTTCGGATCTTCGCCGGGTACTCCGGGTGGACCATCGGGCAGTTGGAGGGCGAGATCGAGCGCGACGACTGGATCGTGTTGTCCGCGTTGCCCTCCGACGTCCTGGTGGAACAGCGGATCGATCTGTGGGCCCGGATCCTGCGGCGTCAGCCGTTGCCGCTGTCGATGCTGGCGACGCACCCGATCGACATCAGCCGCAACTGACGAATCAGGAACACGACTGCGTGCAGGTGCCGCAACTGCCCGCGCAGCCGGCCGGCTCGGCGTTCGCCCGCTCCACCGCATGGCGCCCGGCCTGCCAGGCGCCGGCGGCCAGCGTGCCGATGCCGCCGATGGTGGCCAGCAACACCAGCGGGAGGGCGTGCCGCCCGACGGTCAGTGCGAGCAGTCCGGCGGCGGCCAGCATGACGGCGGCCGCGAACTGCGTCGGCACCAGCGCGCGGCGGGCCTGCCCACGAAGATCCGGCAGCCGGCCCCTGGTACGGATCAGGGTTGCCAGGGCGGCGGCGGCCAGCAGCACGGCCGCGACCAGACACAGCAACCCGACGAACAGCATGACGCCACCCTACGAGAACCGGTGTTGATCCCGTAATCGCCGACCGGGCCGGTGCGGGGTCAGCTGACCGGGATCGGCGTCGGCGCCGCGGGCGCGACCGGTGCTGCCGGTGCTGCCGGTGCCGCGGGAGCCGTCGACGGTGCCGCCGGCGCTGCCGGTGCGGGCGCGGCCGGCGTGGGCACGGTCACCGGAGCGGCGACGCGGAAGCCGTTGACGATGGCATCGGTGGCCGGTGCCGCCGCCACCGCCTGGTTGGCGGCGGTGGTGACGGACAGCGTCACCAGATAGCGGTCCGGCCCGACGGTGGCGATGACATGACGGCGCGAGGTGTTCAGGATCATGTCGTTCTGCCGGTAGGCGCCCTCGATGACCGACGACGGGAAGCCGCCGTACTCGGCGAGCGACGCGTCGGTGGTCTGCCAGTTCGTCAGCTGCTGGCTGTCGATGTGGCCGTGGGTGATCGCCTCGCGCGGGTCGAAATCGCCGACCAGTCGGTAGACCACGACCTGGGCGTTCGAGGTGTACAGGCCGTCGCCGCCGTTGCGGTCCGCGATCACCGCGAACGCGTCGGGCACGTTCGGGTCGGGCACCTGCGACCATCCGGTCGGCATCGGCAGGGTGATGCTCAGGGCCCGGAAGTCACGGGGGTTCTGCGGCTCCAGCGTGACGCCCTTCTCGCGGAAGAAGTCGCTGAGCGTGCCCGAACTGGCGGGGACCAGTGCCGGCAGGGCGGGCGTGGCCGGTGCGACGGTGACGGGGGCAGGCGTGGCGAGGACCGTCGTGGGCACCTCGGGGGAAGCCGCGGCCTGCGACGGCACGGCGCCCGGCGCCGCGGAGGGTGCGGGGGCGGCCGTGGCCGTCGGCGCGACCGTGACGGTCTGGGTCACCGTGACGGGCGCCGGTACCACGGGTGGCGCCGGGGTGGGGTCGGCGGAGGCGGTGGTTCCCGCGAAGCCCACCACACCGGCGACGCCCGCGGCGACGCCGCCTGCCAGTACCCGCCAATTACGGCCGTTGTGGAACATCGACCCGTCCTTCTACGCGATCTTCGGGGCGCAACGCACTCCATGACAGACGCTGACAGTAACGCCGTACCGGGCCGATTCCGGGCGCCGAAAGCGACCTGGGACCGAGCTGGGACCAAGCGCTGACCGCCCCGCAACGCAACCGAGACCTTCCGCGCCGGAGCTGTGACGCAGATCGCCATTTCGGCTGCGTAGGGGTGCCCTTATACCCTGTCTGACGTGAGCGAGACAGGCCCGGACACCGACGCACCCGCCTTCCGGTACACCGCGGAACTGGCGGGTCGGATCGAGGAGACCTGGCAGGACAACTGGACCCGGTGGGGCACCTTCAACGTGCCCAACCCGGTGGGCTCCCTGGCACAGGCCGACGGCGCGGCCGTGCCGGCGGACAAGATGTTCGTGCAGGACATGTTTCCCTACCCCTCGGGCGAGGGTCTGCACGTCGGTCATCCGCTCGGCTACATCGCCACCGACGTCTACGCCCGTTACTTCCGGATGCGTGGCCGCAATGTGCTGCACGCCTTGGGATTCGACTCGTTCGGGCTGCCCGCCGAGCAGTACGCCATCCAGACCGGCACCCACCCGCGGATCCGCACCGAGGCCAACATCGTCAACTTCCGCCGTCAGCTCGGCCGGCTGGGGCTCGGGCACGACACCCGGCGCAGTTTCTCGACCACCGACGCGGACTTCTACAAATGGACACAGTGGATCTTCCTGCAGATCTACCACGCCTGGTTCGACACCGACGCGAACAAGGCCCGGCCGATAGCCGAGTTGGTGGCCGAATTCGATTCCGGGGCAAGAACTCCGGACGGCAAACCGTGGTCCGAGCGCAGCGCCGCGGAGCGCGCCGACCTGATCGACGGCTACCGGCTGGTCTACCGGTCCGACTCGATGGTCAACTGGTGCCCGGGCCTGGGCACGGTGCTGGCCAACGAGGAGGTCACCTCCGACGGCCGCAGCGAGCGCGGCAATTTTCCGGTGTTCCGGAAGCGGTTGCGGCAGTGGATGATGCGGATCACCGCGTATTCCGACCGGCTGCTCGATGATCTCGAGGTCCTGGACTGGCCGGACAAGGTCAAGGCCATGCAACGCAACTGGATCGGCCGGTCGACCGGCGCCAGCGTGTTGTTCGGCTCACCCGCCGGCGACATCGAGGTGTTCACCACGCGGCCCGACACCCTCTTCGGTGCAACCTATCTCGTGCTCGCGCCGGAGCACCCACTGGTGGACAGCCTGGTCGCCGACGCCTGGCCGGCCGGCACCGACGAACGCTGGACGTACGGTGCGCGCACCCCGGCCGAGGCGGTCGCCGCCTACCGCGGAGCGATCGCGGCGAAGTCCGATCTGGAGCGCCAGGAGAACAAGACCAAGACCGGCGTGTTCCTCGGCGCCCATGCCGTCAACCCGGTCAACGGCGCACAGGTGCCGATCTTCGTCGCCGACTACGTCCTGCTCGGCTACGGCACGGGCGCGATCATGGCGGTGCCCGGTGGCGATCAGCGCGACTGGGACTTCGCCACGGAGTTCGGCCTGCCGATCGTGGAAACCGTTGCCGGCGGCGACATCTCGCAGGCCGCTTACACCGGTGACGGTGTGGTGGTCAACTCGGACTACCTCAACGGTCTGACGGTGGCGGATGCGAAGAAGGCCGTGGTCGAACGCCTGGTCGCCGACGGCCGTGGCGCCGAGCGTGTCGAGTACAAGCTGCGGGACTGGCTGTTCGCCCGCCAGCGTTACTGGGGCGAGCCGTTCCCGGTCGTCTACGACGCCGACGGCCGCGCCCACGGTCTGCCCGAATCCGCTCTGCCCGTGGAGCTTCCGGACATCCCGGACTATTCACCGGTGCTCTTCGACCCGGACGACGCCGGCAGTGAGCCGTCGCCGCCGCTGGGCAAGGCGACCGACTGGGTGCACGTCGAACTGGATCTCGGTGACGGCCTGCAGACCTACACCCGCGACACCAACGTCATGCCGAACTGGGCCGGTTCGTCGTGGTACGAGCTGCGCTACTGCGACCCGCACAACTCGGAGACGTTCTGCGCCAAGGAGAACGAGGCCTACTGGATGGGTCCGCGGCCCGCCGAGCACGGTCCGGACGATCCCGGCGGTGTGGACCTCTACGTCGGCGGTGTGGAGCACGCGGTGCTGCATCTGCTGTACTCGCGGTTCTGGCACAAGGTGCTGCACGACCTGGGCCATGTGACTTCCCGCGAGCCGTACCGCCGGCTGGTCAACCAGGGCTACATCCAGGCATTCGCCTACACCGACGCCCGCGGCAGCTACGTGCCGGCCGCCGACGTCATCGAGCGGGACGGCCGGTTCTATCTCGACGGCCAGGAGGTGTTCCAGGAGTTCGGCAAGATCGGCAAGAGCCTGATGAACTCCGTCTCACCGGACGAGATCTGCGACGACTTCGGCGCGGACACCCTGCGGGTCTACGAGATGTCCATGGGCCCGTTGGAGGCCTCCCGCCCCTGGGCCACCAAGGATGTCGTCGGCGCCTACCGGTTCCTGCAGCGGGTCTGGCGGGTGGTCGTCGACGAGCAGACCGGCCAAACCCGGGTGACCGACGGCGCCGTGGACGATGTGACGCTCAAGGCGCTGCACCGCGCCATCGACGGCGTGTCCGACGACTATGCGAACCTGCGCAACAACACCGCGGCCGCCAAGCTCATCGAGTACACCAACCACCTCACCAAGGAAGGTGTGACGGCCCGCGCGGCGGTCGAACCGCTGGTGCTGATGCTCGCGCCGCTGGCTCCGCATCTGGCCGAAGAACTCTGGCAACGACTGGGCCACGAGACCTCGTTGGCGCACGGCCCGTTCCCGCAGGCCGATCCGCGGTACCTGGTCGAGGACACCGTGGAGTTCCCCGTTCAGGTCAACGGCAAGCTCCGGGGCAAGATCACGATCTCGGCCGACGCGGCGAAGGACGTCATCGAGGCCGCCGCACTGGCCGACGAGAAGGTGCTGGCGTTCCTCGACGGGGCGACCCCGAAGAAGGTCATCGTCGTCCCCGGCAAGCTGGTTAACCTCGTCGTCTGAG
>CAZTAA010000159.1:2394-7340 GCA_964611465.1 uncultured Mycobacterium sp. | reverse complement strand
CGCGGCGCCCTACTCCGCCAGTTTCTCGATGTCCTCGGGTGTGACCTCATGTCCGACCCATTCGGACACCTTCTTCTCGAGCTTCTCCTCGGCCTCCGCCCGCTTCTCCTCGGGCGCAGCCACCGCGGCGGCCCAGTCGCGCTGGACCTCGAAATGCAACTCCCGGTCGCGCAGGGACTGCTGGACGCGCACCATCTGCTCCTCGGTCGCCTCGAGGCCGAACACGGTGCGCACGGCCTCCGGGGTCTCGCGGCGGTAGTCGTGACCGCCCTCGTCGAACCTCCCCGGCGTCGGGGACAGGGCGTTCTGCATGTCGAGGAACGTGGCGAAGAACGTGACCACGGGTTGCCACGCCGTGCCGCGGGGAGCCCCGGGCGGGCGCGTGTTGTCGGGGCCGAGCCAATCGGGTCGGCGCCACAGCAACTGCGGGCCGAACTTCGGGATGGGGTCGTCGCCGTTGTTGAGCAGCAGGTACTTGACGCCGGCGCGCTGCTCGTCGGACAGCCCCCGCCAGTCACGCACGGCGCGCGGCAGGAAGGCCGCCCCCGGACCGACCGACGGTGCCTGCCCGACGGGGCGGCCACCCCACAGTTCGTCGCGCCACTTCGTCGCGTTCGGCGTGCCGATCCACACGGCCGCATCCAGGGCGATGCCCGCCGGACCGGTGATCCCCTCGCCGCGGAACATCTCCTGGCTGACCTGTGAGCCGAGGCTCTCGCCGAAGAGCACGAACTTCGGCCGCTTCTCAGGCGGACGTGCCAGGAGCCGTTCGATGATGCCGTTCACCACCATCTTGGTCTGGCGGGTCCCCATGTGGACGCGGTTCAAGGACAGCGCCGAGGGCAGCACCGAGTACTGGATGCATGCCGAAGCGCAGTCGCCGCGGGTCAGGTACTCGAGTGTCTCGCTGGCCACGTAGTTGACGTAGCCGGAGCCAGTGGCGGAGAAGATGGCGAACACCGAGCGGTCCAGCGCGCCGGTCCGGTCGATCTCGGCGAGCAGCAACTCGGCGCGTTCCTGCTCGGTCGCGGCGCTCTGCAACGAGGCGTACACGCGGATCGGTTGCTTCGCCGGCTCACCCATCACCTCGGTGATCTGTTCCGGGGTCAGGACCTCACGCAGCCACCGCGAGGCCTCGCGGGTCTGCTTGCTCCAGGGGATCAAGGAACCTGGTCCGCCGGTGACCTCCGAGATCTCGGGAGCCGTGGTGTTCGAGTCGTCCGCGGCGTTCCCGCCAACGGCCAGTTTCCGGTTGACCAGGGTCACCGCGCCCCAGCCCGCTGCGGCCAGGGTGGCGAAGGACGCGAAACGGCCTGCAGTGCGGTGGTCGGCGGGGTCCCCGCCGAGGATGGTCGCCGCCAGCCGAGCCATGCCAGCGCTCAACTTGGCTTCGCCGTGGCCCGCAGCGATCAGCAGCGCGGTGGTCACACCGGCGGCGGCGATGGCCTTGGGCGGGGAGACGCTACGTGTGATGTCCTCATGAGCGCGTCCGTCGGTCCCGTCCGCGGAACCGACCACCGAGTTGCGGATGGTCGCGTAACCAGCGCCCGCGACCAGGGCGGCGCTGCCTGTGCTCACCACCGACTGGTTGCCGGGGACGTACCGGCCAGCGGCAGCCACCAGGCCCGCGGCTCCTGCCGCACCGTAACCGAGCGCGGCCAGTCGGGCGACGGCGCGCCTGGGTGGCGCCTGATCGCTGGCGGGCAACGCTTTGTAGGCAGCGGCCCCCACTGCCACGGCGGCGGCGTCAACGGCGATGCTGGTGCCGAGGCCGGCCCGGCCGAAACGTCGCGCGATGGCGCGCAGGAACGAGTGGGCGGAGGTGCCCCAGCCGTACCCTGTGGCCGCTGCCACGCCGGTCAGGATCGCCTGGTCCTTGGTGGCGCGCGAGAGCAGGTTGGGCTGGAACGACCGCCCTGTCATGAACGCGCCGAGCAGGATGCCGGCTTGGGCGGAGAGATCGAGTTCGTCGGTCACTTCAGTCACGGCAGTCAGTCTGCCAGCGTTTTGCGGCTGATCGATCCCCCAGCGGGGAGGAACCTCACGCGAGGGTGCGCACAGTGAGGCTCACTCCGGGCGACAGGTTGCCCGCCTCGTCCTCAGTGGCCACCGTGTAGGTGTACTCCGTGTTGGGACTCAGCCCGTCCTCGCGAAGACCGGTGCCGTTGTCGTCGAGGACCAGGTTGCCGGTCTCCTTGCCGGTACCTCCGCGACGGGTGACCTGGACCTGCAGGAAGTCCCCGTCCGGTGGGTTGGTCCAGGCCAGGCGCACCGATGTCGCCGTGATCTCGACGGCGCGGAGGTCGGTGACCGGTCCGGGCGGGGTGACGTCGGGGCCGCGGTAGCGGAACGTGACAGCGATGGACCGGTTCTTGCGCACCCGGACCTTCTTGACCGCATCGGTGGGCTTGAGTGCACCCTTCGGTTTCGCGGTGAGGGTGTACGTGCCGGGGGTGAGTTTGCGAAGCGTTCGCACGCTGTCGATGCGAACGACCTTGTTGTAGCCACCGGGGCCGCGCACGCGGACCTTCGGCTTCTCCACGCCCACGACCGTGATCACCAGGCTGCGTCCCGCGGGACTCGCGGCGGTGACTGTGGCCGTCCCCGGCGCGGTCACCATCCCGACAACCATCAGAATGACCCCGATCACCGCCGCGGTCCGTCCCGTGGGTGCGTGGACGATGCCATTGTGCAACAAAGATCGACTTCTGGCGATCATGAACCTCACCCCCTCCGTTCCATTGTGCGCCCGCGACACAATGAACCGTGCGCGTTCTCTATGTCTGTACCGCGAACATCTGTCGGTCGCCCTCTGCCGAGGCACTGCTATCGGCTGCGGGGGTCGCGCAGGTGCAGTCGGCCGGTACCGCTGCGGTGCATGGTGCGCCGTGTTGCACCCTTGCGCCGCTGCTGGCCGGGGTCGAGCACCAGTCGCAGCCGCTGACGTCGGAGCTGGTGCAATGGGCCGACCTGGTGCTGACCGCCGCGCGCGAGCACCAGTCCACGGTGCTGAGCCTCGACCCGGACGCTCGAGCCAAGACCTTCACCATCCGGCAGGCGGGCCGATTGGCGCAGTGGCTGCAGGACGAGCGGATCGTCGAGGCCGCGCGGGAGCGGGTGGCGGCGCCGCAGGGCTGGACGGAGCGCTTCGAGCAGGGCGATCCGCGACAGTACGTGATGCCGTTGCCGTCGGAGCCGGAGCGGCCCGCGTGGCTGGTGGCCGAACTTGATGCGGCACGAGGTTTCGCGCCGGCACCTCAGCCCCCGGAACGCCGCCGGCGCCGCGATCCCGAGCCGCCCCACCCGGATGATGTGCCGGATCCGCACGTGCTCGGTGCCGGGTGGCACGGGCCGGCGGCGGAGCAGATCACGGCGGCGACGTCGCCACTGGTGACGGTGTTACGGGAGGTCGGTTAGACCCCTTCGGACGGTTGCGCGTCGGAGAAATCGGACATCCGGGGGACAGATCCACAAGTTCGACCCCTGGTGTGCCGAAACTAACGGTGTGACAGTGATCCGTCCCGTGCTGGCCGCCTGTGTGGTGGCGGGTTCGGTGCTGGCCGCCCCGCCCGCGATGGCCGACGACCCGCCGCTGGCCCAGGGCGAGACGATCCGCGACCGCGGTTATGCGGCGATGGTTGTCGATGGCGACACGATCCGCTTCTCCAACAGCCGCAACCGCCTGACCGACAACTACCAGGTGATCCGCCTGCTGGGCGTGCAGAGCCCTGAGAAGTTGTCCGGAGCCTCCGGCTGCGAAGGCGTGGTGGCCCACGAGTTCCTGCGTAACGCCATCGAGGGCCGGTCGGTGGTTTTGGCCTCCTCGAGCGACTCCCGTTCCGCTATCCGCAACCGCCGCCTTCGCACCGTCTACGTGAAGCAGGACGACGGTTCCTGGATCGACGCCTCTGCGCTCATGCTCAATGCCGGTCTCGGGCAGTGGATGCCCAAGAAGTATGAGCCCGTACACAACCTGGAATACCGCCACCTCTTCGACGCTGCGCTTGCTCGCGGCGAGCGCATGTGGAACCCCGCGTTCTGTGGCCCCGGCGTGGAGGCGAATCTGCGGCTGGTGATCCAGCCCGATCCGATCGGCGACGACGCGCAGAACATCAACGACGAATACGTGGCGATCGTCAACGACGGCCCGAACCGTGTGGACCTGTCCCGGTGGATCATCCGCGACGGCAGCCTCGACTGGCTGCGGTTGCCGGCGGGCACGGGAGTGGATCCCGGTGGCGTGCTGACCGTGCGCTCCGGCTCGGGCACGAATACCGCGTCCAGCGTCTACTGGGGGCGCCGGACTCCGGTCTGGGCCAACTTCACCACTGCGCGCGGCACCCGCACCAAGTTCGGGTTCATCGGCGACGGCGCCTACCTGCTCGACACCCGCGGCAACGTGCGGGCGTCGAAGGTCTACCCGTGCCTGGAGTGCACCGACCCGGCGCGTGGATACCTGCGCATCGCATCGGTCAAGTACGACCCCCCTGGTGACGAGCGCCGCAAGCCCAACAGCGAACTGATCCGCCTGATGAACAAGGGCGCGAGCCCACTGTCGCTGTTCGGCTACGAACTACGTGCCGGTGGCTTCGGCTACGAGTTCGGCCCGTTCGATGCGCTGCAACCAGGTCAGCGGATCACGATCCGCCTCGGGGACGGACGCTCCACCTCCGCCGTGCGTCACCTGGGCCTCGGCCGCGCCGCGCTGAAGAACTCCGGTGACCGGGTGCTGTTGCGGTCCTTCGAAGGTGCCCACTTGGACTGCAAGGCCTGGGGCAAGGTCAAGTGCCTCGCGGGTTACTGATCGTTTGCGACGTTGTTGTCGCCCGGAAACGTGGTTTGTGACGTTGTTGGCGGATTAGCGGCCCCAGAACGGCAACAACGTCGCAATCGGGGTGCTCGGCTCTGCAACAACGTCGCAATCGGGGGCTCGGCTCTGCAACAAC
>CAZTAA010000159.1:0-2294 GCA_964611465.1 uncultured Mycobacterium sp. | reverse complement strand
GCTCGGCTCTGCAACAACGTCGCAATCGGGGGCTCGGCTCTGCAACAACTTCGCAATCGGGGGCTCGGCTCTGCAACAACGTCGCAATCGGGGGCTCGGCACGCGAAACCGGAGGCCGGGTGTTCCCGACCTCCGGCTCCTGCCAGTCCTACTTGGCCTTCCACACCTTCCTGTAACTGAATGCCTTGTAGCCGGGTTTCGACGGCGCCGAGAGCGACAACTTGACGAACAACTTCTTCGATGCGCCCTTGGTCTTCAGGATGAGCTTTCCGCTCTTCTTCGCAGTCAGCTTCGCGTACTTGGCCTTCTTGCCCTTCGCGGACTTCTTCGGAGACCAGCTCACCTTCGCCGTGGCCTTCTGCCCGAGGTTGGTGACGACGGCCTTCTTCATGAGGATCGTCTTGCCGGACTTCTTGACCTTCTTGGCCACCTTGACGGTCGCCGTCTGCGGTGCGTCAGGCGGCGGCAGGGTCATCGAGCCGACGAAGTAGAACCCCATCGGCTTGGTGAGATCGAAGAGGAAGATCTTGGTCCCGTCGCATTGCGTACCTGGTGTTGGAGCCGTCGACGTGCCTGCGACGGCGAAGGCGCCCGTGGCAGGGTTCCAGTTGCTGCCGACCCCTTGGCCGGCCGTGTCGGTGCCGGCTGAGCTCAGATCGACCGTTCCCGTCAACAGGCACTTCTCCTGGTTCCCGAAGTAGCTCAACGCAATCTCGACGTTGTAGGCCATCGTGAGTTTCACTACGCCGTTGCCGTCCACCGAACCGGTGATGTCCGAGGGCTGCACGGTCATCGTGGCGCCCTGGCTGAGTTTCGTGACCGTCTGCCAGGTCTGGCCGGACGCGGGGAAGGCCAACGCCATGGACGTCACCGATCCGTTGTCCCACGCGACCGCGCCAGGTTGCGTGATGTACGTGTACGGCTTGTCGGTCGCTCCCCCGATGGGTTGAGGGGTCAGGTAGATGTAGCTGCACGCTGGGTCCATTGTGTCGGCGTTGTTGGGGCCTGCACATGCCGTCAGCGTGACGCTCGCCGCCCCGTTGCCGGGGTCGACCACTGCCGTCGCAGGTGGCGCCAGCGCCATCCCGGCCGTGGCCACTCCCACCGCGCCAATGGCGCCCACGACTCTCCTCATGATCTCCCCTTTCGCTACGGCCATTTCGATATGGCTACACGATGATCATCGGCAGATCCGTGCACACGACTGAGTCACGGAAGAGTCACACTGGAACCGTGAAGAAGCGCACAGCAGTTGTGGGGATCGGGACGGCGGCGCTGGCTGCGATGGCGGTGGCGTCGGTGCGGTCGAGGATCAAGGCGATGCCAGTGCCCGAGACGGGCACCTTCCCGAACACGATGGACTTCGCGCGGTGGGGGACCGGTGACAAGACGGTGCTCTGGATACCCGGTGGGCCTGGCAGCGACGTCCCGCAGGGAACCTTCGCCGCGCTGTCCGGGGCGCAGTTCCGGCCGCTGCTGGAGGCCGGGTACAGCGTGTGGCAGGTGACGCGCCGCCGGAACATGCCCGAGGGGCACAACGTCGAGGACATGGCCGATGATTACGCCCGCCTCATCGAGGATCACTTCGGCGGATGCGTGGATGTTGTCGTGGGATTGTCCTATGGCGGCATGATCGTGCAGTTCCTGGCCGCCGACCACCCCGAGCGGGTCGGCAAAGCCGTCATCGCACTGGCCGCAGCGCGGGTCACCACGTGGGGGCACGATGTCGATCGGCGCTGGGCGCAGGCCCGAGCCGGTGGGCGGTGGCGGGAGGCCGGAGAGGCGATGGCGGAGTACATCTACCCCGAACCCAGCCAATCGCGGCAACGGAAGGTGCTTGGGCCACTGCTGGCGCAGATGTTCAAGGACGAGCAGGTCCCGGCCGGCGACCTGCGAGTGGAGTCGGATGCCGAGGTGCTGTTCGACGCCACCGATGCGGTCAAGCGGATCACTGTCCCCACGCTGGTCATCAGCGCGCAAGAGGACATGTTCTTCGACCCGGAGGTGGTGGCGCAGACGGTCGCCGCGATACCGGGTGCGACGGCCATCGAGTACGAGGGCATGGGTCACATGAAGGCGGCCATGAGCTCGCGACTCGTGCAGGATGTGCTGGAGTTCGCCGAGTCGACTACTTATTGACGCGGAAGGAGGCCTTCACCTTCTTCTTGCCCTTCTTGCCGGTGAGTTTGCACTTGCCCGACTTGAGGACCGTGACCTTGGCCTTCTTGCCCTTGCCCGTGATCTTGCAGACCTTGGGGGTCAGCGACTTCAGCTTCTTCGCGCCGACGAGCTTG
>CAZTAA010000158.1:0-7349 GCA_964611465.1 uncultured Mycobacterium sp. | reverse complement strand
CGACGATGTTCGCCGCCTTCATGCCGGGAGTGCTCGAACTGACCGTCGAGGAGGGCATCGCCAACGGCGTCGACGAGATCCGCAAGGCGGTGCGCTACCAGATCAAGCACGGCGCCCAGCTGATCAAGGTGTGCTGCTCGGGCGGCGTCATGTCGCTCACCGGAGAGGCCGGGGCGCAACACTATTCGGACGAGGAACTGCGGGTCATCGTCGACGAGGCGCACCGGCGCGGGCTGCGGGTGGCCGCCCACACGCACGGCGCCGAAGCCGTCAAACACGCGGTCGCCTGTGGCATCGACTGCATCGAGCACGGTTTCCTGATGGACGACGAGGCCATCCAGATGCTGGTGGACAACGACCGGTTCCTGGTGACCACCCGACGGCTGGCGCAGGCGATGGACGTGTCCAAGGCGCCGAAAGTGTTGCAGGACAAGGCCGCCGAAATGTTTCCCAAGGCGGAGACGTCGATCAAGGCGGCCTACGAGGCTGGGGTGAAGATCGCCGTCGGCACCGACGCGCCGGCGATTCCGCACGGCCGCAACGCCGACGAACTGGTCACTCTCGTGGAGTGGGGCATGCCGCCGGCCGCGGTGCTGCGGGCGGCGACCACCGTGGCCGCCGATCTGATCAGCGTCACCGACCGGGGACGTCTCGCGGAGGGCCAACTGGCCGATATCATCGCGGTGCCCGGGGATCCGCTGGCCGACATCACCGTCACGCAACACGTCAACTTCGTCATGAAGGGCGGAAAGGTTTTCAGAAATGACGCCAACCCGAACTGAGGATCTCGTCGAGATCCAGCAACTGCTGGCCAAGTACGCGGTCACCATCACCCAGGGCGACATCGACGGGCTCATCAGTGTTTTCACGCCGGACGGCACCTACAGCGCGTTCGGCGACACCTACACGCTCAACCGGTTCCCGGTACTCGTCGACGCCGCGCCCAAGGGCTTGTTCATGACGGGCACCGCCCTGGTCGACCTCGTCGAGGGCGCCGACGACGCGACCGGCACCCAGCCGTTGTGCTTCATCGAGCATTCCAAGCACGACATGCGCATCGGGTACTACCGCGACACCTACGTCCGCACCGACGACGGCTGGCGGCTGAAAACCCGTGCCATGACGTTCATCCGGCGCAGCGGCGACCACGACCACGGCCGGCCCCATGCGATCGGCAGGCCCGAAGCCGGATGACGGTGTCGGATCCCGCACTGCATGAGCCACACGAGTTCCGGACCGCGCTGCGGGCCTGGCTTGCGGACAATGACCTGACGCCGCCGGAGGACCATTCGCTGGCCGGGCACATGCGCCAGTTCGCCCGCGTGCAGCGCGCACTCTACGACGCCGGGTGGAGCCGCTACGGCTGGCCCGAGCACGCCGGCGGCCTCGGCGGCCCGGACATGCTGCGCGCCATCGTCGGCGAGGAGGTGGTCGGCCGGCGGCTGGCCGAGCCCGGACCGTACTCCATGCTCGAGGTGCTGGCGCCGACGATGATCGACTACGCCACACCGGAATTGGCCGCCGAGATGGTGCCCAAGCTGCTGTCCGGCGAGGAGCAGTGGTGCCAGGGCTTCTCCGAACCCGGGTCCGGCAGCGATCTGGCGTCGCTGACCACCCGAGCCGTCCAGCGCGGTGACGAGTGGGTGATCAACGGGCAGAAGGTCTGGACCAGCTTCGCCCAGTTCTCGCACCGGTGCATCCTGCTGACCCGCACCGGCGACGCCTCGACGCCGAATCATGAAGCGATCACGGCGTTTTTCGTCGACGTCAACTCCCCCGGCATCACGGTGCGGCCGTTGCACACCATGCACGACGTCGACGAGTTCTGCGAGGTGTACTTCGACGACGTGGTGGTGGACGGATCCCGGATGCTGGGCCAGCCCGGTGACGGCTGGCGGCTGGCCATGGACCTGCTGCCCTACGAGCGTTCGACCTGCTTCTGGCAGCGCATCGCCTACCTGTACTCCCGTTTCGACGCGCTCGTCGGCGAAGCCGCCGATCAGGGCGCGGCCATCGACAACCAACTCGGTGAGGTGTATCTGGCGCTGCACACCCTGCGCTGCCGATCGCGGGCCACGCAGCACCGGCTGGCCGCCGGGCACAAGCTCGGGCCGGACACCTCGATCGACAAGGTGCTGCTGGCCGGCGCCGAGCAACTGCTCTACGACACCGCACGGGACCTGCTGCCCGGCGTCATCGAACTCGAAGACGGTCCGTGGCGCACCGAATACCTGTACTCGCGCGCGGCCACCATCTACGGCGGCACCGCCGAAGTTCAGCGCAACATCATCGCCCGCCGCCTGCTCGACCTCGGTAAGGAATGACGATGAACACCGGCTTGGACACCGACGCTCTGGCCATGCTCGAAGACGGGCTGCGCAAGGCGATGCTGTCGGCCTCGGGACCCGAACTGGACGCCGCTCTTGCCGATCTCGGATGGGCCGACATGCTCTCCGACGTCCCGGACATCGCCATCCCTTTGGTGTTCCGGCTGCTGGGCGAAACCGGTTCGCACGCTTCGGTTCTCAACGACGTGCTGCTGGAGACCATCGGCGCCGATCCGGGTGGGACCCCGCCGATGCCCTACGCCGGCGGCGGCTGGGTGGTGTGGAGCCGCTCGGCGGTCGACGACCCGACCCTCGGCGGGCTGCCACTGCGCGTGGTGCCCGACGGTGAACTGATGCGGATGGGCGAGGCCCGCAAGGCCGTCGGCTGGTGGCTGGTCGGCTCGGCCCGGGCGATGCTCACCCTGGCCCGGCAGCACGCCCTGGACCGGGTGCAGTTCGGCAAGCCGATCGCATCCTTCCAGGCGGTGCGGCACCGACTGGCCGAGACGCTGGTCGCCATCGAGGGCGCCGAGGCGACCCTGAGCCTGCCGTCGTCGGACAGCCCGGACCTGACGGCGATACTGGCGAAGGCGGCCGCGGGCCGGGCGGCGCTGATCGCGGCCAAACACTGCCAGCAGGTGTTGGGCGGTATCGGCTTCACCGACGAGCACGACCTGCATGTGCACGTCAAGCGCGCGCTGGTGCTCGACGGATTGCTCGGCAGCTCAAAGGAACTCAGCCGCAAGGCCGGCGCCGGGCTGCGGGCCCGCAAGTCGGTCCCCCGCCTGGCCGAACTGTAACCAAACCCGATCTGTTCAGCGGTGGCTGCGACAAATTGCGAGTAGATGTGTCAGTGGACGCTGAATAGATCCGATTAAGGCTCAGGCCCGCGGCAGGCCGAGGACGCGTTTGGCGATGATTCCGCGCTGGATCTCCGACGTGCCACCGGCGATGGTGCCGCCGAAGCTGCGCGCATACCGCTCGAACCAACTGGTGCTCGTCGCGTCCTCACCGAACGGCGCGAACGGCGCTGTCGACGCCGGATGCGCCAGCCCGTCCGGGCCGGCGGCCTCGAGGGCATACCCGACCGCATCCTGAAACGCCTCGGAGCCAAAGAGTTTCAGCACCGACAACGCCGGCACGTCCTGCTCGTCGCGGGCCTCCCGGGACAGCGCGATCGAGCCGAGCGCGCGCAGCGCATAGGTGTCCATCACCAGGGTGGCGTAGCGGTCCCGGTCCTGCGGCGTGACGGGCGTGAAGTCGTTGATCAGTTGCTCGAGCCAGTCGGCATAGCTCAGCCACAGCAGCGTGCGCTCATGGCCCAGTGAACCGTTGGCCACGCCCCAGCCGCCGTTGAGCGGGCCGACCAGGTTCTCCGCGGGCACCCGAACGTCGGTGAAGAAGACCTCGTTGAAATCCAGGTCGTCGAGCCCGCAGATCGAGGCGAACGGCCGGCGCACCACGCCGGGGGTGTCGGTCGGGATGACCAGGACGCTGATTCCCTTGTGTTTGGGCGCATCCGGGTCGGTGCGCACGAAGGTCAGGATCACATCGGCGTGATGCGCACCCGACGTCCACACCTTCTGTCCGTTGACGACGAAGTGGTCGCCGTCGGCGTCCGTCCCGGCGACCGCCGAGGTGCGCAGCGAGGCGAGGTCCGACCCGGCGCCGGGCTCGCTCATCCCGAGTGCGGCGGTGATCTCCGCGCGGAGGATCGGGACCGCCCAGCGCTGCTTCTGTTCGTCGGTGCCGAACGACAGCAGCGACGCGGCGATGATGCCGAGTCCCTGCGGGTTGAAGCTCTGGTAGATCCGGCGCTTGGACAGCTCGTCGCGGTGTACGTACTGCTGCAGGATCGTCGCGTTGCGGCCGCCGAACTCGGGCGGATTGCCGGGCAGCAGCCAACCGTGGTCGAACATCGCGCGCTGCCACAGCCGTGCCCAGTCCGGGATGTCGGCCGTCGAGCGCGAACGCTGCGCGGTGACCGCCTCGTCGGGCAGATGCTCGTCGAGGAAGGCGACGAACTCGTCGCGGAACGCCTCGACGTCGGCGTCGAACGTGAGCCGCACTACGCGGTCCCCACCGACGGAACCCGGCCGGCCAGCGTGGCATCGGTGACGAATGCCCGGTGCTCGGCGGCCCCGCCGAGCATCAGCTCGCCGGCCTTGGCCCGCTTGAGCGCGAACTGCACGTCGTTCTCCCAGGTGAAGCCCATCGCGCCGAACAGCTGCACACCGTGTTTGAACACCAGCGACTGGCACTCGCCGGCCGCGGCCTTGGCCATCGCCGACGCCAGCCGCCGGCGCGGATCGTCGTCCGCGATGGTCAGCGCCGCGAAGTAGGACAGCGCGCGGGCCCGCTCGATGGCGACATGCATGTCGGCGGCCTTGTGCTGCACCGCCTGGAACGATCCGATGGCCACACCGAACTGCTGGCGGTCCCGGACGTGCTCGAGCACCAGGTCGAGCACCCGCTGACACGCCCCCACCATCGTCAGCGCCATGCCCGTCAGGGCGATGTCCCGGGCCCGCGGCACGTCCACGCCGCCGACCAGACTGTCGTGGCCGACCTCTAGCGCGTCGACGGTCACCTCGGCGACGTGCAGCACCGGATCGAACACCGGGACCCGGCGGGCCGAAACCTGTTCGGCGGCAACGAGAAACACACCGGCCGGGGTGACCACGGCCAGCCGCTCGGCGCGATCGCCGTCGAGCACGTGGCGGGCCGTGCCGTCGAGCACCCAGCCCTCGCCGGAGCGGGCCGCGGTGATTCCGTCGTAAACCGCCGCGCCGCTGCGGGCGGGGTCGGCGTGTCCGGGCACCAGCGGGGTGAACTGCGTCAGGGTGGCCAGCAGCGGGGTCGGGTCGGTGGCGCGGCCGAGCTCCTCGATCAGGATGCCGAGCTCGACGGCCTCCGCGGGCTCGGTGAGTTCGGTCCAGCCCTGCGCGATCCACTTGCGCCACAGCGGCGTCGTGTCGACCGACCCGGTGCGGTCCTCGGCGATGCTGCGCACGAACGACGCCGGGCACTCCTTGGCGAGCAAGTCGCGGGCGGTGTCGCGCCACAACCGTTGATCGGAGTCGAGCTCCAGCAGCATTCAGTCACCTCGTATGCGTCGTGGGACGTCCGCGAGACGTCGTTAACGGCCTGTGAAAGCCACCGCGGGGCCCAACAGGCTCCAGCGCACCCCTATGGCGCCCTTGGAGAATAGCATTCTCGATGAGAGGAAGTAAGAATCTCAAAAAAGTGACAATCTACGCGACGTACAGGCCCAATGCCTTTCCGTTCTCCGGTACAGTTCTTCCATGTCCAATCGCGACACCCTGCCCCGGACCCGCGGATTCGGGTCCCGGTGAGCAGCCCTAGCGAAGAGCCCGCCTGGAAACAGCGGGCCGTCGAGCGGTCGATCAAGACCGCCAAGTTGCGCGCCGCGCAGCGGGTGCAGCGCTTCCTGGACGCCGCCCAGGCGATCATCACCGAGAAGGGCAGCACCGACTTCACGGTGCAGGAGGTCGTGGACCGGTCGCGGCAATCGCTGCGCAGTTTCTACCTACAGTTCGACGGAAAGCACGAGCTGCTGCTGGCGCTGTTCGAAGACGCCCTGAGCCGGGCGGCCGACCAGATCCGCGCCGCCACCGCCGGACAGTCCGATCCGCTGGATCGCCTGAAAGTGGCAATTGAGCTGCTATTCGAGCTTTCTCGGCCGGACCCCACCGCCAAACGGCCACTGTTCACCGACTTCGCACCGCAGTTGCTCATCTCCCATCCGACCGAGGTGCGGGTCGCGCACGCCCCGTTGATCGCGTTGTTCAGCGAACTGATGGAAGAGGCCGGGCAGGCCGGGGCACTGCGCCCGGAGGTGAACCCCAGGCGCATCGCGGCGATGACGATGCAGACGGTCATGTTCACCGCGCAGTCGAGCGCGCCGCCCGACGACGAGACTGTGCATCCGATCACAGCCGAGGAAGTCTGGGGTTTCTGCGCCCACGGTTTCGCGGCCAGCTAGCGCCCGCACGCGCAGAACACCGTTCTCGTCTGACTAGAACTTCTTTTACGGCCCGGCATGGGCGACGCCCGGGGTTGGCCGGCCGACCCGCGGCTCAGCCGGGCGTCAGCAGCCGGTCCGCCGCCGTATAGGGGTCGCTGTCGCCGGCCGCCACGGCCGCGGCCAGTGCGTCGAGATCCGGGTGATGCTGCAGCCGGCTCTGCGCCAGCGACAGGATCTGTGCCCGGGCCCGCGCCGAGCGCCGATCGGGTGTGTCGGCCCGCCGGTGCGCGTCGATCGCCTCGACCAGCTCGTCGACCCCTTCGCCTTGGGCCGCAATGAGTTTGAGAATCGGCGCATGGGTCTCGGCATGCAGATCGCGCACGGTCTGATCCGCGCCGTCGCGGTCGGCCTTGTTGACCACGACGAGGTCGGCGACCTCGAGCAGCCCGGCCTTGGCCGCCTGGATCGCATCCCCGGCACCGGGATTGAGGATGAGGATCGTCGGGTCGGCGACGGCCCCGATCTCGATCTCGGACTGACCGACGCCGACGGTTTCCAGCACGATCACGTCGTAGGCCAGCGCGGCCAGCAGCCGGATCGCCGCGGGCACCGCCGCCGCGAGTCCGCCGAGGTGCCCGCGCGCGGCGACCGAGCGGATCAGCACGTCGGGGTCGTTGATGTGGGCCGCCATCCGGATCCGGTCGCCGAGCAGCGCGCCGCCGCTGTAGGGCGAGGACGGGTCGACGGCCAGCACCGCGACCCGCAGGCCCCGCGCCCGATAGGCGCCGACCAGGACGCCCACCGTCGTCGACTTGCCGGCGCCGGGCGGTCCGGTCACCCCGATCACCTGGATCGGGGCCGGCTCGATGACCGCGAGCACCTCGTCCCGCCGCGCACTTTCGACCAGGCTCAGCAGCCGCCCGGCCGCCCGCGCCGATCCCCCGCGCGCGGCGGCGACCAGTTCGCTTACGTCGGTGCTGATTCGGGTCACGATGCCCTCCGATCGGGATTTCGGTGCATTCTCCGTCGCCCAG
>CAZTAA010000157.1:0-7404 GCA_964611465.1 uncultured Mycobacterium sp. | reverse complement strand
CCGCCGAAGCCGTCCATGCGGATCATCTCCGACATCTTCGGCTACACCAGCGCCAAGATGCCGAAGTTCAACTCGATCTCGATCTCCGGCTACCACATCCAGGAGGCCGGGGCGACCGCCGATCTAGAGCTCGCCTACACCCTGGCCGACGGCGTGGAGTACCTCAAGGCCGGCCTGGACGCCGGGCTGGACATCGACAAGTTCGCGCCGCGGCTGTCGTTCTTCTGGGGCATCGGGATGAACTTCTTCATGGAGGTGGCCAAGCTGCGGGCCGGCCGCCTGCTGTGGAGCGAACTGGTCGCCGGATTCGGGGCCAAGAACCCGAAATCCCTGTCGCTGCGCACCCATTCGCAGACCTCCGGCTGGTCGCTGACCGCGCAGGACGTGTTCAACAACGTCGCACGCACCTGCGTGGAGGCGATGGCCGCCACCCAGGGCCACACCCAGTCTCTGCACACCAACGCCCTCGACGAGGCCCTGGCGCTGCCGACCGACTTCTCCGCCCGCATCGCCCGCAACACCCAGCTGCTGCTGCAACAGGAGTCCGGCACCACCCGGCCCATCGACCCGTGGGGCGGGTCGTACTACGTCGAGTGGCTGACCCACCAGCTCGCCGAACGCGCCCGAGCTCATATCAACGAGGTCGCCGAGCACGGCGGCATGGCGCAGGCCATCGACGAGGGCATCCCGAAGCTGCGCATCGAGGAGGCCGCCGCCCGGACCCAGGCGCGCATCGACTCCGGCGCCCAGCCGGTGATCGGCGTCAACAAGTACCGGGTCGACGAGGACCAAGACATCGAGGTCCTCAAGGTCGAGAACAGCCGGGTGCGCGCCGAGCAGCTGGCCAAGCTGGCCCAGCTGCGCGCCGACCGGGACGAGGCCGCCACCCAGACGGCGTTGGCCGAATTGACCAGGGCCGCAGCGGCTTCGGGCCCGGCCGGAGAAGACGGCCTGGGCAACAACCTGATGGCGCTTGCCATCAATGCAGCGCGGGCGCACGCGACGGTCGGCGAGATCTCCGACGCGCTGGAGAAGGTTTACGGACGTCACCAGGCCGAGATCCGGACCATCGCCGGCGTCTACCGGGACGAGGTGGGGAAGGCCCAGAACGTGTCTGCTGCGTCAGAGCTGGTCGAGCGTTTCGCCGAGGCCGACGGCCGCCGGCCGCGCATCCTGGTCGCCAAGATGGGCCAGGACGGCCACGACCGCGGACAGAAGGTCATCGCGACGGCGTTCGCCGACATCGGCTTCGACGTCGACGTGGGTTCGCTGTTCTCCACTCCCGAGGAGGTCGCGCGGCAGGCCGCCGACAACGATGTGCACGTCGTCGGGGTCTCGTCGCTGGCCGCCGGGCACCTGACCCTGGTGCCGGCGCTGCGCGACGCCCTGGCCGCGGTGGGCCGGCCGGACATCATGGTGGTGGTCGGCGGCGTCATCCCGCCGGGTGATTTCGACGAGCTCTATGCCGCGGGTGCGACGGCGATCTTCCCGCCGGGCACCGTGATCGCCGACGCCGCGACCGGTCTGCTGCACAAGCTGGCCGAGCGCCTCGGCTACGACCTGAGCTAGATGTCAGCTCTCGCTGAGACGATCCGCGACGGCGACCGCTCGGCGCTGGCGCGGGCGATCACCCTGGTCGAATCCAGCCGGGCGGATCACCGGCAGCAGGCCCAGGCGCTGCTGCAGGAGCTGATGCCCGATGCCGGCGGTGCCATGCACGTCGGCATCACCGGTGTTCCCGGCGTCGGAAAGTCGACGGCCATCGAAGCCCTCGGGATGTACCTGATCGAACAGGGACACCGGGTGGCCGTGCTGGCGGTGGACCCGTCGTCGACCCGGACGGGCGGTTCCATCCTCGGCGACAAGACTCGGATGGCCCGGCTGGCCGCCCACCCCGACGCATACATCCGGCCGTCGCCCACCTCCGGCACGCTCGGCGGGGTCGCCCGCGCCACCCGGGAGACCATCGTCCTGCTCGAAGCCGCCGGTTACGACGTGATCCTGGTGGAGACCGTCGGGGTCGGCCAGTCCGAGGTGACCGTCGCGGCCATGGTCGACACCTTCGTCTTCCTCACCCTGGCCCGCACCGGCGACCAGCTTCAGGGCATCAAGAAGGGCGTGCTCGAACTCGCCGACGTCGTCGTGGTGAACAAGGCCGACGGTGACCACGCCGTCGAGGCCAAGAAAGCCGCCCGGGAACTCGCCGGCGCCCTGCGCCTGATCCATCCGCACGACGCGCTGTGGCGGCCCCCGGTGCTGACGATGAGCGCACTGGAGGGCACCGGGATCGCCGAACTGTGGGAGACCGTGTTGCGTCATCGGCAGGTGCTCACCGAGGCCGGCGAATTCGACACCCGACGACGTTCTCAGCAAGTGGAGTGGACCTGGGCGATGGTGCGGGACGCCGTCCTCGACCGGGTGCTGAACTCGAAGTCCGTCCGCGGCATCCGCGCCGACGTGGAACGTCGCGTCCGCGACGGCGAACTCACGCCGGCTCTGGCCGCCCAGCAGATCCTGGACGCCGCCGCGGATGTCTCACAAATCGGTAACGCGCCGTAAGTCGGCTGATGGTGCGGGTGTAGATTTTCGTTTTGTGACCGAGGTTACTGCCCGGGAGCGCAGCGCAGCGCTCCCGAAAGGCGTCCAGGGCGCGGCGGATCCGAACTTCGCCTGTGCCGTTCGCGCATTCGCCGCCATGTTCCCGCACCCCCGCTTCGGTGGCGGCGCACTGGCCGTCTACCTGGACGGCGAGCCCGTCGTCGACGTCTGGACCGGCTGGTCGGACCGGCGCGGCCGCGTCCACTGGTCGGCCGACACCGGAGCGATGGTCTTCTCCGCCACCAAAGGGGTGGCGGCGACGGTCATCCACCGGCTGGTCGACCGGGGACTGATCGACTACGACGCCCCGATGGCCGAGTACTGGCCGGAGTTCGGCGCCAACGGCAAAGCCGACATCACCGTGCGCGAGATGCTGCGGCACCGGGCCGGGCTGGCCCACCTCAACGGGGTGCGCAAATCCGAACTGCTCGACCATCGCGCCATGGAGGAGCGGATCGCCGCCGCGCCGGTGTCGCGGCAACGCGGAAAGCCCGCCTATCACGCGCTGACCTACGGCTGGCTGGTCTCCGGGCTGGCCCGCGCGGTCACCGGCAAGGGCATGCGCCAGCTGATCCGCGAGGAGGTGGCCGAACCGCTCAACACCGACGGCCTGTACCTCGGCCGGCCGCACGGCGATTCGCCGACCAGGGTCGCGCAGATCATCCACCCCCAACTCAACATCCCCAACCCGTTCTTCAACCTGGTCGCCCCACGGGCCGCATTGCATCCGTTGACGGCCGGATTCGGAGCGCTGTACTTCCCGGGGATGAAAGCCGTCGTACAGGGCAACATCCCGCTGCTCGACAGCGAGATCCCGGCCGCCAACGGCGTGGCGACGGCGCGCGGCCTGGCCCGGATGTACGGCGCCCTGGCCAACGGCGGGCGCATCGACGGCACCCAGTTCCTGTCCCGCGAAGTGACCGCGGGCCTGGTCGGCCGGCCCGACCTGACGCCCGACCGCAGCGTCGGGATGCCGTTGTCCTTCCACCTCGGCTACCACGGGCTGCCGATTCCGGGTGTGCTGCCCGGATTCGGCCATGTCGGGCTGGGCGGTTCGCTCGGCTGGGCCATCCCCGAAACCGGGGTGGCGATCGGTTTCGTGCACAACCGGCTGCTGACGCCGTTCCTGATGACCGACCAGGCCGGTTTCGTCGGCACCGCGGGGCTGATCCGCGCCGGGGTGGCCCGCGCGCGCCGCAGCGGGTTCGAGCCGATCGGCCAGTTCGGTGCGCCGTTCGAGGTGCCGAAACCTATCGCGGGATGACGCTTCGCCGACCGGGGGCCACGGAAGCGGCGGGCCGGCCGGCCACACGATAAGGTGACCCGCGTGCACCGACCAACGCTTTACATTTTTCCGCACGCGGGCGGGTCACCGAGTTTCTACGCGCCGTTCGCCAAGACGTTCACCAAGGACATCAAACGGGTCGCCGTCCAGTACCCGGGCAAGGGCGGAACCCACGACCTGGCGTCCTTCACGACCATCGCGGAACTGGCCGACGAGGTGAGCCGCAAGCTTCCTCCGATCGGCGACGACTCGAAGAGCATCGCCTTCTTCGGGCACAGCATGGGCGGACTGGTGGCCTTCGAGGTTGCCCGCCGCCTCGACGAAGCCGGCCACGGCATCGGGGCGTTGTTTCTCTCCGCGATCGCCTCGCCCGGCCGGGTCGGGTTCGACTACATCCCGGACACGGACCGTGGGCTGCTCGACGCCGCCAGCCAGATGATGGGGGTGAACCCCGAATTCCTGGAGAACGAGGAGTTCGCGGCGCGGATTCTGCCGACGCTGCGGGGACTGATGTCGATCAGCAAGTACGAGTGCGCGCCCGGGGCCGGGGTGTCCTGCCCGATCTTCGCGTACTTCGGCGACGACGACCCGGTGGCGACCCGCGAGAAGGTGCAACCCTGGGCGGAGCGAACGACCGACGAGTGTGTGTTGCGGGAGTTCCCCGGGCATCACTTCTACCTCACCGACCATTTGCCGGAGTTGGTGAATGACATCGAGGGCCGCATAGCCGAGCGGTGCGGCGGGGTTAGCTGAGGGGGCCGGCGCGGGACCCGTGACGGACGCCTGCATGTTACGGAGGGTAAACGTTTCGTTTCCTGGGGACCGTTTGCCGGAAGGGGCGGAAGTGTCAGGCGTCTGACACAGGTTACTGAGGAGTTGCGAATGACCGCCACTTCGTTCCAAACTAAACACGACCTGATTGCGGGGTGTTAGTCTCCCCGAGGGGTCAGACCGAATGGACATCGGATGTGGTTGCCAAACATCCGGGTCGGCGAGAAGGGTTTCGTGGTTTCCGTGGTGAAAATGTCGATAACTGAGCTGTTGGAGCAACGCGCCAAGCAACGGCCGGATGACGTGGCTTACAGGTTCGTCGATTACGACGTGGACCCGGCTGGATTTGCTGAGAACCTGACATGGTCGCAGGTTTACAACCGGGTGGCGGTAGTTGCCAGCGAGTTGCGGAAGATGGGCAAGGTCGGTGACCGGGCGGCCATCGTGGCGCCACAGAGTCTCGACTACCTCGTCGGGTTCCTCGGCGCGCTGGAAGCCGGCTTCGTCGCCGTCCCGCTTTCCGTGCCGGTGGGTGGCGTGCACGACGAGCGGGCGACGGCGGTCCTCAAGGACTGCACCCCGTCGGTCGTGGTCACCACCTCAACCGCGGTTGACGCCGTCATGCCGTCGCTCGCCGCCGTCTCGGGGTCCCCGGCCATACTCGAGGTCGACGCGCTCGACCTGGACGCCCCGGCCTCCCCGTTGCCGGGCGGTCGCCAGCTGCCCACGACGGCTTTCCTCCAATACACCTCCGGGTCGACGCGAACGCCCGCCGGCGTCATGGTGACGCACGAGAGCCTGATGGAGAATCTCCGGCAGATCGAGGTCGACTACTTCGAGGACCGCGGGGGTGTCGCCCCGTCGGACGCCACCCTGGTGTCGTGGCTGCCCTTCTACCACGACATGGGACTGGTGCTCGGCATCTTCGCCGCGATCGCCTTCGGCGACACCGGGTCCAGCGCGACGCTCACCACCCCGATGGCGTTCCTGCAGAAGCCCGCCCGCTGGATGCAGCTGATGGCCCGTAACACCGCACCGGTGTCGCCCGCGCCGAACTTCGCCTATGAACTGGCGGTCCGGCGGACTTCCGACGAGGACATGGCCGGCCTGGACCTCGCGCACGTGCACACCTTCGTCTCGGGCGCGGAGCGCATCCACGCCGCCACGGTCCGGCGTTTCTTCGACCGGTTCACCAAGTTCAACCTCCCGGACACCGCATTCCGGTCGGCCTACGGCCTCGCCGAGGCCACGGTGTACGTGACCTCGGCGCTGCCCGGCCGCCAGATACCGATCGTCGGGTTCGACTACGAGAAGCTCGCCGCTTCCTACGCCCAACGCTGTGAGGACGGCGCCGGTGTCGAACTGATCGGGCACGGAAAGTCGCGGTCCTGCACATTCCGGATCGTCGACCCGGAGACGGGTATCGAGTGTCCGTCCGACCGGGTCGGCGAGGTCTGGGTGCACGGCGACAACGTGTCGGCCGGCTACTGGCGCAACCCGCAGGCCACCGAGCGCACCTTCGGCGCCCAGCTGGTCAACCCGTCACCCGGCACGCCCGAGGGCCCGTGGCTGCGGACCGGCGATCTGGGCGTCATCTCCGAGGATGAGCTCTTCATCATCGGCCGGATCAAGGACCTGCTGATCGTCGACGGTCGCAACCACTACCCCGACGACATCGAGGCCACGATCCAGGAGATCAGTGGGGGTCGCGTCGCCGCCATCTCCATCGCGGACGACAACAGCGAGCAGTTGGTGGCCATCGTCGAGTACAAGAACCGCGGTACGGCTGACGAGGCCAAGGAACGGCTTCAGAATGTCAAGCGCGAACTGACCTCGGCGATCTCACGGTCGCACGGTGTGCGGGTGTCCGATCTCGTCATGGTGGGTCCGGGCTCGATCCCGATCACGACCAGCGGAAAGATCCGCCGGTCATCGTGCATCGAGCTCTACCGGCGCAACGAGTTCGCTCGCTTAGACGGTGCCGTCTAATCGTCCGCCTGTACCGTATTACGCCGGGTATCCGGCGCTGGCTGGTTTTCATCGACGAAAGCCGCTTCATCTGTTCTGAAAGGCTGACTTGAGCGAAAAGGCTGCTGCACGTCCGGATAGTCGGTCGATCATCGCCGATGCGCTGCGCAAGATCGATGAGCTGAACGGCCGGCTGGAGGTCGCCGAGCAGGGCGAGACCGAGCCGATCGCCGTGGTCGGCATGGGATGCCGGTTCCCCGGTGGGGTGGACAACCCCGCCGAGTACTGGCAGTTGCTGCGGGACGGACGAAACGGCGTGGTGCGCGTCCCCGCGCAGCGCTGGGACGCCGACGCGTTCTACTCGCCCGACCACACCGTGCCCGGGACGGTTTGTACGCGCGAGGGCGGCTTTCTGACGTCGTGGCAGCCCGACGAGTTCGACGCGGAGTTCTTCGGCATGTCTCCGCGCGAGGCTGCCGGGATGGATCCGCAGCAGCGGTTGCTGCTCGAGGTGACCTGGGAGGCGCTGGAGAACGCCGGGGTGACCGCGGCGCAGATCCGCGGCTCGCAGACCGCGGTGTTCGTCGGCCTGACGACGACCGATTACGCCTTCATGACCCACTCGGCGCAGTCGGGCCCCGAGGAGGTCACCCCGTACTTCGCTTTCGGCAACGCCTCCAATTTCGCGGCCGGCCGGCTGTCGTATTTCCTCGGCGTGCACGGTCCGGCGGTGGTGGTGGACACGGCGTGTTCGTCGTCGTTGGTGACGATTCATCTGGGGG
>CAZTAA010000156.1:0-7451 GCA_964611465.1 uncultured Mycobacterium sp. | reverse complement strand
GAGGTCTACGAGACCGAGTTCGCCGGTGAGTTCGAGGCTGCCGGCATCACGTACGAGCACCGGCTCATCGACGACATGGTCGCGGCGGCCATGAAGTGGGAGGGCGGCTACGTCTGGGCATGCAAGAACTACGACGGTGACGTGCAGTCGGACACAGTGGCCCAGGGCTTCGGATCGCTGGGGCTCATGACCTCGGTGCTCATGACCCCGGACGGGAAGACCGTCGAGGCCGAGGCCGCCCACGGCACGGTGACGCGCCACTACCGGCAGCACCAGCAGGGCAACCCGACCTCGACCAACCCGATCGCGAGCATCTTCGCGTGGACACAGGGTCTGGCACACCGCGGCAAGCTCGACGGCACGCCGGAGGTCACGCACTTCGCGCAGACCCTCGAGCGGGTCTGCATCGAGACCGTCGAGAGCGGGAAGATGACCAAGGACCTGGCCCTACTGGTCAGCCCTGACCAGCCGTTCCAGACCACGCAGGAGTTCCTCGCCTCGATCGACGAGAACCTGCAAGCCGCAATGGCCTGATGCGGCTGGTCAGCGCCAACGTCAACGGCATCCGTGCGGCAGTGCGCCGCGGGGGGCTGTCGTGGTTGGAGGATCAGAACGCCGACATCGTGTGCCTGCAGGAGGTGCGGGCCACCGACGACCAGTTGACCACGGCGCTCGGTGACGCCTTCGACGGATGGCACCTCGCTCACCGGCCCAGCGGTGTGCGGCCCGGTCATGCCGGCGTCGCCATCCTGAGCCGGTGGCCGCTGGAAGTCACCGACGACCTCGGTGAGGCCGATGAACAGGGCCGGTGGTTGGCTGTGCGCACGAACGGTGTGGAGGTGGCCAGCGTCTACGTGCACACGGGAGAAGCCGACACCCCTGCGCAGGACGACAAGCACAGATTCCTGGCCGCCATGGGCAAGTGGATGGAGCAGCGGGAGCGGGCCCTGGTCTGCGGGGACCTGAACGTTGCCCACCGTGAGGCGGACATCAAGAACTGGAAGGGCAATCGCGGTAAGGCCGGCTTCTTGGAGTCTGAGCGCGCCTATCTGGATCACTGGTACGGCGAGTTGGGCTGGGCCGATCTCGGAGCAGACGCGGGATACACCTGGTGGAGTTGGCGGGGCAAGGCATTCGACAACGACGCCGGGTGGCGCATCGACTGTGTCCTCGCCTCACCCGATCTCGCGGGTTCCTGTCGCTCGTTCACCGTGGGCAGGGCACCCTCTTACAGCGAGCGCTGGAGCGACCACGCGCCTGTTGTTGCGGACTTCGAGTTCTGACCGCTCACCAGCCGATGTCCGGCAGCGCCGCGTGTTCGGCCGACGCTGCGTACCCTGGAACGTGTGAATGAGTTGCTGACCAACATCGGCGTGGTCCTGCTGTTCACGCTGATCGGCGGATTCTTCGCAGCTGCGGAGACGGCGCTGGTCTCGCTGCGCGAGTCCCAAGTGGACCACCTGGCGGCCACCGAAGGTGGTCGCGGCAAGCGGCTCAAGCACCTGGTCGCCGATCCGAACCGTTTCCTTGCTGCCGTCCAGGTCGGAGTGACCCTCGCGGGCTTCCTGTCAGCAGGGTTCGGTGCATCGCGGATCGCCCCCGACGTCGCCCCCTGGCTCGAGCAACTCGGGCTGCCGGCCGGGCTGGCCGGCACAGTCGCATTCGTCGTGGTCACTGTGGTCATCGCCTACCTGTCGCTGGTGCTCGGGGAACTGGTGCCCAAGCGGCTCGCCCTTCAGCGCGCGGAGGCGATCTCCTTGTCCGTGGCCGGACCGGTGGACGCCCTGGCGAAGGTTTCGCGGCCGTTCATCTGGTTGCTGTCGGTGTCGACGAACGCCGTCGTCCGGCTGCTCGGCGGCGATCCGGAGGCGGCGAAGGAGGGCATCTCCGGCGAGGAACTGCGGGGGCTCGTCGCGGCGCAGGATTCCCTGAGCACCGAGGAGCGGGAGCTGATCGACGATGTGATCACCGCCGGCGGCAGGGAACTGGCCGAGGTGATGGTCCCGCGGACGGAGGTGGAGTTCCTGGACGCCGCCCTGCCCGTCCACAAGGCCGTGGCGAAGGTCCGCGACATGCCGCACTCGCGCTACCCGGTCGTGGAGGGTTCGGCCGATGACGTCCTGGGGTTCGTGCACGTGCGGGAACTGCTCGATCCCGCCCTGTCGCGCCGCTCGCTACGGGTGGCCCAGATCGTGCGGCCGGTCCTGCGCTTCCCCGACAGCAAGGCCATCCTGGCCGCGATGCAGGAGATGCGGGACAGCGGCAGCCATATGGCCATCGTGGTCGACGAGTACGGCGGCACCGCCGGCATCGTGACGCTGGAGGACCTCGTCGAGGAACTTGTCGGGGACATCCGCGACGAGTTCGACGTGCGTGAGCCGCAGTCCTCGCGGATCACGGGGGAAGCCGAAGTGGACGGGCTGCTCAGCATCGATGATGTGCACGAGGAAGTCGGCCTCGAGTTGCCGGAGGGCCCTTATGAGACCGTCGCCGGATTCATGGTCGCCGAACTCGGGCGCCTGCCTATGCGCGGAGACACCGTCGAGGTGGGCGGGAACCGACTGACGGTGACGCAGATGGACCATCGCCGCATCGCCCGAG
Source organism: uncultured Mycobacterium sp. (assembly GCA_964611465.1). Lineage (GTDB taxonomy): Bacteria > Actinomycetota > Actinomycetes > Mycobacteriales > Mycobacteriaceae > Mycobacterium. Next base: position 4,850 of record CAZTAA010000156.1, on the reverse strand, counting down.
TGCATGTGAGCATGGCGCAACCGTCGCCGGTGCCTGACGACCAGTGATGCGGGCTCACGCGCAGAAGGTGCGCAAGGCGGTCTCGAGCTTGTCACGCACCAGTACACCCTCGGCGGACACCGGCAGCGCGAACCAATGAGTGACGCCTCCCGAGTAGGTGAACTCCACGGCCTTGTCGTGGGTCCTGTCGCGCCCCACCGGCGATGTGGTCAAGTCCCGCCAGAGCACCTCGAAGTCGACGTCGCAGGGGCGTTCTATCCGGAACGGCCCCACGGTGTTCCACGCGCCCTCCGCCCCGACCTCCGCGAACCCGAACCCCGTCTCGAGTGCCGCCCCCAAGCCTTCGACCGCAGTGAAGAACTCCGGGCCGTCGGCAGCGCCACCCATGGCGTCGGCGAACGCTTTGACGAACCGTGCCGGGTCTGGGCCATGGACACGCATCCCGAAGAATGCAGACCCGAAGAACGCCTCGCATGCGACCTCCTCGGACGCGCCAAGCTGGTCCTCGAGTTGCTTGGTGCTCAGCTGCGACGGCCGGAAGACAAGAGCCTGCTCCCATCGTCCGCCCACGGCCACCTTGCCCATGGTGGGCGCGGGTGTGAAGAAGGGATCGTCCATCACGAGTCGAGATGGTATCCAGCGCCAACCCTCCCGCGACCTCGCAGGCGCCGAGCCGCCACAATAGGCCCATGTCCCGCCCGCGCATCCTGTCCGGCATCCAGCCGACCTCTGAGAGTTTCCACATCGGCAACTACTTCGGAGCGCTGCGCCACTGGGTGGCGTTGCAGGACGACAACGACGCCTTCTACTGCGTCGTCGATCTGCACGCCATCACCGTGCCTGTGGATCCCGTGCTGCAGCGGGAGCGGACTCGCGTCTCCTACGCGCAGCTCGTCGCGGCGGGTATCGACCCGGAACGCTCCACACTCTTCGTTCAGAGCGACGTGCCGGCGCACAGCCAGCTCGGCTGGGTGATGATGTGCCTGACCGGGTACGGCGAGGCGTCCCGCATGACCCAGTTCAAGGACAAGATGGCGCGCGAAGGGGCGGGCAGTGCGTCGGTGGGCCTGTTCACCTACCCCTGTCTGCAGGCCGCCGACATCCTGCTTTACCAGGCGGCCGCCGTGCCCGTGGGGGAGGACCAGCGTCAGCACCTCGAACTGACCCGCGACCTCGCCGAACGTTTCAACGGCCGGTTCGGTGAAACCTTCGTGGTGCCTGAGCCGTACATCGTGAAGGACACCGCGAAGATCCTCGATCTGCAGGACCCGACGTCCAAGATGAGCAAGTCCATCCCAGCCGGGTGTGTGTTCATGCTGGATTCGTCGAAGCAGATCGCCAAGAAGATCAAGTCGGCGGTCACCGACTCCGAGACCGAGGTCCGGTTCGACCCTGCCGCAAAGCCCGGCGTGTCCAACCTGATCAGCATCCTGGCGGCGGCCACCGGCCGCACCGTCGAGGACGTCGAGCGCGAGTACGGCGGTGGGATGTACGGCCCGCTCAAGGTCGCTGCCGCTGAGGCGGTCGTGGCCGTGGCCGAACCGTTCGCGCGCAGGACCCAGGAACTGCTCGATGACCCGGCGGAACTCGACCGGCTGATGCAGGCAGGGGCCGCGCGCGCCCGTGAGGCGGCCCAGCCGACCCTCGACGCCGTTTACAGCGCGATGGGTCTGCAGGCGAGCACGGCATGACGTCGACGATCGGGGTGGCGATCGCCATCCCGCGACCCTTCGCGGACGAACTCGAGGGGTGGCGGGAACGCTTCGGAGATCCCGCAGCGCACCTGATCCAGGCCCATGTGACGCTTCTGCCCCCGACCCGGGTGACCGACGTCAGTGCGGTGGCAAGTCATCTCCACGCAGTGGCCGCCCGCCATGCGGCGTTCCCGGTGCTCCTGCAGGGAACCGGCACCTTCCGGCCACTGTCACCGGTCGTGTATGTGCGGGTCGCCGGCGGTGCGGACCGGATCGTGACGCTGGAATCGGACGTGCGCTCGGGGCCTCTGCAGCGCAACCTGCGCTTCGAGTTCCACCCACACGTGACCATCGCCCATGACCTCCCGGAGCCCACGCTGGTCGTGGCGCAGCGCACACTCGCCGACTACGAAGCGGCTTTCACGGCTGACGCCATCACCCTGTACGAGATGGGGTCCGACGGGGTGTGGGGTCCGTTGCGTGACTTCGAGTTGAGCGCTCCCGCCTAGCGGCCTCGTACTCAGCGCGGCGACGCTTCTGCCGGCGTACGGCCCGGACCCGCAGCAGGACGACGGCGATGCCGAGGAACAGAGCGATCCACATGAAGGCTTTGAGCAGCCCGATCAGAAGCGTGGCGAAGAAGCCGCGCTCAGCTGCCGGCTCCGGTGCGGGTTCGGCGGCGGCAAATGGGGACTGCGCGAACCCACCGACGAACATCTCCGCGGAGATCCCGGTGCCGCTCGTGGTCGCGGTGCCCGACGCCGTGGCGGCGGCATCCTGCGCCGCCTGTGCGATGGCTGTGGGGTCGAACGACTCGTTGCCTGCCACCTGCGCGTACTGGCCGGCCTGCTCGGTTGCTGCCGTCGCCGCGGCGAGCACCTCGTCGGCCGACGGGGGCTGCGGGAGGTTCGCCGAGATCTGCTGCACGGCCGCGACGGCCTGCTCCGCGATCAGCTGGCCCTCCTGCTGAGCCTGGGGGTCCGGGGGAAGCGGTGCGACGTCGTTCGGATCGCCGGCGGTGTCCGCCGGTTCCGGTGTGATCTCAGGGGTTTCGGGGAGTTCGGGCAACTGGCCGATGGGCTGCAGTTGCCCGAGGTTCTGGAACGACCAGTCGAGCAGGTCGCGGGCAGTGGCTGTCGTCCCACCGCCGATGCCCATCAGTGCCACGACGATACGTCGACCATCACGCTCAGCGCCTGCGACGTAGGTCCGGCCCGCGCCGCTGGTGAACCCGCTCTTACCTCCGAGGAAGCCGGGGTAGTCGCTGTTCAGGATGCTGTCGTGGTTGAAGATGGTGAACGTGTTTTGGGCCTTGGTCGGGTCCTTGGGCGGCTGCGCCGGGAACTCGAACTCGCGCGCCGTCATGATCTCCTGCAGGCGGGGGTCCTGGATCGCTGCGCGGTAGATCTGAGCCATGTCCGCGGCAGTGCTCACCTGCCCGGGCTTGTCGAGGCCGTTGGGCGACTTGGCCACCGTGCTGGTGGCCCCGATCCGCTGGGCTTCGGCGTTCATCGCATCCAGGGTCCGCTGGTACCCGTACGCGTCGGCGAGTGCCACGGCGGCGTCGTTGCCACTGCGCATCATCATCCCGTGGAACAGCTGCGACACGCTGTAGGTGCTGCCTGCGAGCACGCCGACGTGCATCCCCTCCGTGAGGGTCTCCTCGGCGATCGCCTCGTAGGTGCTCTCGTACTGCAGTCGCGGCAGCAGGGTCAGCGCTGTGAGGGTTTTGAGCGTCGAGGCCATCGGCCGCTGCTCGTCGATGTTCTGGCCGGCCAGGATGTCGCCCGATTCAGCATCAACCACGACCCACGTCTTGGTGGCGAAATCGGGGATCTGCACCCCGTCGGCCGCCGAGGGCGTCGGGGACGGCGTGGCGGGGGTCTCCTCAGCCGCGACCGGGGCGGCCGCCAGGAGAACGGCGGCGGCGGTGGCAATCAAGATTCGCATTACGGATCAGCGTAAGCACGCATTCTCTGCCTTCCGCGCAACGCCACGCAGACGATCCCCGAGTCTCGCTGATCCGGGCGCGAGCCTGCCGCGCAGGGGAATAGTCTTGGCTTCAGGAGAGGCGGTGGGAAGCATGCGACGTGATGACCTGGGAACCCTGATCGCGGCCACGAGCACGGACATCGACGCGATGCCGTGGGAGGACGTGGAGGATGTGCCGGGCGTGCACCGGAAGACGTTGTGGCAGTCCGGCGACGTGACGCTGGGCCTGATGAAGGTGGACTCCGGACATGAGAACCCTGAGCACGTCCATCATGCGGCGCACCACCACATCCTCGTGCTCGAGGGCGAGTGCTCGATGGTGGGTAAGCGCCTCGGGCCTGGTTCCTACGTCTACATCCCGCCGACGGTGCCCCACGCCGTGACCGAGGTGGGACCTGGCGGGTGCGTCTTCTTCTACACCTACCGCCCACTCGAGCACGTGCACCAGGCATCGCCGTTGGACAGTGAGCACGGGGGCGTCGTCTGACGCACGCCCGCGCGGGTGTTTGTGTCGTTGTTGTCGCCGTCGGGCAGGGGGAAACCCCGCAACTGCGTCACAATCGCCGAAATTGCCCCGTAGCAACGTCACAAACGCAGGTCCGGCGGAGGCAAACGGCCCCTAGTCGCGCCGGAACATCAGCGCGCGCTTGACCTCCTGGATGGCCTTGGTCACCTCGATGCCCCGCGGACAGGCGTCCGTGCAGTTGAAGGTCGTGCGGCAACGCCACACTCCTTCCTTGGAGTTGAGGATGTCCAGACGCACGTCGGTGCCGGCGTCGCGGGAGTCGAAGATGAACCGGTGCGCCCCGACGATGGCCTGCGGCCCGAAGTACTGCCCGTCGGACCAGAACACCGGGCACGACGTGGTGCAGCACGCGCAGAGGATGCACTTGGTGGTGTCGTCGAAGACGGCTCGGTCCTCGATGGTCTGCAGGCGCTCCTTTGTCGGATCGTGGCCCTCGGAGATGAGGAAGGGCATCACGTCGCGGTAGGCTTGGAAGAACGGCTCCATGTCGACGACGAGGTCCTTCTCGAGAGGGAGGCCCTTGATCGCTTCGACCACGACCGGCTTCTTGATGTTCAGGTCCTTGATCAGCGTCTTGCAGGCCAGACGGTTGCGGCCGTTGATGCGCATCGCGTCCGAGCCGCAGATCCCGTGGGCGC
>CAZTAA010000155.1:0-7515 GCA_964611465.1 uncultured Mycobacterium sp. | reverse complement strand
TTCAATCCCAGTATCGCGCACCAGTGTTAGCGCTGTTCAAAGTACATTTTCTGAATGCAGGTCAAATATCTTGACCAATGTTTGACCAATAGGATTCAGGTCTCCGTGGGACGCCCGTTCCGGCGAATCATGTTGAGAGGAACCGTCCCATGACCACGACCACCAATTCCAGCTCTATCGTCCCGATACCGTCCGGTGCCAGCACGGTGCATGGCTGGGAGGACTTGAACACCGCGCACCCGTACCAATACTGGGAGGTCCGCGTCACCTGATTCACTGCCGGCGCTCCACGGTCGCTGTGTGGGGTGGCGGGTTACAGCACGCGGACGGCACCGTCGAGGGCGAAGTGTCCGTGAGTCAGCTTCACCCTGATGAACCGCTCACCATCGGGGAAGCCAGACAAGTCGCTCGCGCTTTGATGCAGGCCGCCGAAGTGGCTGAGCGGGATTGGACAACAGGCGACAAGCCGTAGCCAACTCAGCAAAACAAGCACCCCCGGTCACCGCTTGGTGCCGGGGCTGTCTCGTGAAGGGTGCCGAATGCGTCTGGTCGCGTCGCTTTCAGGTGCCCTATCCCGATGCGTACTGGGGGCAGTAGGCCGCCTCGGCCAGTCCGATGAATGCAGCTGCCTGGTCCGTCGGCATAGTGGGATTTGCTCTCAGGAGGTCCTGCACCGCAGCGACTGATCCTCTACTAGCGATTACGCCGCATTCGGCGCGACCGTTATACAGCATGTCGTCTACGTTGGCGCTGGTCACTTTGATGCCCCGCTGCTTGAGCATGTAGAGGAAGTAGCAGTCGGGGTCCACGCTCGGCGGGACAAAGCTTGACCCGCAGCTGGGGGCGGCGACGGCAGGTGCAGACGGCGTCACTGCGAACGCTGCCGCCGTCGCCGCCGATATTCCAAAGATTCGCAATGCGTGCGATAAGCCTCTGCTGATGCCCATTTGTCGGTCCCCTTGCTTTAGGCAGGCACCAATTGAAACCCCGCAATGGTTTCAAGCGGAGCAAATTGCGAGGCAGGACAACGCTGATTACCAGTCCAACATGGACTACTCGGGGTTGAGCGCTTCTGCTATCGAACTGCAGCAGCGCCAGCTAGCACCGAACACGTCGGGTCAGTCGGCGGGCCAATAGAACGTCGCGCTAGTTTTCTCCGCCTTCATTCTCTTGCAGGGACAAACTGAAGATCAGAGCGAGCAGACCGAATATCACCAGGGCGACGATGCTGTCGAACCACTGGAACGGATAGAACGCTCCGTCGACTGATAACAGGAGCGTCGTTTCGACGGCTCCGAAGACAAACAAGAACAGGCCGAGGATGCGGATTCGGCCGCGACTGTTGTGGATCAACGCGGTGCGTCGGAGTTCGACCGCCAAAGTCAGCAGTAGCACCGGAAGGATGCTGGCCAGTGTGGCTGCGGTGGTGGGATCCACTAGGACGATACGAAAACCTTCATCGGCCATCGCTCTACCTGAGCACGGGTCTGTGCATCAACGCGATGGCCGATGCCGAGTCACAACGCATTCGTTAGTGGCTTGAAACGTCAACTGTCTAACGCACCGCCGCCGTGCCAGACAGAACCGAACAGGCCGGATCGGTCGGCGGCCAAAAGAGCGTCGCATCGCACACCAGGCACGTCCAGCCGATGTGGCTCCCCCCTCGGCTGTCCCCTTGTCGGTGGACAGCAAGAGTCATCAGCCTTTTCGGCCATTGAGCGGACAGACAACACCCCCGCCGGGGTCGAGTGTCGAAGGTATCCAAGGGCCGCCACAGGGACGGCCAAGGTCGGGGAAGGAACAAAGAAATGATTAGGACTCATATTCGCTTCTGTCATGTTCATTGTTGGGGCGTTCCTGGTGCGGAAGGGAGCCCCTGGCCTCGTTGGTGCATCGGCAAAGGACGGGGACAAAGGAATAAACTTCATAACCTTTGCTCCAGGCGTCTTCCTCTGTGGGTTAGCGATTCTGCTGGCGTTTTTCACTCGTCGGAAGTTCAAGCACCGCAGTTGAAAACGGTCGTCGGGTGGTGGCCGGCGGCCCGCACCAAGTCGGGTGGTGGCCCGGTCGTGCCGCTCAACCGCCGCAACGCAACTCACCAAAGATGCGCCGGGAACAACCCGACCGGGCCACCGTTCTCCGCGAGCAACCGGTCCCGCGAAGTCCTCTGTTGGGTGTGACCACCGACCCCGCCAGCGACATCCGGCGAGGAAAAGAACCGGCGGGGCCGGCGGAGCAACTAACGAAGCCCGGGGGGCTTGATAAGCAGGCCCTGGCCAGTGGGCAACGCGCAGATCGCAACACCCAACTCACTCGCCAACGCATTCATGGCGAGGCGTTGCTCTTCAAACCCGAGATAGGCGTAGTCGTCCAACAGCACGAAAGCACCAGGCGATAGGCGCGGCCAAAAAAAGCGCAGTGCGGCGACTTCGGGCATAGCACAGTTCATATCGATATGTAGAAAAGCCACAGCCTGGGCGTCGACCTGATCAAGTGTGTCCGGAATCGAGCCGACGATAATGCGGTGGTTACGCCACTGCGCGAAATTGGCGCGGACGCTATCGACCGAACTGACATAGAAACCGTCGTTCTTGTGCTCCTCACAGATCTCGAGTGCGCCTGCTTGGCGTTCACCTTCTGTTATGTAGCGCGGGTCGATTCCTTCGAAGGTGTCGAGCAGATAGAACGTTTTCCCGAGCCGATCCCAATCGAGGAATTCCATCACAGTGCTGCTCATGAACCCGTAGTTGACTCCGCACTCAACGTAATCACCGTCGAGCAGGCTGGCACTGGTCGCCGCCCACAAGGCGATATGCGCGCGCCATTGCATTTGGTACGGGTGTTGCCCGCCGAGGGCGTCCACACCACGCTGATAGGCGCGCTTGAACTGCGGGTCATCCATGAAGGCGTGGCGGTGCACGCTGACCATGCCGTCGCTGGCGTAGGTGTTAGGCATGAATCTGGCCGCGAACTTGGTCCAAGCGCGTTGTGCCCACACCGCGAGGGCGACCTGCGCACGGACTCTGGCTGACCGCTTGGTTGTTGCCACGGGGAGGACCCAAGCATCGGGGCCGCGCCCGTCACCGGCTTAACTGCAGGCCAAGGTGCACCACAGGAGTAATAGTCGAAAGTAACCTGATGGAGGAATTTGGTCGTATCGGCATCGCAGTGTTTGCACGGCAAAGATGCCTACCCACATCAGCCTTCCGCGTGTCGCTCAGCCCGGCGACGCTTCAGTTCCACCAACGGCGACTCGGCAACCTGAACAGGCAAGTTGGAGATCACCTCGCACTTCACTCGGAGGTCTTCGTCATGTCACCACGCCACGCCGCTACCTAACGTCCGTGGTCAGTACATCGCCGAACCCCATGCAAAACACATGCAATAAGTTCTCCGAAATCTGGGTTTCGAAGAGCAGTGGCTTGACATGAATGCCCTGGCGAGCGAACTAGGCGTGTCGATCTGCGCATTGCCCACCGGCCAGGGCCTGATCGTCAAGCCTGCCCGATCCCGCTTGCTCCCGGTTCTCTGCCTAGGTTGATTATTGTCCGCGGTCTGTGCATAAACTTTCAGCCATCACGGGTGATGAACCTTCGTCGCGCAAGGCCTTCTGGACGCACTCCCGATGCCGGGCATCCGGACCATCACAAGCCCTCATACCTAAGAAAACGCCAATCAGAACGACGAATAACAGCGCCGCCGAGATCGCGATTGCACGCATATTGAAGGTTCGTTCGGCACGCGGTGGAGGTGGTGCCTGCCCGGATGTCGGCATGGATTGGCTATTCATACAGGCAGAATAATTGACACTTTTCAGCATAGCGCCGCAATCGTGTTCGGGGTCGATCTCGTTTCAGCGCACGTCTGCCGTGCCGGCCAGCGCACGATAGACCGAGCCAGTCGGCGGCCAGTAGAACGTGGCGGTGCAGACGCGGCATGTCCAGCCTATGTGGCAGCCTCGGCATGAGGCCGAGTCTCCATTCGGATTGGAACCACCGACCGGCATCGGCGAGGTAGCAGATAACCCAATAAGACAAAGCCGGTCGGCGGCCCCACCCACCTGACAGACCGCGACACGCGACCCGCCAGAGGCCTTACTAACGCGAACGTGGCACCCCCGCGTCGGCGCTTCACCGCCGCGGGAGACTGAGCATTCCTAAGGCGATTCTGAGCCCACTGCAACAACGCCTTTTCCGTTCGGGCTGTCTTTTCGCAGGGGCCAGGACCGACTTTCTACTCAGGTAGATCTGTCGGCCGCCCTCTCTCTGCGGTGGCAGACAGGCCCAAATTCAGCCTAACCAGGGTCAGCCAGAGAGCTGCAGAAGCAGCCCCGGCTTCTGAGACCAACTTGAACTTGTCGTACCCAGTCGAAAACAGCCCAAGACGTGGCATGGCGAAGAACCCCTTTGTGAGCATCTGCCCTTGACCGACCCCCCGGCGCAGTTACCGTATGCAAACAGTTCGCCTACCGCAAGTAGCTGATCGAGTCAAAATTCAATTGCGGATGCGGCAATTAAGCTCTAAAACAACAACTTTCGGATGCGGCAATTACTATCGGTTGGCGACCGACAGTCCGCAACGCTTCGTCGAGCGCGGACCACCGATCACCATTTTACGGGCCACGCGAACTCGAACCCGGATACCCGCGTCCAGCAACGAAGGCTGCACGCGCGGAAGCGGGGGGTTGTTCGCGTAGATACGACTGCCTAATGTCGTGACCAGCCCTACACTTCGGCCATGGAGTCTGAAGCTAGGGCATTTCCTGCGCCGGCGCAGTGGAAGATCACAGCGAAGTTCCTCGTTTCAATCTACAAATTGTTCTATCCGTATCTCACGCGTCGGCTTCGATCTGACGACGTGTTGTTCCTGAACTATGGGTACGAAGAAGACCCACCGATGAACATCCCGCTAATAGGTTCCGACGAGCGCGATCGCTACTTCATTCAGCTTTACCACCGGACGGCCACGCAAGTAGACCTCAACGGCAAGGATGTGCTCGAGGTCGGCTGCGGTCACGGCGGCGGCGCCTCGTACATCGCCCGCACTTTGCATCCGGCCTCGTACGTCGGCCTGGACCTGAATCCCGCCGGTATCGCATTCTGCCAAGAACGGCATGTTGTTCCCGGTCTACAATTCGTAAGAGGCGACGCCGAGAATCTGCCCTTCCCCGACCAATCTTTTGACGCGGTTGTAAACATCGAGTCTTCGCACCTGTACCCGAACTTTCCTCGATTTCTCGACGAGGTGGCCCGCGTACTGAGGCCGGGGGGACATTTCCTCTACGCCGATTTGCGCTTCGCCGACACGGTCGTGGACTGGGAAACACAACTGGCCGAATCGCAGATGTCAGTGATCCATTGCGCAACCATCAACGAGCAGGTCATGCGAGGCATGGAGAAGAACTCACAGTGGTGGGTGCGGGTGGTCGAGCGCCTCGTGCCGAAGTTCCTTCGTCGGTGGCTCTTGGTCCGGGGTTACATGATTGTGTGGAATGCCTTCCGCGATATGCGCAGCGAAGGATCCACAGATTACCGGATGTACTGCATCACGAATGCGTGAGCGCGAACCTGCGCCCGTAGGGTGTCAGGCCCATGTTCCCTTGCGGCGGTGGGAAATTGCCCGAATGTTCATGATCCACCTGAGAACAGTCGGCGTCAACACTCGTGTGATGGCCCTACCGGAACATCTTCGGTCCGCTTCGAACACCATCCGGAAGTCGCGCTCGCCCGCTCGATACGCCTCAAAGACGCGATCCAACGCGTGAATGTCCACTGGCTCATCTTGTGCGGCTGAATAGGCGGCGGCGTAAACGCTCGAGATCCAATTGGACCCAAAGTGGTCGGCTACCGGTCCACGTTGATGATGATGGCGCAGATCCGGCGTCAGGAATTCATCGACAACCCGCTCATCATTACAGTCGAGCTCGAAGCCGAGTTCCACGGAGATGCGTTTGATTTCGCGGCGCCAATCATCCAGTAGGTTGGCGTAATCAACGAAAACCCGGGGCACTCCCCGCGTGCTTCGTTCCGCCATCAGGGTCGCCTTCAGCCACAAAGCGCCAGCATGTTCCGGCGTAACCTTGGCGACAGCATTAAGCGAGTAAACGACTTCGTTCGGGTGGCGTATCGCGAGAACGGTCGCTACGTTGAAGCCGGCCTCCCGCGAAGCGTCGAACCATAGGTCGGCAAGGAACACAAGATGAGGGTCCTTGATTACAACCAGCGGCGCGGACGGCAGCTTGTCAAGATATTTTCTTATGGCGGCGCGCGCGTCGCGACATTCGTCCGCATTGAAGGTCGCGACTTCAGGGATGGCCGACTTCCACCAAGCGCTCCCGTGACGGTGAAGGATCGTCCTGTTCAGGTAGACGGCTTCACGCGGCTCCCAGTATCCACGCTGATTCGTATTGTCGGCACCGAGCATCCCCTGCGGAAGGGTCGCACCACACAGCGACAGAACGCGAGTTAGGGCTGATGTTCCGGAGCGGGCCATGCCGAACACAAAAAGAATCGTTCGACGATCATCTGCCTGTAACTCAAACACTTCAAACCCCAAGACCCGCCTACATAAGTCGTCAGCGCCCAAGGCATAGTCGCTGGACCGATAGCTTACGGCGGATGGAGCCTCACCCCGCGCTGCAACGCACATCATAATGAATTCATCGCAGTTCTCAACATGAACGACGAATGCGCTGCCCCGCATCGCGGAACGGCACTATCCCAACTTCACCCAGGTCTGGCAGCTGTGCGTCAGGAACGCCCGGTCCCCCGCCTCGATCAGGACGATCTGCGGACCCGTGGTGATGTTGCTGGCGAGGATGTCGACCTCGTTGAGGCTGCTCAACCGGGCCCAATAGCAGTCGGTCGCGCCTTCGGCGCTCTTTCCGGCGGTGCGGTAGGTGCCGAGCTCGATATCGACGCCGATGCGGTAGGTGCCATCGGTCTCCATAGCCGTTTTGGGGACGACCGCGGTCGGCGGGGCCGTCACCGTCACCGTCTTCGTGACCTCCACCGTCGAGGTCAGCGTGGTCGCCGCGACCGGCTTCGACCCGCCGCAACCGGCCAGGGCCAACGCCGCGCAGGCGATCACCGCCGCCTTCCTATGCATTGCAGCAGCCTAGCCCGCGTCGCAGACACTCAATCGTCCCGATCCGAGGGGCCGAAATCCCCTGGTGAAGGAAGATGACGAATACAATTATCTTCGCTATGAAAACAGCCTCGGGTACCGCCGTCGTCGTCGGTGCCGTCGCCGTGTCGATGTCGACGTTCGGCGCCGGTGTCGCCGTAGCCGACCCCTACGCCGGCCAGACCTACGGTGACGCCTCCGCCGCGATCAGCAGCTATGGGCAGACGCCCGTGATCGCGGGCCGAGTGGGTTCACTTCTGCCCGACTCCGACTGCATCGTGACCCGCTCGCAAAAGGCCTCATGGACGGGTGGCACCAACTTCCAGCCGGTGACCAACACGGTGCTGCTCTACCTGAACTGCAACCAGGTGTTGGCCGGACCCGGGGTGC
>CAZTAA010000154.1:1366-7557 GCA_964611465.1 uncultured Mycobacterium sp. | reverse complement strand
CGCTGGCGTAGCGCCCGGCCAGCACATTGGGAATGCTCACGAACACACCTTAAGGCCCCGGCGATCCGGGGTAGGGCAGAGTGGAACGGTGCACTTCGTCGGCCTGGACCTCGCCTGGGGTGAGCGCAAACCGACCGGGGTGGCCGTCCTCGATGACGGCGGCCGGCTCGTCTACGCCGGGGCGGCCACCGACGACGACAGCATCCGGGCCGCGCTGGCGCCGTACGTGCAGGGCGATTGCGTGGTCGGCGTCGACGCCCCGCTGATCGTCACCAACCCGACCGGGCAGCGGCCCGCCGAACGCCAACTCAACGCCGACTTCGCCCGGTTCCAGGCCGGTGCGCATCCCGCCAACACCGGTAAGCCCGAGTTCGCCGGCATCCCGCGCGGCGCCCTGATCGCCGATGCGCTCGGCCTGGACATCGCCCCGGACTCGGATGCGCGACGCCGGGCCGTCGAGGTCTACCCGCATGCCGCCGCGGTCGCCCTGTTCCGGCTGGGCCGCACGTTGAAGTACAAGGCCAAGCCCGGGCGTTCCGTCACGGGGTTGCGGGCCGAACTGCTGCGGCTCATGGAACACATCGAAGAGCTGGCCCAGGCCACTCCGGCGCTGCGGGTGGCCGACAGCGACGACTGGGCCCACCTACGGGAAGTGGTCGAAAAGGCCGGGCGCAAAAGCGAATTGCGCACCGCCGAAGACCCGGTGGACGCGGTGTTGTGCGCCTACGTCGCGATGTTCGCCACCCGCCGCCCCGCCGACGTCACCACTTACGGCGACGCCGAGACCGGCTACATCGTCACACCGACGCTGCCGCACGACCTGGCGCCGGCCGCGCCCGAACCCACCCCCGGCGCCATCCACGACGCCATCGCCACCTACACGCAGCGGCGCCCGGCCCTCGTCGAGTCGACGGAGCGCTACCTGGCACAGGTGACGAGTCTGCTCGACGACGCCGGCATCAACTATCTGAGCGTGCGGGCCCGAACCAAGACGGTGGCGTCGTTCGCCGCCAAGGCCGACCGCACCATTTCCGGCCGGCGTCTCTACACCGATCCGCTGTCGGAGATCACCGACCAGATCGGGCTGCGGGTCATCACGTTCCTGCGCGACGACGTGGCGGCGGTGGCCAATCTGCTCGCCGAGGAGATGCAACTCCTCGAAGACCGCGACATGGGCCGGGAGACCGCGAGCGCCGGCCGGTGGGGCTACTCCAGCCGGCATCTGCTGGTGGCGGCCGAGGGTGAACAGCAGCCCGCGTCCATCCAGGTGCGCACCATCCTGCAGCACGCGTGGGCCGAGTTCGAGCACGACATCCGCTACAAGGGATCCGTTCCCGCGGAGGACGTCCCGGATCTGGATCGGCGCTTCGCGCTGGCGGCCGGTCTGCTGGAACTGGCCGACAACGAGTTCTCCGCGATCCGGGACCGGTTGCGGTCCACCGCTTCCACCGAACGGGCACCGGAGGACTCGGCGACCGCCGACCCGCGGATCCCGACGCCGGTGCTGGCCACCTACCTGGGTAACCGGTTTCCCGACGCGGGCTGGTCACGCACCGAGCACTACGCGTGGATCTCCGGACTGCTGCTGGATCTGGGCATCGACTCGATCGACGCCCTGGACTCCGTGCTGGCCGGTGTCGACACGGATGCGATCAACACCGTGATGGGGTACCACTTCCCGGCCGGTGCGGTGCGCCGCCTCGACGATGTGCTGCTGGCGGTGTTCGCCACGCGCTATGCCGGGTTGGACGGCAACGCGCACCGAATCACGTTGCTGGAGAATAGATTAGCCAAGCTCGAGCCGGTTCGACTCCCGGACGACGGGGACCGGTGATCTCAAACGTGCACGGCGCGTTGGTCGAACGGCGCGAAGACGTCGATGACGTCGACCAAGGTGGCGCGGGCGTTGTCCCGGGGGGTCCCGCCGTCGTCGACCAGCGCGGAAACCACCGCGCCGTCGACGGCGCACACCAGCGCGGACAGCAGGTCGGTGCGCACACACCGGCCGGATCGTTCGACGGCCTCACCCACGGCGTCGGTGCGTTGCTGCAACACGCGGCGCTGGATGTCGCGTAGTGCGGGCTGGCGGGCGCACGCGATGTAGCGCTCGTAACGGGAGATCAGGTGTTCGGTGCCCACTCCGGTGTCGTCGAGCAGGAGTCCGACGAGGATGTCGGCGGTCGACTCGGCACCGCGCCGGCGGCGCGACAGCGACGAGACCCGGTGGCGCATCTGGGCGGCCTCGGCCAGCCCGATGTACTCGACGGCGGCGGCGATCAGCTCGTCCAACGACGAGAAGTAGTAGGTGGTCGACGCCAGCGGTAGACCGGCGCGGCGCGCGACGGCACGGTGACGCACCGCCTCGAAGCCGCCTTCGCCTAGCAGTTCGGCGGCAGCACTCACGAGGGCGCATCGCCGACGTTCCCCCTTCGGGGTGACTGCTGCTGCCGTCATGGTTGGTCATGGTGCCAGCAAAGCCCGGCCACGCTGGGCGTTTTGCCGCAAACGGCCCCAAAATTCAAAGCCGGGCCTCAGGTTTCGGCCGTACCGCCGGACGATGGCAAGATGGCCGACATGTCAAACATCAGCCGCCGCAGCGTATTACGGATGGGCCTGGGCGCCGCCGCCGGTGCGGCGGCCGTCGTCGCGCTCGGCGACCGCACCAAACTGCCAAACGCATCCGCCGTCCCACCAGCCACGCCCGTCCCCCTCGAACCAGCCGTCCAACCGACCATGGTCACGGGCTCGTTCGTGTCGGCGGCGCGCGGCGGCGTCACCACCAATTGGGCCATCGCCCGGCCGCCGGGACAGAGCCAACCGTTGCGTCCGGTGATCGCCCTGCACGGCAAGGGCAGCGACGCCGCGACCGTGATGGCCGGCGGCGTGGAACAGGGCCTTGCGCAGGCGGTGGCCGCAGGCCTGCCGCCGTTCGCGGTGGTCGCCGTCGACGGCGGCGGCAGCTACTGGCACAAGCGGGCGTCCGGCGAGGACTCCGGCGCGATGGTGCTCGACGAGTTGATCCCGATGCTGGGCTCGCAGGGCCTGGACACCTCGCGGGTGGCGTTCCTCGGATGGTCGATGGGTGGCTACGGCGCGCTGCTGCTGGGCGCTCGGCTCGGGCCGGCGCGCACCGCGGCGATCGCGGCGGTCAGCCCCGCATTGTGGCTGTCGTCGGGTGCCACCGCGCCCGGGGCCTTCGACGGCTCCGCCGACTTCGCGGCCAACTCGGTGTTCGGCCTGCCGGCGCTGGCGCAGATCCCGATCCGCATCGACATCGGCACCTCCGATCCGTTCTACGACGCGACGCAGGAGTTCATCGCGCAGCTGCCGAACCGCCCGGCGGGCGGCTCCTCGCCCGGCGGTCACGACGCCGGCTTCTGGAGTTCGCAGCTGCCCGCGGAGCTCACCTGGCTCGCGCCGCTGCTGACATCTATTCAGTAATCCTGGACACGAAATGCGAGTAGGCCTCGCACGCACGGCTGAACAGATACACCGCAGGACCCCGATGCGCTATTGTTCGGTCATACCGTAAGCCTATCGGGAAGGCCCTGCCGTGCGTACCGACGACATGATTCTGATCAGCGTGGACGACCACATCATCGAGCCGCCGGACATGTTCAAGAACCACCTCCCGGAGAAATACAAGAACGAGGCGCCGCGGCTGGTGCACAACCCCGACGGCAGCGACACCTGGCAGTTCCGCGACACCGTCATCCCCAACGTGGCGCTCAACGCGGTGGCCGGCCGGCCCAAGGAGGAGTACGGCCTGGAACCGCAGGGCCTCGACGAGATCCGCACGGGTTGCTACGACGTCCACGAGCGGGTCAAGGACATGAACGCCGGCGGCATCCTGGCGTCGATGAACTTCCCGTCGTTCCCGGGTTTCGCCGCGCGGTTGTTCGCCACCGAGGACGTCGACTTCTCCCTGGCATTGGTGCGCGCCTACAACGACTGGCACATCGACGAGTGGTGCGGTGCCTACCCGGCCCGGTTCATCCCGATGGCGCTGCCGGTGATCTGGGACGCGGAGCTGTGCGCGCAGGAGGTGCGGCGCTGCGCCGAGAAGGGCGTGCATTCGCTGACCTTCACGGAAAACCCTGCGGCCCTTGGCTATCCGTCGTTCCATGACGAGTTCTGGAAGCCGCTGTGGCGGGCGCTGTGCGACACCGGCACGGTCATGAGCGTGCACATCGGGTCGTCGGGCAAGCTGGCGATCACCGCACCGGATGCACCGATGGACGTGATGATCACCCTGCAGCCGATGAACATCGTGCAGGCCGCCGCCGACCTGCTGTGGTCCGCGCCGATCAAGAAGTATCCGACGCTGAAGATCGCGCTGAGCGAGGGTGGCACGGGCTGGATCCCCTACTTCCTGGACCGGGTGGACCGCACCTACGAGATGCACTCGACGTGGACGCACCAGGACTTCGGCGGCAAGCTGCCCAGCGAGGTGTTCCGCGAGCACTTCCTGACGTGCTTCATCTCCGATCCCCTCGGCATCAAACTGCGCCATGAGATCGGCATCGACAACATCTGCTGGGAGGCCGACTACCCGCACAGCGACTCGATGTGGCCGGGTGCCCCCGAGGAGCTCGGCGCGGTCTTCGCCGCGGAGAATGTCTCCGACGACGACATCGACAAGATGACGTACCAGAACGCGATGCGGTGGTACTCGTTCGACCCGTTCGCGCACATCGGCCGCGAGCAGGCGACCGTCGGCGCGCTGCGCAAGGCCGCCGCCGGGCACGACGTTTCCATCCGGGCGCTGTCGCACCACAAGAAGGAGGATGACGGCGCCATCGTGGAGTCCGCGCTGATACTGCAGGGTGCCGCCCGCGCGCAGACCGGGGAGTAGGCCGAGTCTGCCGCCGTATCAGGCCAGGGTGTACCGCATCGGCAGGTGCTTGAGTCCGCCGACGAAGGTGGTGGCCATGTGCTGCGGTTCGCCGGCGATCTCGGCCGATGTCAACCGTGGCAGCAGTTCCGAGAAGAAGCTGTTGATCTCCATCCGCGCCAGGGCCGCGCCGAGGCAGAAGTGCACGCCGTACCCAAACGCGATGTGCTTGTTGGGATCTCGGCCCACGTCGAACCGGAAGGGCTCGTCGAAGATCTCCTCGTCGCGGTTGCCCGAGACGTAGGACAGCAGTACCGACTCGCCCTTGGCGATGCGGGTCCCGCGGATCTCGTAGTCCTGCTGGGCGGTTCGCATGAATTCCTTGACCGGCGTGGTCCAGCGGACCATCTCTTCGACGGCCAACGGCATCAGACTCATGTCGGCCTGCAGGCGGGCCAGTTGGTCGGGATTCTCCAGCAGGGCGAGCATGCCGCCGGCGATGGCGGCGCTGCTGGTGTCGTGCCCGGCGGCGGCGACGATCGTGTAGTAGGACACCGTGTCGATATCGGACAGCGGCTCGCCGTTCAGGGTGGCGTTGGAGATGGTCGACGCCAGGTCGTCGGTCGGGTTCGCGCGGCGCGACGCGGTGAGTTCGGTGAAGTACTGGAACATCTCCAGCAGTGCCATGCCCTGGTCTTCCTTGCTGGTGCCGCGCTGGAACTCGTCGTCCTCGCTGCCGAAGAGCTCCTGGGTCAGCTTGAGCATGAACGCGAAGTCGGACTCGGGGACCCCGAGCAGCGTCATGATCATGTACAGCGGGTAGTTGACCGCCACCTGCTGCACGAAGTCGCACTCGGGTCCTTCGGCGGCCATCTTGTCGACGAACTGCTTCGCCAGCTCGTCGGCGCGATCCTTCAACGCGCGCATGGCTTTCGGCCGGAACCAGTCGGCGCCGATGGCCCGCAGGTCGCGGTGCAACGGGTCGTCGGCGTGGATCAACGTCCGGATGCCCAGAGCCGCCTGCTGCTCGTCGCCCTCCCGGGTGGTCAGCACCGGGCGCGGCGAGTTGGTGAAGATGTCGTTGGCGCGCTCGATCTCCATGATGTCGGCGTGCTTGGTGATCGCCCAGAACGGCGCGTATTCGGGCACCTCGACCCAGGACACCGGTGCATTGGCGCGCAACTGCGCGAGTCCGGCGTGCAACCGCGACTCGTCGGTGTACGCCTTCGGATCGGCGAGCATCGCCCCGGCTGATTCAACGGTCGGACTGGCCATCCCCACGCTCCTCTTGCTGTGACGCCGCTCACCGGCGAAATCACAGTAGCAGTTCCGGTAAGCAATTCAGTATCGGTCAGGA
>CAZTAA010000154.1:0-1266 GCA_964611465.1 uncultured Mycobacterium sp. | reverse complement strand
CGCCATCGCGTCCCAGGCCCCGTCGAGGGACAGCCGCCGCAACTCCGGTTGCAGCTCACCCCAGCCGTGCAGGTCGAGCACCCCCCGGTAGGCGGGCGTGGAGGCGTAGAAGGCGATCTGCTTGCGATACGCCGCGGCGGCGGCCGCCATCTCGCCCTCATCCCGGCCGGTCACGACGAAGACCGGGCTGGACACTTGGAATCCCGTCCGGTCGCGGCCGGCGCGGTCGAGGCCTCGCTCCAGCGCCGGCATGGTCACCTCGTCGAGGTAGCGCCGGGTGGTAAAGGCGTGGACGAGCAGACCGTCGGCGACCTCGCCGGTCATCTCGGTCATCGCGTCGCCCACGGCGGCGATGAACACCTTAGGGTCCGGCTGCCCGGACGGCTCGGGGGTGAACATCGGCGTCATCAGGGTGTGGGTGTAGAACTCGCCCTCGAATCGCAGTCGGTCACCGGTGCGCCAGCACCGCCATATTTCCCGCAGTGCCGCAACGAATTCGGCCATCCGGGGCACCGGGCGGCTCCACGGCATCCCGAACCGCTTCTCGATGTGCGGCCGTATCTGAGTGCCGAGGCCGAGCAGGAACCGGCCCCGGGAATACGCCTGCAGATCCCAGGCGGTGCTCGCAATGGTCATCGGATTGCGCGCAAACGCCACCGCGATGCTGGTGCCGACCTCGATAGTGGAAGTGTGTTCAGCGGCCAACAGCAGCGGCAGGAACGGGTCGTGGTTGATCTCCCCGGTCCAGCAGCCGTCGTAGCCGGCCTCCTCATGGCCGCGCGCGACGCCGGGGACTCGGTCGAGGTCGCTGGGAATCCCGCGGTCGATCTTGAGCGTCCCGACCATGCTGGCGACGCTACAGTAAGCACTTCGGTACGGTCAACGCATGACTGACTGGGACGCCACGCTCGCCGACCTGGAGCGACGCCGGCAACGGTCTCGCGCGATGGGCGGCGCCGACCGACTGGCCGCCCATCGCGGCAAGGGCAAACTCGACGCACGCGCCCGGGTGGCGCATCTGCTGGACGACGGCAGCTTCCGCGAACTGGGCACCCTGGTCGGCGGCGACATCGCGGCCGACGGCATCGTCGCCGGATCCGGGACCATCGACGGCGCGCCGGTCATGGTGGGCGCCGAGGATTTCACCACCGTCGCGGGAACGATCGGTGCGGGCAGCAACGCCAAGCGCTACCGCATCGCCGAACTGGCGGTACGGAACAAGATCCCGCTGGTGATGTTGTTGGAGGGAGCCGGTTTTCGGCCCGG
>CAZTAA010000153.1:0-7563 GCA_964611465.1 uncultured Mycobacterium sp. | reverse complement strand
CACTGTGGGCGAAGGGGGACTTGAACCCCCACGTCCCGAAGGACACTGGCACCTGAAGCCAGCGCGTCTGCCATTCCGCCACTCGCCCGAATGACCGCGGAAGCGTATCACGCACACCGGCCCGAATCCCAAACCGAAGCCCGTTCCCACTGGGCCTCCGCTCCCCCAAGATCAGCCCTCTGACCTGGGCTGACGCATTTCTCAGAGTTCCCACGGTGCCGTCTGGGTGCTCGCGCCCGATAGCATGGCCGGTAAAGCACGCTGAATAAAGCACAGTGGCGCGGTGCGCGGCGGAGTCGTCGTGCGCGCGGAATCAGAAGGTGGGGCGGTGAGATGGGTCTGGTCGAGCGGTTCGACCGCAAGCTGGAATCCACCGTCGAAGACGCCTTCGCCCGCGTGTTCGGCGGATCGATCGTGCCGGAGGAGGTCGAGGATCTCCTGCGCCGGGAGGCCGACGACGAAGTCCGCACCCTGGCCGGTGGCCACCGGCTGGCTCCCAATGAATACGTCATCACCCTCAGCGGGCCCGACTACCAGAAAGTGCTTTCGGACCGGGATCTCACATCGGATACATTTGCCAAACATCTGACCGCCTACATCGGCGAACGTGGCTGGCAAACGTATGGTGATGTGGTCGTCCGTTTCGAGCAGTCACCGGCCCTGCACACCGGCCAGGTACGCGCACACGGAGTCGTAAACCCCGACGCGGACCCAGCGGCCGCCCCCACCCCGAGCATTCCGGCATCCCCCCAATCCGAGCAGGCCTTGACCGCAGAACCAGGAGTACCAGCGATGAGCGACAACCCGACCTACCGTCCCGGCCAGGACCGGCCCGACCGGCCCGAGCGCCCGGGTGACGAGTACTACGACGACCGCTACGCCCGCCCGCAGGAGGACCCGCGCTACGCCGGCCAGGGCGGCTACGAACAGGGCTACAACCCGCCGCCGCGGCCGTCGTACCCGGATCAGGGCGGCTACCAGCCTTCGTACGAGCAGCGCCCGCCGGCCGGATACGGCCCGCCCCCGGGATACGACCAGTACCGCGGCGGCTACAACCCACCCCAAGGCGCCCCACAGGGCTATGGCTCACCGCAGGGCGCTCCGCAGGGCGACTACGACTACGGCCGCCCCCAGGGTGACTACGACTACGGCCGCCCGCCGGCACCCCGGCCCGACGAGTACCGCCAGCCCTATCCCGACCAGGGCGGCTACGGTTCGGGAGACCAGGGCTACAACCCGCCGCCGTCCTACGGCCGCCCCGAGTACGGCCAGCCCGACTACGGCCGCGCCCCCGCCGGCTACGGCGAACCGAGCCGCGATTACGACTACGGCCAACCGCCGGCCCCGGCTGGTTACGGCGGCTACGGCCAGGGCGACTACCGTCCCGCGCCCGGTGCCGCCACGGTCACCCTGCAGTTGGACGACGGCAGTGGCCGCACCTATCAGTTGCGTGAGGGCACCAACGTCGTCGGCCGCGGCCAGGATGCACAGTTCCGGCTGCCCGACACCGGCGTCTCCCGCCGTCACCTGGAGATCCGGTGGGACGGCCAGGTCGCGCTGCTGTCGGACCTGAACTCCACCAACGGCACCACGGTGAACAACGCGCCGGTGCAGGAGTGGCAGCTGGCCGACGGCGACGTCATCCGGCTGGGCCACTCGGAGATCGTCGTCCGGGTCCACTGACCGCGCCGCGATCACGCCGGGCGACCGGGGTGAAGCCAGGCGAGCTTCCCGTACCGCTGGTCGTCGCCAAAGTATGGTGACGTTGCCGCCGCGAACCACGGCGACATCAAGGGAAGGACGACAGATGCAGGGACTTGTTCTGCAGCTGTCGCGCTCCGGTTTCCTCCTCCTCCTGTGGCTCTTCATCTGGTCGGTCCTGCGCATCCTGCGCACCGACATCTACGCGCCCACCGAGGCGGTCATGGTCCGCCGCGGTATGGCGCTGCGCGGAACGCTGCTGCCCAGCCGGCACCGCCGCACGGTGCCCCGCTATCTCGTCGTTACGGCGGGCTCGCTGGCCGGCACCCGGATCACGCTCGGCTCGCAGCCGGTGCTGATCGGCCGGGCCGACGATTCGACGCTGGTGCTCACCGACGACTACGCCTCCACGCGGCACGCGCGCCTGTCGCAACGCGGGTCGGAGTGGTACGTCGAGGATCTAGGATCGACCAACGGTACCTACCTCGACAGGGCGAAGGTGACAACGGCGGTACGGGTCCCGATCGGCGTGCCGGTACGCATCGGCAAGACGGCAATCGAGTTGCGGCCGTGACCCTCGTCCTGCGCTACTCCGCCCGCAGCGACCGCGGCCTGGTACGCGCCAACAACGAGGACTCGGTCTATGCCGGGCCACGACTACTGGCCCTGGCCGACGGAATGGGCGGGCACGCCGCGGGTGAGGTGGCCTCCCAGCTGGTGATCGCCGCCCTGGCCCACCTCGACGACGACGAGCCCGGCGGGGATCTGCTGTCCAAGCTCGACGAAGCGGTACACCAGGGCAACGCGGCGATCGCCGCCCATGTCGACGCCGAGCCCGAGCTCGACGGCATGGGCACCACGCTGACCGCAATCCTGTTCGCGGGCAACCGACTTGGCCTTGTCCATATCGGCGACTCGCGCGGCTATCTGCTGCGCGACGGGGAGCTGACCCAGATCACCAAGGATGACACGTTCGTCCAGACCCTCGTGGACGAGGGCCGCATCACCGCCGAGGAGGCGCACAGTCACCCGCAGCGGTCGCTGATCATGCGGGCGCTCACCGGCCACGAGGTCGAGCCCACGCTGATCATGCGCGAGGCCAGGGCCGGCGACCGCTACCTCCTGTGCTCCGACGGCCTGTCCGATCCGGTCAGCCACGACACCATTCTCGAGGCCCTGCAGATCGAGGATGTCAACGAAAGTGCCGACCGGCTCATCGAATTGGCGCTGCGCGGTGGCGGACCGGACAACGTCACCGTCGTCGTGGCCGACGTCAGCGAAGTCACCGCCTTCGACTACGGACAGACCCAACCGATCCTGGCCGGCGCGGTATCGGGTCACGACGACGATGACGGCGCGGCGCCGCCGAACACCGCCGCGGGCCGGGCCTCCGCCATCGCACCCCGTCCGCCCGCGGCCAAACGTGTTGTCCCGCAACGGGAAACCGCGGAAAGCAAACCGCGGTCACGGCGGCGGATAATTTTCGCCGCCGCGGTCATCGCCCTGTTCCTGCTGGCCGGCCTGGCGGTCGGCCGGGAGATCATCCGCAACAACTACTACGTCACCGAACACGACGGCACGGTGTCGATCATGCGGGGCATCTCGGGTTCGATCCTCGGCCTCCGGATGCAGAACCCCTACCTGCTGGGCTGCCTCAACGACCACAACGAGCTGTCGCAGATCAGCTACGGCCAGCCGGCGGAGAACCTGGACTGCCACCTCATGCAACTCGACGATCTGCGGCCGTCCGACCGGGCCAAGGTGGCCGCCGGTCTGCCCGGCGGCTCGCTCGACGAGGCCATCGACCAGCTGCGCGAACTCGCCCGCAGTTCGCTCCTGCCGCCCTGCCCGGAACCGATGGCCACCACCTCCACGCCGGCGCCCCCGTCGACCACCCCCAAACCCGAACCTGTGCAAGGGGATTCGCCCGCACCGTCCTCGCCCTCGCCCGTCCCGGCCCCGACGCCGTCACCCACCGTCACCGTCCTGCCCGCTCCCCCACCGAAGCCGGGCACCGACTGCCGGGCGGCGGCATGACGACGACGGCGCCGCAGTCGCCGGTGGCCCTGACTCCGCCGCTGCCGAACCGGCGCAACGCCGAACTGCTCCTGCTGTGCTTCGCGGCGGTCATCACCGCGGTCGCCCTGCTGATCGTCGAGATCAACCAGGAACAGGGTCTGTCCTGGGATCTGCTCGGCTACCCCGGTTCGTTCCTGGCGCTCTTCGTCATCGCGCATCTGGCCATCCGACGCTTCGCGCCGTACGCCGATCCGCTCCTGCTGCCGGTGGTGGCCCTGCTCAACGGACTGGGCCTGGTGATGATCCACCGGCTCGACCTCGCCAACGGCGGCAACCTCTCCAACGACGGGCCCAGCGCCGGACAGCAGACCCTGTGGACCCTCATCGGGGTCCTCGCCTTCACCGTCGTCGTGGTCTTCCTCAAGGATCACCGGCAGCTGTCGAGCTACGGGTACGTGTGCGGGCTGGCCGGCCTGGTGCTACTGGCCGTTCCGGCGCTCCTGCCGTCGCGGTTCTCCGAGGCCGGCGGCGCCAAGATCTGGATTCGCTTCCCCGGCTTCTCCATTCAACCGGCCGAGTTCTCCAAGATCCTGCTGCTGATCTTC
Organism: uncultured Mycobacterium sp.; assembly: GCA_964611465.1. Lineage (GTDB taxonomy): Bacteria > Actinomycetota > Actinomycetes > Mycobacteriales > Mycobacteriaceae > Mycobacterium. The sequence continues at coordinate 3,238 of CAZTAA010000153.1, read as the reverse complement.
TTCGCGTCGGTCCTGGTCTCCAAGCGCGACCTGTTCGCCAGTGCCGGCAAGCACGTGCTGGGCATGGACCTGCCGCGGCCCCGCGACCTGGCGCCGCTGCTGGCGGCCTGGGTCATCTCCGTCGGCGTGATGATCTTCGAGAAGGACCTCGGCACCTCCCTGCTGTTGTACGCGTCCTTCCTGGTGATGGTGTACATCGCCACCGAACGGTTCAGCTGGGTCGTCATCGGGATGGCCCTCTTCGGCGCGGGAGCCGTTGTCGCATACCACCTTTTCGGTCACGTGCGGGTCCGGGTGCAGACCTGGCTCGACCCGTTCGCGGACCCCGACGGGGCCGGCTACCAGATGGTCCAGTCGATGTTCAGCTTCGCCACCGGCGGGGTGTTCGGCACCGGTCTGGGCAACGGCCAGCCCGGCAACGTCCCGGCCGCCTCCACCGACTTCATCATCGCCGCCATCGGTGAGGAACTCGGACTGGTGGGCTTGTCGGGAATCCTGATGCTCTACACCATCGTGATCATCCGCGGCATGCGCACCGCCATCGCGGTGCGGGACAGCTTCGGCAAGCTGCTGGCCGCCGGCCTGGCGTCCACCCTGGCCATCCAGCTGTTCATCGTGGTCGGCGGCGTCACCAAGCTGATCCCGCTGACCGGCCTGACCACCCCGTGGTTGTCCTACGGCGGTTCGTCACTGTTGGCCAACTACGTGCTGCTGGCCCTGCTGGTCCGGATCAGCCATGCCGCGCGGCGGCCCATCGTCACCGGGCCGGTCCCCCAACAGCCGATCGCCGTCGTACGAACGGAGGTGATCGACAAGGTATGAACACCTCGCTGCGCCGCATCTCGATCACCGTCATGGCGCTGATCGTCCTTCTGCTGGTCAATTCCACTGTCACGCAGGTGTTCCGGGCCGACGGGCTGCGCGCCGATCCGCGCAATCAGCGCGTACTGCTCGACGAGTACTCGCGGCAGCGCGGCCAGATCACCGCCGCCGGCCAGTTGATGGCCAACTCGGTGTCGACCGACGGCCGGTTCCGGTATCTCCGGGTGTACCCGAATCCCTTTGAGTATGCGCCGATTACGGGCTTCTACTCGCTGAGTTATTCGAGCAGCGGACTCGAGCGCGCCGAGGACACCGTGCTGAACGGCTCCGACGAACGGTTGTTCGGCCGCCGGCTGGCCGACTTCTTCACCGGGCGGGATCCCCGCGGCGGCAACGTCGACACCACGATCCTGCCGCGCGTGCAGCAGGCCGGGTGGGATGCCATGCAGCGCGGCTGCCCCGACGGACCGTGCAAGGGCGCGGTAGTAGCCGTCGAGCCGTCGACCGGCCGGATCCTGGCGCTGGTCTCCTCCCCCAGCTTCGACCCGAACACGCTGTCGTCCCATGACCTCGCCGCGCAGTCGGCGGCCTGGCAGCGACTGCGCGACGACCCGAACTCGCCGCTGACCAACCGCGCCATCTCCGAGCGCTACCCGCCGGGTTCGACCTTCAAGGTCATCACCACCGTCGCCGCCCTGCAGAACGGGCTCACCGAGGACGAACAACTGACGGCGCTGCCGGCCATTCCGCTGCCGGACAGCACGGCCACGCTGGAGAACTACGGCGGCACGCCGTGCGGTTCCGGCCCGACGGCCCCACTGCGCGAGGCGTTCGCCAGGTCCTGCAACACCGCCTTCGTCGAGTTGGGGCTGCGCATCGGTGTCGACGCGGTCCGCTCGGCCGCCGGCTCGTTCGGGTTCGACTCCGACCCCGACCCGATCCCGCTGCAGGTCGCCGAGTCCACCGTCGGGCCGATCCCCGACCGGGCCGCACTGGCCATGTCGAGCATCGGCCAGAAGGACGTGTCGGTGACGCCACTGCAGAACGCGATGGTCGCCGCGACGATCGCCAACGACGGCGTGATGATGCGGCCCTTCCTGGTGTCCAGCCTGCAGGCACCCGACCTGGCCAACCTGGCCACCACGATTCCGATCCAGCAGCGTCGTGCGGTGTCACCGCAGGTCGCGGCTAAACTCAGAGATTTGATGGTCGCCGCCGAGCAGAACACCCAGCAGAAAGGGGCTATCCCCGGCGTGCAGATCGCGTCGAAGACCGGTACCGCCGAGCACGGCGCCGATCCCCGCAACACCCCGCCGCACGCGTGGTACATCGCGTTCGCGCCCGCGCAGTCGCCGAAGGTCGCGGTTGCCGTGCTGGTGGAGAACGGCGGCGACCGGCTTTCCGCCACCGGCGGCGCGGTCGCGGCCCCTATCGGGCGGGCCGTGATCGCCGCGGCACTTCAGGGGGGATCATGAGCCCGCGAAGGCGACCGCGCGTGAGGATCGCAGCGGAGCGAGGACCGGAGCGCGTGGGAGGCGAGCCATGAGCCCCCGCGTCGGAGTGACGCTGTCCGGCCGCTACCGCCTGCAGCGCCTGATCGCCACCGGCGGCATGGGCCAGGTGTGGGAGGCCGTGGACAGCCGGCTGGGCCGGCGCGTCGCGGTGAAGGTGCTCAAGGCCGAATACTCCTCCGATCCCGAGTTCGTCGAACGGTTCCGGGCCGAGGCGCGCACCGTCGCGATGCTCAACCATCCCGGTATCGCCGGCGTGCACGACTACGGCGAGACGGAGATCGACGGCGAGGGCCGCACCGCCTACCTGGTGATGGAACTCGTCAACGGCGAACCGCTGAACTCCGTCCTCAAGCGCACCGGCCGGCTGTCGCTGCGGCACACCCTGGACATGCTCGAACAGACCGGCCGCGCGCTGCAGGTCGCCCACGCCGCGGGCCTGGTGCACCGCGACGTCAAACCCGGCAACATCCTGATCACCCCGACCGGTCAGGTGAAGCTCACCGACTTCGGTATCGCCAAGGCCGTCGACGCCGCCCCGGTGACCCAGACCGGCATGGTGATGGGCACCGCTCAGTACATCGCCCCCGAACAGGCCCTCGGCCACGACGCGACCGCCGCCAGCGACGTGTACTCGCTGGGAGTCGTTGGCTACGAAGCGGTTTCGGGAAAGCGTCCGTTCACCGGCGACGGTGCGCTGACCGTCGCCATGAAGCACATCAAGGAGAGCCCGCCGCCGCTGCCGCCCGATGTGCCACCCGAGGTTCGCGAGCTGATCGAGATCGCGCTGGCCAAGAACCCCAGCATGCGCTATCGCAACGGCGGCGCGTTCGCCGACGCCGTCGGGGCGGTGCGCGCCAAGCGCCGGCCGCCGCGGCCCAATCACACCCCGAGCATCGGGCGTG
>CAZTAA010000152.1:0-7569 GCA_964611465.1 uncultured Mycobacterium sp. | reverse complement strand
CTGCGCACCGACTACCTGTTCCGGCTGGCCAACCAGCGCGGCGGCATCGTGCTGGGCACCGGTGACCTCTCCGAGCTGGCGCTGGGCTGGTCGACCTACGGGGTGGGCGACCAGATGTCGCACTACAACGTGAACGGCGGGGTGCCGAAATCCCTTATCCAGCACCTGATCCGGTGGGTCATCTCGTCGGGGCAGTTCGAGCCCGCGGTCGGCGAGGTGCTGCAGTCGGTGCTCGACACCGAGATCACCCCCGAACTGGTGCCCTCCGACGGCACCGGGCAGGTGCAGAGCAGCCAGGCCAAAGTGGGACCGTATGCGCTGCAGGACTTTTCGCTGTACCAGGTGTTGCGACTCGGATTCCGGCCGTCGAAGATCGCCTTTCTGGCCTGGCACGCCTGGCGCGACGCCGACCGCGGCCACTGGCCGCTGGGCTATCCGCTCGACGAGCGGCCGTCCTACTCGCTGAGCGAGATCCGGCACTGGTTGACGGTGTTCGTGCAGCGGTTCTATTCGTTCGCCCAGTTCAAGCGTTCGGCTCTGCCGAACGGTCCCAAGGTGGCCGCGGGCGGCGCGTTGTCGCCGCGCGGTGACTGGCGCGCACCGTCGGACATGTCGGCCCGGATCTGGCTCGAAGAGATCGAACGAGAGATCCCGGCCGACTGATCGTCGTCCGGCGATCTGATCAGCGCTATCTGCGATCGCTACTCGGACTTTCTCGCAGAGAGTCCTGAACAGATGGTGGGTGCCGGCTACCGGGTCAACCCGAGACCGGGAACGAAGCGCCCCACGGCGCTGGTGTAGGACCGGTAGGAATCACCATGCACCGCAGCCAGATACGGCTCCTCGACGAGACGGACCTGCATCTCGATGGTGGCCACCAGCAGCAGGAACCCGGCGATCGCCACGGCGTTGGGGGCGACGAGTGCGATGCCGAGGCCGAAGGTCAGCATCGCGGTGAAGATCGGGTTGCGGACGCGGCCGAAGACGCCGCTGCGGACCAGGTCGGTCCGCTCGCCGGGGTCGACGCCGATCCGCCAGGAGTTGCCCATGTCGATCTGCGCGTACACGGTGCCGGCAATACCCAGCAATGCCAACACGATTCCGGCGGCCTGAATCCACGGCACATGCAGCCAGGACACCGGCGCGATCACGCCGGCCCACTGCAGCACCGGCGCGATCACGGCGATCACCAGGGCCAGGACGAACCCGGCGCCGGCGAACCATTCGGCCGACCCGACCCGGCCGCTGACACCCTTGAAGCCTGTCGAGCCGGTTCGTCGGCGCTGAAGCCAACTGCGCCAACCGAATCCGAGTGCGGCGAACAGAGCGAACAGGATGAGCGCGACGACCGGCATGGACGACTCCGTACGAATCCGGGTCATCCCTCGCGTCGGGGTGACCGTCCGATGACGGTGATGTTAGCGAGCCGCCGCTGCGGGCGGGTGGCTACAGTCGGCCGTCGGTACGCAGATCGGGATGCACCCAGTCGGGGGAGCGACGCTCCTTGAACGCGACGAACCCCGCACGCGCTTCGTCGCCGCTGTAGCTGGCCTTCATCCCGATCCGGTCGTAGAGGCCCAGGTACGCATCGAGGCTGGACTTGACCACGCCGCGGGCCCGGGGTGCGGTACGGCAACACTGGGTGAGCACCTCACGCGCCTCGGCCATCAGCTCGTCGTGCGGCACCACCCGCGCGACCATGCCCCAGTCGAGGGCTTCCCGCGCCGTGAGCACCCGGCCGGTGAACATCAAGTCGCGGGTGCGCACCGGGCCGATCAGCCGGGCCAGCATCTGGCTGTAGTACGTATCGGCGATACCGCGGTACAGCTCGGGCACCCGGAACGTCGCACGGTCGCTGACCACCGCCATGTCGCTGCACAGCGCGATCTGCAGGCCGCCGCCCTGGGCCAGCCCGTTGACCGCGCTGACGACGGGTTTGGCCGACTGGCGCAGCTTCTCGAACGGCGTGATGTCCATGTCCATACCCGCGCCGACCGCCCCGAGCCAGTTGTCCGAGCCGTCGCCGCCGCCGAGATCGCCGCCGGGCGCGAACACGTCACCGGTGCCGGTGATCAGCAGACCCGCCAGCTCCGGGTCGGTATCGACCAGACCTACCGCGTAGCGGATGCCGAAATACATCGCGGGTGTCATCGCGTTACGCGCCGCCGGGCGGTCCAGGGTGACCACCCCGAACGGGCCCTGCCGCTCGAATCTCAGGTACGGGGTGCCCAGCCAGTCGCCGTCGGGCGGTCGCGGTGTCATGACGGGCGACTCTAGTCGGCCAGCGCGTCCTCGATCGCCTCGTCGGTGGGCGCGCAGTCGCCCGCGCCGACGATCAGGGTGGCCAGCGCACCGGCGGTGACCGCCCGCCGCAGCGCATGCCGGTGAGCCCCGGGTTCGGGGGTCCAACCGGCCGCCAGCACCCCGGCGAATACGTCGCCGGCGCCGGTTGTGTCGATCGGCTCGACGGCCGGGGCCGCGATCTGGACGTCCCCGTCGGGGCCCGACCAGGTGGCGCCGCGGGAGCCACGCGTGGTCACCAGGTGCGGCACCAGCCAGCGCCAGCCGGCCGCCTCGGATTCGTTGACGACGACGACGTCGCACACCGCGGCAAGCTCACCCAGGTCGGCCCCGGTGGCCGGCGACGCGTTGAGGACGACGGTCGTGCCCGCGGAGCGGGCCACCCGGGCGGCGGTCAGCGCCGTGGCGAGCGGAATCTCCAGCTGCAGCAGCAACACGTCGGCGGCCGCGACGGCCTCGCGCACCTGGACCGAGTCCATCGTCAGATGCGCGTTGGCGCCCGGCGCCACCACGATCATGTTCTCCGCGGAACGCCCGACCACAACCGCCGCGGTCCCGGTGGGCACCGGCAGCGTGACCACCGTGCTGACGTCGACGTCGTTGCCCCTGAGGTGGTCCAGCAGTGCGCGGCCGGGGAGGTCGTCGCCGACGGCGGCCACCATCGCGACGTCGGCGCCGGCCCGGGCGGCGGCCACCGCCTGATTACCGCCCTTCCCGCCGGGCTGCCGGTTCACCGCGTCGGCCAGCACCGTCTCGCCGGGGCCCGGCAGGGCGGCCACGTCGAACAGCAGATCCATGTTGACGCTGCCGACGACGACCACCCGAGCCACCTGCCCAGGCTAACCGGCCGCAAAGCCGATAAGCTGCACTAATGAATCTGCGAGCGCCGACGCTTCCGGATACCGATCTGCGCGCCGAGGTCCACGATGCCGCGCGCCGCGCCCGCTCCGCGGCCCGCGAACTGGGCACCCTGACCACAGCGGTCAAGGACCGTGCCCTGCACGCCGCCGCCGACGCGCTGCTCGCCGCCGCCGACGTGATCCTGGCCGCCAACGCCGAGGACCTCGACGCCGCCCGCGCCGCCGGAACGCCCGACGCGATGCTGGACCGGCTGGCCCTCAACCCGCAGCGCGTCGACGGCATCGCCGCCGGGCTGCGACAGGTCGCCGGCCTGCCGGACCCGATCGGCGAGGTGTTGCGCGGCCGGACCCTGCCCAACGGTCTGCAGCTGCGTCAGCAACGGGTGCCGCTCGGCGTCGTCGGGATCGTCTACGAGGGCCGGCCCAACGTCACCGTCGACGCGTTCGGACTGACGTTGAAGTCCGGCAACGCGGTGCTGCTGCGCGGCAGTTCGTCGGCGGCACACTCCAACGCGGCCCTGGTGTCGACGCTGCGCGGCGCGCTGGCCGACGAGAACCTGCCGCCGGACGCGGTGCAACTGCTGCCCAGTTCCGACCGCGCCAGCGTCACCCATCTGATCCAGGCCCGCGGTCTGGTCGACGTCGTCATCCCGCGTGGCGGCGCCGGCCTGATCGACGCGGTGGTTCGCGACGCCATGGTGCCCACCATCGAGACCGGCGTCGGCAACTGCCACGTCTACGTCCACGAAGCCGCGGATCTCGATGTGGCAGAACGGATTCTGCTGAACTCGAAGACCCGGCGGCCCAGCGTGTGCAACGCGGCCGAGACGCTGCTCGTCGATCGGGCCGTCGCCGCGTCCGCGCTGCCCCGGTTGCTCACCGCCCTGCGGGATGCCGGGGTGACCGTGCACGACAACCCGTCGGAGGACGAGTTGCGCGCCGAGTTCCTGTCGATGGACATGGCGGTGGCGGTCGTCGACGATCTCGACGCCGCCATCGCGCACGTCAACGAGTACGGCACCGGCCACACCGAGGCCATCGTCACCCGGGATTTGGCTGCGGCGCAACGGTTCACCGAACGCGTCGACGCGGCCGCGGTGATGGTCAACGCGGCCACGTCGTTCACCGACGGCGAGCAGTTCGGCTTCGGCGCCGAAATCGGCATCTCCACCCAGAAGTTGCATGCGCGCGGGCCGATGGGCCTGCCGGAACTCACCTCGACCAAGTGGATCGTATGGGGAGACGGCCACGTGCGACCCGCCTAACATCCATCTATTCAGCACTCACTGCGACGATGTGCGAGTGACCTTCGCAGGCAACGCTGAACAGATCTCGAACCAAGGAGATCCATTGGACACCCCCGCAACCACCACGCCGCTGTTCGCCGACATCGACGATGTGGCCCGGCGTCTGGCCGAGACCGGCTATCTGCCCGACACCGCCACGGCCACAGCGGTTTTCCTGGCCGACCGGCTCGGCAAGCCGCTGCTGGTCGAAGGTCCCGCCGGGGTCGGCAAGACCGAACTGGCCCGCGCCGTCGCGCAGTGCACCGGGTCGGGCCTGGTCCGGCTGCAGTGCTACGAAGGGGTCGACGAGGCCCGGGCGCTCTACGAGTGGAACCACGCCAAGCAGATCCTGCGCATCCAGGCCGGCTCCGGCGACTGGGACCAGACCAAGACCGATGTGTTCAGCGAGGAGTTCCTGCTGCAGCGGCCGCTGCTGACCGCGATTCGGCGCACCGAACCGACCGTGCTGCTGATCGACGAGACCGACAAGGCCGACATCGAGATCGAGGGCCTGCTGCTCGAGGTGCTGTCCGACTTCGCGGTCACCGTGCCCGAGCTCGGGACCATGACCGCGCAGCGCAAGCCGTTCGTCGTGCTGACCTCCAACGCCACCCGGGAACTCTCCGAGGCGCTCAAACGCCGCTGCCTGTTCCTGCACATCGACTTCCCCGACCCCGACCTGGAACGGCGCATCCTGCTGTCCCGGGTTCCCGAACTGCCCGAGAAGATGGCCGAGGAACTCGTGCGCATCATCGGGGTGCTGCGCGGCATGCAGCTCAAGAAGCTGCCGTCGGTCGCCGAGACCATCGACTGGGGCCGCACTGTGCTGGCGCTGGGCCTGGACACCATCGACGACGCCACCATCGCCGCGACACTGGGTGTGATCCTCAAACACCAGTCCGATCAGCAGAAGGCAGCCGGGGAGTTGAGGCTCAACTGATGGCCCGGCGCACCCGTCCGCCGCAGCCGCTGGCCCCGCACGGCCTGCCGGGACACCTCGTCGAGTTCGTCGAAGCCCTTCGTGAACAAGGGATTTCGGTGGGTCCGTCTGAGACGGTTGACGCCGGGCAGGTGCTTGCCACGCTGGGTCTCGGCGACCGGGAGGCGTTGCGCGAGGGCCTGGCCTGCGCGGTACTGCGCCGGGCGGACCACCGCGAAACCTACGACGCGATGTTCGACCTGTGGTGGCCGGCGGCGCTGGGGGCGCGGACGGTTCTGCTCAGCGAGGAGGGCGAAGCCGACCAGGACGCTCTGGAACTGCCGCCCGAGGACGTCGAGGCCATGCGGGCGATGCTGCTCGACCTGCTGGCCGAGAACGAAGACCTGGCCAACATGGACGAGCGAATGGCCGCGATGATCGCGGCGATCGTCGAGCAGTACGGCAAGTACAACTCCAGCCGCGGCGCGTCGTACTCGAGCTATCAGGCGCTCAAGGCCATGGCCCTGGACGAACTCGAGGGCAAGCTGCTGGCGGGGTTGCTGGCGCCCTACGGTGACGACGCCACCCCGACCCAGGAGGAGATCGCCAAAGCGCTTGCCGCGCAACGGATCACCCAACTACGGAAGATGGTCGAAGCGGAGACGAAACGACGCACCGCCGAGCAGTTGGGCCGCGACCACGTGCAGATGTACGGCATCCCGCAACTGAGCGAGAACGTCGAATTCCTGCGGGCCTCCGGTGAGCAACTCCGCCAGATGCGCCGCGTCGTCGCGCCCCTGGCGCGCACGCTGGCCACCCGGCTGGCCGCCAAGCGCCGCCGGCACCGGGCCGGGCAGATCGACCTGCGCAAGACGCTGCGCAAGTCGATGTCCACCGGGGGCGTGCCGATCGACGTCGTGCTGCGCAAGCCGCGTCCGGCACGCCCGGAACTGGTTGTGCTGTGCGATGTTTCGGGCTCGGTCGCCGGATTCAGTCACTTCACGCTGCTGCTCGTGCACGCGCTGCGCCAGCAGTTCTCGCGGGTTCGCGTCTTCGCCTTCATCGACACCACCGACGAGGTCACCCACCTGTTCGGCCCCGATGCGGACCTCGCCGTCGCGGTGCAGCAGATCACCCGGGAGGCCGGCGTGTACACCCGTGACGGGCACAGCGACTACGGGCACGCGTTCGTGTCGTTCCTGGACAAGTACCCCAATGTGCTCTCGCCGCGCAGTTCGCTGCTGGTGCTCGGCGACGCCCGCAACAATTTCCGCAACCCGGAGACCGAACTGCTGACGCACATGGTGACCGCCAGCCGGCACGCGCACTGGCTGAATCCGGAACCCCGCCACCTGTGGGGCAGTGGCGATTCGGCCGTGCCGCGTTACGAGGACGTCATCACGATGCACGAGTGTCGTTCGGCCAAACAACTGGCGTCGGTGATCGACGCCCTGCTGCCCGTCTGACCGGCATTTCGGCCGGTTCCGGGCATTCGCATGTGACCGAAGTCGTCGAGGTTCGGGCATTCGGCGAGGCGAGGCCGGGCAGTGCCTCCAGTAAGCTGCCCTATCGTGCAAAAGGCCAGGACGGGCCCCGGCAGGCGGCTGGGCGTGATGGGCGGGACGTTCGATCCCATCCACCACGGTCACCTGGTGGCCGCCAGCGAGGTGGCCGACCTGTTCGGGCTCGACGAAGTGGTCTTCGTGCCCACCGGCCAGCCGTGGCAGAAGGAGGGCCGCCACGTCGCCGCCGCCGAGGACCGTTACCTGATGACGGTCATCGCCACGGCGTCCAACCCGCGTTTTTCGGTCAGCCGCGTCGACATCGACCGCGGCGGGCCGACCTACACCAAGGACACCCTGCGCGACCTGCAGAACGCCCATCCCGACGCCGAACTGTTCTTCATCACCGGCGCCGACGCCCTGGGCTCGATCCTGAGCTGGCACAACTGGGAAGAGCTGTTCGCCAGGGCCCGGTTCATCGGGGTGAGCCGGCCCGGCTTCGAGTTGGACAGCAGGCACATCTCCGAGGCCATGGCCGAACTGCCGCCCGATGCGCTGACCCTCGTCGAAATCCCGGCCCTGGCGATCTCCTCGACCGATTGCCGTCGTCGCGCCGCCGACTCCCGGCCGATCTGGTACCTGGTGCCCGACGGCGTCGTGCAGTACGTCTCCAAGCGGGGGCTCTACCGCCAAGGAGGCAC
>CAZTAA010000151.1:0-7661 GCA_964611465.1 uncultured Mycobacterium sp. | reverse complement strand
GCCTCCATCCCGTCGACGGGAATGCCCTCGGCGAGCTTGGCCAGCATGTCACCGACGCCGCCGGCCACGGTGTTCTCGGTCGACGGCCGCCGGGCCACCAGTTGTGCCGCCCGGTTCCGCACGTCGTCGGTCAACAGCAGCTCCCGGCACGGCACCGCGACGACGTCGGCCACCGGCACCTCGGCGATCGACCGCTGATCGGCCACCGCGAACATCCGCATCTCGGTAACCTCGTCACCCCAGAACTCCACGCGCACAGGGTGTTCGGCGGTCGGCGGAAAGATGTCCAGGATGCCGCCGCGGACCGCGAACTCGCCGCGCTTGCCCACCATGTCCACCCGGGTGTAGGCCAACTCGACCAACCGCTCGATCACGTCGTCGAAGCCGGTCTCGTCGCCGACGGCCAGCGTCACCGGCTCGACCCGGCCCAGCTGCGGTGTCATCGGCTGCAGCAGCGAACGCGCGGTGGTCACCACCACCCGCAGCGGAGGACCCAGTCGGGCGTCGTCGGGGAAGGACAGTCGGCGCAGCAACAGCAGGCGCGCGCCGACGGTTTCCACGCCGGGCGAAAGACGTTCGTGCGGAAGGGTTTCCCACGACGGGAACAGGGCGGCCGCGTCACCGAACACCCCGCGCAGCTCGGCCACCAGGTCGTCGGCCTCCCGGCCGGTCGCGGTGACCACGAGCAGCGGCCCGCCGTGCGCGAGCGCCGCGGCGGCGAACACCCGGGCCGCGGCCGGCGCGACGAGCCTTAGTTCCGCGGGCCGCTCCTGGGCGCGCGCGATCACATCCGCGAAGGACGGTGCGGAAAGTGCGACGTCGACCAGACCCGCGATAGGGGTCTGGACATGGCTGTGCCCCGGTGCGGTCATGATGCCCCCATCGTAGTGGAGGCGCCGGCCTCGGATTTCCGCACCGGGGCGGTGCGCCCGACCTGGCGGTGACCACGGTGCGGAAGTGGGCTACCTCGGCGGCTCGAGGTCAAGCCACGCGACGTGGACGAAGCCGAACAGCTTTGCTGCCGATAGTGATTCGGTGCAGCTAGGCGGTCGCAGCGACCGTCACGCGCACATTTTCCCGATCGCGGTGTTCGCCTCGTCGGCACTGCGCAACCGCGCCGCCTGATCGGGGTCGGCGTCCACCGAACCGGCCGTGGCGGCCGCACCGATGTCTATCAGGGTGTTGGCGAACCCGCGGGACGCGTCGGCCAACTCGGCCGGGGTGGCCGGGTCGATCCGTGCCAGCAGGTACTGGCCGCCGTCATACAGCGAGATCCGTGCATTTGCTGCGACGGCCAGGGTGCCGGCGACATCCGCCGGTCCGCCGGGCGCCTGGAGATGGGTGTTGCGCGAAACTCCCTTGCGCACAACGTCGAACGCCTTGCAGACCCGGGCCTTAGCATCGGCGCGCTGCTGATCGCTGTAGGAGGCCGGGCCGCCCGCCGAACGCGCCAGCGCGACCGCGCCCAGAACCGCGCCGGCCAGTGCCAGGACCGCGATGGCCACCGTCACCCATTTACCCGCACGGCGCGTGCTCTCAGTCGAATCGTGTTCTGGTAGCGGCGCCGGCGGATCGGTCGAATCGGTCATGACCCGGATGCTAACGGACTGCTACCCCGCGACGGTCGGAGATCCCGGGCCGCAAATAATCTGTTAGCTGTGCCTTACCAAACCCATTGAGAAGAAAGTTTGGCATAACGAAATCCTTTTTCCCCCTTGCCAAATGCACAACGGACACAATTATTCGTTGATTGACAAATTTTGTTGTCACATTTGCTATGTTTCGACGCGGGTCGAATGGTGGCCAACGGATGTCCACCGGATTGGGGTCTCACAATGGTTCAGCGCGCCAAGAATTCGGTAGCTACAACCCAGACGGCGCGCGGACGCCGCCGACACCCGAAGCGAACGGCAGTGGTCGGTCGCGTTGCCGGCGGAGCGGCCGTCAGCGCGTTTCTCGCCGCGGGAGCGATCGCGGCATTCGGCGTCGACACGGCGCAGGCCGACACCGGCGCGCTGGGGCTCACCTGCGCACCCAACAACGGCACCACGTGCGACCTGGTCACCGGCGGCTCCGACCCGGGCGGTCCGCTCGGCGCCAGCGTCGTTCTGCTGAACCCGAGCGCTAGTTTCCGACTCATCGGCCCGGGCGGTTGGCTGATCGGGAACGGGCTCGATGCTCTGGAACTCGACCCGAACTGCACGGCGAACTGCGTCGGCGGCAACGGTGGCTTCTTCTTCGGCAGCGGCGGCGCCGGTGCGTACGGCGGCGCCGGCGGTAACGCGGGCCTGGTCGGCAACGGCGGCATCGGGACGTCTTCGAATACCTGACTAAAACCCTGGCGAGGCGCGATTTCAGCGGTTTCTTGGACGTCCTGGTGCCGTGGTCGGCGTCGCGACGGTGGGCGTCGTGTAGTCGAGTCCGGCGGGTGCGAGTGTATCGGGCATGACAATGGCCACGCGACGCGTGGGCGTCCGTGGGCAGCCTGGGGCCGTTCGTTGTGGTGGCCGGCGTTAGGCTGCTCGCTCGTCGGGGTGTCGTCGTCGGTGCAGGTAGGCTGCGATTGCGTTGCGGCCCAAAGCGAATCCGAGCATCACGGTGAGCTGACGGACGGCGGTGTAGGCGATCATGCGCCCGCCGTAGAGGGTGCGGTCGAGGGTGTTGTTCAAGCTTTCGGAGTCTTCGCGCCAGCCATAGCAGCGGTCGTAGACGCTGTCGCCGTCGTCGGTTTTGATGTGCTGGCGCAGGTGCTCGGCCCGGTTGTAGCCGCGCTTGCGGTCGCCGTCGGTGGTGTCGATGCGCTGGCGGTGCACGGTGCCACATGAGGGAGTTGCGAACTCGATGTACCAGCGGTGGCTGCCGTCGGCGTTGCGGCGGGAGAAGATCTTGCCGACCGGGCACGCCTGCAGGTGCTTTTCTCCGGTGTCGAGGATCTGGCGCTCGCAAATACGGCCATCTTCGGTCCACAGGTCGTGCACCTCGCCGCATGGACAGGCAAGGGGTGCGAGCGCGGCGGGTTTGCGGGTGCCGTCATGGATCGGTGAGAGGACGGAGAGGCCGCGTTTCATGGCGTGGTCGATGTGGGTGCCGCGGAACGCGCCGTCGTAGCACACCCCGTCGCAGCGGACGTCGGGGTCGGCGACGACGCGGTCGATCATGTCGATGGCGACGCGGGCTTCGCCGCCGTAGCCTTTGCCGGCGGGCACGGGTGCGATGTCGAGGATGACGCGGTTGTTGCGGATGGTGTCCGGGCGGGTGGCGAGCATGGCGAACTTGATGCCGTAGCGGAACTCGCTGTCCTCCTCGCCGTTTTGCACTTCGATGCCGGCGTGGATGCGGCGTCCGCCCTGTTCGGCCCACCGGTCGGCGGTGGCCTTACGCACTGGTGCGGCCACCACAGTGCCATCGCCCACGACGAATTGCCCACGGGCGGGGTTGGTGTGCGAGACAGGCGCGGTGTGGGCCAGGCACCCGAGTTCAGTGGCCAGCCGGCGGGCGAGCGGCCGAAACGCGTTGAGCAGCTCGTTGGCGTGGTCGTCGAGCAACCGTTGGGCGTAGTTGTGGTGCCAGCGCTGCGGTGGACGTCGGGGTGGTCTTGGTGCGCTGTGGGTTGCGGCGTGGTGGCGGATGGTGCGCCAGTAGGCGGGGTGGGCCATGGCGCGGGCGGCCTTGCTGTGTGAGCCGAGCACCCCGGCTAGCGCCTTGTGCAGCACGTGCACCCACGGCGGGTAGTGCGGGCGTCGGCCCGGAGTTCCCGCCTCGTGGACGGGAAGGATCGCGGCGAGTTGATAGATGACCTCGTGGGAGGCGACGGCTTCGATGGTGTCGATCTCGAGCAGTGTGAGGTCCACGGGGGTTTCGAGCTTGTGCAGCCGGCGCTGCTCGATGCGCTCGGCCCCATAAGCCGGCGTCGGCGCGGCGCTGCCGTGTTTCATGGTGCGCCGCCCGGGTCGTGCCAGGTGTAGCCGATGAGGGCGGCGGTGGTGTCCAGCGAGGGTGAGCCGATGAGGTGGGCGGCGTCTTCGATGCGGCCGGTGCGGTCGAATTCGCGGCGTGCGGCGTAGGCGGTCAGCGAGGTGGGGCGTATCCCGTTGTCGTCGGATAGTCCGGCGCGGGTGAGGATGTCGCGCACGGTGACGCACACGCGGGCTTGTTTGTGGGCGTTGCTGCCGTGTGCGCCGGTGCACAGCATTGGCGGGTGAGCGCCGCCAGGGAGTGGGTCGGTGAGGTGGGCGGCGCGTTCGGTGAGCACCCGCACCGACCAGCTGTCGAGCCGCAGTATCCGGGGGCGATGCTTGCTCGACCCGTGCGCCCACACCGTCGCGGCCTGCGGGTCGATGTCGGCGGCGCTGATGTGGCCCAGCTCGGCGGTGTGCGCGCCCGCGAGCAGCAGCGCGGCGGTGGCGGCGTGCCGGGTTGGGGTGGCGTGTTCGGAGAACAGCCGCACGAGTGCGGCTTCGTCATCAGACAGGGGTCGCTGCGCTGACGATGTGCGGGCGGGGACGTCGATGTCGGTGGTGGGGTCATCGAGGGTGAGCTGCAGCCGGCGGGCGGTGCGGTAGAACGCGCGCAGCGCGGCGCGTCGGTTGTGCATGGTCGCCACCGCCGCCTGCGACACGATGCCGTGTCGGGTGCGGCCTTTGGCGGCAACGAATTTCGCGACCAGCCCTGGATCGACGTCGGCCAGGGTACTGACGTCGTGCGCGGCGGCGTAGCGGGCGAACCGCCGGATCAGCAACCCGAACTTGTCGAGGGTCTGTGCTGCCAGCACTCCGTCGCCGATCCAGGCGCCGGTCACGGCCGCCACCGCGGCGCTCAAGCTGTCGTCAGCCATGGCCGGCCCCCAGCCCAGCGGCAACAGCAACTGCCCGCCGGCGGTTACCATGATTTGGCGCCTTTGATAGTCGGTTGTTCATGCCGCCCCTCTCCGTATCGGTGCATGTATGCACCACTTGACCAGAGGGGTCTGACAGGTTGCCCATCCGCGGCGGGGCTGCGGGATAGGGTGGGCCTATGCCGCGCAGCAACGGCGACAAGCCGCCGATCAGCTACGTGCTCCGTGGTAGTTGGCCGACCGCCGACATGACACCCGATGCCCCCCCGTCGGCGGCCGCCGCGCAACACCTGGCCCGCACGCTGAGGGCGGCGATGGCCGAGACCGCGACCGGTCAGCGGGCACTGGCCGTGGCCAGCGGGGTTGCACACACCACCATCGGACGCATCCTGGCGGGCACCGTCTTGTGCGACATCGGCTCGCTGGCTCGCCTGGAACACGCCGTGGGCCAGCGGCTGTGGCCCGAACACCCCGACGTCGCCACCCACCGGCGCTCCGACCGTAAACCGACCGCCCACCATCGCGATGCCGTCTGACACATGAGGCAGGTTACAGCAGTGTCATTTGGTTGTGCCGTAACCGAAACCGCGTGTTGCGCTTGACTCGTGTTCCACGCGCCGCAACAATGGGTCTCGCGCGCGCACGCGCGCGTCAGCGTAACCGGGGAGTGGGTGTGAGGCCATGGCCAAGACCAGCAAGTCGCTGATCGACCTGATCGAGATCGCCGCCACACGGCACGACGGGGCGTCCGGACGCCGCCTGGCCGAGCTAGCACAGCGCGCCGGCCACGATATCTCGCATGCCACGCTGAATCGGCTGCGGCAGGGCACCTACGCCACCCGCCCGTCGGATGCGTCGATTCGGGCGATCGCGTATCTGGCCGACGTGTCGGAGAACGTCGCGTTCGCAGCGGCGGGGGTGAGCGCCCCGGCTGCTGTGGTGTATCAGGCTCCGGCCGAGGCGCAGCGGATGACGACCCGACAGCGCAAGGCGCTCGACGAGCTGATCCGCGCGTTCGCCGCCGGCGACACACCGGCACCGGGCGCGGGGCTCGACTTTGGCCGGCTGCTGGCCGCGCGGGAGCGTCTCACTACCGCGTTGACCGCCGCGGGTGAGCACGTCGCGGCCGACCGGCTGGTCGAAGCGGCGCGCGAGGCGGTGGCCGGCATCGACGAGGTGATCGACGCCGTGTTCGCCGCCGCGAGCGACCAGGACCCCGCCGACGATGGATCGCTGACGGATTTCACGGGATTGAGCACGGATCACCCCGTCCGCGCGGTCGGATAGAGGCAACAGGCCGCGCGGCAGGAGGGGCAATGGTGTGATTCCGGAGTTGGACCCATCCGGTGGGCTACTGCCGCCCGGCCGCTACCGGGCCAGCCGGGCCGAGGTATACGAGCGATTCGTCAACGGGCGCGGCGAGCACCGCCAGCGGGTATGGCGGGACTGGGAGTCGGCGACGAGCCTGTTGGGCCGCCACGTGCACGTCAACGCCTGCTGGCTCTACGGGCGGTTCCTGTCCGATGAGCCCGAACCTGAGGTGGTGTCGTGTGTGTATTGGGCCGAGGACCTGGAGTTGTCCAAAGCCCACCTGGACCCGGCCAGCGCCAACATCCTGCGGGCGTTCGCCCAGCGCGCGACGCTGCGTCGCGTTGTCGGAGTGCGGGTGGATACTTCTGTCGTCGCCTGGCACTGCCAACCCGACACCGAAATCGAGGACCGCTACCTGCCCCCGTATTGGGAGCGACGAGGCCGGGTCGATGATTACCTGCAGCGAATGCGTTCTGGCCCAACAGGTTCGCCCCCGGCGCGCCCGGACGCGCTGCCACGCTGCGGATATGTGGAGGTGATCGTCGATGACTACCAGTGAGGATGACATCGACCGGATGCAGGCGGCGATCCTGGCGGCGATGACCGACGACGACACACCAGCCTGGACTACGCCCGATGACTTGTCTCGCATCAGCGTCGAGGCCCTGATCGCCGACGACACCCTGGGGCGAACGTTGCCGTCGCGTGGCAGCATCCGCCTCAGCGGCGACGGCGTCACCGGGGCGTCGGCGCGGGTGTCCGAGGTCGCCCGGGTGATGGCCGGATTTCAACGCCTGGCCACCGCGGTCGGGGCTGCCCACCAGGGTGATAAGGCGCTGGGACGCCAACCCAACGCCGAGGTGCGCCGCCGCACCGACTTGCTGTTGCGAGCCTCACCCGGGCCCGGATCGATCATTTTGACCCTCACCCCGGCAACCTCACCGATCACCGAAACCGGCCACGGCGACGGCAAGGTCGGCATGTTCGCCGAACTGGAAACCGACGATCAGTTGCTCGACACCGCGATCGGCGCGGCCATCGAGGTGTTCGCCGCCGGCAACGACATCGGGCCCAGCCCGGCACAATCGCGGTTCGTCCAACAGCTCGCCGAGATGGGCCCGCGTACCGCCTCAGCGGTACGCGACTTGTCCAAAACACTGGACCGTGCCGGATTCGACGTCGACATCGACTGGCAGCAGCCATTCCGCGCCACCCGCCGCGTCACCGTGTCGGCAACGGCCGCCGCCTACATCGCCGCCACCGTCGAAAACGCCAACCTCGACGAACAACCCGTCCAAATTACCGGCGAATACCTCACCGTCAGCGCCGTCTCCTCCTGGCTCATCCAACAAGACGACGGAGACACCGTCACCGTGAAGCTCGGAGAAATCAACAAAGACGACACACGCGGACTCGCTGTGGGTGACCGAGTCCGTATCGACGCGCTGATGAAAGTCGAAACCACCCCCGGCGGTGCGGTCAAAACCACCTACACCGCCCACGCGGTTCACCGCCT
>CAZTAA010000150.1:0-7683 GCA_964611465.1 uncultured Mycobacterium sp. | reverse complement strand
GGGCCCCGGCGCCGATGATCGGGTGGCCGAACTGGCGTCGCGGGTGCGGGATGCGTTGACCGGTGACTACGAAGCCGGGGGAGTGCTGGTGCAGCTGAGCGCCTCGGTCGGCTCGGCGTGTGGCTCGAGTTCGGATATCGAGGCGCTGCTGCGGAGCGCGGACGCGAATATGTACACGCACAAGGCGCGGGGCGAGGACTAGGGGATTAACCAGCGGCACTAGGGATTTGCGAGCCCGGACTGGCGTAGCGCGGCGTCGACGAAGTCCTGAACCGGGCGCGACCGGAAGAACCCGGTGTGGGCGCCCTGGTACCAGATGATCTCCGGCCGGCCCCAGTGCTCCCACAGTCGCATCACTTGATCGCGCGGATTCACCAGCCGGTCGGCCACCCCGCCGTAGATGAACCGGCCGGCCATCGGCACCCGCGGGCTCAGCGACAGCGGGGAGATCATCCGCCCGATCGGGCGGGCCAGCTCGAGGGTCTGGCGGCGCGGGTCATCGTCGCGCAGGCCGCCGTGGCCACCGAGCACCTCGATCAGGTCGGCCACCGGCACGCCCAGCACCGCACACGTCAGCCCGTCTTCCACGCTGGCCACCAGCGAGGTGATGTAACCGCCGAGCGACATGCTGTTCAGCCCGATCCGGGCGTCGGGCTCCTGGGTGCGGATCCAGGAGATCAGCCGGCGGATGTCCCAGACCGCCTGCGCGGCCGCGTGCACATCGTCGAGCAGGTCCTGGCCGGGGAACGCCGCTCCCTTGGCCTTGCGCGGGCCGTGCAGGGGCAGCACCGGCAGCACCACGTTCAGCCCGAGATCCTCGTGCAGATGCCGGGCGCGGAACAGCCGCAGGTCCACCGAGCCGCGGCCCATCAGGGCGCCGTGCACGCACACCACCCAAGGTCGCGGCTCGCGGTGGCGCAGCAGCAGCGCGTGCTCGCGCCGGTTCGCGGTGTAGGCGAGCCAGCGGTCGCGGCCCGGGTCGCCGGGATGCGGTTGGTAGCCGCTGTCGAAGGTCAGCCGGTGCAGGGGCTGGCGGCGGACGGTATCCGGGGTCAGAGTGACGTCGGTGGGTGCCGGCGGGGCGGTGAAGAAGCCTTCCGGGTTCTCCAGCCAGCCCTGCTGCCCGTAGTAGTCGAGTGCCGCGCGGACCTCGGCGTCGACCCGGGCCGGCGCTTCGGCTTCGCCGGCCGGCAGGAAGAGCCGCATGCCGAGCAGCACGAGCTCGTCATGGAACACCTGGCGGGCCACCGCGATGGTCGGCCGCGCCACCGGCAGCTCGTCGGTGTGCTCGGGCTGACGCAGGTACTCGCGGGCCCGCACGAACGGCGTCGCCACATCGGCCGGGCGGGCCAGCCGGGGCGCACGACCGGTGCCGCGCTCGGGTGCAGCCATCTGGCGACCATAGCGCGGCCTTCAGGCAGCTCACAGGGACTTAGGTCCACCGAACCGGGGCCGCTTGCCGCGGCCAAAACCGGTTTCGGAGTTCGCCGACGGGGCTAGGTTCCGATCAACTGCGCTTGACTGAAGCGAGGTGAGCAGCCATGGGTGACGGCGACCTCTCGGATCTGGATAAGTGGGATCCGGGCTTCATCGAGTGGGCCCGCATGGTGGCCGGACCGATCGGCAAGATCTGGTTCCGCGCGGAGGTGCGGGGCCTGGAGCGGATGCCGCCGACCGGTGGGGCGCTGCTGGTGTCCAACCACTCCGGCGGCGCGATGACCCCCGACGTGCTGGTGCTGGCGCCGGCGTTCTACGAGAAGCTGGGCTACGACCGCCCGCTGTACACCCTGGCGCACTACGGCCTGTTCAAGACGCCGCTGGCCGGGACACTGCGGAAGATCGGCGTCATCCTCGCCACCCGCGAGAACGCCGCCAAGGCGCTGTCCTCCGGTGGGGTGGTGCTGGTGTTCCCCGGCGGGGACTACGACTCCTACCGGTCGACGTTCGAGCAGAACACCATCGACTTCAACGGCCGAAAGGGCTACGTGCGCACCGCCATCGAGGCCGACGTGCCGATCGTGCCGGCGGTGTCGATCGGCGGCCAGGAGACCCAGCTGTTCCTGGGGCGGGGCACGCGGATCGCCAAGCGGCTGGGGTTGCCGAAGCTCCGCACCGACATCTTGCCGCTGGGTGTCGGCTTCCCGTTCGGATTGACGTCGACGATCCCGGCCAACTTCCCGCTGCCGTCGAAGATCGTGCACGAGGTGCTCGAGCCGATTCACGTCGCCGAGCAGTTCGGCCCGAATCCCGACGTCGACGATGTGGATGCGTATGTGCGGCAGGTGATGCAGTCCGCTTTGGACCGGTTGGCGAAGCAGCGGCGGTTCCCGGTGATCGGGTGAGGGCGGTCCCCTACGAGGGACCTGCTGCGCGTGCGGCTAGACGCAGGGTGGAATGTTGCGCGCCCGCTGCTCCGCCTCTGCGCGGAGCAGCCTAAGCTCTGGATAAAAGTGATTGTGTGCGTTGCCTTGAATGTTGAGGGGCACGTCAAGGGTGGCGATCACAGCCTCTTCAAGTTCCCATGGCTCTGGATGTACAACCCAGGACACGAGGGCGTTGTCTGACATCCACTGCGTCAATGCCCGCTCGCCGTCAGTGCAGAAAGTGCGCCGCTGCCCCGATCCGGTCCTACGCAAGACGGTGCCAATATCGTCAGCAAGAAGGATGCCCAGGGTCTTTCGAAGCGTCGAGCCTTCAGCGTTCCCGTTGTAGTGGTATCGGATGCGATGGTTTAGAGATTGGCTGCTCGGCGGTCTGCCATTTGCCGGAGGACGTGTCGGGCTGATCCCTGTATAGAGCAGCGTAAGGCCTTCTCGTTGCTCGCAGCCCGACGTGTCTATCGCACCTGGAATCTTCAGGAACCACCATCCGTATGAACCGGGCGATTTGGGTACTGGCGACGGCCTAGCGAACACTTCGTCGCGGGTGTGGAGCCGGCTGTCAAGAATGCTCACCCCATCAATCATGCCCTGGACATCACTTGGGCGATGCCGATTGCTGGACGCATTCCATGCAATTCTGAACAGGCGTGGTCAGGCAGGGCGAAGTGTCACTGGCATCGGCTAACGTCGCCTCATGGACTTGGGTGTCTACGAATCGTTGCTGACCGAGCGGCTATTCGCTGAGCTGCAGCAGAGTCCGAGCCTTTACGCCGAATACGCCACCGTTGACGACAGCGAGCAGGCACTGGTCATCACGCGCCACCTTCTGCCGCTTATCGAGCGGTCGCTAAAGGCCGCACCTAGCGCCGAGGCTCGGCTACAACTGGTGCGCAAGATCGTTAGTGCTTTGCCCCAGGCATCGGTGGCGGAGGAGGCACTACACCAGATTGAGTCCCACCGGATAAGCCGGCTTGACGAAGTGCGGCATGTTTCCGCGCTGACGGCTGGGCGACTTCCTCGACCAGCCACTCCGTTCTCCGATACTGCGCTGATGACCAACGCGCGCCACGAGCCCACTCTGGCCGCCGAGTTGCGCGCAGAATTGGCTAGCGCCGACCAGGTGGACCTGCTGTGCGCGTTCGTGAAGTGGCAGGGCCTTCGGCTGTTGGAAGATCAACTGAACGAGCTGCGCCAGCGCAATGTGCCGCTGCGGGTCATCACCACGACCTATCTTGGCGCCACAGATGCACGAGCGCTCGACGCGCTGGTGAACGAGTTCGGTGCTGATGTACGGGTGAATTATGAGCTCGACCGCACCAGGCTTCATGCGAAGGCTTGGCTAATGCGACGCAAGACCGGGTTCCATACTGCTTACGTAGGATCGAGCAATCTCTCCCATGCGGCCCTCGTTGACGGCCTAGAGTGGAACGTGCGGCTCTCGGCGATCTCGACGCCCCATCTGCTCGAGAAGTTCAGGACAACGTTCGACTCCTATTGGGAAAACAAGGAGTTCGAGGCATACCGACCCGAGGTCGACCGACAACGGTTGGACTCCGCTCTGGATATCGCGGCAGGGCGACAGTCACGTGGGCAGGTCACGATCATGCTATCCGGGCTAGAGGTACGACCAAAGGCGTATCAAGCCGAAATGTTGGAGCAATTGGATGCCGAACGGTCGGTTCACAATCGGCATCGCAATCTGATCGTCGCAGCGACCGGCACCGGCAAGACCGTGATCGCGGCACTCGACTACCGGCATCTGCGTGAGATTCACGGTCGAGATTTGAAGCTTCTCTTCGTGGCTCACCGCAAGGAAATCCTGCTTCAGTCCCGGCGCATGTACCAAGAGGTCTTGATCGATCCGACGTTCGGGGAGCTCCTCGTCGACGGTGACGCGCCGACGAAGTGGCGACATGTTTTCGCGAGCATCCAGTCCCTGACTCAACATCGTCTCTCAACGTTGCCGCCCGACCACTTCGATGTTGTCGTGGTCGATGAGTTTCATCATGCCGAGGCGGCGTCCTATCGGAGACTGCTCAATCATGTTCAGGCCCTGGAGCTTCTCGGTTTGACCGCCACCCCGGAGCGCGGTGATGGGGTGGACGTTCGCGAGTTGTTCGGCGGCAGAGTCGCTGCCGAGCTGCGACTGTGGGATGCCTTGGATCAGAACCTGCTCTGCCCGTTCCACTATTTCGGCATCCACGACCAGACCGACCTCGAGACGTTGGAGTGGAAGCGGGGCAGGTACGATCTCGCCGAACTCAGCAACGTGTACACCGGTAACGATTCGCGAACTCGGATAGTGCTCAGGGAGCTTCGCGACAAGGTCGCTGATCTCGGCAAAATGCGGGCCCTCGGGTTCTGCGTGAGTGTCGAGCACGCCCGCTACATGGCTGACAGATTCGTCGCTGCGGGCATTAAGGCTCAAGCAGTGTCGGCCGACACGTCACCCACCGATCGGCGGAATGCGCTAGCCCAATTGCGCACCCGTGAAATCAACGCGATTTTCGCGGTCGACTTGTTCAACGAGGGTCTGGATATCCCGGATGTGGACACCGTCCTGTTCCTGCGGCCCACGGAGAGCGCAACAGTATTCCTCCAACAACTCGGACGAGGTTTGCGGCTGACGGAGGGTAAGACCGTATTAACGGCACTGGATTTCGTTGGGCACCAACGCAAAGAGTTCCGATTCGATCAGCGATTTCGCGCCCTCACCGGTCATAGCCGCAAGGAGCTGGAACGGCAGGTCTCACAGGGCTTTCCGTTCTTACCGTCGGGCAGTCAGATCGTGCTTGATTCGGTGGCGCGTGAGCTTGTGCTGGAGAACATCCGCCAGCAAGTCTCGCCCAAGTGGGCTGCGCTCGTATCCGAAGTTCGGTCACATCCGGGCATGGAGTTGGCGTCGTATCTGGATGCGTCGGGACGGTCGCTCGAAGACATCCTGCGATCGGGGAAGTCGTGGACCACGCTCTGCCGGGATGCCGGCAAGACGGACGTTAGTCCTGGCCCCCGCGAACAAGACCTCATCAAGAGGATCAGGTCAATTGCCCACATCGACGACCGACTCCGTTGGCAGGCGTACCGAGATATCCTGCAGCAAGAGATCCCGACCGAGAGTAGCCTCGACCGCCGCCTCGCCGAGATGCTTTTCTACTCGCTGTTCCCGGGCGGCGGTGACTTTGACGGCCCGCTGTCAGCTTTCGAGGGCCTGCGCAGCGAGCCGGTGCTGAATGAAATGCGTCAGGTCGTCGATATCGGCTTCAGCGCGGCGCACCGGAGCACCT
The DNA here is from genome assembly GCA_964611465.1 of uncultured Mycobacterium sp. Taxonomy (GTDB): domain Bacteria; phylum Actinomycetota; class Actinomycetes; order Mycobacteriales; family Mycobacteriaceae; genus Mycobacterium. The sequence continues at coordinate 2,018 of CAZTAA010000150.1, read as the reverse complement.
CAGCGCTGGGTGATGCTGAGCCGGCCCTCGCTGATGTGCCACTCGCGCTGCACGCCAGCTATACACGGGAGGAGATTCTCGCCGCGCTCGATTGGACATCACAGGGCCGCGTACCCAACACCATGCGGGAGGGTGTGGCGTGGTGCCAGACGGTGAATGCCGATGCGCTCCTGATCACCCTGAAGAAGAGCGACACCGACTACTCGCCGACGACAATGTATCGAGACTTCGCGCTGAGCCCTGTGCTCTTCCATTGGGAGTCTCAGTCGACGACGTCGTCCAGCTCGCCGACCGGCCAGCGTTACCTCAACCACCGTGAGAATGGTTCACACATTCTCTTGTTCGTGCGCGAGGCAAAGACCAATTCACTTGGTACCGCACCTTATGTCTTCCTCGGCCCCGCCGACTACGTGACGCATGAGGGCGACCGTCCCATCGCGATTACCTGGCGACTGCGGCGACCGATGCCGATGGAGATGTTCATCGCGTCGAGGGCCGCGGTTGCTTGATCAATGAATGAGCCCGAACCAATGGGGCGGGAAGCTGATGTCGAGCCCGACCCTGTTGTGGTAGCCCGACCACGTCGGAACACCTGCAGGCTGGCCGCGATAGATGCCGCGGGCCGCGGCCACAACTCTCTTCCGTTGAGTGGGCCACTCGATCGCGGAAGCGATTTCCTCCAGGAGTCGTTGGTCGCGGTCCAATACCCGGTCAACGATTGAGATCGCGGGTAGTGCACCGCTCTTGTCGCCATTGCAGCGGGCACAAGCGAGGACAAGGTTAGCCAGGCCGTCGATCCCGACCAGCGACCAGGGCAGCACGTGATCAATCGGATTGTTGGGAGGAAGATGTGTGCCGCAGTAGAAGCAGTGCGGACCAAAAGCTTCCTTAAGCGACTCGCGGACAACGCTCAAGCCGATGCGCTCGCGGCCGAAAAGGTGTCCGGCAATGTCAGGCACATCCTCATCGAGAAACTTGTTCATTCTGCGCACATCATCGACCCACATGATCTCCAGAGCCGGCTTCAGCAAGCCAGCCAGGCGCGCCAGTCCGTGTGCCACTCCTGGCTTGAGAACGATCGCGTCGCCACGGGAGCGCAGTGCCGATCTACTGACTTGATCGTGCAGGTGCGAATCGTCGTAAAGAAAGCAGTCGGCGGATTCCGATCCGGGGAGCCGCTGCAGCCGGTGCAGAGGCTGCTGCGCCAAACATATGGTGATCTCGTCGATCGCATTCTGGTAGGCCTTTGGTGCCCGCAGAGCCGCGATGTCGACCGACTGACTTCGTGACGCTGCATCTGCCGCCGTGCGCAATTCGATAGTCGCATTCAGAATTCGCGCCCGAGATTGCGTGGACTGGCGCAGCTCGCGACCGTCGAAGGGCCGTGCCTGAAGCCAGTAGATCTCGAGCACCCGTCGGGCAAGGTCAGGGATCTGCACCTCCAACGCGGCCGTCGATTCATCCGGCAGGTTCTCAATGCAGTGATCAATGAGCGCCATCAAGGTCGCGAGCTTGTACGTTGCCGTGCGCAGACCGGTTTCCAAGATGGCGACCACCCGCTGACCAAGCAACAGAGGATCGGCGCCTTCGCCAGCCATTTCCCTCCTGTGTCGGTCCTGTCGTGTGGATCCCACGTCCAATGAATTATCTGCGAGGAGACGACGGTATGGGCGAGATTGTTCGGGATCTGATTCCCGAGCTGATTGGTGTCGGGGCGCACGCCGCTCGAACTTGTGATCGGGAATCGGTCTCTCAGGCTGCGTTGCACGACAACCGCGAGATTTCGCTCGCGACCCAACCACCAAGGGCGGCAGACCAATTCGGTCCACCGCCCTCGGTGTTGCCCCCTCGCCCCGGCCGGCTAGTCCTTCTCGCGGCCGGCGCGCACTGGCGCTATTCGCTCCAGTCCGTCAGATCGCGAGCGACCAGCCCGTTGGCCTCGCAGTAGGAGTTGTAGCGCTCCAGTGAGGTCTTGTGGTTCTCCTGCCACAGCACGGTCTTGCCGTCCGCGTCGAAGA
>CAZTAA010000149.1:0-7725 GCA_964611465.1 uncultured Mycobacterium sp. | reverse complement strand
TGTTCGGCCGGGAATCCGCCATGTCCATTCCCGCGCAGAAGGCCGCACCCTCGCCGCCGATCACGACGGCACCGCAACCGCTGTCCGCGCCTAACCGGCGCAGGGCCGTCTCCAGATCGGCGAAGCTCTGCACGGTCACCGCGTTGAGTCGTTCCGGTCGGTTGAACATGACGACGCCGACGCCGTCATCGCGCAACTGGACGGACAGGCCCTCGAAATCGGTGTGGTCGGACATCCTGGACACCCTACGCTCGGCGATATCGGTCACTTACTGCTTCCGCCGGCTCGGCGGATGACCGTTCCAGCGGCTGTAGGCACGACTGAAGGCGGCCGTCTCCGAGTAGCCCAAGCGGCCCGCGGTCTCCTCGACGGTGAAGCCGGAGTCGAGGAGTTCGGCGGCCAGGGTGGCGCGCACCTCGTCGAGAAGTGCGCGAAAGCTGGTGCCCTCCTTGGTGAGCCGGCGGTGCAGCGTGCGTTCGGTGACGCAGAGTTCCCCGGCGACCTCGGCCATCGACGGGATCCGGGCGGATTCGGCGATGATTCGCGTGCGCACCTCCGCGGCGATGCCGCGGCGGCTGCGGCGGCGGTTCAGCAGTTGTTCGCACTGGCGGATGCAGATCGCGGCGGTCTGTGGGTCGGCGGCGGGCATCGGCTGGTTGATCAACTCCGCGGGGAAGAGCAGGGCGTTGCGGTGGCTGCTTTCGACCGCGAGTGCGACGTTCTGGATCTCGACGCCGTCGACGGGCAGTGTCAGGCCGACGAGTTCGAGCCGGAAGGTCATCGGCGGATGGTTTGTGCCGATGAGTAGTGGGAGGATCCGCACGACCATCGCGAAGTCGCGTTCGATCAGGAACTGCCGGACGTCCCGCGGGAGTTGGGCGTCGTCGATGGCCACCACGGCATCGGAACCGATGACCTCCGGCGCGCTGAGCGCGAGGTAGGAGGCGGACAGGGCGACGTAGCGCCACGCGACGTCGATCGCGTCGCCGAAGGTGGGGCTCGACATCAGGGCGTAGCCGAGAATTCCGGTGTCGGCGAGGTTGTAACGGGAGCCCGCCTCCATGCCGAGTCCGGGACGATTTCCCAGCCGCGCGATCACGTTTCGGATGATCGCCAGCTCCTGGGTGGGCAGGATCTCCGCGTCGGGGTCAAGCAGGTCGTGGGGCGAGAGGCCGGTTCCGGACAGACAGCCGGCAGCGTCGAGTCCGTGTTCGGCGGCGGCCTCGACGATGTGGCGGGCGGTCGCCGCCGGCCGAGCAACCTCGAGTCCGGTAAGCGAAGGCATGTGTCCGAAAATATCAAGACAATGTCCGAAACGGGCATTCATTCCGCCGCGGCGAGTTCCTACCGTCGACTCATGCCGACTGATCTGCTCAGGCCGCCACCACGTGCCATCGCCGCCGCGGCCCGCTCGTCGCTGACGGATCTGTGGCGTCCGGTCGCCACGGGCGCCTACCGGGACATCCGCCGCCCCCGGCCGCAGGCAGCCCCGAAAGACCTGCCTCGCACCATCTTCGACCCGACGCTGCCCGACAACATCGCCAATCCCCATCCCGCCTTCGAGCGCATCCGTGAGCATCCCGTCGTCGTCAACGAGCGGCTCGGCGTCTGGATGCTCGGACGATACGAGGACGTGCACGCCGCTGCGCGCAACAGCGATGTCCTGTCCTCGCGGGACGGCGTCTCGCTGCGCGGATTCGGCCCCAGCGTCGTGCTCATCGCGGATCCGCCCGACCACACCCGCCTTCGCCACGTCGCGGCGCCCGTCTTCACCAAGCGCTCGGTCAATCAGCTGACGTCGGACATCCAGCAACTCGCCGGTGAGTGCGTTGCTGCGCTGCGCAGCGGCGAGGCCGTGGATCTTGTTGCCGCGTTGACGATCCCGATGCCGATCAACGTCATCGCCGCGATCCTGGGTGTTCCACGGGAACACTGGCCGACGTTTCGCGCGGTCTCGGACCGGTTCGCGCAACTGTTCGCGCCGCGGTCGCTTGTCGAGGTGACGCGAGTACTCGGGTCCAGCCTGCAGGGGTATTTCCAGATGCGCACGTTCATGGACGCCGAAATGCGACGGCGTCGGGCTGACCCGGCCGACGATCTGTTGACGCGCCTGGAGGTTGCCCGGGCAACCGGCGAACTGTCCGACAGCGAGGCGTTCCTCTACTCGCTGATCCTGCTGGTAGCCGGAAACGAGACGACCACCAACCTGCTCGGCATGCTGCTGATGCACCTGGCCCGGGACCCCGAACTCTTCGAGGAGCTCAAGGCCGACCGCACCCTGGTGCCGCGCGCGGTGGAGGAGACCGCGCGGTGGGGCTCGCCGGTGCAGTGGGTCACCCGGGTGGCGACCGCGCCCTACGAGGTCGGCGGGACCGTGATCCCCGCGGGCGGCAAGGTGGTGCTGTTCTACGCATCGGCCAATCGCGATCCGCGCAAGTTCTCCGACCCGGACCGGTTGGACATCCACCGCGACACCACCGGCCACCTGGCGTTCGGCCACGGCCTGCACTTCTGCCTCGGCGCACACCTGGCCCGGCTGGAGACGGTAACCGCCGTCAACCACCTGCTCGACGAGGTCGACGGCCTGGAACTGGCCGGACCGGTGCGATGGGGGACGACGCCGTCGCTGCAGGGACCCGCGTCGTTGCCGGTTCGGATCAGGCGGCAGTGAGGTCAGCCTGACTTCAGGCAGGTCAGGGCGGGGATGAGAGCATGTCCGGCATGACTGAGATGCCCTCCATCCCGACGGCCGGCTCGATCGCCATCGCCGACCTCACCGGCGACGCGGTGGTTCGCGTGCCCGCCGGCGCCACCGTCGCCGAGGTCGCCAAGGTGATCGCCGACAAGCAGGTGGGCGCGGTCGTGGTCGGCGACGACGCCCGGCCCGCCGCCCTGGTGACCGAGCGCGACGTGGTCAAGGTGGTGGCGTCCGGCAAGGATCCCGCCGCGACGCGGGCCGCCGACGTGGCCAGCACGCACCTGCTGTGGTGCGAGGCGGACGAGACCGTCGACCAGGCGGCGATCCGGATGACCGACCATTCGATCCGGCACCTGCTGGTGGAGCGGGATGGGGGATTGGTGGGCATCGTGTCCGCGCGCGACCTGCTCGGGGTGTACGCCACCGACGCCGATCAGGTCTGACGGGCGAGTTCTTCGGCGTAGGCGAGGGCGGCTACGTCGTCGTCGGCGTCGAACTCGCACATCGACGCCGCCCGGCCTTCGCGGTATTGGTTGACGAGAATCCGCGTCCAGGCGTAGTGCTCGCCGTCGTGCCCAAGCCCCTCGCGTTCCAGGCGGCCAATAGAGGTGGTCGGCGCCACCCAGTAGAGACTCGAGAACCACGACCTCACCGAGGCGAGCCGTGCGTAGAGATCCTCGAAACTGGCCCGAAGTTCGCGTGCCGAACGATCCGGGAAGGGGGATCGCCCCCGGTTCTCAAAGCGGAAGCCGGGGCTGCTCAGCTCGTTGAACATGGTGTCGAAGTCGCCGCGGTTCATCGTTGCCACGTACTCGGCGGCGAATAGACCGCACTCCGCAGACGCCGCGCCTTCGCCCGCGTAATAGCGGGTTTCGAGTTCACGGTAGGCGGAGTCGAAGTCATCTTCATCGTAGGTCGCATGAAAAACGATGCGGCCATCTTCTCCCACCTCGAGAACCTCCAGATTGTGGATGAAGTTGCCGCGGTCATCAGCGATACGAACCGAACCCAGTGCGAACTTGTTGCCGCGGACCGCTAGCGTGACCTCCTCTGCCTGGGAGTACACCAAGCAGAAGGCCTCGATGCTCTTCTGCACCGAGGAAAAGTCATGGACCAGCGCCCCACCGATCCGCCGACGATCGGCATAGAGGAACTGATCGGAGTAAAGGGCTAACGCTGCATCGACGTCCGCCGCCGCCAGCGCGGCGGTGAGTGCCGTTCCCGCTTCACTGGCCCGATTACTCAGCAGGAGCGGGCTTTGCGCGGCACGCAGCCGCTCTTCGGCATACGCGAAGGCCTGCGCCTCGAACTCGACGTCGAAATCACAGATCCTTGTGTAGAGGCCGCGCTCGAACTCGGCGACGTAGATACGGCTCCACTCATAGTGCTCGCCCTCCTCGCCGATTGCTTCGCGTTCCTGACGCACGACGGCACAGCTGGGGGACAACCAGCGGACAACCGAATACCAGGTGCGTGCGGAGGCCACCATCGCGTGGAAAAGCTCGACGCTGTCGCGCAGTTCCGCCGGCGTTCGCTCAGGAAAAATCGTGCCCGCGCGGCTCTCGACCCGCAGTCCCGGAGCTGCCAGCTCATTGAAGAGCTTGTCGTAGTCGCCGCTGTTCTCGGCTGTCATCAGCTGGCTCGCCGTGTTGCCAGACTCCGCGAAGGCTGCACCCTCTCCGGAGTAGTAGCGGCGTTCGAGTTCTTCGAAGGCGCCGTTGAAGTCGTCCTCGTCGAAGCGGGCCTCGTAGACAATGTGGTCGTCGCCATCGATCTCAGCCAAGATGAGGCTTGACGATTGGTTTCCGCTCTCGTCTGACCAACAATGACTTGCCAGGTTGAGATAAGAACCGCGGACTGCGAGCACCCGACTCTCGAACCGGCTGTATTGCCTGAATATCCGCTGCATCGCCGAGCGCATGCCGGTGCGATCGGTCAGCGCGTCGCCGCTATACCTCCGTCGATCGTCGTATACGAACTCGTCTGCCCAGTGCTTAACAGTTCCCTCGAGGTCGTGCGCGCGCATACCCGCAAGGATGAGGAGGCCCACATCGCTCGCACGGTTGCTAACCACAAGCCTGCTGGCAGGAACGCGGATCCGCTCCTCGGCGTAGGCGAAGGCCGCGCCCTCGTCTTCGAACTGACGGATGGATGCCAGCAGACCACCGCTGAACTCAGCGACATAGATTCGTGCCCAACCGTAGTTCTCGGTGTCGGTCCCGCGTGCCTGAACGTCAGCCAGGAAGACGCCGCATGCGGGCGACAGCCAGTGGGCCGCTGAGAGGGCGTACTTGACCGACGAGACTTGACCGGAACGTTCGCGCTGCCATTGGAAGAACTCATCGAGTGATCGCTCCTGCGCGGTCAACGCGGTGGGCGGGGCAAATACCGCGAAGCCCGGCGCGCACATCAATCGAGCGGCTTCGACGTCGAGGGCATCCGCTGCTCTGAGAAACGCGGCGAGGACCAAGCCGCACCCTGCGAAGTCGGCGCCCTCGCCGGCGTAGTAGCGGCTTTCCAGTTCCCGATAGGCGCTGTCGAAATCGTCGGCTTCGAAGCGGGCGTGATAGTTGATCAGGCCGTCCTCGTCCACGCCGACCAGATGCAGGTGCGTGGCCTCGTTCCCGGCCTCATCCGACCAGAGGCTCCAGCCGAGAGCCAGGCGATCACCGCGCACCGCGAGCATGCGATTCTCGAACCGCGTGTACTGCCGGAAGACTCGCTCAGCGGCGGTGCGCATCGCATCGACGCTGGAGATGGGCTCGCCACTGAGTCGGCGCCGGTCATCATAGACGAATTCGCCAGCGTATGGTTCGACGACTCGGTTGGCATCGTGCGCTCGCATCGCGGCCATCATGGCCTCACCCGCATCACCGGCACGGTTGCGTACCGCCAGTCGGCTGGGGACCGCGCGGATCCGCTCCTCGGCGTAGGCGAAGGCCGCGTCCTCGTCGTCGACATCGAATTCGCACAACGTTGTGAACAACCCGTCGCTGATCTCGCCGACATATAGCCTCGACCAGGAAAACTTCTTCCCGTCGGCCTCGCGTTCATGTCGCGCCACCACCCAGCGGTTGGATAGCCAGCACATCACCGGACTCCACACCCGGTATGACGTCACCATGTCGCCGAGTTCCTCTACGCCCCGGCGAAGTTCCTCGGCGGTGCGGCTCGGAAAAAGTGAACGCGAGCGATTCTCGATCCGAAGACCCGGACGGAGGTAGGCCTTGAACGCGCCATCCAGATCACCGCGATTCTCCGCTAGGACCATGTGGGTCAGCACGGCGCCCCCTTCCGCGTAGGGTGCGCCCTCTCCGGCGTAATAGCGTCGTTCGAGTTCGGCGTAGGCGGCGGCGAAGTCGTCCTCGTCGAAGCGGTCCTGGAATGCGATCTGCCCACTCTCGTTGGTTTCCGAGACGACAAGTCCGATGGACTGATTCCCGGATTCATCCGACCATCGGCTGCGCGCAAGATGCAGTCGCTCGCCCCGAACCGCAATGACGTCGATCTCGAACCGGTTGTAGGGAGCAATAATTCGCTCCCATGCGTTTCGGATGCTGGCGCGATCAGTGATCGGTTCGCCGCTGAGCCGGCGGTGGTCGGCGTGAATGTAGTCGTCCGCATAAGCCTCGACGAGGCTGTCGAGGTCACCCGCGCGGAGTGCGGCGACGGCCCGCACCGCCATCCTGGACGGGGCGTTCATCATCGAGAGTCGAGACGGCTTCGGCGTGACGACCGATTCGGCATGGGCGAACGCCGAGTCCTCATTGTCGAACTCCCGCGCTGCCAGCACGAGTCCATCGCGGCACTCGGTCACGATGATCAAGTTCCAGTCGTACTGCTCTCCGTCTGGACCGACGGCCGCAATCTCACCGCGGCTGACAGCGCAGTTCGGCGATAGCCACACCAACGCGGGCACCCAGTGGCGCTGGGACGATACTTGGCGTCCTCGCTCCTGCCACCATCGGAACATGTCATCGACTGTGCGTTCTGAGTCTTTGAGCGCCGACGGCGTCGCGTACCAACGGAAGTCGGGGTGGGAAGCGCGGCGAACGCCCTCGATGTCACCGTTGCTGATCGCAATCACCCAGTCGGCGGCCGCCCGGCCACCGACCGCGTACGGTGCGCCCTCACCGGCGTAGTAGCGGCGCTCGAGTTCGCGATAGGCGCTCCAGAAATCGTCCCCCACGAAGTACATCAGGCGCGTGATGAGCCCATCCTCGCCGAGTTCGGTCAGATGCAGATTGGTTGCCTCGTTCCCGGACTCGTCCGACCACCGACTCCACGCGAGGCATAGCCGGTCGCCACGGACAGCGAGAATGTGGGTCTCGAAGTTGTCGTATTGGCTCAGTAGTGCCGGAACAACCTCATTCAAGTAATCGACGCCCGTTTCCAGCGCACCGGCGAGTGGACGCCTGTCTTCGTAAACGACCTCGGCTGAAAATAGACTGGCGACGGCGCTGGGATTGTCGGCCTGCAACGCAGCAAATGCCTCGCCTAGCGCCCGGCTTGACGCGTTCGCTACCGCAAGCCGACTGCGTCGCTGTTCTGCCTGCGATTCCGCGTACTCGAAGGCGACTTCCTCGTCTTCGGGTTCGAATCCGTACACCGAATCGAAGAGCCCATCGCGGAAGGTGGCGACGAAGATTCCTGACCAGGCATAGTCCGCACCGTCGTGGCTGATTCCGCGAGCCTCACCGATAGAGACTGCCACGTCCGGCGACAGCCATGTGATCGCCGAGGTCCAGTTCCGCAGGGAGTCAACCTGTCCGGCCCGGTCCCGCCACCAGGAAATGACCTCATCAATTGTGCGCACCGGGTCGGCCAATGCCCGGGTCGGCGACGACCACCGGAATTCTGGTCGGCACAGCTGACGCGCTGCCGCGGCATCCAAGCTGTCCATCGCCTCGACGAACGCGGACTGCATGCGCCCCTCCTCCGCGTATTCTGCGCCCTCGCCGGCGTAGTAGCGGGCGTCCAATTCCTGGTATGCAGAGGTGAAGTCGTCCCCGTCGAAGTACAGCAGA
>CAZTAA010000148.1:0-7736 GCA_964611465.1 uncultured Mycobacterium sp. | reverse complement strand
GCGGCCACACTGGGCGCCTTTGTCTTCTCGGCGAGCAGCTCGGGCAACTGGCGCAGCTCGGACGACCAGTCCCAGACGTCGTCGCCCGAGAGCGCCTCCCAGCCGCGGCCCATCGGCGGGCACAGCGTGCGCATCGACTCGAAACTGCCCTCGGCGGCGTTGACCGCCACCGCATCCAGGGCCGGGTGCATCCGCACCCGCTGCTGGGTGATCGACGACCCGAAGCTGTCGGCGTAGAACACCTGCTCCTTGACCGCGTTCAGCGTCGCGGTCACGTGGTCGACGCCGTCGGCGGCCAGCAGCCGGCCGCTGTAGTCGTCGAGCAGCGCGATCTTGTCGGCCGTCGGGATCGCGAACGGGTCGACCAGGTAGCTGGACACCCAGGTGGCGTCGCGGTAGACGGGCTCGTCGGCCAGCGCGATCGGCTCGGCGTTCAGCGGCGCCAGCGTGCGGGCCACCGCGACGGCGCGCCGCGCGGTGTCGGCGGCCACCGCCGGGGACAGTCCGGCGTGGGAGGCGAACCCCCACGTCCCATCGACGATCACCCGGACCGCCAGGCCGATCTGCGTGGTGGTGACCGCGGTCTCCAGTTCACCGTCGCGGATGTGGATGATCTCGTTGACGATGCGGTGCACCCGCAGGTCGGCGTACTGCGCACCGTCGGCCAGCGCCGCCGACAACGCGGCATCGGCCAGTCGGTGCCGGGGCAGTGCGAGGAAGTCGGGATCCACTTCGGCGATCACGGATCCCTACCGTAGCGGTCGGCTCAGCCGCGCGCGCCCGCATGCAACCCGAACGGCACCGCCTCGACCAGCGTCACTCCCTGCAGGATTCCCGAGGGCAGCGCGTAACTCCGCCGCTCCCCGGGGCGCGCGCCGCTGATCGCAGCACCCAGCGGCGAGGCGGTCGAATACACCTCGATGTCGCCGTAGTCCGCCTCACGCACACCGAGCAGGAACGTCTCGACGTCGTGGCCGTCATCGAAGCGCACCGTGACGACCATTCCGGGTTCGGCCACGCCATCGTTGGGGGGATCCTCACCTACCACGGCGTCGACGAGCATTTCGTGGATCTGCTGGATGCGGCCCTGCTGCGCGCGGCGCACGGCGATGGCGTTGGGGTCGTCCTCGGTGGAGGTGTCCAGGCAGCGCCGCAGCGCGTCGAGTTCCTGCTGCAGTCGGTCGCGGGCGGCAGGCGTGAGCCAGATGGACATCGGGATTCTCCTGACGAAGAGATTGCTGTCAGGGGCGAGTCGGAGGGTTTGACGGTCGCCCCTGACAGCCGGAGTGAAGCTGGTCCTGCCATCATGACCAGCGCTTCGGGGCCCCGGCCTGCGGAAGACGACAAAAACTGCGTGCGAAATTGTCTGGCTAGGACAATGCTGCCAGCTCGATCATCAAGGCCACCCGTTTGCGACCATCCGTGAAATCCACGGAGGTGATCTCGGCCATCTTGCGCAGTCGGTAGCGCACGGTGTTCTCATGGACGCCCAGCGTCACCCCGGCGCGCACCGGATCACCGTGCGCCTCCAGCCACGCCCGCAACGTCTCGACATACGGCGTGCCGCGCGCGGCGTCGTGACGCCGGAGTTCGGCGATCGGACCACGGGACGGCCCGCGGCCCGAACTGGCGACCGTGCGCAACCGCTGCAACAACACGTCGTCCCAGGATTCGTCGTAGGCCGGCGGCTCGACGTGGGGATCCAGTTCGTGCAACGCCAGACACTCGTCGGCCTCCCGGCGTGCGGACGCCAGTTCCCCGACGCCGGCCGGTCCGCTGATGCCGGCGACGACGGCGGTGCCGCGCGGGAGACCGTCGCGCAGCGCGCCGACCCACCGCCGGGCCACGTCCGCGTCGTCGCAGGGCAACACGGTGTAGACGGTGTTACCGGCCAGGGCGGTCCGGCCCGGTCGCGACCAACCGAACCCGGACGTCGCGCGCTCGAACGCCACCAGCAGGGCGGTGTGCGGTTCGGTCTGCATGGAGGCGCGCAGCGCGATGACCCGCAGCGCGCCGCGGCCCAGCCCGAGCCGGCTCGCGACCGTCACCGCGTCGGCCGCGCCGTCCAGGAGGCGGAGCACCGCCTCAGATTCGACCTGCCGTTCCAGGTCGGCGCTGGCGCGTGATCGCAACAGATGCAGCGCGACCGTGCGGGCACCGTCGCGCAACGCCGGCTCGTGCATCTCGGCGTCGGTGATCACCCACACCGAACCCAGCAACTCGCGGCCCACCCGGGCGGCCGCCACCATCCGGCCCGCGCCGCCCAACGCCGGATCCGGCGGCACGAACAAAGGCTCATCCGAAGCATTCAGATGTGCGAAAACGCCACGGCGGTCATATGATTCGCGGACCTTGTCGGGCGCCCGGCGCGCCAGGATGGTCTGCATCCAGGCTTCGTCGGCGTCGTCACGCAATGGCGAATACGCCAGCACCTGCGCGCGCCGCCCCTCGATGACCACCGGAGCGCCGATCGCGTCGGCCAGGCTGTCGGCGAGCGCGAACAGGTCCGTCGGCCCGCGGCCGGACTCGGTTTCGCGGCCCTCGAGAACGAGACCGTAGACGACAGCGGCCAGTTCGCTCCACGGCACCGCGGGATCGACGGTGAGAACCGCAATGTCGTCGGCGTCATCCGGCACGTCCTTGCGGACGACGACGGCCACCGCGCCCGCGTCCCGCGCCCAGCCCAGTGCCTGCGCGGCCGAGTCCGCGCCGATCGCCAGCATGACGTCACCGGTCACCGCTGGTTCGGGGATAACGACGCGGCGCAGTTCGGCGCTGCGCGGCACCGCGCCGAGGCGGGCCGCGACGCCGTAGCCGCCCAGCACGTTGACCAGCCGGTCGAGCGTGATCACGTCGCCGAGCCTAGCTTTCGCCGGCCGCGGCGATCGCCACGGTTTAATGGCGCCATGCTTCGACTCCTCGCCGCGACGTCCGTGTTCCTGCTGGCAGTCACCGGTTGCGGCAAGGAGGCGCCCCCACAGCCCACCGGCGAGGCGGCCTGCACCAAGGTCGACGCCCCGCTGATGGACGCCGGCACCCACTTCGACAGCGAACCGCGCGTGCGGATCCCGGCGCCGAAGGGCTGGGAACGCTATACCCAGATGGACTCCGATGTCGTCCGGTTGGCCATCATCAACCAGTCGCTCACCTACCAGGGCTTCACCCCCAACGCGGTGTACACCCTGGACAAACTGCCCGGCAACATCGACGCGGCGAAGGCCCTCAAGCAGGAACGCGACGGTCTGGAGAAGATGGGCGGGGCCAAGGATCTCACCGTCACCGCGGACACGGTGTGCGGGCTGCCCGGCCAGACGATCCGTTACACCGGAACGGTGCCGCCCTCGGTCGGGCCGCATCCGGGCGTGATGCGCGAGGCGGTGCTGACCTCGGGCGACAACACCTACGTCGTCAGCCTGGTCATCCAGACCACCCGACCCGACGATCCGGTGTTCCAGAAGGACAGCAAGACGATCCTGGACGGCCTGCAGATCCTGCCCCCGGCGGATAAGGGCTGAGGCGGATCTGCTCAGCGGCCAGTGCGAGGTCTACTCGAATGTTGTCGCACTGGGCACTGAGCAGATCAAAAGAGGGTCAGCGGGCGAAGACGGTGAGTTGCAGAGCCAGGCCCAGGCCGCAGACGGCGGCGACGATCGAAAGGGCCACCCAGTCACGGGCTTTCGGGCCGGACGGCGCCGCGGCGATCTGCCCGGTGCCGCCGCGTGCGGTGATGGCATCGCCCATCTCGTCACCGCGCCGCAGGGCCACGGTGATGCCGGCGGTCATCATGTCGATCAGCTCGTGCGACCACCGGCGCGCGCGCCCGGTCGCCACGTGCGGCTTGGGCCGCAGCCGCCGGGCCGCCAGCAGCAGCCGGAACTCGTCGAGCAGCATCGGGAACGACCGCAGCGCCAGCGCCGTGGCGACCGCCCAGTCGTCGACCGGCAGCCGGAAGATCTTCAGCGGCCGGCCGAGTGTGGCCAGGGCGGGCGCGATGTCGGCGGTGTTGGTGGTCCAGGAGACGAGCATGCACACCCCGAGCAGGACGAGCGCGACGATCGTCACCCGGGTGAAGCTGAGCAGTCCGCCCAGCCCGACGTGCCAGCCGCCGAGGTGAACCACCGGGTCTCCGCCGCCGAGAGTCGCGGTGATTCCGCCGATGGCCATCAGCACCCAGAACCACCACGGCACCGACGGCAATGCCCCGAACGGCACCCGCGCCACCCGTGCGGTCACCAGGATGAGCACCGACAGCAAGGCCAGCGGCACCCAGTCCGGGTAGAACGTCAACAGCACCGAAATGGCAAACACGGCAATCAGTTTCGTGCCCGCCCACAGATCGTGGATGGGCGACGGGCCCGGCACCGGGCGCAGCAGCGTCACCGGCCGGCGTTGCCGGTTTCGCGGTGCGGGTCCCACGGCGCTGGTCATGACAGATCACCCGCCGGGGCCGATACCGGTGCCATCGCGCCGGCATCGAGGTGCACGATCCGCGGACACAGTTCCTCCAGCCCCACGAAGTCGTGCGAGATGACCACCACGGTCAGCCCGGTCTCGCGGCGCAGGTCGACCAGGAGCCGCACCAGGTTGCGCTGACTGGCCGCGTCGAGGCCGGCCAGCGGTTCGTCCAGGATGAGCACCCGCGGCCGGCGGGCCAGCAACCCGGCCAGCACGACGCGGCGCATCTGCCCGCCGGACAGCTGGTCGATGCGGCGGCGGGCCAGCGCGGCGTCCAGCCCGACGGTCGCCAGCGCGGCGGCCACCCGCCGCGAGTCATCGGGTGAAAAGCCCGCTGCGGCAGCGACATCCAGGTCGACGCGGGGCCGCAGCAGCTGCAGCCGGGCGGCCTGGAACGCGACCGCGACCGTACCGACCTGTTCGTCGGCCGGCCGGCCGGCCACCAGGCAGCTGCCCGTCGACGGAGTGATCAGGCCGGCCATGATCCAGGCCAGCGTCGACTTGCCGGAGCCGTTGCCGCCGTGGATGAGCACCCCGTCGCCCTCGTGCACGCTGAACGTGATGCCGCGCAACGCCGTCTTGGCCCACGGGGTGCCCGCGCCGTAGGTGTGCCCCACCCGGTCCAGTTCGATGATCGTGGCACCGGCGGGCCGCTCGCCCGTCGCCCGCGGGGCCGCGGCGGTGGCGACCATCTCCGGCGCGTTGTCCAGCGAGTCGGAGAGGTTGACGACGCGGTCGGCGGCCTCGGCCTCGTTGGTGTAGTGGGTGATCTGCACCAGTCCGAGTCCGTGCCGGTCGGTCAGCCCCGACAGCACCTCGCGCAGGGCGTCGCGGCCGGCCTGGTCGACCATGCTGGTGACCTCGTCGGCGATCAGCAGGGCCGGGTCGCGGGCCAGCGCGCCCGCGATCGCCAGGCGCTGCAGTTCGCCACCGGACAGACCACCGGTGTCCCGCTGGCCCAGCCCGTCGAGGCCGACCTCGTCGAGCAGTTTGTCGACATCGACGGCCCGGTCGTACGGCAGCCCCCAGACGACGTCGTCGGCCACCCGGCTGCCCAGCACCTGGGTCTCGGGATGCTGCAGGACCACAGCCGTGCCGCCGATCTCACCGAGCCCGACGGCACCGGGGCGCTCGACGGTTCCCGTCGTCGGCGGCCGGCCCGCCAGGATCAGCATCAGCGTCGTCTTACCCGAGCCGTTGGCACCGACCACCGCGACGTGTTCACCCGGATTGACCACCAGGCTGACCGGTTGCAGGGCGTCGTGGTCGGCGTAGGGGTAGCGAAAGCCGGTGTCGCGCAACCGGACCGGCAGCGGACCGACCGGGCCGGGTGGCGGCGTCTCCAGCTTGTGCACATCGGGGACGCCGCGCAGCCACTCGAGCACTTTCGACAGCGCCCAGAAGCCGACCGCCGAGACGCCCATGATCGCCAGGATCGCGTAGCCGCCCACCAGCAGCGGCCAGTACCGCAGTGCGGTGGCGGTCAGGTCGCGAACCATGTCGGCGGACAGGTGCAGCTGGTCGGCCAGCTGGTCGAGTTGGGGCATCTCGGTTCCGCGCAGCGTGTCGGCCAGGTAGTCGACGAACCGGCCCGACCCCTCGGCGTTGGCGGTGATGGTCTCGAAGATCAGGTGCCGCAGCCGCGACAGCACGGCCAGCGCGCCGACGGCGAACGCCCCGAACGCCGCGCCGGCGATCAGCGAGGCGATCAGCATGGTGGGCCAGCCGCGGCCCCGGCGTTTGATGATGCCGGTCAAACCGCCGATGTAGGCGCAGTTGAGCACCGTCATGAAGCCGCCGAGCCCGGCGACCAGGAAGGTGATCATGCCGCCGGCCACCGTGGCGGCGATCAGCACCCGGATGCGGTAGCGGTAGGCCAGCAACCCCATGGGCACCGTGCCGAGCAGGGAGAACACCTGACCGAACGGGACGACGATCGCGATCACCGCGCAGGCGGCGCACAGTGCGGCCATCACGGCGGCCTGCGCCATCTCGGGAGGACGCAGCGGGCCATCGGGGCGCGGTGCGCCCGGGGTCCCGTACGTCATTTCATGATTCTGCCAGTCGGCGACGGGGTGCCGTCGACGTGTGGGCGTCGGGCAGCGGCCGTCCATGCGCCGCCGAGTGTGTGGGTTCTCGCCGAATCTCGGCCCCGATTTCGCGATAACCCCCACAGTGGAGGCATGCCGGGTCGCCGGTTGCCTACATAGTAAACCTATGTAAACTGTTGGTATGGCTGCTGCACGTACCGACGACCTGGGGGTCGACCTGCTCGGCGTGGTCTCCCGGCTCAACCGGCTGGCCACCCAGCGGATCCGGATGCCCCTGCCCTGGGCCCAGGCCCGGCTGCTGTCGACGATCGACGACTGCGGCGAGGCCCGCATCTCCGATCTGGCCGCGCTGGACAACTGCTCGCAGCCGACGATGACCACACAGGTCCGCCGCCTCGAAGTCGCCGGACTGGTCACCCGCACCGCCGATCCCGGCGACGCCCGTGCCGTGCTCATCGCGATCACCGACGAGGGCCGTCGCACCCTGGCGCGGGTCCGCGCCGACCGCGCGGCCGTCATCGACCCGGCGCTCGACCAACTCGACGCCGCCGACCGGGAAGTGCTCGGCGCAGCCGTCGACGTCATGCGCCGCCTCCTGGAGAACGTCTCGAACACCTAGAAGGAGTACTCGCGCTATGTGGCGCCAACCAAAGGCCGTCTGGGCCGTCGCTTTCGCCTCCGTCGTCGCCTTCATGGGCATCGGTCTCGTCGACCCGATCCTGAAGCCGATCGCCGACAACCTGGGCGCCTCGCCGTCGCAGGTGTCGTTGCTGTTCACCTCCTACATGGCGGTGATGGGGGTGGCGATGCTGGTGACCGGTGTGGTGTCCAGCAGGATCGGCCCGAAGCGCACACTGCTGCTGGGCCTGGCCATCATCATCGCCGGCGCCGGACTCGCCGGCATGAGCTCGACGGTGCTGGGCATCGTGGGCTGGCGCGCACTGTGGGGTCTGGGCAACGCGCTGTTCATCGCGACGGCGCTGGCGACGATCGTCAATTCCGCGAAAGGCTCTGTGGCCCAAGCGGTCATCCTCTACGAGGCCGCGCTGGGCCTCGGCATCGCGGTGGGCCCCCTGGTCGGTGGCGTGCTGGGTTCCATCTCATGGCGTGGCCCGTTCTTCGGGGTCTCGGCGCTGATGACGGTGGCCCTGGCGGTGACGGCGTTCCTGCTGCCGGACACCCCGCGCCCCGAGCGCGCCACCACGCTGGCCGACCCGTTCCGCGCGCTGC
>CAZTAA010000147.1:5593-7751 GCA_964611465.1 uncultured Mycobacterium sp. | reverse complement strand
GCCTGCTTGCGGTTCTTCACACCCTGGGTGTCGAGCGAACCGCGGATGATCTTGTAGCGGACACCGGGGAGGTCCTTCACCCGGCCGCCGCGCACCAGCACCATCGAGTGCTCCTGCAGGTTGTGGCCCTCACCGGGGATGTAGGCGGTGACCTCGACCTGGCTGGTCAGCTTGACGCGCGCGACCTTGCGAAGCGCCGAGTTCGGCTTCTTCGGGGTGGTGGTGTACACGCGGGTGCACACGCCGCGCCGCTGCGGGCTGCCCTTCAGCGCCGCGGTCTTGACCTTGGCGGTCTTGTCGTGGCGACCCTTGCGGACCAGCTGGTTGATGGTTGGCATGTACCGGCTTCCTCGTTGCTTCTCTGTTGCTCTGCTTGTTACTTCTTCAGGTCTGTGTACTGCTCGTTCGCCCCGCCCGTTTACCCCGCGGCCGGGCGTGTCGCACGCGCCCGCACTCACCGAACATGCTTCGATGCGTTTAGGTGCACATGCGAATTGGCCCGGCGTGCGCGCATGCCTTCTGCTCATGCAGGTCGCGTGCGCCCAACTCGGCCAGGCACGAGCTACCACAATACCAGTCGAGCGCACCCCGACAAAACGCGGCAAGACGGCCCTTCATGGCGGCCTTCCCGCAGGTCAGCGCTACAGACGACGTTCCAGTCCGGCGGCCAGCCGCAACACCATGTCGGCGTACACGCCGTCGGTGTCCACGTCGTCCATCACCCCGGTCATCTCCAGCAGAACGAAGCCGTGCATGGCCGACCAGAACTCCAGGGCGGCGTAGAACGCGCCCTCGCCCTCCAGCCCGTAGGACGCCAGCACCGCGATGACCGGGCCCGCCGCGGCCTTGGTGGCCGCGGTGTACTCCGGGTCGTCGCCGCCGAACGGCATCCGGGTGAAGGCCGAATACCGGCCCGGGTGGTGGTGCGCGTAGCTGCGGTAGGCGCTGGCCATCACCAGCACCGCGTCGTCGCGGGTGCGCCCCTCGCAGACCGTGTTCAGCATCTCGATGATGTCGCCGACCACCCGCATCCGCACCGTGCGGCGCAGGTCGTCGAGGCTCTGCACGTGGTTGTACAGCGACGGACCCTTGGTGCCCAGGTGGGCGGCCAGCGCGTTGATGGTGAGCGCGTCCCAGCCCTCGCGGTCCAGAAAGTTCAGCGCGGCGTTGACGATGATGTCGCGGCTCAGCTTGGCCGTGCGCGGGACGCGGCCGCGCGGCCGCGGCGCGTCGGCCGGCTCCGGCCCTGCTGACATCACTGTGTCCTCTCCGGGTCCCCGGCTGTCCTACTGCGGTTCGCCTGCCGCCCATTAGATCAGCGCCGCACCCTGACGAAAGTCCGCACCCCGGGTCGGCGGGTGCGGCTACGCTTTGCGCCGTACCCACGACGACCGGGAGGGGCATGTGCTTCGGACAGTGACCGCGGCGGCTCTGGCGATCACGACGGCGATCGCGGTGCTGCCGGGCGCTCCGGTGGCCGCCGCCAAGAACGGCGACACCCACATCACGTCGGTCGGCGCGACGCAGACCGTCGACTGCAACAACGCCACCCTGTTCGTCAACGGAGCCGACAACGTCATCACCGCCCTGGGCAGCTGCTGGGCCGTGACCATGCAGGGCTCCGGGAACACCGTGATCGCCGACAACGTCGTCAACGACATCACCGTGTACGGGTGGGGTCAGACCGCGCTCTACAAGAGCGGGGAACCGGTCGTCGTCGACCGCGGCCGTGAACTCGGCATGACGAACGTCATCAACCGCGTTCCGGCGTGATGCGGCGCGCCCGCCGGCTGCTGACGGCCGGGGTCGCCGTCGTCGCGCTGGCCGGCTGCGGCTCCGACGGAGGAGGCTCGGCGACATCCACCGGCGCCCAGGTCGAGGTGGGCAACACCATCAACTACGGCTCCTACGGAACCACCGCCCAGATCGACTGCGCCGACGGCAAGGCGCTCAACGTGGGCGGCTCGAACAACACCCTGACCGTGCACGGGCGGTGCTCGTCGGTCAACATCGGCGGCGCGGACAACAAGATCACCCTCGACACCGTCGAGCAGGACCTGTCGGTCGTCGGCCTGAACAACACCGTCGTCTACAAGGGCGGTGAACCCCGGGTCAGCAACCTCGGCACGGGCAACGACATCAAGCAGACCTCGTAGCC
>CAZTAA010000147.1:0-5493 GCA_964611465.1 uncultured Mycobacterium sp. | reverse complement strand
CTGCGCGCCGTGGCGTCCCGCTCCCTCCGCGAAACGTGCTGCGCCCGCTAAGGATTCGGCCGCGACGCGTTCGAGGCTGCCGAACTCCGCGTCCATCGCCGCGGCCTCGGTCAAGCCCCACTGGCGCAGCGCCGAGAGCCGGTCGGCGCGCAGGCACTGCTGCGGCAGCGCGGCCAGTTCGGCCGCCAGTTCCTCGGCCCGCTCCCGGGCGGCACCGGTCGGCACCACGCGGTTGGCCAGCCCGATGTCGAGCGCTTCGGCGGCGCCCACCGCGCGGCCGGTGAGGATCAGGTCCATCGCGCGGCCGTGCCCGATCAGCCGGGGCAGCCGGACCGTGCCGCCGTCGATCAGCGGCACGCCCCAGCGCCGGCAGAACACCCCGAACACGGTGTCCTCCTCGGCGACGCGCATGTCGCACCACAACGCCAGTTCCAGGCCACCGGCCACCGCATAGCCGCTGACCGCCGCGATCACCGGTTTGGACAACGTCATCCGCGTCGGCCCCATCGGACCGGGCCCGCCGGGCTGGGTCCGGTTCATCTCGGGGGTGCCGAAGGCCTTGAGATCGGCTCCGGCGCAGAACGTTCCGCCGTCACCCCACAGCACCGCGACGGCGGCGCTGTCGTCGGTGTCGAACTCCGTGAACGCGTCGACCAGTTCCGCGGCCGCCGGACCGTTGACGGCGTTGCGCGCCCGCGGGCGGTTCATGATCACCGTCGTCACCGGGCCGCTGCGCTCGACCCGCACCCCGCCACTCATGCACCCGAGTGTGCCCCGAGGCGCCCGCGCGCGTGCGCGGAATCGCGCGGCGCTACGCCTGTTGGACCGCCGGGGGTTTCCACGAGCCGTCGAGGATCGTCGGCGGCGTCGAATTGGGCCAGTACATCCGGAGCATTAGCACGAAGTCGCCCTTCGGTGCGGGCAGCCAGTTGGCTTCCTTGCCCGGTCCGGGGTTGTCGGCCTGCAGGTACAGGTCGATCGAGCCGTCCGGGTTCTCCACGAGCTGGTTGCGCTGGCTCAGCGTGTACCGGTTGAGCGGATTGTCGACCAGGAAGTATTCGCTGTCGTACATGGTCAGCGACCAGAAGCCGCGCACCGGCGGCAGTTCGCCCTTGTTGAAGTGCATGACGTAGCGGTTGGCGCCGCTGTACTTCTGGCCCTGGGCGGGGCCCTCGGAGGTCGGATAGATCGCGTCGTCGGGCAGATTGGCGCCCAGCCCGATCCAGGCGACGTAGGCCCGCTGGAGGTAGTTGGTGCCGTAGGTGCCGATCTTGGTGGTGAACAGCCAGCCGTTGACGAACTGGTTGTCGCCGGCGGCGATCCCGTCGGTGGCCCAGGCCGGGATCTTGGCCTGCGCCGTCTTCGGCGCGTCGGCGATCGCGTCGGCCGCCGCGGGATCCAGCTTCGCGCGATCGAAGTCCTGGCCGGGCACGACGCCCACCTTGGCCAGCTCCGCGACGGCGGGGGCGTCATCGGCGGCCGGCGGGTTGGCCTTGAGCAGCTTGGCCAGTTCGGTGAAGAACGTCGGCCCGTCGAGGGCGTTGACCTGATCGCGTACGGCGGTCTTCATGTCGAGGGACGGATCGACGGTGCCCGGCGCCGGGGTGTACGGCTTGCCGAAGCTGGACAGGGGCACCGCGGTGATCTTGTCCTGCAGCGCGTGCACGGCGGCATAGTCCTCGGGCGTCCCGGTGCAGTAGATCCGCCCGAGCAGCCACACCAGCGCGGTCGGGGACTTGTACTCGGTGACGCCGTCGGGCAGCGTGCCGGTCCAGCCCGGCCCGGTGATGGCGAACGTCTGCGCCTTGGTGCCGGTGGTGCGTTTGCCCGGCGATGCGAAGACGTTGGTCCAGCCGTCGAGCATCGGCAGCAGGAAGAAGCGGTCGCCCATGTCGGGAACGCTGACGATGTACGGCTCCTTGGACACGTCGAACCACGCCGTCGTGTACAGGGTGTCCGCATTGGGCGCCGTCACCGCGCGGAACTGCGCATTCGGGTATTCGCGCATCCGGACGAACTGACCCATCGGGGCCAGACTGCCCTGCGGCTCAACGGTATTGGTGAGCGCCCGCCGGGTGTACTCCATGGTGACAAGTGGATAGCCGTACGTGTAGGCGTCGACGGCGGCGGTGGCCAGGTCCGCTGAAGCTCCGGCCGAGGTGGTCGGCGACTCGGTCGACGACGAGGCGCCCGAGCCCGACTTCTCGGCCCCACAGCCGACGAGGATGCTGCTCAACAGCAGGACCAGTGCGGCGAGGACGGTCCGGACCTTCGATGTCACCATGGTGCTCCTCATGTCATAGGCGGCCGGCCACACATCGTCGCGCGCGCAGCGGTGCGCCGTCTTGACACTCTAGGACAAACCCTTGACTTTGGAGGACATGCAGATCATTCGGGCCACCGCCTTGTCGCACTATCCCGAACTGGTCGGCGAACTCGGGGGCGACCCGGCGGCACTGCTCCAAACGCACGGCATTCAACCCGCCGATGTCGGCCGGAGTGACGTGTTCCTGGGTCTGCGGGGCGTGATCGGCGCCGTCGAGGCCGCCGCGGCCGCCACGGGCAGACCGGATTTCGGTCGCCGGCTGGCGCTCCGGCAGGGCATCGAGATCCTCGGACCGCTCGGTGTCGCGGCGCGGACCGCCGAAAGCCTTGGCGCCGGGCTGGAGATCTTCGATCGGTTCATGACCGCCTACAGTCCCGGCATCTCGGTGCGACTGCACCCGCATGCGGACCCGGCGCTGCTGTTCTTCGAATTTCGGGTCGAACTGACACCGGCGCCGCCGCAGCAGCAGACCGTGGAACTCTCGCTGGGCATCATGTTGCGCATCCTGCGGTTCATGCTCGGGCCGGACTACCGCCCGGCGTCCGCGCACCTGCCCCACCGGCCGCTGGGTCCGGCCGCGGACTACCGACCCTACTTCGGTTGCCCGGTCCGGTTCGGCGAACCGGCGGCCGGGTTCAGCATCGAAGCCGACGACCTGAACCGCCCGTTGCGCCGCGACCAGCTGATGCACCAGACCGCGATGGAGTACCTGGGCAGCATCGTCGAGGGCCGCCCGCAGACGGCCGCCCGAGCGGCCTCCGATCTCGCCCGCCACCTGCTGCCGACCGGCACGGCCACCGTCGAATACGTCGCCACCCAGATGGGAATGCATCCGAAAGCATTGCAGCGCAAGCTTTCCGCGGAGCAGACCAACTTCGCCGAAATCGTCGACCGGGTGCGCCGGGACACCGCCGAACACTGTCTGCGCAACCCCGAGATCACTTTGTCGCACCTGACCCGCCAACTGGGGTACGCCGAGCAGAGCGTGCTAACCCGGGCCTGCCAACGGTGGTTCGGGATGACCCCCACCCTCTACCGCGCCGAACTGCTCGCCGGCAGCCGTTGATTGCGGCGGCCGGCGAGTTCGGCCGCGAACCGCGCGTACTCGGCGCGCAGCCGCCACCCCGGCCAGTCCGGGGGCGACAATTCCCCGGGCAGCACAGGATCCGTCAGCAGATGCCGGACCATTCCGGCCGCGACCGCGAACTCGGTCGGCAGATCCCGCGCCTCCGACATGGCCACGATCAACTCGGTGGCGGTGGCCGACCAGCCGGCCAGATCCCAGAGCCGGGCGGCGAGTTCGGCCGGCGCGTCATCGACGCTGTGCAGGAGCCGGACATGCGGGTAGATGTCGGGATCCGGTCCGGTCCGCAGATTGTCCGGCCGCAGCCAGACCCCTTCGCGAAGTTCACCGAATCGGCTCTCCTGCAACACCTTTCGCAACTCTGAGCGAGTCCTGGCGTCGGCGCCCACACTGGTGACCACCGCGGTGAGCCAGCGCCCGTTCCAGTCCCGCAGCGGCGGCCGCAACGCGTCGTCCTGTCGCCGCTGACGGTCCAGCAGCCGCTGCGAGAGCCGGTAGCCGTCGTCCGAACGGATCAGGTCACCGGCGGCCACCATCCGGGTGAGCGCAACCCGCAGGGTGGGCTCCCTGATCTCGAAATCAGCGGTTAGCCTGACCAATTCGGCCGCGGTGGCCCGGGCCGGATGCGCTCCCAACAGCACCGACAGCACCACCGATCGCGCCGTCAGCCGGGTCGGGGTGGTCACCGCGTCAGACTCCGGAGGGGCGGCGGCCGTGGTCACCGAACGGCTCGTCGCGGTGCCGCACCGCTTCCCGGAAGCCGTGTTGTGCGGCGTCGGTCACGAATGCGTGCCCCTCGGGCGTGTGCCGCGCGATGCCGTCGAAGACCGTGCTGATCATCTGGCTGCCGGCCACCCCCGAGTTGAGCAGCGCGGCATTGCACGCCAACTTGGCCATGATGAGCTGGTTGACCGGCATCGCGGCGATGCGTTCGACGAGTCGCTCGGTGCAGTCGTCGAGGTCGGCCGGCTCCGGCGCTTCGACCGCGAGCCCCCATTCGGCGGCCTGGGCGCCGGTGATGCAGTCACCGGTGAACAGCAGCCGCTTCGCTCGCTGGTCGCCGAGTCGATGCGCCCACAGCCCGGCAGCCGGCACACCCCAGACCCGCATCGGTGGATAGCCGATCTTGGCGTCGGCGCCGGCGATGATCTGGTCGGCGTGCAGTGCGATGTCCGTACCGCCGGCCACGCAGTAACCGTGGATCTTGACGACCGTGGGTTTGTCGGCGCGCATCAGGCTACCGAAGCCGTGCACGAACCGGCTCATCATCTGGTAGTCGACCATGGGGTCCCACGGCTGGTCCGGACGATGGTTGCGGGCCTGGGTCGTTCCGTCGAGCACCGTTCCGCGATAGCCATCGGTGCCGCCCGCCGAGGAGGTCCGGTCGGCGTAGGCCGACAGGTCGAATCCGGCGCAGAACCCCGAACCACGACCCGACACCAGGATCACATGCACCGCCGGGTCGAGGTCAGCCCGTTCGACGAGCGCCGACAGTTCCAGTGGGGTGTCGGCGATGATCGCGTTGCCCTTTTCCGGGCGGTTGAACGTGATTCGCGCTATCCGGCCGGTGACCTCGTAGGTCATGGTCTTCAGATGGTCAAGGTCGACCGGCCCGATCGCGTGCGTCATATGTCCGACACCAATGCCCGTTCCAGGATCGGCGCCACGTCCAGGCCCGTCGGTAGGGTGCCGTAGGCACCGCCCCACCGGCCGTCGAACCGGGTGGCCAGGAACGCCTCGGCGACCGCCGGATGGCCGTGCCGGATCAGGAGTCCGCCCTGCAACGCCAGGCTGATGTCCTCGGCGATCTTGCGGGCCCGGTACTCCATGGTCTCGACGTCGCCGAGGGACACCTTCAGCGCGTCCAGGCGCACGGCCAGCCGCGGATCCTGCCCGGCCGGCGCGGCCAGTTCGTCGAACAGCACGTCCACACACTCGGGCCGGGTCAGCATGGCGCGCAACGTGTCCAGTGCGCTGACGTTGCCCGAGCCCTCCCAGATACCCATCAGGGGCGCCTCGCGGAACAGCCGCGGCATCCCCGACTCCTCGGCGTAGCCGTTGCCGCCGAAGCATTCCATCGCCT
>CAZTAA010000146.1:3617-7945 GCA_964611465.1 uncultured Mycobacterium sp. | reverse complement strand
CCCGGTTAGCGTCGGAGGTCCCGATGTTGTCCGAACACACCCCCACCACCACTCTCGCCACCACTGATCCGGGGCGATCGCGCGACTTCTATCAGGGGGTGCTCGGCTTCGAGCCGAAGGAAGAAGCCGGCGGCGGGGTCTTCTACCAGGCCGGCAACGGTGCGTTCTTCGTGTACGAGTCGAGCTTCGCGGGAACGAACAAAGCCACGTCCATGTCGTTCGAACTGAGCCCGGACGAGTTCGATCGGGAGATCGACGCATTGCGACAGGCCGGAGTCACGTTCGACACCTTCGAGATGGAAGGGATCGAGTGGAACGACGACGTCGCAACTTTCGACGAGATGCGCAGCGTCTGGTTCCGCGACCCGGACGGCAACATCCTCAACGTGGAGTCCCGCGCGACCTAGGTCGCGTGGCACCTTCAGCCTCAGCCCACGTTGGTTAGAGTTTGGGCACTCCCGTTAGACCTTTGCGGGCGTCTTGGACTAACGGATAGACCTCGGACTAACGGATGGGCGTGGGACTAACGGATTGCCAGGACGGCAGTAGCCCGCCGTCGTCGTCCTACTGAACGATCCGGCCGTCCTCGATGGTGAGCAGCACCAGCTCCCCGTAGCGCACGTTGCCGACCAGACTCGGCTGCAGGACGGCGAGGTTCGTGCCGTCGGGGTCGCGCACGGCGGGATAGACGACGCCACCCGCCGCCCGCGCGCGCAGCTGGTCCCCCAGCGCCTGACCGGCGGCGTACGAATCCGGGTCGAGGCAGGCGCGTGTGCGCTTGGAACGGTCGTCGAGCCACGCGAAGTCCTGTCCGTGGACGTCGGCGACGAACTGGCGGTACGGGATGTCCGCCTCAGTGTCGCGGCCTATCTCCGCAAGCATCCGGATGCGGTGGTAGGCGACCTCGGCGATGGCGGTACGTAGGTCGAGCGCGCAGTACCACGCCCCGCGGACCGACGTCGCCGCATGGAACCGCGCACCCTGACCCGTGTAGGCGAAGGACGCGTTGATGATCTTCGAGTAGGGGACCCCGAAGACCATGTCCGCGCGGGACAGCCCCTGAGGATGCCGCTCCTCCTGGGCCTGCAGGCGCGCGTTGGTCGCACCTGCGAGCCGGATCAGATTGTCGCGGCCGGCGTCGTCATCGGCGAGGTCCGCGAGCGCATGCTCCGGCTGGGACGCGTACTGCCCCGGGATCAATCGCGAGGTGTCGTCGAATGCCACCGGCGCGATGCGCGGCCAGCCGCGGGCCTTTTGGTGACGTTCGTGCACGTCACGTGTCATTTCTTCACCAGAAGGCAACTCACAGCCCGCCGCGCCTGCCGTCCAGCAACGCCCGCACCGCCAGCATGGCCGGGATCCCACCGCGGGTCATCGTCTCGACCGGCGTGCGGCCGTTGAAGACGGGGTTGCGGTTGGGCAGCAGGACCCACTCGTCAGCGAGGTCGCCGGGGTGCAGGACGTGCAGCGCGGTGTAGATGCCCAGGAGCAGCGAGACCCGGGTCAACCGGTCCTCGCCGAGATCCGCCGGCGGGTTCTTGCGCCATGCGTGCCACGTGGACGCCGGCAGTGCGCCGAGCAATCCACACATCTGCTCGACGGTGAGCCGCCAGTGGGCCTGGAGCCGGGGCAGTGCTTTGACCGCGTCGGCGGTGAGCTCGCTGCGGGTGGCAGGGTCGCTGAGGTCGGGCCAGTCTCCGATCTCAGCCCGGCCAGCAGGTGCGCGTACGTCCAGCAGAGTCATGCGGCCTCCAGTTCTATAGTCAGAATACTCTGTTTCTGGACTCCGTGGAAGCCGGTCTGGCCCGGTCCCGCATTCCGCTTCGGAGTGATCAAGTAGCCTCGACAGACCGGTATCGAGGAGGCCGCCATGATCCGCACCACCGCCGTGCTCACGGCCCTTGGTCTGGCCCTGACCATCCCCGCCGCGACCGCCGGCGCCGCCGATCTGCTGCTCGGGGCGAATCAGCGACTTGATGGCGCCGCGGCCGGCGACGATGCAGCCCGGTCGACCGCACCCGCAGGGGACGTCAACGGCGACGGCATCGACGACATGATCATCGGGGCGCCCGACGCCGACCACCTCAGCCGCGACCTGTCCGGCGCCGCGTATGTGGTCTTCGGATCGGCAACGCCGACGGCGACGATCGACCTCGGGGCACTCGGCGCGCGCGGTTTCGTCATCGGCGGATCTGCTGCAGGCGATCGAGCCGGAACATCGGTGGCGGCCGCCGGGGATCTCAATTCCGACGGGTTCGACGACGTCGTTGTCGGTGCGCCGGATGCGGATTTCAACCTGCGCGATCAGTCCGGCTCGGTCTACGCGGTGTTCGGCGGCCCCTCCCCGTCAGACCTCGACCTGGCCACACTGGGCAGTCGCGGCGCCCGGATCGACGGGGCAGCCGCAGGTGACCGGCTCGGAGTGGCGGTGGCCGGTGCCGGCGACACGGACGGCGACGGACGATTCGACGTCCTCGCCGGCGCACCAGGCGCCAACGCTGCCTGGGTCATACGCGGGCCCTTCGCAGGCACGCTCGACCTGTTCGCGCCTGGCGCGGCCGCCTACCGGATCAACGCCGAGCCGAACGGGAACGGCCTGGGCTCGGCGGTGGCAGGCGCTGGTGACCTCAACGCCGACGGCCGCGACGACCTGCTGATCGGCGCCCCCGACGCGGGTTTCAACGGCCGTGGGTTCTCCGGATCCACCTACGTGGTGTACGGGCTGGCGTCACCCGCAACCGTGTCCCTGGCGAGCCTCGGAGGCGCCGGGTACCGCATCGACGGCGCAGGGTCCACACACAACAGTGGAGCCGCGCTCGGAACCGGCGACATCAACGGCGACGATCGCACGGACATCCTCATCGGAGCCCGGAACGCCGATTACAACAGCCGCAACGACTCCGGTTCGGTGTACGCGGTCTTCGCCAGCGGACCGGTCGATCTGGCGAACCTGGGAACTGCCGGCATCCGGGTCGATGGCGGCGAGGTCAACGCGTCGTTCGGCAAGAGCGTGACCGCACTGGACCTCAACGGGGACAGTATCGACGATCTGATCGGCGGAACACTGGCAGCGGACGTCAACGGGCGCGTCAACGCGGGCGCCGTGTACGTCGTCTACGGGGGGAAGTCGGTGACGGGACGCGACCTCGGCGCGATCCCTGCCGACCGCACCTACGACGGCGCTGCAGCCGGCGACCGGGCGGGAGCGTCGCTGGCATCACTCGGTGACGTCAACGACGACGCCGGCGAGGACCTCGCGATCGGCGCACCCGGCGCGGGGAACAACGGCCGGGCCGCCTCCGGCTCCGGTTACGTCGTCTTCGGCGATCCGA
Source organism: uncultured Mycobacterium sp. (assembly GCA_964611465.1). GTDB lineage: Bacteria > Actinomycetota > Actinomycetes > Mycobacteriales > Mycobacteriaceae > Mycobacterium. Next base: position 4,613 of record CAZTAA010000146.1, on the reverse strand, counting down.
TCGAACCGGATCCGGCGACGAACCCGACCCCCGCCACCCTCACGGTGAAGGCACGCAAGGCCAGCCGCCCGATCCCCCGCAAGGCGAAGATCCGACTGGTCAAGAAGGTGACCGTCGGACCGGGCCAGTCCGCACGGATCACAGTGAAGATCAAACCCAAGCGGACCAAGAAGAAGGTGAAGGTCATCAAGAAGCGGACCATGGTCACGGTCCGCTCGAAGAAGGCTCCGAAGGGCCGGGTGACCGTGTGGATCACCTCCACCGGCACCGGATTCACCCCGACCACGTGGAAGCGGACCTGGAGAGTGCGGTGAGCATCGTCGACAGCGACCACCCCGCGGTGATCGCGTTCGCGAACCAGGCCCAGGGTGGCGACGATCGCGAGGTCGCGGTGGCACTGTTCTATGCGGTACGCGACGGCGTCCGGTACGACCCCTACCGCCTCGATCTCACGCCGGAGGGCATGCGCGCGAGCGCGGTCCTGGAGAAGGGTTACGGCTGGTGCGTCACCAAGGCGACACTGCTGGCCGCCGCCTGCCGGGCCCGCGGCATCCCCGCGCGGCTAGGTTTCGCCGACGTACGCAACCACCTGTCGACCGAGCGGATGCGGCAGGCCATGGGCACCGACGTGTTCATCTGGCACGGCTACACCGAGATCCACCTCGGCGGCCGGTGGGTGAAAGCCACCCCGGCGTTCAACATTGAACTGTGCGACAAGTTCGGGCTGCTGCCGCTGGAATTCGACGGTCGGGAGGACTCGATCTACCACCCGTTCGACAAAGCCGGACACCGGCACATGGAGTACATCGCCGAACGGGGCACGTACGACGACGTGCCACTGGACCAGATGATCGCGGACTTCACCGCGCTCTATGCGGGATGGCGCGACGAACCCGGGGACTTCGACGCCGACGTCGCGCACGAAGTCGGCTGAGCCGCGCCTGAGCTACTGCGCCGTCCCCTGCGCCTGCATCACCGTCACCAACTGTTCGGTCT
>CAZTAA010000146.1:0-3517 GCA_964611465.1 uncultured Mycobacterium sp. | reverse complement strand
CTGAGCTACTGCGCCGTCCCCTGCGCCTGCATCACCGTCACCAACTGTTCGGTCTCCGCCGACGTCCAGCCGGGCGGCTGGGTCATCGCCGCCCACGCCTCGGCGTTGGACTGCGGCGAGTACATGTGCCCGTGCCCGATCGGGACCGATCCAGCGGCAGGAAGGTCGAGCGCGACCTGCCACATCGTGACGATCGGCACCCACACCATCTCGGCAGGGATGTCCGGACCGCGCTGGCCCTCGAGCAGCCACTCGGGCTCCTCGAACGCGAGGGCCTGGTTGAAGAACACCACCGGGTCCGAGGAGTGCTGCAGATAGACCAGCCGCGTCGGTCCCCAGTCCGCTGTCATCACCTCGTCGATCTCGGAACCGGATGACGTGAACTGCACTGTCCGGCCGTCCTCATATGCAGGCAGCCAAGCGGGACTGTCCGGGTCGCGGTCACCCTCGATCTCGTTGTGCAAGGGGTTCACGAACGGCGGGCCGGACATGAACGCGCCGTCGATCGGCTCGTTGACCAGGCTGATCGAGTTGAGGATGCTCTCGACCCCGTAGGACCCCAGCGACAGGCCATACAGATACAGGTCGGGCCGCGAGTCCTCGGGCAGCGTCGACCAGTAGTCGTGAACCGTGTTGAAGACCGTGCGCGAGGTCTCCTTCACCGCCTGCTGGTCAGCCAGTAGGGAGATCCAGCTCGGCAGGAACGAGTACTGCACGCCGGCGATCGCAGTGTCGCCGTTCCACATGTACTCGACCGGGTCCACGGCCATCGGGTCGAGGAAGCCGGTGCCGGTGGTGGTCGCCACCACGAGCACCTTGCGGTCGAACGCGCCCGTGCGCTTCAACTCTTCGAGCAGCAGATCAGCGCGGCCCTGCAGCGTGGGCTCAGTGTCCAGTCCGACGTACACGCGGATCGGTTCGACGGCGCCGCCGCCGGTGAACTCGTTGATCTGCTCGACGGTGGGTCCGGTGCCGGTGAAGTCACGGCCCTTGCGGCCCAGCGATTCCCAGGTGACCAGCGATTCCGGGCCTCCGGAGCGCAACGTGGATGTCGTCTGCACCGTGCCTTCGGAGGTGGCGGTGTCCCGCACGCTGAACATGGCATTCGCGCCATCGAAGAACCCGCGCACAAGTACGCCGGTGACCAGCGTCCACAACAACGCGACGATCACGACGACGCTGATCAACTGCGCCAAGCGCGGCGGAAGGACCCGGCCCAGCAGGCGGGTTCCCCATGCGGCGAGTTTGCGCAGAGACCGCGCGACGATGAGGATGATCGCCGCCACGACGACGGTCACCAGCACGATGATCGGCCAGGCCGCCGGCGAGATCGGCTCCTTGTCGAAGATTCTGCGCACCTCGTTCTGCCAGCCCACGTACTGCCAGATCGCCGAGACCACGATCAGACCCACCAGGACGTACGCGACGATCTTGAGCCACTTCGTGATCGACGGCCGAGGGGACGGGATCTGCAGATAGCGCCACAGTGTCTGCAGACCGACGCCGATCAGGTAGCCGATCGTGATCGTGATGCCCGAAGCGATGCCCTGGACGTAGCCGGCGCGAGGCAACAGCGAAGGGAACAGGGAGAAGGCGAAGAACAGAGCCGCGAACCACAGGCCGACACCGCTGAACCGCAGCGAGAACACCTTCGGCAACGGGCGGGGTTCGTCGTGAACGGGCGTGGGCTCCTCGGTGAGCGTGGCCAAGGTGATCTCCAGTCGTGGGCTTGCTACAGGGTAGCCGCACGGATTCAGTGCACCTCGACCTGATCCCAGCCCGGGTCGGTGTGCAATTCGACGTTGAGCCACAAGACCTGTCCCGGGCGGTCCAGTTCGGTCATGAGGCGGCGGCGCATCCGGTCGGCGTCCGACACCGACCAGCGGTCGTCGTCGGGAACGAGCACGTCGATCTCGACGTACAGCTTGCGGCCGAGTTTGCCGATCCGCAGTTGTGGCTGCGGCAGGTCTTCGTCGGCACGAAGCCGCTCGACCGCCTCTTCCACCGGCCGCGTCACGTCGTCGGCCGGGACCCCTTCGAGCAACTCCCGGTACGACTGCCGCAGCATCCGCACCGGGGTCGGGAGGATGAGCACAGCGGCGACGAGCACCAGTACTGGGTCGACGTAGGGGGCCAGCCATGCCCAGTCCGTCCGCTCAAGAATCACCGCGAGTCCGAAGCCCACGAGCATGGCGACACCGAGCAACGCCGCAGCCGTCCACTGCGCCGCCTCCGCTGCCACGAGATCCGAACTCCCGGTGCGGCGGATGAGGAGGGCCCGCAACACGAGCACGACGACCAGCGTCACGACCGCGTACGCGAAGGCCGCCCCCACTGCGGTCTGCCCGCCGCCGTCCAGGATGACGAGCACGGCATCGACGCATGCGTATCCGAAAGTACCGAGCAAGACGAGCGCCTGGACGCCGACGACCAGTGGCGCCAGCGCCTCCCTGCCGAACGGGTACCGGGGTGTGGGACCGGCCTCGACCTTCGCCGCCGCCCGGATCCCGAGCCAGGACAGGGCGAAGCCGAGGACTGCGTACAACCCGTCGAACAGGATGATCTGCGAGGACACGGCCAGACCCCACACGATGCCCACCACCGCCAGTGCCAGACCGGCGAAGGCGGACAGTCGCAGGGCGCTCGCCTCGCTACGGGCAGGATCGGTCATGACCGAACCCTAGGGCCCTGTCGCTGCCAGGGGTGCGCGCGTAGGGTTGTGGCATGCCTGGACCGATCGACATCAGTCAGGACGTCGCCGCGCCGGCGGCTGTTGTGTGGGCCCTCATCACTGACATCGAGAACTCGCCGGACGTCATCTCCGGCATCGACTCCGTGCAGCGCCTCGACGACAACGAGGAGTTCGGGGTCGGCACCCGGTGGCGGGAGACCCGGACCATGTTCGGCAAGTCCGCCTCCGAGGAGATGACGGTCACGGCCGTCGAGGCGGGGCGGTCCTACACGACCGAGGCCCAGCACGGCAAGGCGCACTACACCTCGAGCCTGCGGGTCGAGCCGAAGGGCGAGGGTACGTGCGTGCTCTCGATGCACTTCGACGCCGAAGTGACCGGGATTCTGAACAAGACCCTCGGCGCGGTGGTCGGGAAGATCTTCGAGGGCAGTACCCGCAAACTCATGCAGCAGGACCTCGCCGATATCGCCGACGCAGCAGAACTTCGCTAGCGGTTGCGGATTCCTCCGCAGCGGTCAGGATGGAGTTCATGCGCGCAACATGGAACGGTGCCGTTCTCGCCGAGTCGGACGCGACGGTCATTGTCGAAGGTAACCACTACTTCCCTCCGGATTCGTTGAACCGCGAGTACTTCAGCGACAGCGACACGCACACCGTCTGCCCATGGAAGGGCACCGCGTCGTACTACTCGGTCACGGTCGACGGACAGGTCAACGAGGACGCGGCATGGGTGTACCCGCAGCCGAAGGAAGCCGCCTCCGAGATCGCCGACCACGTGGCGTTCTGGCGCGGCGTGATGGTCGAAGCGAACTGATCGATCACGGC
>CAZTAA010000145.1:4677-8214 GCA_964611465.1 uncultured Mycobacterium sp. | reverse complement strand
CGGCATTACATCGGCGGCATCCTGCACCACGCGCCGTCGCTGCTGGCGTTCACCAACCCGACGGTGAACTCCTACAAGCGTCTGGTGCCGGGCTACGAGGCCCCGATCAACCTGGTGTACAGCCAGCGCAACCGCTCGGCGTGTGTGCGTATCCCGATCACCGGCAACAACCCGAAGGCCAAGCGCCTGGAGTTCCGTTGCCCGGACAGCTCGGGCAACCCGTATCTGGCGTTCGCGGCGATGCTGATGGCCGGCATCGACGGCATCAAGAACAAGATCGAGCCGCTCGCCCCGGTCGACAAGGACCTCTACGAGCTGCCGCCGGACGAGGCCGCCAACATCCCGCAGGCGCCCACGTCGCTGGCGGCGGTGATCGACAAGCTCGAGGAGGATCACGAATACCTCACCGAGGGTGGCGTGTTCACCGAGGATCTGATCGAGACGTACATCTCCTACAAGCGGGAGAACGAGATTCTGCCCGTGCAGATCCGGCCTCACCCGTACGAGTTCGCGCTGTACTTCGACGTGTAAGTCGGTTTCCGAGAGCCGGGCGGCATCCTGTGGGATGTCGCCCGGCTCTTTGCTTACCGGCCGATCGGACCCGGGGGTCAGCTAGGGTCTGATCCGACCGCAGTACGTCAACGAGAAGGCAGGGACGCCGTTATGCCGCGCTACACGATCGGTGCTCAACCGACGAAGGATGCATCCGGGAATCCCGGCGCACCCCAGATGGTGATCATCGAAGCGGACACCTACGTGATCGACAACAACTTCGTGACGTTCCTCAAGGACCGCCGGCCGATCATCAGCGTGCCGTTCCTGAAAATCGGGATCGTCGCCGAACTCGACCAGAACAACCAGACCCCGCTGAAGACCACGAACATCACGCAGCAGCCGTTCATCTAGGTGCGCGTCCTGGTGCAGCGCGTGACGTCGGCCAGCGTCAGCGTCGACGGCACCGTGGTCGGCTCGATCGAGCCTGCGACCCAGGGTTTGGTCGCCCTGGTCGGCGTCACGCACTCCGATACGCCTTCGGTCGCCCGTCGGATGGCCGAAAAGCTTTGGCAGCTGCGAATTCTTGACGACGAGCGCAGCGCAGCCGATGTCGGCGCCCCGATCCTGGTGGTCAGCCAGTTCACGCTGTACGCCAACACCGTCAAGGGACGGCGGCCGTCCTGGAACGCCGCGGCGCCACGCGAGGTGGCCGAACCGCTGGTGACCGTGTTCGCCGACGCCTTGCGCGAACTGGGCGCCGAGGTGGCCGCCGGGCTGTTCGGCGCCAACATGCAGGTGGCCCTGGTCAACGACGGCCCGGTGACGCTGATGCTCGAATTGTGATGGCCGCCCCAATCTGGTCAGTACTCCCTGCGACCACCACTCGCACAACGTCGCAGCCACCGCTGAACAGAATCAGAAAGAGAATTGTGACCAACGGTTGACCGTGGTCGTCATCGCCGCACCGTACCGTCCGGGGAATGAGTCAACTGGGCGCCCGCTTGAGCGGGCTTACATCGACGGTCCTGAGTCTGTTCCGGATCGTCTTCGGTCTGCTGTTCTTCGTGCACGGCACGTCGAAACTGTTCGGCTGGCCGGTCGGTCCCACCGTCCCCAGCGGCTCGCAGTTCTGGTGGGCCGGCATCCTTGAGATCACCCTGGGTGCGCTGATCACCCTCGGGTTGTTCACCCGCGCAGCGGCGTTCATCGCGGCCGGCCAGATGGCCGTCGCGTTCTTCACCCAGCACTTCCCGCACGGGTTCTGGCCGATCGCCAACCAGGGCGAGCCCGCGGTGCTGTTCTGCTGGGCGTTCTTCCTGCTGGTGTTCACCGGCTCCGGCTGGCTGGCGATCGACAGTGTGCTCGCCCGTCGACACAAGGCCGACAAGGTGGATGCGCCGCCGGTGGAGCGCGCCTGACCGTGGCAGGCCGCCGTCGAAAGCGGCTATGCCCGAAGCGTTTTCGCATCATCCGTACCGGCACAGCCGCGGCGCCGGACGAATCGGCCCGGATCCGGCGCCGAACCACCGCCGGCGGGCGGTAATGTTCCCGGCACGACTCAACACGGTCGCCTTGTCCAGACGTCGAACTCACGGAGCCTGTCTTGAACTATCCGATGCCAGGCCCGGTGGATCCCAGCCGCAACTTCCCGGGGTACCAGCCGGAACCCCCGCACCGCCGCACCACCTGGTTGTGGCTCGCACTGGCCGTCGCCGTGGTGATAATCGCAGTCTTGTCCACCGTGGTGATCATGCAGCGCACTGCCAAGGACTCCGGGACATCCGCACCCCCAGCGTCGGCGTCCTCGACCACCGTTCAGCCGCCACAGCCGACCGTGGCGCAACCACCCGCCGCCGGTACGGCCGGCTCGTCGATGACGTGTGACGGGTTCACCGCATCGGTCGACCCGTCCTCACAGCCCGGCTGGCATGCCACGATCAATCGTCTCGGGCTGGCTTATGCCGTTCCCCCGGATTGGACGCTCGCGGAATGCGGCGTCCGGATGGGCTGGGCCAAACCCTGCCCGCAGGGCCAGTGCGTGATTCAGGATCTCGGCGCGGTGGCGACGGTGGCCAACCCGGCGTGCGAGAAGCAGAACCTCGCGATGGCCGGCGTTGCGAACTCGAAGAACCCGGATATCAGAGCGGCACTGGACGAGGAGTCCGCGACAGTGTCTCCCATCTACACCCAGAACGGTCAGGTTCCCAACGTCGAGTTCGGGCCGGTACGTGAGTTCAACATCGGCAGTCGTCCCGCGGTCCAGATGGTCGCGACGGTGAAGGGCATCGCAACCGATGCCTGCAACGGCTCCTCGGCATTCCACAGCATGGTGGTCACCACGGTGCCCAACGTCGAGGGATCGGTTGCCTTCATCATCTCGTTGCGCGAGGGTGCCAATGTGACGCCCAAGCCCGATGTGATCAACAAGATCGTCGATACAGTGCGCGGCCCGGCCTGAATCCTGCCGCACCCGATCCGCGGTCAGCCGTCCAGCCGCATATCCGCCCGGAAGCGGGCCATGGCGTCGATCTTCTGCTGCAGTGTGGATTCCGGACCGGTGTAGAACATCCACGGCATGGTGATGATCCCGGTGATCCCTCCGGCTTCGGCGCGCTGATACTGCTCGGGAGTGAACGCATCGACCAACGGCGTGATGACCTCGAAACCGTCCATGCCGGAACCATTTTCGGCGCGAATTTCGCGTAGCTTGGCGACGCGTTCCAGCGCCTTGTCGGTAGTGATCAGGTCGCCGATCCAGCCGTCGTGGCGGGCGGCGCGTCGCAGCGCGATGTCCGAGAGTCCGCCGACGTAGATCGGGATGGGCGGCGGTGTGGGCTCCATGTCCAAACGCGGCACCTGATAGAACTCGCCGGAGAACTCCGTCCAACCCGGCGCCCAGAGCTGCTTCATCAGCTCCAGCATCTCGTCGGTGCGCTTGCCGCGCCGTTCGAACTGCTGGCCCAGCAGCTCGAATTCCTCACGGCACCAGCCCACCCCGATGCCCAGTTCCAGTCGGCCCTGCGCCAGGACGGCCGCGGTGCC
>CAZTAA010000145.1:0-4577 GCA_964611465.1 uncultured Mycobacterium sp. | reverse complement strand
CGGGCCCACTGCGGCTGGATGAAGACGCCCTCGGCTTCGACCGTCGGCCCGTCGGCGTCGGCGATGAATCCCTTTGCGTACGTCTTGATTCCGTCGACCCGATCGACCCACGTCTCGCAGCGCAGCGCCCCCAGCGGGGTGCCGCGCAGGTAGCGGCAGGAGATCGTCCCGGTGAAGATCGGCTTGATGCCGCCGAGGCTGGCGACCTCGCCAAGCATGTGGTCGAGGATCAGCGCGCTGACCCCGCCGTGCACGTGGTCGGGTGGGCCCTCGTAGGCCGCGCCGAGGGTGAACTCCGCCCAGCAGCGGTCGTCTTCCTTGTTGACGACGACCGGCGGCGCGAACGCGTTGTGGATGCCGATCACCGGATTGCCCCATGTCATGCTGCGACCGTCGCTGGTGTAGCGGATGCCCCGCGGGCCCTCGAGTTGCGTGGCGCGCAGGGACGCGGTGACGGCCTCGACCGCTCGCACCGCCGCAGCGACGGTATCGGGGTCAGCCTGGGTGCGGATCGTGGCGTCCAGCAAGTCACGGACCGCGCCGGCCAGCGGTTCATACAGGTCGCGCTGACGCTCGAATTCCTCGGCGTCCATGACCTCGGCGGAGAACTTCATCGTCTGTTCTTAGCATTGCCTGCGCGGATGGGCGTCATGGAGCATGGAATGTGCTGGTCTTTGGCCGTTGCGGTCATGCACTGGACAAGCCGGCGCGATAGAGGTCGCGTAACAGAGTGATTTCTGCGCCGTGGTGGATAACCTCGCGGTTCAGGTGCAGGATCAGCATCGCCATCAAGCGCTCCGCCCAGACGCCTCGCCATCTCCCACTGGTTGTTGTAATGCGCCGTCGTCCAGAGTGCGAATGCCGAACACCGGGACGGCAATGCGGGCCAGGCACCAGGTGGTCGTCACGGGCGGTGGCTCGGGCGCCCGTCAACGGTGGTGGGGACCGTCGAGCATCCGGGCACGGGGTCCGAGAAGTACTCGTCATCGGTGAGCCCCTGCAGTCCGGGCAGTCAGCCCCCGAACACCTTGCGCACCACGGCTTTTGCTCGTCGGGTCACCCGCAGGTAGTGATCCAGGAACTCACTGCCATCGTCATTGCGCCACCCTGCCGCCACCGCAACGGCATTCAACTGCCGCCCAGGACCGGGCAGTTGGTCCACCGGCTTCCCGCGCACCTGAACCAGGGCGTTACGCGCCCGGGTGGCCAACAGCCACGCGTCGCGCAACTGATCGACCTCATCCTCGGCGATCAGCTCCGCCGCCGCGATCGCGTCCAGGGTTTCCAAGGTCGATGTGTTGTGCAAAGAAGGAATCTTGTCGGCGAACCGCAACTGCAGCAGCTGCACGGTCCACTCGACGTCGGCCAGGCCGCCGCGGCCCAGCTTAGTGTGGGTGTTCGGGTCCGCTCCGCGGGGCAGCCGCTCGGCATCGACGCGGGCTTTGATGCGGCGGATCTCCTGCATGGTCTCGGCCGAGATGCCGCCCGCCGGATAGCGGACCGCGTCGACCATCACCAGGAACCGCTCTCCCAGGTCCAGGTCGCCGGCCACCCGGTGCGCCCGCAGCAGCGCCTGCACCTCCCAGGCCTGCGCCCACTGGTTGTAGTACGCCTCGTATGACGCCAGCGTGCGGACCAGCGGACCATTTCGGCCCTCCGGTCGCAGGTTCGCGTCGACCTCCAAAGGCGGATCGACACTTGGTGTTCCGAGCAGCGTGCGTACCTGTTCGGCCACCGACACCGACCACTTGACGGCGACAGTCTCCTCGACACCGGCAGTCGGTTCGCACACGAACATCACGTCGGCGTCTGAACCGTAGCCGAGTTCCCCGCCGCCGAGGCGTCCCATCCCGATCACCGCGATCGCCGCCGGAGCCACTCCGTCGTCGGGCAGGTTGTCCCGGATCACCACCTCCAGGGCCGCCTGCAGCACCGCGACCCAGATCGACGTCAGCGCCTTACAGACGTCACGAACCTCGAGCATCCCGAGCAGGTCCGCCGAGGCGATCCGGGCCAGTTCCCGGCGACGCAGGGTGCGCGCCGAAGCGATCGCCTTCGCCGGATCCGGCTGCCGGGCCGCGGCGGCCACCAGCGCCTTGGCCACACCGTCGGGGTCTGTGTCCAAAAGCTTTGGGCCCGTTGGCCCGTCGGCGTAGGCCTGGATGACTTCCGGTGCGCGCATCAGCAACTCCGGCACGTAGGCCGAGGTTCCCAGCACGCGCATCAGTCGCTTGGCCACCGCGCTCTCGTCGCGCAGCGTCTGCAAGAACCAGCGGTGGTCGGCCATCGCCTCGGAGAGCTTGCGGTAGGCCAGCAGTCCGCCGTCCGGGTCGGGGGTGTCCGAGAGCCAGTCCAGCAGGGTGGGCAGCAGCACGGTCTGCACCCGGCCGCGGCGGCCACTCTGAGTGGTCAGCGCCGCGAGGTGAGTCAGCGCGCTGTGCGGCGACTGGTAGCCCAGCGCGGCCAGCTGGCGCTCGGCGGCCTCGCCGGACATACCCTCGGCGAATTCCCTTGAGCCGCCGAGTGATTCGAGCATCGGCTGGTAGAACAGTTTGCCGTGCAGCCGGGACACCCGCAGGCTGTGCCGTTTGAGTTCCTCGCGCAGCACGCCGAGCGCGTCGTGCGTGCCGTCGGGCCGCATGTGCGCCGCGCGCGCCAGCCAGCGCAGCGCCTCGTCGTCGTCGGGGGCGGGCAGCGTGTGCGTGCGCTTGAGCCGCTGCAGCTGCAACCGGTGTTCGAGCAGTCGCAGGAACTCGTAGGACGCCCGCATGTTCGCCGCGTCGTCGCGGCCGATGTAGCCACCCTCGGCCAGCGCCGCCAGCGCGTCCAGCGTGGCGGTCACATGCAGCGACGGATCGTTGCGGCCGTGCACCAATTGCAGCAGCTGGACGGCGAATTCGACGTCGCGCAGCCCGCCGTAGCCCAGCTTGATCTCCCGGTCGCGCATATCGGCGGGCACGTTCTCGACGACGCGGCGGCGCATCGCCTGCACGTCGACGACGAAGTCCTCGCGCTCACACGCCGTCCACACCATCGGCATCAGCGCGTCCATGTACTTGTCGCCGAGTTGCATGTCGCCCGCGGCCGGCCGCGCCTTCAGCAGCGCCTGGAACTCCCATGTCTTTGCCCAGCGCTGGTAGTAGGCGACGTGCGAGTCCAGGGTGCGCACCAACTGACCCTGTTTACCCTCGGGCCGCAGGGCGGCGTCGGTCTCGAAGAAGGTGTCCGACGCGAACCGCATCAGCTCCCCGGCGACCCGAGTGGTGACGGCGTCGGCGTTCTCTCCGACGAAGATGACGTCGACGTCGCTGACGTAATTCAGTTCTCGCGCACCGCATTTGCCCATCGCGATGATCGCCAGTCGGGGTGCCGGCGTATCCCCTTTGCATACCGTGGCGACGGCGACTTCCAGCGCGGCCGCCAGTGCGGCGTCGGCCAGATCGGCCAGATGCTCACCGATCGTGGCGAACGGCAACACGCGTTCGTTCTCCACGGTGGGGGCCACGTCCAGGGCGGCCAGCACCATCAGCCGGTCGCGGTAGAGCCGGCGCAATACATGCTGCACCTCCGGCGACGGGGTGCTCAAAGCGCACTCCGTGAACAACGTTTTCAACTCCGCGGCCGACGGCAACCCGATGCTGCCGTGCAGCAACCGCCACGCCTGCGGATGCGCGACGAGGTGATCGCCGAGTGCCAGCGACGATCCCAGCAAGCCGAACAGCCGGCCGCGCAGCGACTTGTCGGTCAGCAGCAGGTCGGCCAACTCGGGCCAGTCGGCGTCCAGCGCGTCGGCCAGCCGGACCATGGTGCGCAGTGCGGCGTCGGCGTCGGCGGCCCGGGACAGCGACCACAACAGTTCGATGTGCGCGTCGGTGTTCCAGCCCAGCCGTTCGAGGTGGGCGGGGGCGGTCGGTTCGACCAGTCCGAGCCGGCCGACCCCGGGCAGCGTGGGACGCCGCGTCGCGGGCTTGGGCACGGCTGGTTCGGACACCACAAAACCGTAACGCACCCACCTCTTGCGATCTGTTCAGCGGTGCGTGCGAAGTCCACTCGAACTTTGTGTCAGGGACCGCTCAACAGATCGGAAAGGGCGGGCAACTAGAGCGACAGGTACTGCTTGAGCTCGTACGGCGTGACGTTGCTGCGGTAGTTCTCCCACTCGGTGCGCTTGTTGCGCAGGAAGAAGTCGAACACATGCTCCCCCAACGCTTCCGCGACCAGTTCGGAGTTCTCCATGGCCGCCAGCGCGTTGCCGAGCGACCCGGGCAGTTCTCGGTAGCCCATCGCGCTCCGCTCCTCGGCGGTCAGGGTCCACACGTTGTCCTCGGCCTGCGGCCCCAGCACATACCCCTTCTCCACCCCGCGCAGCCCGGCGGCCAGCAGCACCGCGAACGTCAGGTACGGGTTGCAGGCCGAGTCGGGGCTGCGCACCTCGACGCGACGTGACGACGACTTGCTGGGCGTGTACATCGGCACCCGAACCAGCGCCGACCGGTTGGCCGCGCCCCAGGAGGCGGCCGTCGGGGCCTCGCCGCCGTGCACCAGCCGCTTGTAGGAGTTCACCCACTGGTTGGTGA
>CAZTAA010000144.1:0-8246 GCA_964611465.1 uncultured Mycobacterium sp. | reverse complement strand
CCGGTGCACCACACCCGACTGTCGCGCGGCGACCTGGTGAACTATGCCGGCGTGGCCGGCGACGCCAACCCGATCCACTGGGACGAGGACATCGCCAAACTGGCCGGCCTGCCCGACGTGATCGCCCACGGGATGCTCACCATGGGCCTGGGCGCCGGCTTCGCGTCCAGCTGGTCGGGCGACCCGGGTGCGGTCACCCGCTACGCGGTGCGGTTGTCCGCGCCGGCGATCGTGTCGGCCGCCGAAGGCTGCGACATCGAGTTCAGCGGCCGGATCAAGTCACTCGACCCGGCGACGCGCAGCGGCGTCGTCATCGTCGCCGCCAAGTCCGACGGCAAGAAGATCTTCGGCCTGGCAACGCTGGAGATGCGGTTTCGCTGACCTAGTCGTAAGCGACGGCAAGACCCCGGCGCTCGAAGTCAGCCAAGCCGCTGCGCATCGCATGCTGCTGTTCGGCTGAAAGTCGCAGTCAATGAGTCGCCCGCCCCACCGTGAGCGGACGGACGATCGCCGGCATCCCGCGCCATGAAACGTCGTCGGCCTCGACGGTGAACCCGCAGCCGCGCATCAGCTCCACGGTCGGGCGATTGCACACGCATCCGCCGGCGAAGCCACGCCACGGCCGCAGGAGCTTGTCCTGGCACGCGGCGAGCAATCGAGAACTCGCGCGGACATGTTCGGCGAACAGCAACTGACCGTCCGGGCGCAGTACGCGGGCGATCTCGCGCAACGCACGTTCGGGATCGTCGACGGTGCACAGCACGAGCGTCGAGACGACGGTGTCCACGGACCCGTCGGCGAACGGAAAGCGTTCCGCGGGCACGTCGAGGATCCGCGCGGCGCGGCCATGGCGCTCGAGGCGTCGCGCGAGTTTGCGGCGCATCGAGGGTTCGGGCTCAGTGAGGATGAGTTCGCACACCGCGTCGGGATAGTGTGCGATGTTCAGCCCTGTCCCGGCACCGATCTCGACGACGCGCCCGTGCGCTTCGGCCAGCAACACGCCCCGCCGGCGCCGCATGCCCGCGATCTCGCCCAGCCAGACAAACGGGTCGTACAGCCACGCCATAACCCGCAACCACGCCGCATACGGCGAGTTGGCATCGAGGTCGGTGAGTGGCTCTTCGCATGCGAACTCGGTCATGACGCGAACCTACGAGTGGTGCGATCGTGCGCGCATCGCTCAGCGGGGCCATCTTTCACTGCTGGCCGTTTTCGGCCACTCACAACAGTCCGAGACGCGCCGCCTCTGCAACGGCGGCGGTCCGCGAGCTGCTTCCGAGCTTGCGGCGGATGTTGGCGACGTGCCGGTGCACGGTATGCGGGCTCAAGTGGAGTTGCTCTGCGATCTCGCGGTCACCGAGACCGCGCGACGCGCACGCGAGAATCTCGCGTTCACGACGTGACAACGGGACCGGATCGACCTCGCCCACGTCGGATGGCGGTGGCTGCTGCGGCAGCAGCACCTGTCGGCATGCGCGAACGACGGCGTCGACGTCACCGTGCCACGGGAAGTGCGAGCTGCCTTGCAGGGGAACGAATGTCGCGTCGGGGATCGCGGCGGCGACCTCGCGTCCGAGCCGGTACGGTACGGCACGATCGTCGCGACGATGCATGACCATCGTCGGCTGACGGACGAGGGGGACATCGGCGCGGACGTCGAGGCGATAGACAAGACCCAACACGGCGGCGGCAGTCTCCGCAGTGGCCGACTCACGCTGCAACCTTGCGAAGCGCTCGTGTTCTGCGGGTTCGGCGTCGCCGAGGAAGATGTCGCCGAGCAGGCGCGAGCCGAGTCCCCAATGGGCGCGTACCGCCCCGATGATCGCGTCGGCGACACCCGGAGCCGTCAGCGCGTCACCATGAGAGTAGGAGCCGTACAGCACCAGTCGCTCCACCCGCTGAGGGAACGCCGCGGCAAACGCGATGGCGGTACAGCTTCCCGACGAGCCGCCGATGAGCGACACCCGGTCGAGCTCGAGTTCGTCGAGGAGTGCGCGCAGCGTCGCGACCTCGCCGTCGAGCGTCAGATCGGATTCCCCGACGATGCGGTCCGACATGCCGACACCGAGCCGGTCATAGCGGATCAGGGTGTGGCTCGCCGCGACGCCTTCCCAGAAGCGCCGCACACCGGGGATTTGCCAGTCGAGTTCGAGGTGACTCACCCACCACGCGGGGGCGATCAGCGGCGGGCCGGCTCCCCGCAGCTCGTATGCGACGCGGCGAGCGCCGCGGGGCAGGAAGCGGATCTCCGACCTGTCGGTCATCCTCCCGAGCGTACGGCGGCCCGACCCACCCCACGGCCCGGATGCCGCCGATCGCGCGACGCCGTCAGATGTGCCCGCTACCGTCGACCGGATGACGGTGTCGGGATCGCGCCTCGCCCGGTTCGGCACCGTTGCCGCCGTCGTTCTGATGCTCTCCGCGGTCCCGTCGTGCCGGCATGCGCAGCCACCGGTGCCCACTCACACCCAGGCCACGCAGCCGCCGCCGACCACCACCACCACGCGTGCCACGACCCGACCGGCCGTCGTTCCCGCGGGTGACTTCACGTCTGTCTCCGAACTCGTGAACGAGGCCATCGCGGCGCATCGGCTGCCGGGCGCCGTGATCCAGATCGGGCATGCCGGCAAGATCGTCTTCCGCGAGGCGTTCGGCTCACGCAAGTTGGACGGTGAGCCGGGACTGGACGGGTCACCGGCGCCCGCCGAGCCGATGACCGAGGACACCATCTTCGACCTGGCGTCGCTGACCAAGAGCGTCGCGACGACCGTGGCCTTCCTCCAGCTGTACGAAAAAGGTCTGGTGCGCATCGACGACCCCGTGCAGACGTACCTGCCCGACTTCAACCCCGCCAACGACGCGCGCCGGGCCCAGGTGACGCTTCGGATGTTGCTCACGCACACCTCCGGCATCGCGGGAGACCTCAGCCTGGACGCGCCGTGGGGACTGGACCCGGCCGACAAGGCCGAAGGCATTCACCGTGCGCTGGGCGCCTGGGTGGTGTACCCGCCCGGAGAGCTGTTCCACTACTCGGACATCAACTTCATCCTGGTCGGAGCGATCATCGAGAAGATCACCGGCCAGCCTCTGGACACCTATGTTCCCGCCAATGTCTTTGGGCCCCTTGGCATGTCGGACACCCGGTATCTTCCCCCGGCGAAAGCGTGTGGGCCGCACCGGATCATCGGGACGGCGGTCGCTCTCGGCAACGACCCGCCGTGGGCGGGCGGCTGTCCGGCGGGTACCTGGAGCACCCAACTTCTGGCGCGCATCGCGCCGACGGCGCACGACAACGACAACGGGACCGACCCGGCCCGGAATCCCGACTTCGACCACCTGCTGCGGGGAACCGTGCATGACCCGACGGCACGACGCATGGGCGGCGTGGCCGGAAGCGCCGGGGTGTTCTCGACGGTCGACGACATGGGCCGGTTCGCGCAGGCGCTGCTCGACCGCCTGGCCGGCCGCCCGAGCCCCTTCCCGCTGACGGAGTCGACCGTGGCGATGATGACGACCCCGCAGCAGCCCGGGCACTCCGCCGGGCAACTCGAGGCCGCGAACGACGCCACCCGGCGGGCCATCCAAAACAACTCAGCCGCAACGGATTCGCTGCTCGCACCGAACTATCCGGCAATCGCGGGACAAGACCTGCGCGGTCTCGGCTGGGATATCGACACGCCCCATTCCAGGCCGCGCGGGATGCTGTTCCCCATCGGCAGTTTCGGCCATACCGGCTTCACGGGCACCTCGCTGTGGCTGGACCCCGGGTCGGACACCTACATCCTGGTGCTCGCCAACGTGATTCATCAGCGCGGCGGTCCGCCGATCGCGACCCTGAGCGGCGAGGTGGCCACGTTGACGGCCCGGGCCCTGCACCTCTACGGAACCTAGGCGGGCGTGGGACCCGTTCGGGCGTCGAGGAATTCGACGATGTGCCCGGCCAATTGCTCGCCGGCGTCCTCCTGCAGGAAGTGTCCGGCGTTGTGGATGGTCGGGTGCTCGATGCCCTGCGCTCCGCGCATCTGGCTTCGGAACACGGGCGCCATGGCACCGGTGATCGGATCGCCGTCGCTGAACGCCACTAGCATCCGCGTCGCGGACTCACACAGAGCGGACCACGCGGCGCGGTTCGCCGCAGTGGCCGGATCGTCCGGCGACGTCGGCACCAAGCCGGGCATCGCGCGTGGCCCGGCGCAGTAGTCGTCGTCCGGAAATGGTGCGTCGTATCCCGCACGCACCGCGTCGCTCATCGGGCGAACGCACCCCATCTGAATGAAATCGCTGACCTGGACGGTCGGCTGGTTCTGGATGGTTTCCCGGAACTCCCACCAGATGTCGGGCATCGGAAGGTCGCCGGTCGGTAACCCGGTGTTGGCCACGACAAGACGGGCGAACCGCTCCGGATGCTCGGCGGCCAGTCGCAGCCCGATCAGCCCGCCCCAGTCCTGACCGACGAGTGTCGCATCGGTGAGGCCCAGGACGTCGAACGCCAACGCGCGCACCCATTCGACGTGGCGCGCATACGTGTGATCCTCGCGTCGGGTCGGTTTGTCGGAGCGCCCGAACCCGACGAGATCGGGGCAGACAACCCGATGGCCGGCGGCGGCCAGGACCGGGATCATCCGCCGGTACAGGAACGACCAGGACGGCTCCCCGTGCAGCATCAGCACCGGATCGGCATCCTGCGGCCCGTCTTCGATCCATGCCATCCGCAACGTGCCGCCCTCGTCGTCGTCGACTTCGCAATACCGCGGTTCGTACGCAAAGTCGGGCAGTCCGACGAACCGTTCCTCGGGTGTGCGCAGCGTCAGCATGGTCGATCTCCTTCCCCGGCTGGTTGCCGCCGATCGGCCACCGCACCGAACGATAGGAGCCGACAGGGCAATTCACTCTGCACTTCGCGACAATGTGTGGTCGACGGCAGATGACGGAGCAATGTCGGTCCGGTTGAGATGTGATTTCACGCCGTCGCGGACCGGGCCGGCGCTGCCATCATCGGACGAATGGCGACCAAGGCAGCAGCGAGGACGGACCGCGCGCTGGCGGTCAGACTCGCGGCGCTCGCCTCACTGGGGGCCGCGGTCATCCACTGTGCTGTCGCACCGGCGCACTGGCAGGAGTGGCTGCCGGCGGGTCTGTTCTTCGTCTCGATCGCGGTCTTTCAGCTGCTCTGGGCGCGAGTCGTGCTCTCAAGATCCACGCCGCCGGTGCTCGCTGCCGCAATCGTGATCAATTCCGCCGCCCTTGCGCTGTGGGTCATGTCTCGGACCGCCGGAGCGCCGTTCGGTCCACAAGCCGGAGTGCCCGAGCTGGTGCAAGCCGCGGACCTCTGTGCCCTGCTGCTTCAGGTCTACGTCGTGATGGGAGCCGGCTGGGCCTGGTATCGCGGCCGCCACGGGGAGCCGATCCCGGCGTTCGCGAACGCGGCCGTCCTCCTCGGGGCGATGACGGTCGTCGCGCTGGCGTCGACCGTCGGGGTGGCTTCGGGTCTCCGGCACGGCCACCACGGGCCGGCAGGCGATCACCACGGGCCGAGCATCGAGCATGCCGAAGGCCGTCACGGTCACCATCCGGAGCCGGTCCTTGCGCCGCCCGTTTTCGAGTCGGCCGCCACGCCGGCCGCACCGGCGCCTACCGACACTCCGCGTCCCCGGACCGAACCACTGTCCGACGCTCACGGTGCCCACGAACACGCCGAGTGACGGCTGTTCGAGTTCTTCATCGAATCTTCACAGAACGACTAGGGCCGCTCCAGGGATGACGGGAAGGCTTACAGCGAATCGACGCGATGACGAAAGGGTTCGTTGTGAACAGGAACAAGGCTCTGGCCGCCGCAGTGGCCGCAGTGGCGGCCGCCGCGATCGCAGCGTGTAGCAACACCGCGTCCACCCTGGAGACATCGGCATCGGCGAGTCCCACCGCGACCTCGCCGGCAGCCCCGGCGGCCGCGCACAATCAGGCCGACATGATGTTCGCCCGCCACATGATCCCGCACCACCAGCAGGCGATCGAGATGAGCGACATGATCCTCGCCAAGCAGGGGGTCGACGCCCGGGTGGTCGACCTGGCCAAACAGATCAAGGCCGCCCAGGGCCCGGAAATCGATCAGATGCAAGGCTGGCTCGACGAATGGGGCATGGCGGGCATGCCGGGAATGCCGGGCATGCCGGGCGGACACGGTGGCATGCATGACTCGGACAGCGATAGCGACTCGCCCACCACCTCGACCATGCCGAGCGGATCGATGATGCCGGGAATGCCCGGGATGGACGGCATGCCGGGGATGGACGGGATGATGTCGCCGGCCGACATGCAGGCGCTGCAGAACGCTGATGGGGTGGCGGGCACCAAGCTGTTCCTCACTCAGATGATCGAACATCACCGAGGCGCAATCACCATGGCGCAGAACGAAATCCAGAACGGCCAGTTCCCCGACACCATCGCATTGGCCAAGTCGATCGCCAGCAGCCAGCAGAAGGAGATCGACACCATGAACCAGATCCTCGGCACGCTGTAGTTCTGGCCAACGCCTCGTCCCACATGAGGATTCGTGCGGCGGTCACGAACCCGCCGGCGCGACCTCGCGCCGATCGGCCCCCCGCAGTCCGGCCGGGGGCTGGACCGGCAGCGCCACGGTGAAGGTGGTTCCCGTTCCGGGTCCACGGCTGACCACACTGATGTGGCCGCCGTGGGCCTCGGTCAGGGCCCTGGCGATCGCCAGCCCGATCCCGGCCCCGCGACGATCGCGTTCACCGGCGGTGTCGGCGCTGTAGAAACGCTCGAACACATGCGGGAGCCGCTCGGCGGCAATACCTTCGCCGTCGTCGCCGACGGTCAAGACCACTTCGGCGCCGGCCGGCGCGGCGGCCAAGATGACCTGCCCGCCCGACGGGGTGTGGCGCAAGGCGTTGTCGAGCAGGTTGCCCAGCACCTGGGCGAGGCGTTGCCGGTCGGCCCACAGTCGGGGGGCGCCGGCGACCCGAGTGACCACGGCGACCCCCTTGGCCGCATAGCGGTCGGCCACCGCGGCGGCCGCCGCGCCGAGTAACTCGCCGGCGTCCACCCATTCCGGCCGGATCGTCATGTGGGCCTCGTCGGCCTGAGCCAGCGCCGCGGCGTCGGCCGAGAACCGCACCAGCCGGGCAGTCTGCTCACGCAGCACCGAGATGGTCTGCGGGTCCAGGGTTTTCACGCCGTCCTCGACGGCCTCCAGATACGCCTCCAGCACCGACACCGGCGTCCGGATCTCGTGGGCGAGGTCGCCGAACAACTGCCGGCGGGTCGAGTCCACCGACTGCAGCCGCTGCGCCATCTGGTTGAAAGCGCTTGCCAGTTCGTCGAATTCATCACCCAGATCCGGAGACGTCACCCGAATGTCGTAGCGCCCCTCCGCAACCGCGACCGCGGCCGCGGAGACCTCGGCGATGGAGCGCTGCAGACGCCGGCTCAGGTAGGCGGCGACCACGAACGCCGTCAGAGCCGCGACCGTGATCGCGACGGCGATGGAGATCGCGGTGGCGTGCCGGTAAGCCTGTTCGGCGTGGAACTGCTCGCTTGAGTCATGCGCGACGCCGGCCTGGTGAAGGTGCTCCCGGAACAACGGCGGACCGGCCACCGACGCCACCACCCAGGTGGTGACCCCGCCGGCGAGCAGCACCAGCGTCTGTGCCAGCAGCAGCCGGCGGCGCATCCCCGAACCCGTCGGCGGCGTCACTGTCCGATTCCCATCCGGTAGCCCACACCGCGAACGGTGGACACGAACCTCGCCTCGGCCGGGTCGTCACCGAGCTTTCGGCGCAGGTGGCCGATATGGACGTCGACCAGATGGTCGTTTCCCACCCACGGTTCGCCCCACACCGCCTCGATCAGCTGGCGGCGACTCCACACCACCCCCGGCCGCGACGACAACGTGGCCAGAATGTCGAACTCGGTGCGCGTCAACGCAACCGACTCGCCGTCGAGGAACACCTGCCGGCTGGCGACGTCGATCGACAGCGGCCCGAACACCCGTGGTGCCGGCAGTTCGGCACCCAGCCCGGCGGCGGGCGGGGCCGGGGCAACCACGGTCCGGGGCCGGCGCAGCATCGCCCGGATCCGGGCCACCAACTCCCTGGGACTGAAGGGCTTCGTCACATAGTCGTCCGCCCCGACCGACAGACCGATGACGGTGTCGATCTCGGTGTCCCGGGCGGTCAGCATCACCACGTAGGCGTCGGAGAACGTCCGCAGCTGCCGGCAGACCTCCA
>CAZTAA010000143.1:0-8396 GCA_964611465.1 uncultured Mycobacterium sp. | reverse complement strand
CCACCGCAGCATCGGCGGCCTCCGGCAGAGCCGACGGCGACAGCGAATCGAACATATGTTCACCCTAAAATGACCCACCGACAACATGAGGGGTGATCCCTCAAGACATCGGTGACAGTTCTGCGTCAGGACATCGCCCAAGGTGAAGCGATGGGAGTGAACGAAGCCGTCGATCCCCTTATCCCCTTGCGATCTCGCGGTGGCCCGATGACGCACCCGGGCGTCCGGCCGGCACGGGAACGGTGACCGAGAAAGAGCTATTGCACCGGGCGCAGCACCACTATCCCGGGAACGGTCTTCACATAGTCCAGGAGCGGGCTGTCGACCACTTTGTTGTTCGCGGGCAGGGATGACGCGTTTCGGAGGACGAACTGGTCCGGTGTCGCGATGACGATTCCGACATGCGTGACGTCTAGGCCGCCGTCTGGTGCGTATGCCCCGAGATAGTCACCGGTGCGCAGTCGGCTCAACACGTCTGCATTGACCTGGCGGCTCGGAATGTAGGCGACAGTTCGCGGCACCACCGGCAAACCAGGCAGTTACAGCCCGCCGGAATCCTTCTTGTTGAGGTTCTTGGTGACCTGGATCGCGTCGGCGCCAAGACTCGCGGTGACGTCGGTCGCCACCGCGGGCTGCAGCGTCGACCAGTCCGTGAAGAAATGCTTCCGGTTCTGGAAGCTGACGGCGCCGTCCTTGTACCGGACCTTGATGAGACCGTCGATGAACTCCTCGCGGTCGTCGCCTCGTTTCAGCGCTTCGACGTAATCGGCGTAGGTGAAGCAGTCGACCTTCTGCAACTCGACGACAAGCTGCTCGGGCACAGTTGCCGAACCGATCAAAGTGTTTGCGCCGTAAGGTGTTCCGAGGAACTGCCGTGACAGGATTTCCGATCGCTCAGACAGGCCGGCGCTTGAGGCGTTCTTGGCAACGGCGAGCAGAGCCTGGAGGGTCTGCTCGCTCTGGCTGGAGATGTTGACGGCCGGCGCCGCCGCCGCCCACGGGGCAGGAGGTCCGGCGACCATCAGAGCCAACACCAGCGTCAAGCAGGCGATGCAGAACCCGTAACGGTGAGCGCCGCGGAACGAGCACACCGCATCGGTGAGAGGGACGATACGACGGCGGGACGTGTCGGCGTCGAGCACATCGGTGTCCACGAATTCAGCCTAATGGGCCGCATTTCGGGCCAAAAGACCCCTGTGCGGCGCTGTCTCGGGGCGAAGAATAGGTCCCATGATCCGCGCGATTCTCCTGACAGTGGCTCTGCTGGCGGCGAGTATCGCGTCGGCGCCACCGGGCAATGCGGACTCCTTCGACGTGCTCTGGGACTTGATGCCCTGGGGATACGACCAAAAGGAGTGCACTCGAGTCCCAAACGACGTTCTCCCTGCGTCAGCACTCGAGCCCGGTGCACTGGCCAAGTTCCACTGTCCTGACACGCCCGAGGCCGGTGCTCCGCCCATCCCCGAAGGGATGTACGTCCTGTTCGCCGATCGGCGGTCGCTGGCCGATGAATTCAAGTGGAACGTCGACTACGACAGCACGCACGGTGGGCTGGCGCCGTGCCCCGGTGGACTTCCCTCACCTGGCCCCTGGCACCACCCCGAATCACCGACCGTGGTCGCCGGACAACTCGCGTGTGTCGACGACCCCGACGAGGTCACACTGTCCTGGACCCGAGACGACGACCTGCTCGCCGGCACGATCTGGGGGCCCGCCGGGTCCCTGCCGCAGCTTTACGACTGGTGGACGTATAACGGCGGGGCCGGCCGCAACGCCACTTCGCCGCCGACTCCGTAGGCTTCGCCGGCCGGGTATCACCCACGCCTGTTGCGCCGAATGATCGCCCGCAGCTTGTCCAGCCGCCCGCCGATTTCCCGTTCGGCGCCGTGCGGGGTGGGCCGGTAGTAGTCCACCCCGACCAGTTCGTCGGGTGGATATTGTTGCGCCGCAACGCCTCCCGGTTGGTCGTGCGCGTAGAGGTAACCCTGCGCGTGGCCCAGCGCGGCGGCGCCGGAGTAGTGCCCGTCCCGCAGGTGAGCCGGCACCATGCCGGCCTTACCCGCCTTGATGTCGGACATCGCCGCGCCCAGCGCCGTGGTGACGGCGTTGGACTTCGGTGCGGTCGCCAGGTGCACGGTGGCGTGCGCCAGGGTGAGTTGCGCCTCGGGCAGCCCGATCAGCTGGACCGTCTGCGCGGCGGCCACCGCGGTCAGCAGGGCCGTCGGATCGGCCATCCCGATGTCCTCACTGGCCAGGATCATCAGCCGCCGGGCGATGAACCGCGGATCCTCCCCCGCGGTCAGCATCCGCGCCAGGTAGTGCAGCGCCGCGTCGACGTCGGAGCCGCGGACCGACTTGATGAAGGCGCTGATGACGTCGTAGTGCTGATCGCCGTCGCGGTCGTACCGCACCGCGGCCTTGTCGAGGGACTGCTCGACGATGTCGACGGTGACATGGTCGCCTGCCTCGGCGGCCACCTCGAGGGCGGTCAGCGCGCGGCGGGCATCCCCGGCGGCCAACCGCACCATCAGATCCAGCGCCTCGTCGTCCACCGTCACCGAGCCGTCCAGCCCGCGCGGGTCGGTCACGGCCCGCTGCAGCACGGTGCGGATGCCGTCGGCGCTCAGCGGATGCAACTGCAGGATCAGCGAGCGCGACAGCAACGGTGCCACCACGGAGAATGACGGATTCTCGGTGGTCGCGGCGACCAGCAGGACGACCCGGTTCTCGACGGCCGCCAGCAGCGCGTCCTGCTGGGTCTTGGAGAACCGGTGCACCTCGTCGATGAACAGCACGGTCTGCTCGCCGTACGCCGCGGCCGTCCGGGCGCCCTCGATGACCGCGCGCACCTCCTTGACCCCGGCCGACAACGCCGAGAGCGCCTCGAACCGTCGTCCGGTGGCGCCGGAGATCAGCGACGCCAACGTGGTCTTGCCGGTGCCCGGGGGGCCGTAGAGGATGACCGACGCCGCGCCGGAGCCCTCGACCAGGCGCCGCAGCGGTGACCCGGGCCCGAGCAGGTGCTCCTGGCCGACCACCTCGTCCAGGGTGTGCGGCCGCATCCGGACCGCCAGGGGTGCGTTGGCCGCGGGCACGCCGAACCCGGCGGACGGGGCGCCGCCGGAGAGGTCGAACAGGCCGTCGGACACGGTTCAGGCTTACCACGGGTCGCGGACACTTACGATGCTGGAGTACCCCGAACAACAGTGAGGAGCCATCCGTGCGACGTCTCGGCGCGATCCTGCTGGGTGTGATGCTGGCTGCCGTCGGACTGGCCGCGCCCGCCTCGGCGATCCTGCCCCCGGTCGACGGGTACTACACCTTCCACCAGGACGGCCTGCCGGATGCCAAGTGGCAGATGCAGAGCATCTGCATCCAGGCCAACGGCACCCGCGCGCAGCCCGACTACACCGACGAGACCATCCAGACCCTGGGTTGCGACGTCCTCCTCGGCAGCAGCACGCAGCCGCCGTTGACGCGCGAGACGAAGTTGGTGAACTTCTCCGCGCGCGCGAAGCTGACCGGCGGCCTGTGGACGTTCCAGATCGGCCAGTCCCAGGGCGTCGCCTGCCCGGACGGCAGCTTCGCGCCCAGCACCGACACGTTCTCGTTCACCGCCCCCGACCCCAACGGGCCACCGAATCTGACCGGCACGCACACGTCGATCCACGACGCGGTGTGCGGTTTGCAGGCGGCCATGACGAAGGCGCCGTTCACGCTGACGTTCACCGATGTGCTGGATCCGAGCGTGGTGGCCCGTTTCCCGGCGCTGTGCAACTACCTGGTCGGCCGGCCCAGCATCTGCGCGTGATCACCCGCCGGTGACGAAGTCGATCAGCTCCTCGACCCGGCCGATCAGGGCCGGCTCGAGATCGGTCCAGTCGCGCACCCGCGCCCGGATCTGCTGCCAAGCGCGGGCAATGTCGGCCTGATTCTTGTGCGGCCAGCCCAGCGCGTCGCAGATGCCGTGCTTCCACTCCACGCCGCGCGGAATGGTCGGCCATTCGGTCAGCCCGAGCCGTTCGGGTTTGACCGCCTGCCAGATGTCGACGTAGGGATGCCCGACCACCAGGGTGTGCGCGCCGGCCGGTGACCGGCGAACCTGTTCGGCGATCCGGGCCTCCTTGGAACCGGCGACCAGATGGTCGACGAGAACACCAAGGCGACGGCCGGGGCCAGGGCCGAATTCGCTGACGATGCCGGGCAGATCGTCGACGCCGCCGAGATTTTCGACGACGACGCCCTCGACGCGCAGATCGTCACCCCACACCTGTTCGACGAGTTCGGCGTCGTGCCGGCCCTCGACGTAGATGCGGCCCGCCAGCGCGACCCGGGCCGGTGCGCCGGGCACCGCGACCGATCCGGACGCCGTGCGCGCCGGTCCTTTTCGGGCGGGCTGCAAGGGAGGTGCGGTGAGAATGACCGGTTTTCCGTCGATCAGGAACCCGGGCCCCAGCGGGAACACTCTGGTACGGCCGTTCCGGTCCTCGAGGTCGACGCGGCCGTGCTCGATGCGGACCACCGCGCCCACCCACCCGCTCTGGGCGTCCTCGACCACCAGACCGGGCCGAGCGGCGTGTTCGGTGGACCGAGTTCGGCGGTCGCCGTGGGGATTTCGGGCCAGCACGTCGGAACCGTAGCGATCATCCACCCGGCGATCCTAGGAAGCCGCGGCCACCGATGCCGCTGCGCCACGCCGGGAAGCGCACGGACCGTTGCCACTCCGTGAGATTGAACTCACCTAGGAGAAATCCGAGTGACCATCTGCGTGACGTCAATCTCACGCGCCGAAGGCCGCACGGAGCGGGCTAGCCGCCGCTCCAGGCCGCCGATGTGTTCGGCGCCGCGCCCGACGTCACCTCGTCGATCACGGTGTGGATGAACCGCATCTTCTCCAGCACCGGTTCGGGCAGCACGAACGGATACAGGTCGTCACGGCCCATCGACCGGTTCACCATGTTCAATGACCAGGCCAGCGGCAGCCACATCTCGATGATCGAGTCGAAACCGCTGGGGCCCAAGGCCCTTCGATCGAACGTCGCGCCCGCCGGGGCCAGCCCGAACGCCGCCGAGGTGTCGAGGGTGTCGCGGATGTGCAGGTAGTGCGCGAACGTCTCGGCCCAGTCCTCGGCCGGATGCATGGTCGCGTACGACGACACGTAGTCCTGTTCCCAGCCCTCGGGCGGCCCGTTGTCGTAGTGCCGGTCCAGCGCCGCCTGGTAGTCGGCGTCGGGGTCGCCGAACAGCTGGCCGAAGCGCTCCCGGTAGGACGGCGACGGATCCACCAGCCGGTAGTAGTAATAGTGGCCGATCTCGTGCCGGAAGTGCCCGAGCAGTGTGCGGTAGGGCTCGTCCATCGCCTTGCGCAACTGCTCGCGGTGCACGTCGTCGCCCTCGGCGAGATCGAGGGTGATCACCCCGTTTTCGTGACCGGTGAACACGGTGTCGAACTCGCTGGAGAGCAGGTCGAACGCCAGCCCGTACCGCGGGTCGACGTCGCGGCCGATGATCGGCAGCTTCAACTCGGCCAGTTCGGCGATGAGGCGACGCTTGGCCCGCTCGGCGACGGCGAACGCGGCCAGCGCGGCGGTGTCCGAATCGTTGGGGCGGGTGCGGGTCAGCCGGCACGACACGCACAGTTCACCCTGCACGGTGCTGTTGGGATCCAGCTTCACCAGCCAATTGCATTCGGCCAGATGCAGATTCGCGCACAACCGGTACTGCCGGGAGTCCACCGCGCCGCCGTGCTGAATGTCGGGCCCCGAGGCGATCACCAGCATCGCCATGTCGGGCAGCGAAAAACCGACCGGGCTGCCGCACGACAGGCACACCGAGTTCTCGAACGTCAGGTGTTGCCCACAGGTCGGGCACAAGAAGTCACGCACGCAGCATCCCCCCTTCGAACGGTGCGACGTCGACCGACACGTCGATCACGCTGCTTTCGGAGTCCGTGTAGATGATGCCGCGCAACGGCGGCACATCCGCATAGTCTCTACCCCATCCGACGACGATGTAACGCTCGTCCACCATCTGGTCGTTCGTCGGATCCAATGCCAGCCACTGGTTCTGTGGCGTCCATACCGCGGCCCAGGCGTGGGTGGCGTCGACGCCGAACATCCGCTCCTTGCCCGGCGGCGGATCGGTGGCCAGGTAGCCGGACACGTAGCTGGCGGCCAGGCCGTTGGCGCGCAGGCAGGCGATCGCGAGCCGGGCGAAGTCCTGGCACACCCCTTCCCGCGCGGCGAGCACCTCGGCCACCTGGGTCGAGACGGTCGTGGAGCCCGAGCGGTAGGTGAAGTCGTTGAAGATACGCCGGTTCAGGTCGCCGAGCACCTCGATCAGGGGACGGCCGGACTCGAAGCTCGGCGCCGCGTAGTCCCGGACCGCGTCGGTGATCTCGCCGGGCTGGAGGTCCAGGGTGAACTCGACGGCCAGCGCGCCGGCGGGCCCGGTCGGCCGGGCGATCTCCCAGGGCGCCACCGCCGGGCCCGTGCCGTAGAGGTCGGCCGGCGGCGGATCCACCTCGACGACGGACGTGCTCGTGACGGTCAGCTCCCGGTGCCGGTTGGTGATGTGGAAGTACGAGCTGATGTTGCCGTAGGCGTCGAGGCTGGTGGACTGGTCGGCCGGCTGCGGGTCGATGTCGAGCTGGTAGGTCAGGCAGCGTTGCCGGGCGGAGTCGCGCGGGGCCAGGAAGCCGCGGCCGTACGAACTGGTGACGACGTCGGAGTAGCGGTAGTCGGTCCGGTGGGTGATCCGGTAGCTGCGGCCGGTTTCCAGGTTCACGGCAGCACCCTGAGCTGGTCGGGACCCCACAGCGGCTGCATGCCACCCGGCAGCGACAGCTGGGTGTCGGTGATGACCGTGGACACCTCGCGCAGACCGGAGTGCACCGCGTCGAGCAGACCGGCCAGCTCGGCGCGCCGGCCGTCCTCGTCGACGTACTCGAGGTCCTGCGGGTCCAGCCGGCGGAGCCGGGTCATCATCTCCTCGACCAGGCGCTCCGGGCGCGACGAGCCCGACGCACCGGGCATGGCCCGCAGGTTGGCCCGCAGGTGCTCGAGCTGGAACACCAGCGAGCGCGGATTCTCGGCGTCGAACAGCAGCAGGTCGGCCACGGCCGCGACGCTGACCTTGCCCAGGTTGCGGCGCCGGTAGCTGACCGAGGACTCGCAGGCGACCAGCACGGCCTCGGTGATCACTCGCTCGGCCTCGGGACTGCGCACGGTGGTCATGGTCGCGCTCAACACGGCCGACAGCCACAGGGCCCGTTCGATGCGTTTGCCGGAGTCCATCGTGGTCCAGCCGACGTCGCGGACCATGGACTCATTGGCCACGCCTGCCAGCGCCAGCATCCCGGACAGCGTGCGCGCGTGCGCCGACGCCATCAGCGCATCGGCGCGCACGAGTGACTCCGGCGGCCGGGCCGGCTGATTGAGCACCGCGCGGTCGACGGCGGCCAGCACCATCCAGGTGTCGTTGGACATCTGGTCGCGCACCGCGCGGGCGGCCAGGCCGAGTCGTTCGACGGACTGGGCCAGCGAGCCGGGCCGGTTGCGGTCGGCCGTCAGCGACCACAAAGTCGTCGGCGCCACCGCGATCGTCTCGGCGTGGTCGGCGTCGGGTTCCGCACTGCCCGTGACGGTGCCGGTGATCTGGCCGAGCGCCGACAGCAGCACCGGCACACATTCGCTGGCGTCCAGATACTGGCGGTGCCGGTATTCGTGGTAGCGCTCGCGGGTGACCGTCATCAGGCGGGCCATGCCCTCGGCGCGCTCGGCGTAGCGGCCCGTCCAGAACAGGTCGGAAAGCACGCGCGGCGAACTGATTCCGCGGGTGCCGCTGGCGGCGATCGTCATCGGCGGCTCCACCGGCGGCGGGACCACGGCGCCGGCGCGGGCCAGCGGCTGCACCCAAACATCTTTGGCGGCAATGGTTTTCAGCGAGTACGCGTCCGCTCCTGGCGCGAGCACGTAGCCCAGGCCGCCGATCATCGGCGCGTAGCCGCCGCGCTGGGACACCGTGAACAGCCGCATCCCGACGTTGGCCGAGTTCAGCCCGCCGCTGTAGTGGTCGGTCGGCGCCGCGGAGAACTGCGGCAGTTCCTGACCGACGAACTGCCACGGCGCCGCCTCGATGCGGGCCGCCAGTTCGGCGCGCTGCCCGCCGGACAGCATCGGCCCGGCGATCGGCGCGGCCCCCACCGTGGAACGGATCAGCAGCGCATCCAAACGGGCCAGCAGGTGCGAGCGTTCGGCGTCGATACCGCCCCAGTACATCGGCGCCGACGCGAGCAGCGGGGTTTCGCCGAGCAGCCGGTCGGCCAGTTCCGGCAGGAACCGGGCCAGCCCGGGGCTCTCCAGGATGCCGCTGCCCAGGCCGTTGACGACGGTGAC
>CAZTAA010000142.1:0-8450 GCA_964611465.1 uncultured Mycobacterium sp. | reverse complement strand
GGAGTACCGCATCCCGCCCACAGCCGTTAGTCCCGCGCGCATCCGTTAGTCCCACGTCCATCCGTTAGTCCAAAACGGCTGCGAACCTCTCACCGGAGTGCACAAGCTCTCACCGGAGCACACGGTCTCGCCCGCGGACCTACTCCGAAGCGATCGCCTCAAGGATGTCCAGCCGTGCCGCGCGCCGGGCGGGTAGAGCAGCCGCCAGAATGCCCAGCACGATCGCCAAGCCCAGGATCACCAGAACGGTCGCGATGGGGATCACCAGCACGTCGATGCCGTCACCCGACAAGGCTTGCCGCAGCGCAACCCCGGCGACCAGGCCGATCAGCACACCCACCAGCGCACCGGTGAACGCCACAAGGACCGCCTCCCAGCGGATCATTCTGCGGACCTGCCGGCGTGACGCCCCCACCGCACGCAGCAGCCCGATCTCCCGCGTGCGTTCCAACACCGACAGGGCCATCGTGTTCACCACTCCGAGGGCGGCGATGATGATGGACAGCCCGAGCATCCCGTAGATCAGGTAGAGCAGATTGTTGATCTGCTGGGAGTTCTGCTCCTTGATCTCGGTCTGGTCCAACACCTGCAGGAGCGGATTCTCGTCGGTGACCTCCTCGACCTCCGGCAGAACGGTCGCAGGATCGGCGTCCGGGCCAAGGGCGACGTACAGCAACGTGTCCTGCGCGGCACCACCCACCGCCCGGTAGTCCTCCTTGGGAATCACGAGACCACTGAGCAGCCCGGCCTCTGGCGGCACAAAGACCCCGGTGATCGTGAACGCACGACTCTGCCCGGTCGGGAACAGCGCGGTCACGCGGTCGCCCACGCCCACTCCTGCCTCGGCGGCCCAGTCCTCATCCACCACCGCCGTGCCCTGCGTGAGTTCACCCACTTCGCCGGCAGTCACATCGAGCTCGAAGACAGAACTCACGGGGCCACCGCCCATCGCGGTGATCAACTGGTCCTCGCCGTCGACGCGCGCCGGCCCCTGCGACTGGGACAGCACGTACTCCACACCCTGCACCTCGCGCAGTTTGGTGGCGATGCCCGCACTGAAGGGGTTCCCCGTCTGGGTGGCAACGATGTAGTCCGCACCGAAGGCACGGTCGATCAACTGGTTGATCGACTCCCTCGCGCTGGCGACCACAACGGCCACCGTCGTGACCAGCGCGAGACCGATGAGAAGGGCAGATGCTGTGGCCGCCACCCGTCGCGGGCCACGCTCCGCGTTACGTCCCGCCAATTGCCCGGAGACCCCGCCGATCCTCATCAGACCGATGGAGGCGTGCGCCGCACCCTTGGCCAGCAGCGGGGCCAGCAGCACGGTGGCGATGAGCAGAAGCAGCGCGGACAGCGCCACGAGGCTGACGCTCGGGTCGTCGCCGAACGACGTCGCGAGTCCGGCGAGTGCGACGAGTGCCAGAACCCCACCGATGATGCTGCGCACCCGGCCAGGCCGCTCGACCGGCGTCGTGGCCTCGCGCAGCGCCGCCACGGGCGGGGTGTGGGCGGCCCGCAACGCCGGCAGCAGCGCGGACAACACCGTCACGACGATGGCCAGCACGACAGCCGTGATCACGGCTTGCGGGGTCAGTGCCACACCCGCTGTCAGCGAGAGGCCGACCTGCTGCAGCCCGGCGGTCAACAGTCGCGCGAGCAGGTAGCCGAGCCCCACTCCGATTGCGGCGGCCACCAGCGCCAGCAGCAACGCCTCGAGCAGGATCGAGGTCAGAACCTGCCGGCGGGAGGCACCGACCGCGCGCAACAGCGCCATCTCCTTGCCGCGCTGGGCGACCAGCATCGCGAACGTGTTGTAGATCAGGAACGCTGCCACGAACAATGAGATCCCGGAGAAGCCGAGCAGCGCGTAGGTGATGAAGCCGAGGCCCTGCTGCAGTGCCGCGGACGACTCCTCCACCTGTTGATCGCGGGTCTTGACCGTCCAGCCCTCGCCGAGTTCAGCGGCGATCGAATCCGCCACCTGCTGATCGCTGAAGCCGTCGGCGGCGGCGACCTCCACGGACTGCCACTCCCCCGGCTCGGTGAACAGTTCCTGGGCGCGCTGGGGCGTGAAGGCTGTGATGGTCGCGCCGGCGAGGCCACCGGTCTCGCCGTACCGGAACACCCCCACCAGGGTGACCTTGATGCGCCCGCTCGGAACGACCATCGTCACGGTCTCGTCGAGCGGGATGTCGAGCTTCGGAAAGGTGATCTCATCGACCACGATCTCGTCGCCGGCCTCCGGGGCACGCCCCTGTGTGATGTTGGCGACCGCGAGCGCCGGATCCGGCTGCCAGTTGACCCCCGCGGACGGTGGCCCGTTGCCACCCACGACCTCGCCCTCGGCGTCGAGCAGGTAGGCGCCGTTCTGGAAGATCCCGCCGTCCGCAGCGCGCACACCCTCGACCCCACGGATCTCGTCCACGGTCTTCTGCGAGATCAATTGGACCTGATCGTCGCCGGTGCTCTGGGTGATGTCCTCAGCGACCGCTGCGGTGCGCGTGACCAGCACGTCCTGCGCCGAACTCTCGAAGATGTCGGTGAAGGTCCGGTCGAGTGCGTTGGTCAGCATCAGCATGCCGGTGACGAACGCGACGCCGAGGAACACTGCGGCCGCGGTCAGCAGCAGACGGATCTTGTGCGCGCCCAGGCTGCGCAAAGCGATCTTGAACATCGTTTACGAGCGTAACCACTCACCCGACGGCGGCGGACTCCACGGCCGGTTCCGGGGCGGAGCCGTCGCCCTTGAGCGCATCGCGGATCGTCTGCACGTAGGCCTTGATGCCCTCAGTGGTGAGATGTGTGCCGTCGTACACGAAGTACTCGCGGTGGCCGTCGGAGGCCGCCTCCCAGTCTGCGATCCGCACGTTGTCGAACTGGTTGAGCATGCCCTTGATGTTCCGGTTCGAGTCGTCCATCCACGAGTTCGGCGTGTGCACCGTGACCAGCACGACCTGCTTGTCCTGAAGTCCGTCAAGGGTGTTCTTGAGCATGTCCCAGTACGCCGTGCCGTTGGTACCGGCGTGGATGATCACGACATCTTCCATCTGGCCGGCGGCCTTGCGGGCGTCGATGCGTTCGATGATCTGCGGGAACTGCCGAGAGACCGCGGCGTCCACGGTGACGTCGAACGCCTTCTCCAGGGCCCCACTGGCACCGAGCATCACCGAGTCACCGACGGCGGTCATCGGCTGTTTGCTCAGATCCGCCCCCACGGGTGGCGGAACCGCGGGCGTGGACGGCTCGTCCTTCTCCTCGGCCTTCTTGGCGGCGGCCTCAGCCTGCAGGTCCTGCCCTGTCGAGGTGAGCCCGCCGAGGTAGTCGTTGGCGTTGGGCGCGGGGATGGCTGCCAGAGCGGCCCCGGTCATGAAGATCGCGGCACCAGCTGCGGCCAGGACGCCGAGCGCGCGGGCCGTGGCATGCCCGACCCCCGCTTCGCGCCAGCGGTTCCAGGCGGCACCCAGCGCACCGCGCCGGATGGGCATCTCCAGGTAGCGGTAGGACAGTTCGGCTACTCCGAAGGTCAGTCCCATCCGGAGGATCCACGCCGGAAGGCCGTCGAAGGGCAGGTCGATGCCGGGACGAGTCACCACGAATATCGGCCAGTGGTACAGGTACAGCCCGTAGGAACGCTCACCGATGTAGCGCATCGGCCGCACCGCCAGCAACCGTCCGAACCCGATCGCAGGATGCGTCGCCAGCGCGATGATCACCGCGGTGACCGCGCTGACGACCATGAAGCCGCCGCGGTAGAGCCATGCGCTGGTCTCTCCCACGTTGTGGAAGATCGCGAACAGCGCGAACACCGCCCCGCCGGCCACCGCCCACAGGACGGCCTTGGCCGGAAGCGCGAGGTCACGCGGAAGCGCCCCTGGACGCCAAACGGTCGCCAGCGCTGCGCCGAGCAGCAGTCCCATGCAGTGGGTGTCGGTACCGAAGTACAGCCGACTGGCGTCACCAGAGGCGGGGAGGTTCCATACGAACGACCCGATCGCCATGAGCAGCGTGCTGAACAGCGCGACCGACAGCGCCACCCTGCCGACGCCGGGACGACCCCGCCAGCGGTACAGGAACACCAGGGCCAACGGCCACAACAGGTAGAACTGCTCTTCGACTGCCAGCGACCAGAGGTGCTGCAAGAGAGGCGGCCTGCCCATGGCCTCGAAGTACGAGAGGTCCTGGACGACGTACCACCAGTTCGTCACGTAGAACATCGACGCGATGGCGTCGTGCCGGAACTGCGCCGCGGCGTCGCGCGCGAAGATCAGGACCAGCACCGAGGACAGAGCCAGCGTCGCGAGCAGAGCCGGCAGAAGCCGTCGCGCCCGTCGCAGATAGAACTGCCCGAACGAGACCGCGGAGGTGCGTTCGATCTCCTGCAGCAGCAGGCTGCTGATCAGGAACCCGGACAGCACGAAGAAGACATCGACCCCGAGAAATCCGCCGGGGACGGCGACCACCCCGGAGTGGTAGAGCAGGACCGCCAGCACGGCGATCGCCCGGATCCCGTCGAGACCGGGGATGTAACCCATGGCGGGCGCAGGCGGGCGGATATCGGTCGCGTGCCTGGGCACCACCGCAACTGACACTGCCGGACCTCTTCCACCTGCTGGGCCTTCATCGTACGTTCCACCCCAGGCATGCCAGTGATGATTCGGCCCGCGTGGCGCGCACCGCGACCGAAAAGGGGGGTTCCCAAAAGATCATGGGGGGAGTTGACTAACGCCCATGGCACTGCGAATGCTCTCAGCCCTGGCGGTCACCGCCGTCGCCCTCCCCGCACTATCAGCGCCGGCCGCGGCGGATCCGGTGGTGGCCGGCGAGTTCACGGTCAGCGGGGTCGGCGCCAACAACCAGATCGCCCCCGGACCGGACGGGAACATGTGGGTCACCCTGGACTCGGGGACGAACGACGTGGCCAAGATCGCCCCGGACGGAACGGTGACGGAGTACAACTCGGCCAACATGTCCAACCCGGTAGGCATCGCGGCCGGGCCCGACGGGAACATGTGGGTCACTCAAACCAACGGGGTCGCGCGGTTCGCGCCGGGCGACCCGGTGTCGGCACAGAAGTTCACCATCAACGACATCACGGATCCGCGAGCGATCACCGCAGGCCCGGACGGCAATATGTGGACGGGTTCGGCCGACAAGGTCGTCAAGATCCCACCCGCCACTCCCAACACCCCGCAGGTATTCAGCGGTACCGGCCTGTCCGGAGCACGCTGGATCACCACGAGTTCCGACGGGTATCTTTGGCTCGCCGACTTCGGGGTGCCCCAGGTCGTCCGCGTGGCGACCGACGGGACGGGGCAGGTGTTCCCGATCGCCGGTGGCTCCCAGGGCATCGCCGCGGGTCCCGACGGCCAGGTCGCCTACAGCCAGCAGGGTGTTGCGCCGTACTACATCGGCCGCCGGACCGCGACCGTCGCCGAGGAGAAGACCCCCGTTCCCGGCACCGATCCGTTCGGCGTGGCTTTCGGGACCGACGGCGCCTACTGGACCGGGCAGTTCGCCACGAACGACCTCGGCCGCGTGACCACGACCGGCGCGTACAGCACTCTCGCGTTCTCCGCCAATTCCGGACCCCGGCATCTGGCTGCCGGGCCGAACAACACTCTGTGGGTGACGCTCGATCTCATCGACAAGGTCGGTCGTGTGACAGGCGTGAACCCCCCGCCCGGACCCGCACCGGCACCCACGCCGGACCCGGCACTGACCACCACCATCACGAAGGCGCCGAAGAAGGTCGTGCGCACCAGCAAGCCGCGGGCCAAGGTCAAGGTGCGTTTCGCAGGGACCACCGGAGCCACATTCCAGTGCAAGCTCGTCAAGAAGCCGAAGAAGCAGGCAGCCGTGAAATGGCGCGCATGCAGTTCCCCCAAGGCCTACCGGCTGAAGAAGGGTAAGTACACGTTCCTCGTGCGGTCCAAGGTCGGCAACGGCGTGGACCCGACACCGGCGAGAGCGAAGTTCCGCATCAAGCGCAGGTGATCGGCTCTCAGTGTGAAGATCTGGCTCGTGAAGCGCCAGATCTTCACACGAAAGGACACGGGGGATCTACGCGACGACTTTCCACCGCAGGTTGCCGGCCGCCTCGTTGCCGAGTTTGACCTGCACGCGGTACTTGGTGCCGTCGCCGGCCTTCGCCTTGCAGTAGAAGATCTTGCCTTTGACCCAGGTCACCTTGGAGGGGCAGTTCACGGTCACGCTCTTACCGGCCTGCTGTTTGAAGCCGCGCCGGATGCTGTTCTCGAGCTTGACCTCCTTCACCGTGGACTGGGCCGATGCCGGGCCGACGACGAGCAGCGGCGAGGCCGCCAGGGGAACGGCCAACGCCAGAGCAATGGACTTACGCATGGGTCGGACACCTTTCACTTCATAAGGATGTAGAGCCTACGCCTTGTTGATCGACCGATGGCGACCGAGGCTGGATTGCGATCCGGCCACGATCAGTCGCGCCAGCCCGCTGCCTCGAGCGCCCAGTAGGTCAACACGATGTCCGCACCCGCCCGGACACACCCGATCAGAGACTCCCGGATGGTCGCCTCGCGGTCGATCCAGCCGTTGGCCGCTGCGGCCTCGACCATCGCGTACTCCCCCGACACCTGGTACACGGCCACCGGAACGTCGGACACCTCGGCCACCGCGGACACCACGTCGAGGAAGGCAGGCTTGACCATGACGATGTCCGCGCCTTCTTCGAGGTCGAGGCGGACCTCCCGCAGCGCCTCCCGGCCGTTGGCAGGGTCCTGCTGGTAGCTGCGGCGGTTCCCGGTCAACGACGAGTCGACGGCCTCCCGGAAGGGTCCGTACAAGGCGGTGTTGTACTTCGCGGCGTAGGCGAGGATCGCGGTGTCGATGAAGCCGGCGCCGTCGAGTGCCTCCCGCACCGCTGCGACCTGGCCGTCCATCATGCCGCTGGTCCCCACCACGTCGGCGCCGGCGCGTGCAAGGACGACGGCCATCTCGGCGTACCGCACCAACGTGGCGTCGTTGTCGACGCGATCACCATCGAGCACCCCGCAGTGCCCGTGGTCGGTGAACTCGTCCAGACACAGGTCGGCCTGCACCACGAGCCGGCCCGCCGCAGCGGCCTTCGCCACCTCCACCGCGCGGCTGAGGATCCCCTGCGGATCAGTGGCACCGGATCCGACCGCGTCCTTGTGTACGGGGACGCCGAAGAGCATGATCCCGCCCAGGCCCGCCGCCGCGGCCTGCTCCACGACGTCCGGCAGCGTCGTCAACGTCTGCTGGGAGACCCCCGGCATCGACGAGATGGGATGCGGGGCATCCAGGCCCTCGGCGACGAACACCGGCAGCACCAGTTGGGCGGGGTGCACGCGCACTTCCCGCACCAACCGGCGCATGGCGTCAGTGGTGCGCAGTCGCCGGGGGCGGATCATGCCTTGGCCGCCGCCCGACGCCGGCCGGCACCCCGGCGCTTCGAGGGGCGCCAGGTCCGCTCGCCGTTGTCCAGGGCCGCCTGCCGCAACTGCTCGCCGTGCTCGGCCAGCGCGGCGACCAACGGCTCGATCTTGGCCTGCGCAGGCTGCACAGCGACTTTGAGCCCGTGCTCGACGGCGGTGGCAGCGGTCTCGGGGCCGATCGCGGCGATCACCGTGGACGCGTGCGGTTTGCCGGCGATGCCCACGAGGTTGCGCACAGTGCTCGACGAGGTGAAGACCACCGCATCGAAGCCACCGGTCTTGATCGCCTCCCGGATCTCGGCGGCCGGCGGCGCGGCGCGCACGGTGCGGTAGGCGGTGATGTCGTCGACCTCCCAGCCGAGGTCCTCGAGGCCCGCGACGAGCTTCTCGGTGGCGATGTCAGCGCGGGGAAGGAACACCCGGCCGATGGGGTCGAGCTCGGGGTCGCGCTCCGGCCACACCTCGAGCAGGCCGGCCGAGGACTGGCTCTCCACCGGCGGCACCAGGTCGGCGCGCACACCGAACTCGCGCAGCGCTTCGGCGGTCGTCTCACCGATGGCCGCAATCTTCAGACCGGCCAGGTGGCGGGCGTCGAGGCCACGCTGCTCGAAACGCTCCCGGATCGCCCGCACGGCGTTGACACTGGTGAACGCGATCCACTGGTACCGGCCGGCCTCGATGCCCTCGATGGCCCGCTCCATCTGTTGCGGGGTCCGCGGCGGCTCGACACTGATGGTCGGCACCTCCACGGGGACCGCGCCGTACAGACGCAGCCGTGCCGAGAGTTCACCGGCCTGATCCTTCGTCCTCGGGACGAGCACCCGCCAGCCGAACAACGGCCGGCTCTCGAACCATCCGAGCGCCCCTGCTGAGGCGACCCCGTCGCCGAGGAAGACGTCGCCGTTACCTGACAACTTGGCCGCCTTGATGTCCGCAGCGGCGTCGGCCAGCGTCGTGATCAACGTCTGCTGCTCCACGGTGGTACCACCGCGCACGATGACCAGACCGGTGCCGGGG